>NZ_JAGSOH010000422.1 GCF_018139625.1 Actinospica acidithermotolerans | reverse complement strand
TGTCGCCCTGGCGATCAACAATCGGCCCCGCAAGATCCTCGGCTGGCGAACCCCGGCCGAAGTCTTCGAAGAACAACTATACTCGGTATCAGCAACCGGTGTTGCAACGACCCCTTGAACCCAAGCAGTACACGAGCTGGGCCTTCGGTCAGCGGCTCCGTCAGGCCGGGCTGCTCGGCTCGATGGGCTCGATTGGCGACTGCTTCGACAACTCCATGGTCGAGTCCTTCTTCGGCACCCTGCAGCTCGAG
>NZ_JAGSOH010000421.1 GCF_018139625.1 Actinospica acidithermotolerans | reverse complement strand
GCCCGCAACGCCCGATCCGCCGCCCACTGCCGCCGACCACCAGCTCGCCCCTCCGGCACGTCCTTCGCCTCACGACCCACCGCACACCTCCAGAATCGAGGTGTTGCGACGACCGATTGAATCCGCCCTGCGACCCGTGATCGGAGTGCGCCACCGTCTGCCCGGCTTCCGGGTTGCGGCGCCAGCGGGCCATGTCGAGAGCGTCGCAGACCAGTTCCGCGCTTAGGTGGTCGGCGATTGACCAGCCCACGACG
>NZ_JAGSOH010000420.1 GCF_018139625.1 Actinospica acidithermotolerans | reverse complement strand
TGGCGGTCGAGGGCGACGAGTCGGCCTTCGGCACGGAGCTGGCGAAGGCGGTCCGGGAGGCGTAGCCGCTTTTCTCGGACCGCTCGGCCGCCTCTCGTGAGGCGAGCTAAGGATCCTCACCCGCATGGCGCAGCTACTGCGCCATGCGGGTTTCCCGCATGATCCAGTCGGACGAGAATTACCCGCATACGGTTTGAAACTTCTCTCCGCGAGGCGGGTGACATCATGCGGGTACTGCTGACGGTCGAGATGGACACCGACAAGGCCAACGCCGCGATCC
>NZ_JAGSOH010000419.1 GCF_018139625.1 Actinospica acidithermotolerans | reverse complement strand
GGCTCTACCACATCAGACCCGGCTTCGTCCGCGCCCGCCCCGACGCCAAGGTCTGGTTCAGACGCTGAGGCAACGGTGGAAGGAGATTCCCCATCCGATGCGGCTTCCGCTTCGGGTGCAGCATCCGGGTCGGGTATAGCGGAGCCGGGGTCCACCGGCGTGGCGGAGTCGGAGTCCACGTGCACCGGCGTGGCGGAGCCGGAGTCCACGTGCGTGGCGGAGTCGGGGTCCACCGGCGTGGCGGAGTCGGAGTCCACCGGTGCGGCGGAGTCGGAGTCCACCGGTGCGGCGGAGCCGGGGTCTACCGGTGTGGCTGGTGCCTCGCCGGTGCCAGTGGCGGTGGCGGTGGCGGTGGCGGTGGCGACTGCTGCGGGTGCGAA
>NZ_JAGSOH010000418.1 GCF_018139625.1 Actinospica acidithermotolerans | reverse complement strand
TGTTGATACATTATTAATGAGAATAACCGAATTTGTTATGTTATTTCCGTTTTTAATATTTGCAATTGTATTAAATGCCGCACTTGGAGATAAAATTAAAAATCCTTATGGATCTGCCATAATTCTTGTTCTAGTTATTATCGTATTAAGTTGGGGAGGTATTGCAAGACTCGTTCGTGGTAAAGTACTTCAAGAAAAAGAAAATGAATACTTTTTGGCAGCAAAATCAATTGGTACACCCACATATAAAATTATTTTGAAACATCTTTTGCCGAATATATTAAGTGTAGTTATCGTACAAGCAACATTGTTATTTGCCGGTATGATTGTAGTAGAATCGGGATTGAGCTTTTTAGGATTCGGAATTAGTAAAGCAATCC
>NZ_JAGSOH010000417.1 GCF_018139625.1 Actinospica acidithermotolerans | reverse complement strand
CATGTGAACCATATTGAATCATTGCTTTATTGTGTAAATGATTTAATCCCAAATGCTTAGTATCAAATACATCATTATTAAGAGATTGGCGTACATATTGCAGGCGAGATGACGACATCCCAATACCATTGTCGCAAACTAAAACATGTAAATTCTGACGTGCCAATGTCAGGCGTATAGTAATGTCCAATGACTCAGTATCTCTACCATGTTTAATAGCATTTTCTATGAGTGGTTGAAGCATCATTTTACCAATTGTCTGGTGACGCGCTTCTTCAGAACTTTCGATATGGAGCTTAATCATGTCATCAAAACGGATGTTTTGTATCGCAACATACTGTTCAATGTAGTTCAACTCTTCGTTTAATTCCACTGTATGTGAG
>NZ_JAGSOH010000416.1 GCF_018139625.1 Actinospica acidithermotolerans | reverse complement strand
ATTTACCGTATCGCCCACAACTTCGGCGGTACCTCGGTTTTCGCCGGTGTCGGTGAACGTACCCGTGAGGGTAACGACCTCATCAACGAGATGGACGAGGCCGGTGTGCTCAAGGACACCGCTCTGGTATTCGGCCAGATGGACGAGCCCCCGGGCACGCGTTTGCGCATCGCTTTGACCGGTTTGACGATGGCTGAGTACTTCCGCGATGTTCAGAACCAGGACGTGCTGTTGTTCATCGACAACATCTTCCGGTTCTCCCAGGCTGGTTCTGAGGTTTCAACCCTGCTAGGTCGTATGCCCTCGGCGGTGGGCTACCAGCCCAACTTGGCCGACGAGATGGGCCAATTGCAGGAGCGAATCACCTCGACCCGTGGCCACTC
>NZ_JAGSOH010000415.1 GCF_018139625.1 Actinospica acidithermotolerans | reverse complement strand
CGCCCAAGCCGCCTACTTCTCCCTCACCTGGGTCATCGCCTACATGCTCTACCTCGTCAGCTCCAACATGGGCTCGTCCCTCGTCGTCGAATCCGCCACCAACCCCGCCCAGCTCACCCGCAACTGCCGCCGCGTCCTGACCCACACCGGCATCCTGCTCACCACCGCCGTCCTCGCCCTGACCGCCGCCGCCCCCGAGATCCTGCGCGTCTTCGGCCCCGAGTACGCACGCCAGGGCACCGCCCTGCTGCGCCTGCTGCTCATCTCCGCCCTGCCCAACCTCGTCGTCGCCACCGCCGTCAGCGTCTGCCGCGCCCGCCGCCGCATCCGCACCGCCGTCGCCATCCTCGCCGTCCTGTGCTGCGGCGCCCTCGGCCTGACCTG
>NZ_JAGSOH010000414.1 GCF_018139625.1 Actinospica acidithermotolerans | reverse complement strand
GTCACGCACAGCTCGCGCGCGGCCATGGTGAACGCCTGGTGCTTTGCCGCGGAGTGGAAAGCGTTCAGTTCGGAAATGGTCGGGCAGAGGCGGCGCATAGGGCGTATGAGTACTGCTCATGGGACAGTGAGATTTTAGGCGTTGCAGCCGGGTGGCTCTGGCCCGATAAATGCGTCCGTGACACCCGTGTGACTCCCGTGCGCCCGACGCAGCCGCCCTCGCACCAGCGGGGTGCGGCACCGCCTGCGGCTCCGGCCGCGACCCGCGGCGCCATGAGTAATTGCGAAGCCGATCCCTTCTATCCAACGACATCCTTCATGACTTCCCTGCTGATCGAAAACAGCCGCGTCCTGGACGTGCACGCGCTCACGCTGCGCTCCGGCG
>NZ_JAGSOH010000041.1 GCF_018139625.1 Actinospica acidithermotolerans | reverse complement strand
ATCCGCCCTCCCGCCCCCTCCTCTAGTCAACGGAGACTAACCATGAGAAACCTCCCACGGCCGGTCGTCGGTCTGACGGCGCTCGCCCTGGCCGCGAGCCTCGGCCTGTCGGCGTGCTCCGCCAAGAAGACGGCCGCCGCGGCGTCGGGCTCGTCAGCCTCCGGCAACTGCGGGACCATCCCGACGGACTCGCCGAAGGACCCGGACAGCGTGCTGTCCTCGCTCTCCAGCTCGACCCGGGCCCTGTACAACGGCTACCCGGTGTCGGTCTACAAGAGCGCCTTCGCGGACTGGAAGCCGAAGTCCGGCACGAACAAGACCGTCGGCTTCCTGATCTCCGAGACCAACAACGGCTACCAGCTGGCGCTGGAGTCCATCCTCGCCGGGATGCTCAAGTCGGCCGGATACACCGTGGACGAGGTGACCTCCTCGGACCAGGTCACCGACCAGGTCGCGGACTTCAACCAGATGGTCGAGCAGAAGGTCGCGATGATCGTCTACGAGCCGCTGTCCTCCTCCGCCTTCACCACCGCCGTCTCCACCGCGGCGAGCGCGGGCATCCCGTCGATCTCGCTGCTGAACTCGGTGGACTCCGCCGACACGGTCAGCCTCGGCGCGAACGACTGGCTGCAGGGCGCCGAGATGGCCCAGTACGTCGCCAAGGAGATCGGCGGTTCCGGCAAGGTCCTCGACGTCCACGGCATATCCGGCGTCGGCATCGACACCGCCACCTACGCGGGCATCAAGGCCGTGTTCGCCGAGTGCTCCGGCATCACGACGGACGACACCATCTACGACCAGTTCGCCGACTCCACCGCGAAGAGCGCTGTGCAGACCTACCTGGAGACGCACCCGCAGAAGATCGCGGCGGCGATGACCTCCGGCGCCGGCGCCACCGGCGTGATGGAGGGCTTCCAGGCGGCGGGCAAGTCCGTGCCGATCATCGCGAACGACTCGATGGAGGACGGCCAGCTCGCGTACTGGTACCAGAACAAGAGCTCGTACAACGGCGTCGGCATCACCGCCACCCCGCCGCAGCTCGCCACCTCGGCCCTGTCCCTGGTCAACGCGCTGTTCAAGGGCGAGGGCATCAAGGTCTCGGCCGTCGTGCTCAACACCCCGCTGGTCACCGACGAGAACGTGGCCCAGTGGTACACCGCCGGCACGACCACGTCGTCGACCGGCAACGCCGGCGGCCCGAGCAGCCTCAACGTGCTGCCGACCGCCGAGCTGAACGAGCTGCTGAGCAACCCCGGCAGCTGAGCCCGGCACAGTCCCTGACTCGGACCACGGACCTCGGGAACGAATGAGCACATGGATACGATGACACCCACCGAACCCGCGCCGTCGACGGCCAACGCCACGACGCTGCTGCTGACGGTCGACGGGCTCGCGAAGTCCTTCGGCCCCACCAAGGCGCTGCGCAGCTGCTCGCTCGAGCTGCGCGGCGGCGAGGTGCACGCCCTGATGGGCGAGAACGGCTCGGGCAAATCCACCCTGGTGAAGATCCTGGCCGGGGTGCACCGGCCGGACGCCGGGCGGATCGAGCTCGCCGGAAGCGTCGTCTCGCCGCGGGGCCCGCGCGAGGCGATCGCTTCGGGGGTGGCCACCGTCTTCCAGGAAGTGCAGTGCGTCGCCCAGCAGTCCGTGCTGGACAACCTCTGGCTCGGCACGGACGGCGTGCTGCGCCGGGCCAGGGGTGCGGGCCTGGGCCCCGAGGAGCGCCGGGCCCGCGCGGGGCGGGTGCTGACCGATCTGCTCGGCACCTGCCCCGACCTCGACGCCCCGGCCGGCTCGCTCTCGCTGAGCGAGCGGCAGGCCGTGGCGATCGCGCGCTCCCTGCTGCGCGAGCCCGAGGTGCTGATCCTGGACGAGGCCACGTCCGCGTTGGACGTGGCCACGCGGGACAGACTGTTCGCCGCCTGCCGCGCGCTCACCGCACGCGGCGGGGCGGTGCTGTTCATCTCGCACCGGATGGACGAGGTCGAGCAGATCGCCGAGCGCGTCACGGTGCTGCGTTCCGGCGAGAGCGTCGGCACGCTGGAGAAGCACGAGGCGGACATCGCCACGCTGGTGCACCTGATGACCGGCGGCGAAGCGCTGGTCCAGTCCGCGGCCGCCGAGCGCCCCGAGCCCGGCGCGGTGGTGCTCGAGGGCCACGGTCTGAACCTGCGGGCCGGCGAGATCATCGGCCTGGCCGGCCTCGAGGGCCAGGGCCAGGACCACTACCTCAGGTCCCTGTCGAAACTCGCCGACGCCGGCACCCGGGTCGGGTACGTGGCGCGGGACCGGCGCGAGGAGTCGATCTTCCCGCCGCTGAGCATCCGGGAGAACTTCACCGCCTCGACGCTGGGCCAGGACGCCAGGGCCGGGCTGATCTCGACCTCGCGCGCCCGGGCCCGGTTCGACGCGTACCGCGAGCGGCTGAAGATCCGGCTCGGCAGGGACGGCGACGCGATCACCACGCTGTCCGGCGGCAACCAGCAGAAGGTCGTCATCGCCCGGGCGCTGGCCGGCGACCCGCAGGTGCTGCTCCTCAACGACCCGACCCGCGGCATCGACATCGGCGCCAAGCACGACGTGTACGCGCTGCTGCGCGACCTCGCCGCCTCCGGGATGGCGATCGTCATGCTCTCCACCGAGGTGGACGAGCACCTCGAGCTGATGGACCGGGTGCTGGTCTTCCGCGAGGGCGAGCCGGCCGCGGAGCTGGACCGGGCGAGCCTGAGCCGCTCCGCGCTGGTCACCGAGTTCTTCGGCCCCGCGGGCGCGCAGACGCCGGAGGCCGAGGCGCAGGCCCGGCCCGCGGCGGACCGGGGCGCGGTCGTCCGCTTCCTCGCCGAGCACACCTGGGTCGTGCCGGCGGTGCTCACCGTCGGACTGCTGATCGCGAACGTCGTCGTGCAGCACAGCTTCCTGGCCTGGCACTCCTGGATCCTGACCTTCGCCGAGCTGGCCACGCCGGGACTCGCCGCGATGGCTTCGACCCCTGCGATCCTCGGCGGCGGCGGCGGCATCGACATCTCGATCGCACCGCTGTTCGTCATGGTCTCCGTGGTCATCGAGGTGATGCTGCTCGGCAACAGCATCACGAGCGCGGCGGTCATCATCCCGGTGGCGGTGCTCGTCGGAGCGGCGGTCGGCGCCCTCAACGGAGTGCTGATCAACTACGGCCGCTACCAGGCTGTCGTCGCGACACTCTGCATGAACTTCATCCTCTCGGGCCTCGCGCTCGGCTACGCGCCCTCCCCGGCCAGCGGCACCTCCGGCTGGCTGACGTCGCTCGGATCGACCGTCGCCGGGATCCCCGGCGGCCTGATCCTGCTGGCGATCCCGCTGATCGCCTGGGCGCTGCTCGCCCGCACGCCGTTCGTCCGGACGCTGTGCGCGGTCGGCGGCAGCGAGATCACCGCGTACACGGCGGGCGTGAACGTGCCGCTGATCCGCACCCTGGGCTACACGCTCGGCGGCGCGATCGCCGGCCTGGCCGGCATCGCGATCACCGCGCAGCTGCACCAGGCCGAGGCCGACACCGGCTTCGTCACCCCGTTCATCCTGATGGCCATCGCGGCCGTAGCGCTCGGCGGCACCTCGCTCGGCGGCGGACGCGGCGGCCTGCTCGGCTCGCTGCTCGGCGCCGCGGTGATCTTCCTGATCGAGAACCTGCTCGGCGCCCTGCACATCTCCTCGTTCTGGTCGCAGGCCGTCTACGGCGCGACCCTCATCGCCGCGGTCCTGTTCGCGGCGCGCACCGCGACGCTCGGAAAGAAGGCCGCGCGATGACCACCCTCACCCAGACGCCCGCGCCGACGCGGGAGCGCGGCCTGTCCCCGATCGCAAGGCTCGCCGGGCTGCAGAGGCGCCTGCCGCTGCTGCAGATCGTCATCCTGGTGGCCCTCGTGCTCTACGTGGGCAACGCGGACGGCGACTACAGCTGGAACGACCTGCTCGCCCCGATCCTGCTGCAGGCGTCGTTCCTGGGCATCGCGGCGGCCGGCCAGACCCTCGTCATCCTGGTCGGCGGCCTCGACTTCTCGATCGCCGCCTACATCGTGGCCGGCAACCTGCTGGTGACGCACCTGGTCGGCAACGAGCACTGGAACTTCGGCGCCGTGGCGCTGCTGGTGGCCGCGATCTGCGTGGCCGGCGGCGGCTTCTCCGGCTGGCTGTGCCACAGGTTCAAGCTCGAGCCGCTGGTCATCACCCTCGCGATGAGCTCGATCGTGGTCGGCGTCCTGGTCGGCTCGAACACCGGCCTGCTCAACGGTTCCGGCCCGGGCTGGCTGCAGTCCTTTACGAATCAGACCTCGGACACCTTCGGCCTGCCGATCCCGCCGATCGTGGCGTTCTGGATCCTGCTGGCGGCGGCGATCACCGTCGTGCTGCTCAAGACCCCGCTCGGCCGCAGGCTCTACCTGGCCGGCGCGGGCCCGAAATCCGCGGATCTCGCGGGCGTGAGCACCCGGCGCGTGTGGACGGCGGCCTACGCGGCGAGCGCGCTGCTGGCCGGACTGGCCGGCGTGCTGCTGGCCGGGTTCAGCACCGGCGGCGACACGAACGTCGGCAACAGCTACCTGTTCCCGGGCCTGGCGGCGGTCATCGTCGGCGGCACGATGATGGGCGGCCGCGGCGACTACCTGCGCACCTGCCTCGGCGCGCTGATCGTCACCACGCTGAACTTCGTGATCTCCGTCAACAATCTGAGCGCGTCCGCGGCGAACGTCGTGTTCGGCGCCCTGATCCTGCTGGTCGTCGCGCTCTACGGACGCGAGCGCCGGCTGCGGGACCGCGTCTAGCCCGCAGCACCCCACCCACCTTTCCCGCATGAGAGAGAACCACAGCAATGCGACTGCATCACGCCGGGCTCAGCGTCCCCGACCTCGAACGCTCCCTGGACTGGTACTGCCGGGCGCTGAACCTCACGGAGGGCCACCGCTTCGAGGTGCCCTCGCTCGGGCTGCGCGGCGCGTTCGCGCTCGCCGCGGACGGGGCCGGCGTGGAATTGCTGGAGATGCACGGCGCGCTGCCCGGCGTCAACCGGGCGGACCCGCCGTCCGCCAACTCCGTGCACGGCTTCAACCACGTGTGCTTCGAGGTCACCGACCTGGAGTCGGTCTACGAGCACGCGCTGAGCCACGGCGCGGTCCCGGTCTGGGACCCGCGCGAGTCGCCAGAGCCGGGCGTGCGCATGGCGTACGTGACCGACCTGGACGGAAATCTCATCGAGCTGATCCACCGGGTGGTCAAGGCCTGACGGCATGGCCATGGCGCGAACCGGGGGAACGCTCCGACGCCGCCCTCCACGATCAGCAGTTGACCGCAATGCAGCGGCTACGCGCCCTGCACGACCCTGCCGGAGTCTTCGCCGGCCACCCGAATCAGTGATTGAAGAGGTCTGGAGCCATGGCCAAGCAGTACTTGAAGGAAGCCGTCCCCGCAGCCCAGGTCGCCAAGGACCTCGCCGGGGTCCGTACCGTGGTGGAGTCGGTGATCGCCGACATCCGGGAGAACGGCGACGCGGCCGTGCGCGAGTACTCGGCCAAGTTCGACAACTGGTCCCCCGACTCCTTCCGGCTGAGCGACGAGCAGATCGCCGCGATCGTGGCCGACGTGCCCGAGCAGGTCATCGAGGACATTGAGTTCGTCCAGGCGCAGGTGCGCCGGTTCGCCGAGGCCCAGCTCGCCTCGATGCGCGACGTGGAGATCGAAACCCTGCCGGGCGTCTACCTCGGCCATAAGCACGTGCCGGTGAGCGCGGCGGGCGCGTACGTGCCCGGCGGCAAGTACCCGCTCACGGCTTCGGCGCACATGACGATCATCACCGCGAAGGTCGCCGGCGTGGCCCGGGTCGCCGCCTGCACCCCGCCGATCCGCGGCGAGGTCCCCAAGGCCACCATCGCCGCGATGCACCTCGCCGGCGCCGACGAGATCTACCTGCTCGGCGGCGTGCAGGCCGTCACCGCGATGGCGCTGGGCACCGAGACCATCGGCAAGGTCGACCTGCTGGCCGGGCCGGGCAACGCGTACGTCGCCGAGGCCAAGCGGCAGCTGTTCGGCGAGGTCGGCATCGACCTGTTCGCCGGACCCACCGAGATCATGGTCGTCGCCGACGAGCACGCCGACCCCGAGGTCGTCGCCGTCGACCTGCTCTCCCAGGCCGAGCACGGCCCCGACTCCCCGGCAGTGCTGGTCACCACTTCGCGCGAGATCGGCGAGAAGGCCCTCGAGTACATCGAGAAGATCCTGCCCGGCATGAGCACCCGCGACTACGCGGGCCCGGCCTGGCGCGACCACGGCCAGATCATCGTCGTCGACGACCTCGACGAGGCCTTCGACGTGGCGGACTCCTTCGCTTCCGAACACGTCGAGGTGCTCACGGAAAACCCGCGCCAGGCCCTGGACAAGATGCACGACTACGGTGCGCTGTTCCTGGGCGAGGGCACCTGCGTCTCCTACGGCGACAAGGTCATCGGTACCAACCACGTGCTGCCGACGCGGGGTGCGGCCCGCTACACCGGCGGCCTGTGGGTCGGCAAGTACCTCAAGACCGTGACGTACCAGGAGGTGCGCGAGCCCGAGTCCGGCGCGCGGCTCGGCGAGGTGTGCGGCCGCGCCGCGCGCGTCGAGCTGTTCGAGGGCCACGCCCGCTCCGGGGACGTCCGGGCCGCGAAGGTGCGCGGCACCCGGCCCGAGTGGCTCAGCGAGGCCCTCGATGGCTGAGCCCGCCCCGGGTCGCGGGACCGGTGACGAGCAGGCTGGTCGCTCAGCCCCCGTCACCGGGGCCGGTCACGGTGTCACCGTGCCGGGCGACGACCCGGCACGGTACACCGCCGGTCCGGGCGGCGAGGCAGCCGGTCGCACGGCCCTCGTCACCGGGGCCGGAAACGGGCTGGGCCGAGCGATCGCCCTCGGCCTGGCCCGGGCCGGCGCCCGCGTCATCCTCGTCGGGCGCACCGCGGCCAAGCTCCAACAGACCGCGGCGCTCTTCCCCGACCCGGGGTCGGCCCGGATCGAGGTCTGCGACGTCTCCTCGCCGCCGTCCGTCGACGCCCTGCGCGCCGGCCTGGACGCGGGCGCCGAGGAGATCAGCATCCTGGTGAACAACGCGGGCATCGGCGGCCCGGTCAAGGCCCTGACGGACATCGAGCCGGAGGAGTGGGACGAGGTCTTCTCGGCGAACGTGCGCAGCATCTATCTGATGTGCCGGGCGTTCCTGCCGCAGATGACCGAGCGCGGCATCGGCGACGTGATCAACGTCGCGTCCGTCAGCGGCAAGCGCCCGCTGACCCGGCGCACCCCGTACACGGCCTCGAAGATGGCCGTGCTCGGCCTGACCCGCACGCTCGCGTTCGAGGTGGGCCCGGCGGGCGTCGCCGTGAACAGCCTCTCCCCCGGCCCGTGCCGGGGACCGCGGATGGAGCGCAACTTCACCCTCGAGGCGGCGGCGACCGGAACCACGTACGCCGAGGCCGAGGAGGCATTCGTCAGCCGCGCCGCGCTGCGCCGCCTGGTCGAGGAGGACGAGGTCGCGGCAGCCGTCCTCGCCATGCTGCGCATGCCCGGCCTGTGCGGCGCGGACATCGACCTGTCCGCGGGCATGATCGCCCCGGCCTGATTCTTCATCTCGAAATCGGCTTTTCGTACTTGCAAAGGAGCATGCCGTGGGCGTGCAGAAGGTTCTCGTCGTCGGCGGCGGCATCACCGGCAGCGTGCTGTCGCTCGCCCTGGCCCAGCGCGGCGTCCAGGTGGACCTGGTCGAGATCAGCCCCGTCTGGCACGGCGTCGGGCACGGCATCACCGTGCAGGGCAACGCGCTGGCCGCCTTCGAGAAGATCGGCATCCTCGACGACGTGCTCGCCCGCGGCGTGCCCTACGACAAGCTGAAGATGTGCAAGGCGGACGGCACGGTGATCGCCGAGGTGCCGACGCCGCGCACCGGCGGCGAGCGGCTCCCGGCGACGATGGGCGCGCTGCGCTCCGACCTGCAGAGCATCCTGTGCGACCGGATCTACGCGGCCGGCGTGAAAGTACGCCTCGGCCTGACGGCCACCTCGCTCGCGCAGGACGCGCAGCGCGCCTACGTCGAGTTCAGCGACGGCACCACCGGCACCTACGACCTCGTGGTCGGCGCGGACGGCATCCGGTCGAAGATGCGCGGCATGCTCGGCATCGACACCCTGCCGCAGCCGACCGGCATGAGCATCTGGCGCGTCGTGGCCGAGCGCCCCGCCGACACCGAGACCCACGAGGTCTACTACGGGGGCCCGCGTTACAAGGCCGGTTACTCCCCGATCTCGAAAGACAGTTGCTACGCCTACGTCCTTGACGAGGACGGCACGATCGCCGACTTCGGCGGAGGCGAGGGCGGACGGCCCGCGTGGGAGTTGATGTACGAGCGCTCCGAGGGCTACACCGGCAAGTGGGGCAAACTGCGCGAGGCCATCGGCCCGGAGTCGAACGTCGTGCACACCCGGATCGAGTGGCTGCTGGTCGAGGACCCGTGGTTCCGCGGCCGCGCCATCGTCATCGGCGACGCCGCGCACGCCTGCCCGCCGCTGATCGCCCAGGGTGCGGCGATGTGCGCCGAGGACGCCACCGTTCTCGCCGAGATGGTCACCGGCGACGCGCCGGTGGAGAAGGTGCTGCCCGCCTTCATGAAGCGGCGCATGCCGCGCGTCGAGATCGTGGTGCGCAACTCGATGAAGCTGGTCGGCTTCGAGATCGACGCCGGCGAGAGCACCGACCGCGACGTCGCGGTCACCATGAGCGAGGCGCTCGGCTTCCTCGCCTCCGGCGAGGCGTAGGCAAGTACCGCAGCAGGGTCTGATCCGCCACCTCGGCGTCAGCAACGCGACGGCGGATCAGGTCGCTGAGGCGAGGTCCATCGCGCCGATCGTGTGCGTGCAGAACATGTACAACCTCGCCTACCGTCACGACGATCCGATGATCGACGAGCTCGCGGAGGCTGGTATCGCATACGTGCCCTTCTTCCCCCTCGGCGGCTTCACCCCCCTCCAATCCGACGCACTCTCGGCCGTCGCCACCCGCCTCGCCGCGACGCCGATGTCCGTCGCCCTGGCATGGCTGCTGCATCGCTCGGCGAACATCCTGCTCATCCCCGGCACCGCGTCCAGCGCGCACCTCCGCGAGAACGCCGCGGGCGCGGGGATCACACTCACGGAAGACGACCTGGCCGCCCTCGACAAGATCGGCCGCTAGGGAAGGAGCGGTCAACCCGCGCATGACCGCGGGACCGGTGGTCCGATTCCGGGCGGCGTCGGCTGAGAGGAATTCGCCTCGGGTTGCGGTACCGGGCGTGACTCCGCTCTGGTATCAATGGCGGTGCGAAGGAGGTCGCCTGATGCAGCATCGACCCGCGTGGGCACCGGATGAGATCGACATCGAGCGGCCGTCGGTGGCGCGGATGTACGACTGGTTCCTCGGTGGCTCGCACAATTTCGCCTGCGATCGGGCGCTGGCCGAGCAGGCGATGAAGGTCTTCCCGGACGCGCCGCACGTGGTACGGGCGAATCGGTCGTTCCTGTACCGGGCCGTGACGGCGCTGTGCGAGCTGGGAATCGACCAGTTCCTCGACCTGGGGTCGGGGATTCCCACCGCGGGCAACGTGCACGAGGTGGCGTCGGCCGCCCGGCCGGGGGCGCGGACGGTGTATGTGGATTCTGATCCGGTGGCGGTGGCGCACGCGTCGGCGCTGCTGTCGGGGACGCCGTCGGTGAGCGTGCTGCACGCGGACCTGCGGGATCCGGACGCGGTGCTGCGGGACGCGGTGCGCGCGGGAGGCCTGGATCTGTCGCGGCCGGTCGGCGTGCTGCTGGTGTCGGTGCTGCCGTTCGTGCCGGACGCCGACGATCCGGCCGGAATCGTCGCGGCGTACCGGGAGGGGACGGTCCCCGGCTCCTACCTCGCCGTGAGCCACGGCACCAACGACTACCGGCCGAAGGCCGTCGGCGAGGTCGAGGACGTCTACGCGAACACGACGCAGCCGGGGGTGTTCCGGAGCAAGGCGGAGCTGGCCCGGATCCTCGAGGGCTACGAGATGCTGCCGCCGGGGCTGACCGACCTGATTCACTGGCGGCCGGAGCCGGGGGCGCTCGAGTCGGATCCGCTGAACGGGGACGTGTCTCGGTACAGCTTGATCGGCGGGGTCGGCATCAAGCGGTAGCGGGCCGGCTGCCGGTCGTGCACCTGCTGCCGCCAGCGGGCCCGCTGGCGGCAGCAGGCGGCCCGCCGGGAGCGGGCCGGCCGCCGACCTGTTCGGATCAGGCACGTGAACGGCGTCGAGCCGGTCTTCCCGCGCATCGGCGAGCGGGCACGACGCAGGACGCGCTGGACCTGCTGCCGGAGGCATAGTAAGCAGGACCGATGACGATCCCCTCGGTTCCGGTCACCGCGGCGGAGTTCCCGCTCGTGCTGCTGCGCCGGATGGCCGACTACCAGCCGCAGCTCGTCGAGGACGCGCGCACCCGCCTCGGGTACGACGTGTCCGAGATGCGCGCGGTGAACGCCACCTGGCAGCGGATGCTGCGCAGCAGGCACTCGCGCGGTCCGCTGGGGCAGCTGCACAGCGTTCTCGGCAGGCCGGTGGAGGTCGTCGAGCGCACGGTGGGCGACGCGCCGTGCCGCTGCGAGCAGTGGGAGTTGCCGCAGGAGGTGTGGCCGGGCCTGCGCTTCGAAGCGTTCATCGGGCCCGGCGACATGCTGCTGAAGGAGCATCTGGTGCGCGCCCCGGGCGCGGCTCGGCCTGTGCTGCGCGGACTCGGCGACCTGACGCCGTGGTCGTGCGTGCTCGGGGACGTCGCGGTGGCGTTCGGGCGGCTGCGGCAGCTCGAAGGCTCGGCGCCGACGCGCGATCTGGCCCTGATCGACGATATCGACGACGGGTCCGGTCAAAAGATCACGGTGGCGGCCGAATTCGTCTACGGGCTGCTGCAGTCGGCGTATCGGTATTGATCATATCCCTGTGATCAAAGCGTCCCGAGACGTGGAATCTCCCTGGTCACGATGCGGGACCGCGGCCGTCGGTCCGTTCGGCTACCCAGGCATACCGCATGGCTCTACAATCCCTGGGAATCGTTCTGGAATCTGCAGCCGCGGGAATATGGCTGCTGTTTTCCGTGTCGCAACGGATCTTCTCTGGGAGGGCACAACACATGGATCTGAGCAAACTCGGTCGGACCGAGCAAGTAATTTCGGCGGTGGGCCTGCTGCTGTTCGTCTTCAGTTTCCTGCCGTGGTACTCGATCAGCTACCTGGGTCTCAGCTGGAGCGCCGACGCCTGGTCGGACCCCAGCGGGTTCCTCGACTGGTTCCCGGTCCTGCTGCTGCTCGCCTACGGGGTGATCCTCGCGCTCCCGGCCTTCGGCGTCGCGCTCGACATCCCGACGCTCGCCGGCGCCGTCAACCGGGCGTTCATCGGGCTCGCGCTGTCCGCGTTCGCGGTGCTGCTGTTCGCGATCCAGGGCCTGACCTACCCGTCGGCCGACGGCTACGGCGGCCCGTCCTGGGCGTACTTCGTCGCACTGGTTCTCGCGCTGGCCGCGGGCGCGCAGAGCTACCTCGGCTTCACCCGGCAGGGCGGCTCCTTCGCCCAGGTCAGCGAGGGATTCAAGGCCCGTACGCAGGGCGCGGCGCCGGCCCAGCAGGTGCCGGCCCAGCAGCAGTACGAGCAGCAGCCGTACCAGCAGCCCGAGGAGCAGGGCCAGCAGCCGCCGGCCCCGCCGGTCTGATCGCGCGGGTGCGACTGACGACGGGGGCGCGTTCCGCGGAGCGCGCCCCCGTCGGCGTCAGTCCTCTTCGTGCATCGAGTGGTAGCGGATCTCGCCGTTGTCCATCAGGTGCACGGCGGCCTCCTCGGCCCCGGCGGCGTACGCGTCGGTCCCGACGTCCTCCGCCATCAGCCGCCCGTCCGACACCAGCCGCCCGGAGCGCGGACCCGGGCCGTCGGCCCAGCGGTCGTCGACGACGTCCGGCGCGTCGGCGTCGATCTCCGGCTCCTCCTCGGCGAGGAGTTGGTCCAGGCTCTCGCCCGCGCGCGCCTCGGCCTCAGTGACGCCGTACCAGTTCGAGGCGCCGTAGTGATCGGGCGGCTCGATGCCGGTGTCCAGCGGGTCGTCCTCGTAGTCGTCGGTGGACAGGTCGTCCGCGGGCTCGAGGACGCCGTCGTCCTCGGGATCGTCGTAGGTGTACTCGTCGTACTGGTAGTCACTGGTCTCAGTCATCGTTCTCCGCACCTCCAGCGAGACGCACGGTCAGCTTTCCGTCCTCGCCCACGTCGGCGACGATCGTGTCCCCCGGCTTGGCCGTGCCGTCGAGCAGCAGCACGGCGAGCCGGTTGTCGAGCTCCGTCTGCAGCGTACGGCGCAACGGCCGCGCACCGAACTCCGGCCGGTGCCCGAGCTCGACGAGCCTGCGCTTGGCCTCGTCGGTCACCTCCAGTTCCATGCCCTGCGCCTTGACACGGCGCCGGCTCCGGTCGAGCAGGAGCTCGATGATGCTGCTCAGGTCCTGCTCGGTGAGCGCGTGGAAGACCACGATCTCGTCGATCCGGTTCAAGAACTCCGGCAGGAAGCGCTTCGCCAGCTGCTCCATCAGCTGGTCCCGGATCTCGTCCGCGCGGCCCTGGTGCGCGAGGATCAGCTGAGAGCCGACGTTGCTCGTCAGGATGACCACCGTGTGCCGGAAGTCGACCGTGCGGCCCTTCGCGTCGGTCAGCCGGCCGTCGTCGAGGACCTGGAGCAGGGTGTTGAACACGTCCGGGTGCGCCTTCTCGATCTCGTCGAAGAGCAGCACGCTGTACGGACGGCGGCGCACCTTGTCGGTCAGCTGCGCGGCGTCCTCGTAGCCGACGTACCCGGGCGGGGAGCCGACGAGCCGGGAGACGGTGTGCTTCTCCTGGAACTCGCTCATGTCGAAGCGGATCATCCGGTCCTCGTCGCCGAACAGCAGCTGCGCGAGCGCCTTGGCGAGCTCGGTCTTGCCGACCCCGGTCGGGCCGAGGAAGAGGAACGAGCCGACCGGGCGGTTCGGGTCGCCCATCCCGGCGCGGTTGCGGCGCACCGCCTCGGCGACGGCGGCCACGGCCTCGTCCTGGCCGACGACCCGCTCGTGCAGGGCGTCCTCGAGGCCGAGCAGCCGCTGCTTCTCGCTCTCCGTCAGCTGGGCGACCGGGATGCCGGTGCGCCGGGAGACGATCTCGGCGATGTCGTTCGCCGTCACCTGCATCACGCCCTCGCGGCGCTCCTCGACTCCGGCCAGCTCGGCCTCGACGCGGTCGATCTCCGACTTGAGCTCGTTGGCCTTCTCGTAGTCCTCGGCGCCGACGGCCTGGTCCTTCTCGCGGCGCAGCCTGGCGAGCTCGTCCTCGCGCGAGACGACGTCGGTGGACTTGCCGAGCGAGCGCAGCCGGATCCGCGCGCCGGCCTGGTCGACGAGGTCGATCGCCTTGTCCGGCAGGAAGCGGTCGGAGACGTAGCGGTCGGACAGCTCCGCGGCGGCCACGAGCGCGTCGTCGGAGAAGCGGACCTGGTGGTGGGCCTCGTAGGAGTCCCTGAGGCCCTCGAGGATCTGGATCGTCTCCTCGACCGTCGGCTCGGGGATCATCACCGGCTGGAACCGGCGCTCCAGCGCGGCGTCCTTCTCGACGTGGCGGCGGTACTCGTCGATGGTCGTGGCGCCGACGACGTGCAGCTCGCCGCGGGCGAGGGCGGGCTTGAGGATGTTGCCCGCGTCCATCGCGCCCTCGCCGCCGGAGCCCGCGCCGACGACCGTGTGCAGCTCGTCGATGAACAGGATCGTGGAGTCCGAGGCGCCGCGCACCTCCTCGATCACGCCCTTGAGCCGCTCCTCGAACTCGCCGCGGTACTTCGCCCCGGCGACCAGGCCGGGCAGGTCGAGGGCGACGACGCGCTTGCCCTCCAGCGTCTTCGGCACCTCGCCGGCCACGATCCGCTGCGCGAGCCCCTCGACGATCGCGGTCTTGCCGACGCCGGGCTCGCCGATCAGCACCGGGTTGTTCTTGCCGCGCCGGGAGAGGATCTCGATCGTCTGCTCGATCTCCCCCGCGCGCCCGACCACCGGGTCGAGCCTGCCCGCGCGGGCCTCCTCGGTCAGGTCGCGGCCGTACTGGTCGAGCGTGGGCGTGTCGGAATCGGCTCGGGGGCGCCGGCCGCGCGGGGCGGAGGGGTCGGAGACCTCGATCCGCTGGCCGCGCAGGAAGCGGCCGGCGCCGGAGTCCGGGTCGTCGAGCAGGGCGGCGAGGATGTGCTCGGCGCCGATGTACGAGGCGCCCTCGCCCTGCGAGCGGGCGTGCGCGCCGAGCAGCACGCGCTTGGCCGCCGGAGTCAGGCCCGGCTCGGCGGACGCCGCCTCGCTCTCCCCCGGCAGCGCCGCCTCGATCGCCTTCGCCACCTGGTCCGGATCCGCGCCCGCGCGGGAGAACGCGGAGCGGGTCGGCTCGATCCGCGTCGCCGCCCACAGCAGGTGCTCGGTGTCCAGGTCGGCGCTGCCGTCCGCCTGCGCGCGCACGGAGGCCTGGGTCAGCAGCTCCCGCGCCGACTCGGTGAGCAGCCGTCCGATGGGCACCCGCTGCACGGCCGGCGGCGAGCTCGCCGGCGACATGCCGAAGAAGCGGCCGAGCAGTTCGCCGAACGGGTCCTGTCCGCCGAATCCGCCGTAGGACGAGATGGACACGGGGCTCACTCCTTCTCGGTGATGCGGGGCGACGCTCAGACCGTACGTAGCGGTGCCGCGCCGCCGCCGCCGGAGTGGGCCGATCGAGCGAATCAGCCCGCCGGAGCGGGCGGATGCGCGGCGGGCCGCTGGACCGTGAGGATCGCGATGTCGTCCTGCTGGCGCCCGCGCGAGAAGGCCCGCGCGTCCCGGCGCAGCGCCTCGGCGACCCGCTCGGCCGGCACGCCGCGCGCGGCCCACAGGGCCCGCTCCGGCGGGTAGAACTCGCCCTTGCGCGAGCGCGATTCGCTCAGCCCGTCGGTGTAGAGCACCAGGCATTCGCCGGGCAGCAGCTCGAAGGCGTTGAGCTCGCGCGGGGCGTCGAGCAGGTCGCCGAGCCCGAGCGGCAGGCCGACGGAGGCGAGCTCGACCGGCACCGGCCCGCCGCGCCGGCCGAGCAGGATCGGCGGCAGGTGGCCGCAGTCGACGGCGAGCGCCTTGGGCTGGCCTACCGGCCCGATGTGCAGCACGAGCGCGGTGGCGAAGCGCTCGGAGCGCCCGGCCTGGACGGCGAAGGCGTTGTGCCGCGCGAGGGCCGATTCGAGCGCGTCGACGACGTCCAGCAGCTCCGGTTCGCGGTACGCGGCCTCCCGGAACGCCCCGACGATGCCGAAGGCCGCGCCCATCGCCGGCAAACCTTTTCCCTGCACGTCGCCGATCAGCACCCGGGTGCCGAACGGGCTGGCCACGACGTCGTACACGTCCCCGCCGACCAGCTTGTCCTCGTCGACGGGCTCGTACACGCCGCCGACCACGACCTCCGGGGTGTGCTGCGGCAGCGGGGGCAGGATCTCGCGCTGCATCGCGGTCGCGGTGAAGCGCAGCCTGGCCATCCGCTCGTTGCGCCGGATCCGCTGCCGGCACAGCACCACGGCGGCGACGCCGAACAGGAGCACGACGGCCACCGAGAGCAGCGCGTCGCGGCTGCGCGGGTCCGGATAGTAGAGCAGTTCGGCGATCGTGACGCCCAGGCTCCAGGCCGCCACGAACACCGTCTGCCGCACGGTCGCGAAGCCCGCCATGATGGCCGGCAGGAAGACGAAAAGTCCGATGAGCCGGGTATTGGTGCCCAGCACGACTCCCGTGCCCAGCACGATCGCGGTGAGGGTGACCGTCCAGGTCAGCACCGAGACGAGAGCCGGCGGCCTGGGTTGCGCGGGGCTGCTCATAGTGACACAAATGGTACCTAACCGGCCGCTCGCGGGCCCGTCGCGCCTCGCGGACGCCACGTTTCCAAAGCGTGACCGGAGCTTCGCGCCGAGCGGCCCCTCAAGCCTTGACCCGCCAAAATGTTTGCGCTATCAATTTCCCCATGCAATCCACTGGGAATGGTCGGGCACCCGTCATGGCCGACGTCGCGCAGGCCGCCGGCGTCTCGCACCAGACGGTCTCTCGCGTGCTCAACGACCACCCCAATGTGAAGCCGGCCACCCGGGAGCGGGTGCTCGCGGCCATCAGGGAACTGGGCTACCGGCCGAACGTGGCCGCCCGGGCCCTGGTGACCCGCCGTACCCGTACCCTCGGCGTCATCAGTTTCAACACGACGCTCTACGGTCCGGCCTCGATGCTCTACGGGATCGAGCAGGCGGCCAAGGACCTCGACTACTTCGTCGCGGTCGCCGCCCTGTCCGCGCTGGACCGGCGCTCGGTGCTGGACGCCGTCGAGCGGCTGCGCGACCAGGCCGTCGAGGGCATGATCGTGATAGCCCCGCAGAACAGCGCGGTCAACGCGCTCTCGCAGGTGCGCTCCGACATCCCGCTCGTCGCCGTCGGCTGCGGCACTCACGCCGCCCTGTCCTCGGTCGCCGTCGACAACGAGGCGGGCGCCGAGCGGGCCACGAACTACCTGCTCGACCTGGGCCACCGCACCGTGCACCATGTGGCCGGGCCGCGCTCCTGGCTGGACGCGCAGGAGCGCGAGGCCGGCTGGCGGCGCACCCTGCTGGCCCGCGGCGCCGCGGTGCCGGAGCCGATCTACGGCGGAGACTGGAGCGCGCGCAGCGGCTTCGAGATCGGCCGGGAGATCGCCGGGCGGGTCCGCGACGGGCAGGACCCGGTCACGGCCGTGTTCTGCGCCAACGACCACACCGCGCTCGGCCTGCTGCGCGCCGTGCAGCAGGCGGGGCTGAAGGTGCCGGAGGAGCTGAGCATCATCGGCTTCGACGACATCCCCGAGGCGGAGTACTTCGGTCCGCCGCTGACCACCATCCGGCAGGACTTCGACGAGGTCGGGCGGCGCGCCCTGGCCACCGTGATCGACCTGGTGGACAACGCGGCGGCGGGCGCGCCCGCCCCGCGCCAGGCGCCCCGGGTGACCGTGGGCCCCAGCCTGGTGGTGCGCGCCTCCACCGCCCCGCCGCAGGTCTAGCTCTCAACCGCAGCAGATCGACCACTACTCAGCACACGTACAGCGCACGATCCCCGATCCACCTCCGCGAACGATGCCGATGGGAACTCGACGATGAGCACCGACGCCGATTTTGTTAACGCTCACAATCCACACCTTGATAAATACGTGATCGGCGTGGACTACGGCACGCTCTCCGGTCGGGCCCTGGTCGTGCGCGTCTCGGACGGCGCCGAGCTGGGCAGCGCCGTGCACGAGTACGCCAGCGCGGTCATCGAGCGGGCGCTGCCGGCCACCGGCGCCAAGCTGCCGCCGGACTGGGCGCTGCAGGACCCTGACGACTACCGGGAGGTGCTGCGGCGCGCGGTGCCGGAGGCGCTGCGGGTCGCGGGCGTCGCGGCGCAGGAGGTCGTGGGCATCGGCGTGGACTTCACCGCGTGCACCGTGCTGCCGACCCTTAAGGACGGCACGCCGCTGTGCGAGCTGCCCGAGTTCCGCGACCGGCCGCACGCGTATGTGAAGCTGTGGAAGCACCACGCGGCCCAGTCGCACGCCGACCGGATCAATGCGCTGGCTCACGAGCGGGGCGAGCCGTGGATCGGGCGCTACGGCGGCAAGATCTCCTCGGAGTGGGAGTACGCGAAGGGCCTCCAGTTGCTGGAGGAGGACCCTGAGATCTACCACCGCGCCGAGCGCTGGATCGAGGCGACGGACTGGATCACCTGGCAGCTGACGGGCACCGAGTCGCGCAACGCCTGCACCGCCGGGTACAAGGGCATCCTGCAGGACGGCGCGCGGCCGGGCGCCGAGTACCTGGCCGCGCTCAACCCGGAGTTCACCGGCTTCACCGCGAAGCTCGAGTATCCGATCTCGCAGCTCGGCGAGCGGGCCGGCGGGCTGACCAAGGAGGCGGCCGGCTGGACCGGGCTGCCGGAGGGCATCGCGGTCAGCGTCGGCAACGTGGACGCGCACGTGACGGCTCCCGCGGTCAAGGCGGTCGAGCCGGGCCGGATGGTCGCGATCATGGGTACCTCGACCTGCCACGTCGTGTCCGGCCCCGGCGGCGGGGCGCCTGCGGACGTGGCCGGCATGTGCGGCGTCGTGGACGGCGGCATCATCGCCGGTCTGTGGGGCTACGAGGCCGGGCAGAGCGGCGTCGGCGACATATTCGCCTGGTTCGTCAACGGCTTCGTCGGGCCGGAGTTGCACGCGGCCGCGATCGAGCGGGGCATCTCGCTGCACGAGCTGCTCACCGAGCGGGCCGCCGCGCAGGCGCCCGGCGAGCACGGCCTGGTCGCGCTCGACTGGCAGTCCGGCAACCGCTCGGTACTCGTCGACCATGCGCTCTCCGGCGTGATCCTCGGCCTGACGCTGGCCACCGAGCCGCACGAGGTCTACCGGGCGCTGCTGGAGGCCACCGCCTTCGGCACCCGGGTGATCGTCGAGGCGCTGAAGGCGGGCGGGGTCGAGGTGGTCGAGTACATCGCGGCGGGCGGGCTGACCAAGAACAGCTTCCTGATGCAGATGTACTCCGACGTGCTGCGCTGCCCGGTCAGCATCGCCGGCTCGGCGCAGGCTCCCGCGCTGGGGGCGGCGATCCACGCGGCGGTGGCGGCCGGGGCGTACCCGGACGTGCCGGCCGCCGCGCACGCGATGGGCAGCGTGATCCCGAGCGCCTACACCCCGGATGCGGACCGCGCCGCCGCCTACGACCTGCTGTTCGCCGAGTACCTGACCCTGCACGACCACTTCGGCCGCGGCGGCAACGACGTGCTGCACCGGCTGCGCGAGATCAAGGCTGGAACCCAGAAGTGAGCACTGTGACATCAGAGATATCCGCGGACGTGCGGGCCGCGGTCGAGGCCGCCAAGGCCGACGTCTGCGCCCTGCACGCCTACCTGCCCGCGGCCGAGCTGGTCGCCTGGACCTCCGGCAACGTCTCGGCCCGGGTGCCCGGCGCCGACCTGATGGTGATCAAGCCGAGCGGCCTGGAGTACGCGGACCTGACCCCCGCCTCGATGGTCGTGTGCGACCTGTACGGCAACAGGGTCGAAGGCGACTACGCGCCGTCGAGCGACACCGGCTCGCACGCCTACGTCTACCGGCACCGCCCGGACGTGAACGGCGTGGTGCACACCCACTCCCCCTACGCGACCTCCTGGGCCGCGCGCGCCGAGGCGATCCCGTGCTGCCTGACGGCGATCGCGGACGAGTTCGGCGGCGACATCCCGGTCGGGCCCTTCGCCCTGATCGGCGACGAAGCCATCGGGGAGGGAATCGTCGAGACGCTGGAGGGGAGCAACTCGCCCGCCGTCCTGATGCGCAACCACGGAGTGTTCACCATCGGCGCCTCCGCGCGGGCCGCGGTCAAGGCCGCGGTGATGGTCGAGGACGCGGCGCGCACCGTGCACCTGGCCCGGCTGCTCGGCCCGGTGACTCGACTCGACGACGCCGACATCGCTTCGCTGCACGACCGGTACACGAACGTCTACGGCCAGAAGGGCGCCAAGTGATGTCTGAGAAGACTGTCTGGTTTCTGACGGGAAGCCAGGGCCTTTACGGCGAGGACACGCTGCGCCAGGTCGCCGACCAGTCCCAGCGGATCGCCGGGACTCTGGCCGACTCCGGCCTGCCGGTGCGGATCGAGTGGCGCCCGGTGCTGCTGACCGCGGACTCGATCCGCCGGGCCCTGACGGACGCCTCGGCCGACGACTCGGTGGCCGGCGTGATCACCTGGATGCACACCTTCTCCCCCGCGAAGATGTGGATCGGGGGCCTGAGCGCCCTGGACAAGCCGCTGCTGCACCTGCACACCCAAGCCGACGCGCCGCTGCCGTGGTCCACCATCGACATGGACTTCATGAACCTCAACCAGGCCGCGCACGGCGACCGGGAGTACGCGCACATCAACGTGCGCGTCGGGGTGGCCAGGAAGACCGTGGCCGGGCACGTCTCCGACCCGGCGGTCATCGCACGCATCGACGACTGGGCGCGCGCGGCGCTGGCGAGGGCCGATCTGCGCACCCTGAAGCTGGTGCGCTTCGGCGACAACATGCGCGACGTGGCGGTGACCGAGGGCGACAAGGTCGAGGCGCAGATCCGGCTCGGCGCCTCCATCAACACCTACGGCGTCAACGATCTCGTCGAGGCCGTCGACGGCGCCGAGGAATCCGCGATCGACGCACTGGTCAACGAGTACGAAGACGTATATACTGTGGATGCGTCACTGCGGAGGGGCGGCGAGCGGCACGGCTCGCTGCGCTACGCGGCGCGGATCGAGGCCGGCCTGCGGCAGTTCCTGACCGCCGGCGGCTACGGCGCCTTCACCACCAACTTCGAGGACCTCGGCGGCCTGCGGCAGCTGCCCGGCCTGGCCGTGCAGCGCCTGATGGCCGACGGCTACGGCTTCGGCGGCGAGGGCGACTGGAAGACCGCGCTGCTGCTGCGAGCGCTGAAGACCGCGGGCGCCGGCCGGGCCGGCGGGACCTCCTTCATGGAGGACTACACCTACCACCTGGAGCCCGGCAAGGAGCTGATCCTCGGCGCGCACATGCTCGAGGTCTGCCCCTCGATCGCCTCGGCCACCCCGTCCTGCGAGATCCACCCGCTGGGCATCGGCGGCCGCGAGGACCCGGTGCGCCTGGTGTTCGACGCCGCGCCCGGACCGGCGATCGTGGCCGGCCTGGCCGACCTCGGCGACCGGCTGCGGATCATCGCCAACGAGATCGACGTGGTCGACCCGCCCGAGCCGCTGCCCGCCCTGCCGGTCGCCCGCGCCGTGTGGGCCCCGCGCCCGGACTGGCGCACCTCCGTCGAGTCCTGGCTCACGGCCGGGGCCCCGCACCACACCGTCCTGTCCTGCGCGATCGACCGCGAGGTGCTGACCGACCTCGCCGACCAGCTCGGCGTCGAGCTCGTGACGATCGGCGCGGACACCACCGTGCGCCGCTTCGCCCAGGAGCTGCGCTGGAACGCCGCGTACCACCGGCTGGCCCGCGGCCTCTAGACCAGCGCGGGCGGCGGGCGAGGGCCGCACACCCCCCGCCGCCCGCGCTCCCCAAAGACTTCCGCCGCATTCCCGGCGGGACGCACCACCGGCACCATTCGCTCCACCTCGCACCAAAGCGCACCACGAGAACCGAGGCACCACCCACTTTTCCAGCACCACCAACCCTCACACTCTCGAAGGGCACTGATCAATGAGGATCAAGCGACACCAGACCGCCGTTGCCGCCACGGCACTGATAATCGCGCTCACCGCCGCCGGCTGCTCGAAGTCAAGCGGAAGCACCACCAGCGCCAGCTCGAGCACGACGGCCGCGGCGGTCACCCTGACGGGCAACGTGTCGTTCAACGACGCGAACCTCACCGCCCTGGACACTAAGATCGCCGCGGCGCTCAAGGGCAAGAGCCTGTCCGGCGTCAACATCGCCATGGTCGTCAACGTGGCCGCCGACTACTGGAACGCGGGCAAGACCGGCTTCCAGGCGGGCTGCACCGCCCTCGGCATCAGCTCCTCGAACTGCATCTTCTACGCGCCGCCGAACGGCACGCTGACCGAGCAGGACTCCGAGCTCGAGTCGCTGCGCGGCAAGGGAATCACCGGCTACTCGATCTCCGCGATCGACCCGGCGTCGGCCAAGTCCGCCATCGCGACCGACGTGTCCAAGGGCATCTTCGTGCTCGCCATCGACTCCCCGCTGCCCGGCACCGCCGCGCAGGGCCTCTACCTGGGCACCCCGAACGAGCAGGCCGGCTACCAGGCCGGCGAGGCGATGAAGACCGAGCTCGGCGGGAAGGGCAACGTCGCGATCCTGGTCGGCTCGCTCACCGCGGCCAACGCGACCGAGCGCATCGCCGGCTTCAAGCAGGCGCTGGCCGGCACGAGCATCAACGTGACGGTCACCGAGAACGACAACCTGTCCGCCTCGACCGCCCAGTCGGACGCCGAGACGATCCTGGCCAACCACCCGGACATCAAGGGCCTGTACGGCGTCTACTCCTACGACGGCCCGGCCCTGGCCAAGGCCGTCACCACGGCGGGCAAGACCGGCCAGATCGCGATCGTCTCCGACGACACCGACCCGGCCACCCTGTCCGCGGTCCAGTCCGGCACCATCGCCGCGACCGTCGCGCAGATGCCGTACTACCAGGGCTACACCGGCGCCTACATCCTGGCGGCGGAGAAGGTCCTCGGCTCGGACGCGACGATGGCCATCGTCAAGCCCTACCTCGAGTCGGACGGCACCACGCTCAGCTCCGGCGTCGGCGTGATCACCAAGTCGGACTACTCGCAGTACACCTCCCTCGAGACCCAGCTCGGAATCGGCTGACGATGACAGTGGAACCGACTCTCGAGAAGTCGGCGCCCTCCCTCGGCCGCGCGGTCGTCGCGCGGCTGAGGGGGGTTCACAAGACCTACGGCCCGGTGCGCGTGCTGGACCTGCCCGAGCTCGACCTCTACGCCGGCCAGGTGGTCGGCGTGGTGGGCGAGAACGGCGCGGGCAAGTCCACGCTGATGGGCACCCTGGCCGGGTCTGTGCGCCGCGACGGAGGCGAGATCGAGATCGACGGGCAGGAGCTGGTCGCCGGCTCCACGGCCGAGTCCGCGCGGCTCGGGGTGTCCCTGGTCTCCCAGGAGTTCCCGCTGGTCGGACAGCTCTCGGTGGCGGAGAACCTGCTGCTCGGCCGACGGCCGGCGGACTCGCGCCGCCGGGTCGTGGTCGACCGCGGGGCGCAACGGCGCGCCGCAGAGGCGATGCTCGCCGCGATCGGCCTCGACCCGGCGACGATCCCGGTGCGCCGCGCCGTGCGCGAACTGCCGGTGCCCGCCCGCCAGTTGATCGAGATCGCCAAGGGCTGGGGCCGCGAGCCCAAGCTGCTGATCCTGGACGAGCCGACCTCCTCGCTCGGCCCGGTCGAGGCCCGACTGGTGCTGGACCTGGCCCGGCGGGCCGCCGATCAGGGCGGCGCGGTGCTGTTCATCGGGCACCGGCTTGACGAGGTGCGGGAGATCGCCGACCGGGTGATCGTGCTGCGCAACGGCCGGCTGGTCGCGGACCTGACGCCCGAGGAGGCGACCGAGGACCGGCTCATCCGCGAGATGGTCGGCAACGAGGTCGCGCACAGCGAGCCGAAGAACGCGCCGGCGAGCGCCCCGACGCTGCTGGAGATCACCGACCTCACCGCGGACGGCCTCGGCCCGGTGGACCTGACGGTGCGCGAGGGCGAGATCCTCGGCATCGCCGGGCTGATGGGCTCGGGTCGCAGCAGGCTGATCCACACCATCGCGGGCGCGCAGCCGTCGACCGGCGGGTCGATGACGCTGGCCGGCAAGACCTACGCACCGAAGAACGCCGAGCAGGGCGTGGCGGCCGGGATCGCGATGATCCCGGAGGACCGCAAGCAGCAGTCGCTCGTGCTGTTCGCCCCGATCCGGGACAACGTCACGGTCAGCGTGCTGCGGCGGATCAGCAGCCGCGGCGTGCTCGGGCCGCGCAGGCTGCGCGCCGAGGCCGTGAAGATCACCGACAACGTCAAGGTGCGCATGCAGTCCGTGGACCAGCCGATCGGCTCGCTCTCCGGCGGCAACCAGCAGCGCGCGATCTTCGGCCGGGCCTTCGCGGCCGAGCCGAGGCTGCTGCTGCTGGACGAGCCGACCCGCGGCGTGGACGTCGGCTCGAAGGCGCAGATCTACGAGCTGATCGACCGGGCCGCCGAGTCCGGCATGGCCGTGGTCGCCGCCTCCTCGGAGCTCGAGGAGCTGCTCTGGATCTGCCACCGCATCGCGGTGATGCACCGCGGCCGGGTGGCCGCCGTCATCGAACGCGCCGATGCCACCAAGGAGAACATCATGACCGCCGCGGCGACCGGAGTCGCGCAATCCCGCACCGAGCTGAACGGAAACCCGACGTGAGCGCCCCGACTCTGACCCCAGCCGACGCGCCGGCGGCCGCGCCCTCGGCCGGCTCGAACCTGCTGCGCAAGCTCGCGGCGACCCCGGAGGCCGGCGTCGTGCTGGCCTGCCTGGTCGCCTTCATCGGGTTCTCCATCGCGGCCCCCACCTACTATTCGACCGACAACCTCCAGGTGATGGGCCGCGACCTGGCCGAGTTCGGCATTCTGGCCATCGGCGAGTCCTTCGTCATCCTGACCGGCGGCATCGACCTGTCGGTCGGCGGCCTGGCGGGCTTCGCCGGCATCCTGGCCGGCTGGTTCAACGTCAACGAGGGCCTGCCGGGCCCGGTGGCGATCGTCCTGACCCTGGCGGTCTGCGCCGCGATCGGCCTGTGGCACGGCACCATGGTCAACAAGCTGAACGTGCCGCCGTTCGTCATCACCCTGGTGACCTTCACGATCTGCAAGGGCCTGGCCCTGTCGGTCACCTCGGGAACCCCGATCACCGGCATGTCCAACATCTTCGGCGACCTGTCGCTGTACTACGTCGGCCCGGTGCCGGTCCCCGCGCTGATCTTCCTCGTCGTGGCCGTGGCGACCTGGTTCGCCCTGGAGCGCACCTACGTGGGCCGGCAGATCTACGCGGTCGGCGGCAACGCGGAGGCCGCCCGGCTGGCCGGCATCCCGGTCAAGCGCCGGGTCACCAGCACCTACGTGGTCAGCTCCACGCTCGCCGGCCTCGTCGGCATCCTGATCATCGGACGGCTCGGCGTCGCCGACCCGTCGGTGGCCGCCTCGGGCTACGAGCTGACCGCGATCGCGGCGGCCGTCGTCGGCGGCGTGTCCCTGTTCGGCGGCGAGGGCCGGATCGTCGGCATCGCGGCCGGCGCGATCCTGCTCGAGCTCATCACCAACGGCCTCAACGCCGTGAACGTGAGCGAGTACTACCAGACCGTCGCGCAGGGCGTGGTGCTCGGCGTCGCGATCCTGGCCGACCGGATCAGGGCCCAGTACTTCGGCGGCAGCAGACGCTGACGCCGAGGAATATAAACCCACATAACAACTGAATACTGTCACCACTGACTTATCAGCCGACACACAGCGACGAAGAGGTCTGCTTCATGTCTGGATCGATAGCAGGACAGGAATTCCCCTCCGCGCCGGCCACCACCGGCGCGGAGGGCGGGTCGCTCGAGCGGCGGTCCGTGCTGCGGGCGCTCGGCCTCGGCGGCGGGGCGGCGCTGGCCGCCACGGCGCTGGCCGCGTGCAGCAGCAGCCGCACCTCGAGCTCCACCGGCAGCATCGGCGACTTCCCGAAGACCTCGGCCTGGAAGTTCGCCTTCATCAACCACGTCACCACCAACTCCTTCTTCGCACCCACCCAGAGCGGCATGAAGGACGCGGCGAGCCTGCTCGGGCTGCCCGCGCCCACCTGGACGGGTTCGGAGAACGGCGTGGTCTCCGAGATGGTCAGCGCCTTCGAGACCGCGATCTCCGCCAACGTGGCCGGGATCGCGATCCCGCTCACCGACTCCAACGCGTTCATCGCCCCCACCAAGGCGGCGCTCGCGGCGGGCATCCCGGTGATCGCGTACAACGCCAACGCCTCCGGCAACTACGCGCTCGCCTACGTCGGCCAGGACCTCTACCAGTCCGGCTACCAGATGGGCCTGAAGATCGCCACGGAGGTCACCTCGGGCGACATCCTGGTCGGCATCTCCCAGCCCGGCTCGCTCAACGTGCAGCCGCGCCTCGACGGACTCAAGGCCGCCCTCGCGGCCAAGGCGCCCGGCGTGACCGTGCACACGGTGGACACCGGCGCCGCGCAGGCCGACGAGCTCTCGGCGATGGAGTCGGCCTACCAGGGCCTGAAGGCCGCGAAGGGCATCTACGCGGTGGACGCCGGCTCGACCGCGTCGATCGCCGAGATGATCTCCAAGTACGGCATCAAGGGCCAGGTCCACGCGGGCGGCTACGACCTGCTCGCGGACTCCATCACCGGCGTGAGCTCCGGCGCGCTGGACTTCACCATCGACCAGTCGGCGTACCTGCAGGGGTTCCTGCCGGTGCTGTACATGTTCATGTACCGGATGACCGGCACGCTGGTCTTCCCGCCGGCCACGGACACCGGCCTGACCTTCGTCACCTCGGAGAACGTCAGCCCGTATGCGAGCTCGAAGAGCTGGATCGAGGGCGGCGCCAACAAGGCGGTCGTCCCGATGCCCAGCTCGATCGGCCTGCCCGCGCCGTCCACCGTCCAGAGCTAGGTCCAGAGGCCTGGAGAGATTCATGGCACAGCAAACCCCTCAGCTCACGCGCTCCGCACCGTCGGCCCCCGCCGCCCGGACCGGGTTCGGCACAGGCCTGCTGCGGCGCCGCGAGCTGAGCATCGTGCTGGTGACGATCGCCGCGTTCGCGTACTTCTCGCTGGGAAGCTACGGCTCGGCGTTCAACACCACGAACAACTACCACATCATCATGCAGTACTTCGCGCCCTGGGCGATCATCGCCGCGGGCGAGTCGATGCTGCTGATCTGCGGCGAGATCGACCTGTCGGCCGGCTTCACCTACACCTTCGTGCCCTTCGTCATGATGGCCTTCTACAACCAGGGCCTGGACGTTCCGCTCTCGCTGGTGCTGGCGATCCTCGTGTCGATGGGCATCGGCCTGGTCAATGGCCTGATCCGCACGGTCTTCAACCTGTCCTCGTTCATCACGACGCTCGGCATGGGCTTCTTCCTCGAGGGCATGACCTACATCCAGTCGAACGCGGAGCCCACTCCCCCGCCGCTGACCGGCACGCTGGCCGACGTGCTCGGCGGCTGGCGCTGGTCGGAGCTGGTCTGGGCCCTGCTCATCATCGTCCTGATGCAGGTGGCGCTGTCGTACACCAAGTACGGGGTGTACGCGCAGGCCGCCGGCGGCAACCCGCTGAGCGCGGCGGAGTCCGGCATCAAGGTCAACCGCGTGAAGGTCGCGACGTTCATGCTGACCAGCCTCTTCGCCGGGCTGGCCGGAATCGTGGACCAGGTGCGGGTCGGCTCCTTCGACCCCACCAGCGGCGGATCCCAGATGATGTTCATGGCCGTGGCCGCCGCGGTCATCGGCGGCACGGCGCTGCTGGGCGGTTCCGGCACCGTGATCGGCGCGCTGTTCGGCGCCGTCCTGCTGGCGATCATCCAGAACGGCTTCACCCTGACCGGCGTCAACGCGTACGCGTTCGACGTCGTGATCGGCGTGGCCGTGGTCGCCGCGATGCTGCTCAACGTGTACATCTCGAGCCTGCGAAGGAAGTACCTGCGATGAGCGAGGAGGAGACGGACACCCCGGGCGCCGACGTGCCGCATCAGGCCGCGGCCCCGGACGAGAACGGTGCCGGGACCGAATCCGGTCCGGGCGCGTCCGGGCCGGGCGCCGAGGCCCTGCGCGTGGAGGGCATCTCAAAGCGCTTCGGCCCGGTCACCGCGCTGCGCGACATCAACCTGCACGTGCGCGCCGGCGAGGTGCTCGGCCTGCTCGGCGACAACGGCGCCGGCAAGTCGACCCTGATCAAGATCATCACCGGCTTCCACCGGCCGGACTCCGGCAGGATCGTCCTCGGCGGCGAGGAGGTCTCCCTGCGCTCGGTCGCGCACGCGCGCTCGCTGGGCGTCGAGACCGTGTACCAGGACCTCGCGCTGGTCGACGAGCTGCCGGTGTACCTCAACTTCTTCCTCAACAAGGAGCTGACCGCAGGTCCGTTCCTGCGGCACGGGGCGATGCGGCGGCGGGCGGTCGACGCACTGGCCGAGGTCGGCATCAACATCCCCTCCGTCAGCGCCGAGGTCAGAGCGCTGTCCGGCGGCCAGCGCCAGGCCATCGCGGTCGCCCGCGCGGTCAACACGGCCGCCAAGGTGCTCCTGCTCGACGAGCCCCTAGCCGCGATGGGCGCCCGCGAAGGCGGTCAGATCCTGCGTCTGATCGACCGGCTGCGGCAGCGCGGCGACCTGGCGATCATCCTGATCGCGCACAACTACAGCCAGGTCATGGACGTCTGCGACCGGGTGAACCTCCTGCAGCACGGGGAGATCACCTTCGACCGCCCGACGGCCGAGACCTCGGTCGCCGAGCTCCTCGAACTCGTCCACGCCGAGTACCGGATGGCGTGACGCGTCGAAGGACACGAGCAGGACCGGGCCGGCGGCGAGCGGAGTGAGCCGGCCCGGTCCGTCGTGTCCGGGGATCGCGCCGGACGACCGGTCGGCGCCCGGTCTCGTCTCGGGGTGACGACGATACGGCTACGACGGCCCGCTCTAGACGCGTCTAGCTGCCGTACACCTGCAACTCCGAGAGCTGACCCGCCGGCCAGCCGGTGTTGGCCGTGAAGGTGAGCTTCACGTAGCGGGCCGGGGCCGCCGCGAACGTGGCGGTGGCGGTGTTGCCGGTCGACGGGTTGAACGTATACCCGGCGGACGCCGCCAGGGTCGTGTACGTCGAGCCGTCGGTGCTGCCCTGGATGGTGATCGTCTGGGTGCGCGTTGCCCACGACGTCGACGGCGGCAGGTCCATCACGATCCTGCCGACCGGGACCGGCGAGCCCAGGTCGACCTGCAGCCACTGCGGGAAGGCGTTGTCCGTGCTTTCCCAATAGGTGCTCGTGTTGCCGTCCACGGCGTTCGCGGGCGTGTAGGCCTGGGTGTACCCGCTGCCGGTGGCCGGCTTGTTCAGGGCGAGGTTCGTGCCGGGCGTGGTTCCGCCGCCGCTGACGACGGGCTGGGTCGGGCGGACGTTCGTCAGGGCGATCTGGCCCTTGAGCATCCGTCCGCCGTCCGCGGTAAGCCGCAGGTAGTAGTCCGCCGAGCAGGCGGTGCCGTCCTCGTCGAGGGAGTTGAGGCCCGAGTTGCTCGGCACGTACGCCTGGGTCGGCGCGGTGTTGACGATCTGGTTGCCCTCGCCGAACTCGTCGAACATGGAGATGTAGATCCCCTGCGCGCCGACGCGGACCATGTTGTAGAACTGCTCCCACATGAAGTCGCCGTGCGCGCGCTGGTTCGCCGAGAGGTCGCCGGGCAGAACGCAGGGCTGGTAGTCGATGCCGTTCGCGTTGCAGTAGGCCTGATCGCCGACGTTCACGTTCGTGTAGAAGCTGTCCGAGTCGGCCGACGTGCCGATCCGGCCCACCATCCACGGCGAGATCATGTTGAAGGCCGAGTAGACGCTCAGGTAGCCGGAGCGCGAGTCGTTGACGCCGGTGCGCCAGTAGGTCGGGACGCCGCCCATCACGTAGCAGCCCTGGCTCTGGAACCACTGGATGACGGAGAGGCAGTCGGACGCGGCCCACGGGTGGTTGGCGTCGTTGAAGCCGAAGCCCCATATCCCGACGACCGGCTTGCCGTTCTGGTGCGCGTACGCGGAGGACGACGTGTACTGCGACATCACGTTCGTCCAGTCGGCGGGCATCTCGGTGGCCATGTTCGTCCAGCCGGTGGCGTCGTACATGATGTAGAACTTGCGGCCATGCGCCTGCGCCGAGGTGTTCAGCTTGGCGGTGATCGCGTTGCGGGTCGGGCCCTCGCTGCCGTTCGGGTCGAAGCGCTGCAGCGCGATGGTGTCGATCGCGTTGGCCTGCATGAGCGAGCAGTGCGCGTCGATGACCTGCTGGTCGTATGAGGAGAAGAGGTTCGGCGCGCCGCCGTTGTTGAGGTTCGCGTACGCGGTGGTGTATCCGGTGTCGTAGATCGTCATGTCCGGCCAGGCCTTGAGGTTCTGGTTGCTCGGCGACGGCGGCTGCGCCTCGTTCTGGCTCCAGTGCCACCAGGCGTCGATCGGGGCGCCGTCGCCGATGCACGCGAACCAGCCCTGGTAGCCGACCGTGATCTTGCCGACGACATCGCCGGCGGCGCTCGCGGCCGCGGCGGGTGACGCGGACAGGGCGCCGAGGGCCGCCTGGGCCGCCGGCAGCGCGGCGGCGGAGAGGAGAAGCTTTCTGCGGGTGATGGGCATGCGCTGGAGAGTAGAACTCCAGACACATGGTCGCAATAATGGCAAGCAAGTTTCGTAACTTACGCAAGTAGGCGTGCAAAACTTTGCAGACGGTTCGTTCTTCCCGACACGTTCGCCTGGGTTCCCACACGGGTTCACGCCGTTCTGCGAAGCTGGAGGCCATGGGTGACTGCTGCACGCTGAGCCGCCGTCAGATCCTGAGCATGGCCACGGCGGGAGCCGCGGCCGGGTTCCTCATCCCAGGGGCGGCGATGAATCCCGCCCAGGCCGCCGCCGCGAAGGCCGCGGGCGTCTACCCGCAGGACCTCGAGCTGGTCACCGTCACCGACGACGGCTTCGTGCTGACCTGGTACACCGCGACCGGGCCCGCGCCGGCGATACCGTTTCAGCCGAGCCAGGAGCCGGCCGCCGTCGCCACGGACGGCTACGTGCGCTACGGGACCGACCCGGACCGGCTGGACTGCGTCGCGGTGCAGCGCGGCGGGGAGACGGCGTACCACCACGTCGAGGTGACGGGGCTGCGGCCGGGGACCACGTACTACTATCAGGCATTTTCCGCGCAGGTGCAGGTGCCTGCGCGGCAGCTGCCCGAGCTGACGTATCCGGCCGGCGGCGTCGTCCTGCCGGCAGATCCGACGGACGCTCAGCTCCTGGCCCTGCTCGGCCAACTGCTGTCCTCGGGCGTGGTCGACTCGGCCGCGCCGGGCTCGGTCACGACGCTGGTGCCGCCGCGCGGCCGGCACCTGTTCACGATCGCGCTGGCCAACGACCTGCATATCGGCGAGACCGTCAGCGGGCTGGTGATCGCGAACTTCCCTCCCGGCTTCGAGCAGCCGGCGGGGCTGCCGCCGTACCCGGTCGTGATGACGGAGGCGATGACGCAGGACGCCGCGCGGCTCGGCGCGCACGCGCTGCTGGTGGCCGGGGACATCAGCTCGGCGGCGCTGTCCGAGGAGCTGATCGACTCGAAGCAGCTGCTGGACAAGTTCGGGCCGCTGCGACTCGGCGGCGAACTCGGGCCGCGCGGCTACGTCGTCGCGCGCGGCAACCACGACCAGCCGAAGACCGGCTCGGCGTACGAGACGTGCGCGGCCGTGGACGGCGCCTCAGGCTTCTTCGACTGCCTGCCGGCCGTGTACGACCTGCCGCAGGGCACGTTGACCCAGACCGAGCTCGGCGGCATGCGGTTCATCGGCCTCGACACCACGACGCTCGACACTCCGAGCGGCGCGATCGACGATGCGCAGTTCGAGCAGCTGACCGAGGTCCTCGGGCAGGATCCCGAGCGGCCGACACTGGTGTTCGGCCACCACCCGGTCACCGACGAGGCGGCGCTGACGACGATCGCGGGGCCGGGCTTCGATCTCGACCGCGCCGACGCCACGCGACTGGAGGCGCTGTACGCCGCCACACCCGGGGTGTTCTTCCACCACAGCGGCCACACGCACCGCAACCGGCGCACGAGCTCACCGACCGCGGCGAACGTCGAGTTCCTCGAGGTCGCGGCCACCAAGGAGTACCCGGGGGGCTTCGCGCTGCTGAAGGTCTACGAGGGCGGCTACACGGTCAACTTCCACAAGAGCAGCACCGCGCCGGCGCGGCAGTGGAGCCAGACGTCGAGCGGCGAGTACCTGGGGCTCTACCCGGCCTACACGCTGGGCACCGCCGCGGACCGCAACCACGTGGTCGGCCGCGATTTCTCCGGCCTGCGGCGACTTCCGCGGCCTGGTCTGTGACCGGACCGGGGCGAGGGGGTAGGTTGGCTCCATGCGTTGTCCTAGCACGAGCGGCCCGGGGGGCATAGCCGCACGCAGGCTCCGGTCGAGCGTCCGTCCCGCCTGGTGCCGTCGTCCGCTGCGCTGCAGCACCGCGATCGGCCCGCGCCACCGCTGCGCGGCCCGTCCCCGGCGCACCTGCAGCTGAGCAGCCGACCACGCTGCCGTGGCCCGAGGCGGGCCTGTCCGCCGACCCGACGGTCGGTATCGCGCCGGCTGCTCGGCCGAACCTACCCGTCGTGATGCAGCAGACGCATCGTGCGGTCCGCGGCGATGAGCGATCCGACAGCCGCGAGCTCGCCCGCGCGCGGCTTGCGGACCACGTCGCGGTAGCCCGGGTGCAGATCGGCCCACCGGCGCGCGTACGGGCACAGCGCGAGCACCGTGTGGCCCTCCGCGCGCGCGTCGTCGAACACCCGGCGCAGCAGCAGCGAGCCGATCCCGAGGTCGTGCTTGCCCGGCTCGACCTCGACGCTCGGCGCGAGGACCGTCTCGCGCACCAGGATCGCGCTGGCGCAGCCGACCAGCCTGCCGTCCAGGTAGGCGGCGTACCTCTGCTCGAGCTCGCGCTCGTCCTCGATCACCAGCTTGCTCATGGCAGAACCCTTCCGCACTCGGGGCACAGGCGCGGCAGCAGGCAGGCGGCCTCGCCGCCCTCGTCCGCCTCCTCGCGCGCCTCCAACCGGCGAAGCTGCTCCGGATCGCTCGGCAGCCTGATCGACATGCCGGCCCGCTTCCGGTGCACCGTCAGGTAGGCCAGCCCCTCGGGCCCGGCCTCCAGCGAGCGGCGCGAGCCGTGCGGGAGCCAGATCAGCGCATGCGGCGCGAGGGCGATCGCCTCGCTGTCGGTGCGCAGTGTGCCGCCGCCGGCCAGCGGCAGCAGCATCACGTCGACATCGGGCTCCCGGTGCAGTTCGACGGTCTGGTCCGGGCGCAGCCGGATCAGGTTCGCGTCCAGCTGGCGGTCCGTCTCCTCCAGCCGCCACAGCGCCCCGGAGGCCGTGGACGCGGACTGGGCCAGCACCCAGTCGAGGTCGGCGAGCAGACGCGGTTCGGGTTCGGTCCTCGTACTCATCAATCCTCACCTGCAAGTGACGTGGCGTACTCGCGTACGCCGAGGTGGCGCTCCCGGTGGTGTTCCTCGTGATGGTCTTTGCGGCGGGCGTGCAGGAGCTGCTTGAGGTCGATCATGCCGACGACGCGGGTCGGGTCGGCGCGATCGACGACGGGCGCGCGTGTCGTCTCGTGCACGGCGAAGGCGTTGGCGACCTCGCGCAGCGTCTGGTCGGCGTATATCAGGGTTCGCGGCGGCTCGAGCGGCAGCTCGGCCGGCTCCGGGGTCATCACTTCGTGCGCGAAGAAGATCTCGAGGGGGTCGGTGGAGTACTCGCGGGTCAGGTGCAGGCCGCGGCGCGCGATCTTCTCGGTGAGCACGGACCGCTTGAGCAGCAGCACCGAGAGCAGGTACGCGCTCACCGAGGCCGCGAGCAGCGGCACCAGGTCGTTCCACGCGTGGGTGAGTTCGAGGGTGAACACGACGCCGGTGAGCGGGGAGCGCATCACGCCGCCGACGACGGCCGCGAGACCGGCCATGGCCCAGAAGCCGGGGAACACGTGCGGCAGCACGTCGCCCTCCAGCGCGCCGAGCGAGCCGCCGATCATGAAGACGGGCGCGAGCACGCCGCCGGAGGTGCCGGAGCCGAGCGACAGCGACCAGATCAGCGTCTTGACGACGAGGATGCCCAGGATCAGCGAGAGCGCGGCGCGCCCGGTGAGCAGCTGGTCGATCACGTCGTATCCGACGCCGAGCGCGCGCGGCTCGACCAGGCCGCCGATGCCGATGACGGCGCCGCCGATCGCGGGCCACCACATCCAGTGGAAGGGCAGCTTCTTGAAGCCGTCCTCCGCGAGGTAGACCAGGCCGGTGGCGCCGATCGCGAGCAGGCCGCCGGTGATGCCGGGGATCAGCGAGAGCGCGATCGCGGCCGGGCCGGGGTGCACGAGGTCGGCCACCGGGAAGATCGGGCCGCTGCCGAGCAGCCAGCCGCGGCAGACGACGGCCACGGTCACGGCCGAGGCCACCGGGACGAGGCTGCGCGGGCGCCACTCGAACAGCAGCAGCTCGACCGCCAGCAGCACGGAGGCGAGCGGGGCGTTGAAGGTCGCGGCCATGCCGGAGGCCGCGCCCGCCACGAGCAGGGTCTTGCGCTCGTCGGCGGTCAGCTTCAGGGCCTGGGCGAGAATCGAGCCGACCGCGCCGCCGGTCATGATGATCGGGCCCTCGGCGCCGAACGGGCCGCCCGAGCCGATGCTGATCGCCGCGGAGATCGGCTTGAGGATCGCGACCCGCGGCTGCACCCGGCTGCCGCCGATCAGGATCGACTCGATCGCCTCGGGCATGCCGTGCCCCCGGATCTTCTCGGAGCCGTAGCGCGCCATCAGGCCCACGAGCAGCCCGCCGACGACCGGAGCCAGCAGCACCAGGAGCCACGGATGCCGGATCGCGCCCGGCGCGACCAGCGCCGTCGAGACGCGCTGGTAGAAGACGAGGTTCGTGATCAGCCCGATCAGCCGCAGCAGGCAGTACGCCGCCCCGGCCCCGGCCGCGCCGACGATCAGCGCGAGACCGGTGATCGGCAGCACCCGGGCGGTCAGCGAGAAGTCCCCGAGGTGACGCGGGAGCTCGACCTGCCGACGCCGCTGCTCCGCCGCTGTCGGACTCTCGCTCATGCCCCGGCCTCGTCGGTGCTCGGCCGGCGCACGAGCTCGCGCGCAGCAGTGCGCACCGGTTCGCTCGCGAACTCCCTCACAGGGCCACCGGCCCCTTCGCCCCGGCGGCGACCGCGTCGCCGGCGAGCTGCACGAAGCGCCCGGCCGCCTCGGCGGCATGGTCCCGGTCGGCCGGCGGCATGCCGTCGAGCACCTCTTCGAGCAGCCGGTGCCTCCGCTCCAGCACGGCCGTGACGACCTCGCGCCCGGCGTCCGTCACCTCGACGGTCACGATGCTGCGGCTGTGCGGGTCGGTGCCGCGGGCGACGTAGCCGGGCCCTTCGAGCTTGTCGACCATACGGGTCACCGAGGACGCCGCCGTGCCCAGCGCGGCGGCCAGCGTCGTGCAGGAGACCCGGCCGAGGCCGTCGAGCGTGCGCAGCAGCCGGAACTGCGGGACCGTCACCGCGCTGTCCAGCGCGTCCAGGCTCTGCACCGTGATGCCGACCAGGGCCTGGGTCAGCCGCTCGAACGCGGCCACATCGGCCCGCGGCGCGGCGAGGGGCGTCTTCGTCACCGTAGGATTCACAGCACAAGTTTTGCACTACGCAAGACTTGCGGTCAACAAGCAATCACGGACTCCGTCGACTCCGGCCGCGCACCGAGGCACCTCTAAAGAAACGGCTAAGAACGGCCGCCCGGGGCCCGCGGCGGCACTCCGGCGCCCCGAACGCTGGCATACTTCGGGGGCGTGAACGCAGCAGCAGCCGGCAATCCGCAGCACACCCCCCACTCCCGCGGCCGGGGCAGGTCCCCGCTGACCACTCCCGGCGCGCTGCGCGTGCCCGAGGTGGCACTCGCGTTCTGGGTGGTGAAGCTGCTCTCCACCGCGATGGGCGAGTCGACGTCCGACGCGCTGGTCAACTCCTCGCTGGGCGCGCCCGTGGCGGTCGTGCTCGGCTTCGCCGCGTTCCTCGCGGCGCTCTTCATCCAGTTCAAGCAGGCGCGCTACCGGGCCTGGAGCTACTGGCTCGCGGTGTGCGGCGTCGGCGTGTTCGGCACCATGGCGGCCGACGTGATGCACGTCGTCCTGCACGTGCCGTACACGGCGTCCTCGATCTTCTACGCCATACTCCTCGCGGCCGTCTTCATCAGCTGGAGCCGGATCGAGAACACGCTCTCGATCCACAGCATCGACACCCCGCGCCGCGAGGGCTTCTACTGGGCCGCGGTCGTGGCGACCTTCGCGATGGGCACCGCGCTCGGCGACTTCACCGCGAACACGCTCAAGCTCGGCTACTGGCCGTCGGCCGCGCTGTTCGCCGGCATCATCCTGATCCCGCTGATCGGCTGGCGGCTGCTGCGCTGGAACACGGTGTTCTGCTTCTGGGCCGCGTACGTGGTGACCCGCCCGCTCGGCGCCTCGATCGCGGACGGCCTCGGCAAGCCGAAGAACGTCAGCGGCATGGGCATCGGGGACGGCCCGGTCGCGGGCGTGCTGGTCGTGCTGATCGTCGCGCTCGTCGCATACCTCGCCGTATCGAAGTCGGACGTGCAGAAGTCCCCGACACGCGAGCAGTCCGCGCCGGGCTGGACCGACGAGCAGGACCTCACGCGGGTTCGAGGATGATCCACAGCTGCCCCGGCGCGAAGGTCATCGTCTGCCCATCGAAGGTGTAGCTCGTCATATCGGCGGCGGTCGGGCGCGACCAGGAGCCCGCGTACGCCCTACCGCCGCGCAGCACCACATCCGCGCCCGAGCCGACCGTCGGCGCGTACGGCGAGAGCTGGCTCGGGACGTCGCGGAATCCATGCGGGGACGTGGTCTCCGCGACCTTCTGGATCACGATCGTCGGCGCGCCCATCTGGGCGCCGTCCGTCGTCTGCGCGGCCTTCCCGTCCATCGCGACGAGGTACTTGCCGCCGGCCGCGTCCCAGGTGAAGGTGAAGGACGCGGCGGGCATCCGGGCCGTGAACGAGGCGGTGGCCACTCCCCCGGCCGGCGCCGTGCCGAAGCGGAATCCGACGTCGCGCGCCACGGCTGAATCAGGGTACTTCTGCAGGACGGCGGCCGGGCTCACGTACTCGTTGTATGGGGCCGGGCGGTCGCCGCTGCGGGAGAAGGCGTTCGGGACCTGCGTCGGCGAGGCGTTGAAGACGTCCGCCCGCGCCAGCAGCGGCAGGAACTTCGACAGCGCGCCCGAATAGGCGAACGCGACCTTGCCGTACTGCTGAAGGATCGGCAGATCGCTCTCCCGGGCGCTGCGCACCGGCCCGATCACCCCGCCGGACGGCAGGTGGTTCGCGTCGAAGACCGCCAGGAAGCGGGAGAGGCCGCCCTCGACCTCGATCGCGTAGACGACGTCGGCCGAGTCGATCCCCGTCTGCGGGCGCGCGTAGACGATGTTGTCGATCTTCACGGCGACGATCCGGCCCGCGGAGCCCGGCAGGCCGGTCAGCGGGTTGACCGCGGGACCCGAGCCGGGCGTCGGGCCGCCGGCCGCGCCGCCGTTCCCGCTGCCCTTGACCAGCAGCGGGATCAGGATCGCGGCGAGCACGACGAGCGCGAGCGCGCCCGCGGCGATCAGCTTGGTGCGTGCCGAGGCGGATCCGAGGCCCACACTGTGATTATGCGGCCATGTCAAGCCAGCTTCGAGCGCAGCGCGTCGACCCGGGAGACGGCCGCGTCGAACGACGAAGCGGTCAGCTGGCCGCCCTGCAGCGCGGCCGCGAGCGCCTTGGTGGCCTCCTCGCCCTGCGAGACGCTGCCCGAGGAGCACAGCAGCAGGTCCATGCCCGCGGACGCCGCGTCCACCGCGCGCTGGCCGGCGCCGCCGTAGGCCTTCAGGGCGCCCGCCTCGAGCGCGTCGGTGATCGTCACACCGGTGTAGCCGAGCCGCTGGCGCAGCTCGCCCTGCACGATCGTGGACGACAGGCCCGCCGGGCGGTTCCCGTCCAGGGCCGGGTACACGGCCCAGGAGACCATGATCAGGTCGACGCCGACCGAGATCGCGGCGCGGTACGGCAGCTCGTCCACCGAGCGCAGCTGGCTGAGCGGCTGGTTCAGGGTGACCGGCACGTTGTCCGTGTCCTCGTTGGTCGAGGCGGTGCCGAGGCCCGGGAAGTGCTTCGCGGTCGCCGCCACGCCGCCCTGCTGCTGGGCCGTGATGAACGCGGCGCCCGCGGTGGAGACGATCTGCGGGTCGTTGCTGTACGAGCGCTGCGCCGAGTCGATGAAGTCGCCGGGCACCGCGTACACGTCGAGGACCGGCGCCAGGTTGACGTTCAGGCCCGCGTCGGAGAGCGTCTGCGCGGCGCCGGTGCCCGCGGCGGCGGCCGCGGCGGCCGGGTTCGCGGACTCGCCGATGCTGAACTCGGACTGGGTGGGGTTGCCGTCGGCGATGCGCCGGACCTCGCCGCCCTCCTGGTCGGTCATCAGCAGCAGCGGCAGGTGCACGGGGCTCTCCTGCTGCGCGGCGTCGAGCTCCTTCGCGTCCGCGTCCAGCTGGGAGACGCTGGTGATGTTGTCCGCGAAGAAGATCACGCCGCCGACCTCCCCCTCGCGCACCAGCGTGAGGAGGCTGGAGGGCACGGTCGTGCCGCTGAAGGAGTAGATCACCCGCTGCCCGGCGAGCTGCACCGGGCTCAGAGCCGCCGTCGACGCCGGGGCCGAGGCCGAGGAGGACTGGGCGCTAGCGCTGGAGGACTGCGCCGCCGCCGAACTGGACTCGGCGGAGGTGCCGGCCGAGGTCGCCGGGTGCGGAGCGGTCTTCGCGCTCGCGCAGGCGGCGGTCGCCAGCACGCAGCTGAGCAGCAGACCGGTCGCGGTCGCGGTGCGGCGGCGCCGTACGGGCCGGCGGGCTGGACGGGCAGAGGCGGTCCGAGTACTGATGCGAGACTCCTCGTCGGATCTGGCTGATTCGTCGCACGGGGTTGGCCGCGTCGAGTCTAGAACGGATCTCGCCGACCATCAGACCACCTCGCCGACCGCCGTCGCGATGAGGCCGGCGGACACCGCCCAGCGGCCGGCGAAGCCGCGCGGGGCCCCGGCGTCCCCGGTGAGCAGCCTGGCCTCGAAGGTTCCGTCGAGCCGCAGCTCGATGTCGGCCTCCTCGAAGCCGAGCCAGCGGCGGGTGAGCGGGAACCACGCCTTGTACACCGACTCCTTGGCGCTGAACAGCACCCGGTCCCAGTGCACCGCGTTCGGCACGCCCTCGGCGAGCGCGGCCAGCCGCTCCCGCTCCGCGGCGAGCGAGACCAGGTCGAGCACGCCCTCGGGCAGCGGCGCGTGCACCTCGGCGTCGATGCCCAGCGCGGCGATCTCGTCCGCGCGGGCCACCGCCGCCGCGCAGTAGCCCGCGCAGTGCGTCATGCTGCCCACGACGCCCTCGGGCCACTGCGGCTCGCGCTGCTCGCCCGGCAGGATCGGCACCGGGGGGTAGCCGAGCTCCTGCAGGGCGCGCCGGGCGCAGCGGCGTACCGCGGCGAACTCGACCCGGCGCTTTGCCACCGCCCGGGCGATGTGCTCGCGCTCCTCCGGGAAGAGCCCGGCCTCTATGGTCTCGGGGTATCCGGCGTCCGGGGCCGCGCCGCCCGCGGGCGCTTCGGGGATGACCGCCTGGGCCCAGCGGACCCGGTCGGGCAGCAGGCCATCGAGCAATGTGACGTCCTGACTCACCGCTGGCGACCTTCCGCAGTCCGCTGTGCCCTCAACCCCCGTGGCTGAAGATTTCCGGGCAGCCTACGCCACCCGGAACGGCTCCAGCGCCACGGGCGGCGGTACGGTCAGTGAAGCCGCGGTGAGCGTCACCGAACCCTTACCCGCCGCCGCGCCGGCCGGAATCAGCACCCGGACGGACTTGCGGTGCGTCTTCCGGATCAGCGAGCCGTACGCCATGATCATCCGGGTTCTGCTGAACTTGTAGCGGTTGCGGGTCATCGCCTGGAAGAAGTGGGCGTGCTGGCCGAGCGCCTCGATCCAGGCGTGCGCCAGCGCGGCGGGCTCCGGCTCGGCGATCAGGCCGTGCCCGGCGACGATCGAGGCGCAGTCGCCGACGTCCGTGGCCACCGGGACCGCGCCGCAGAGCATGCCCTCGATCAGGCACAGCGGGGCCGCCTCGCCGAACGCGGAGGTGAGCGCGACCACGTCGGCCGCCGCGTAGATCGCCTCCGGGTCGCCGCGCACCCCGAGCAGGTGCACCCGGCCGCGCTCCGCGGCCAGCCCGAGCGCGGCGAGGTCCGCGAGCAGCCCCTGGTTGGCCGGGGTCATCCCGGCGCCGCAGAGCATCACGTGCGCGTCCGGCCGCAGGTCGAGGAACTCGCGCGCGGCGGCCAGGAAGAGCGGGACGTTCTTCATCCGGTCGTACCGGGCGGCGAAGACCACGACGGGCGCCTCGGCCGGGATGCCCAGCGAGGCGCGCACCACGGCCCGGCCGCGGCGGCTGGGCTTGAACCGCCGCAGGTCCACCCCGTTGGGGATGACGTGCAGCAGCTCCTCCGGAACGCCCGCCGCCGCGTACGCGTCGCGGGTGGACTCCGCGCAGCAGACCGCGGCGGCCAGCTGCCCGCCGAAGGCCGCCCGGCGCAGCTCCTCGAAGGCCGGCCCCTGGTTCTCCGGATCGGAGCGGTGCAGGCACGTGATCACCGGCCGACCGTGCAGGTCGGCCCGGTTGACCAGGCCCAGAGGCTGCTCCTTGAGGGTGAGGATCACGTCCGTCTGCGCGGCGAGGGCGGAGAGCCGCTCGATCTCGCCGGCGGTGTAGGGCGTGCGCTCGTCGGCGCCGCGCCCCAGCGTGTCCACCGCGAGGCCCTGGGCCGTCAACCGCCGGTAGCACGCGTCCTCGTGCATCGGCTGGTAGGTCGCCTCGCGGCGCACTTCGCTGTGAATGCTCAGCAGGCTGTGCTGCTGACCGCGGCGCCCGTGCAGGCCGGAGAGCACATCCGTGTGCAGGATGCGCGCGCCGCCGCTGAAGAAGCCCTCGTAGATCGAGAGCACCCGCATTGAACCGGTCATTGGCACATCGTGAACGACGCCGCTGCGAAATGGGCGTTGTCGGCGCACCGAAATCCAAAAACTTTCGGTGAACTTTGCCTCACCGGACCGCGATCTACCCGGAACGCCTCTGAAGTGCGCAGACGGGAGAGTTTCCCCCTGAGTCCCCCGGATTCACTCGGTTCCTTCGAGTCCCCACTCGGCGCGCAGCAGGGAGCCGATCCAGGCGTCCTTGCGCACTCCGCGATGAACCAGGAAGGCGCGCAGCGTGCCCTCCCGGACGAAGCCGGCCTTCTCGACGACGCGCCACGAGGCCGTGTTTCCGGCGACCGCCCGCCACTCGACGCGGGCGAGCCCGAGCTCCGCGAAGGCCCAGCGGCACACCCCGCGCACCGCCTCGGTCATGTACCCGCGGCCGCGCGCCCCCGGCGCCGTCCAGTAGCCGATCTCCCCCTCGCCGCCGCACGCGCTGCCCAGCCCCGCGATCCGGTGCAGGCCCACGGCCGCGACCGGCTCTCCGGTCGCGGCGAGGAAGACCCCGAACACGACGTCCGTGCCGGCCGCCCGACCCCGCGGCGAGCTCTCGCGGACGTAGTGCTCGGCGTGCTCGCGCTCGTAGGGCACCGGTACCGGCACGTAGGACTGGATCAGCGGATCCTGGCACGCGGCGGCGATCGCGTCGATGTCCGCCTCCGTCCACGGGCGCAGGATCAGCCGCTCGGTGCGGAGCACGACTTCGGTGAAATCGCACGTCGGCGGGGCGGTTGTCATGGCCGTCACCGTACGCCGACGTCGGCGGACCAGGCCAATGGATTAACAGCGGCCGCGGCCGCGTCGCCGCGGTGGCGATCTCGGTGCCACACTGGGGCACATGTCCACGCTCCCGCTTCCGCCCGACCTGCTGGCCAGGCTGCTCGACTACGACGAGGACGACGAGCAGTCCAGCGAGGCGCACTTCGATCAGATGGAGGAGGTCTTCGCGGCGCTCGACTCGACGGCGAACCGGCTCGGTCTCGCGCAGGCGTTCTGGGCCGAGGACGACGAGTCGGTGCGGGCGCTCGGGTTCGACCTGCTCGCCGTGCAGGCGCACCGCTTCGACTGGCACGTGCAGCCGCTGATCGAGGCCGCGGACGCGGTGCCGCTGGAGGGCGCAGCCCGGGCCGGGCTGAAGCTGCGCCGCGCCGCCGCCAACGCGCTGGCCTGCATCGTCGACGACGCGCGGGTGCTCGAGCCGCTCCTGCGCTTCGCCGCGGACGAGGACGCGGTCGTGCGCTGGCAGGTGGCCCGCGGCATCCCGGTCGGCATCGACCCGCTGCCGCAGCGGGCCGTCGACGTGCTCACCGCCATGCTCCGCGACGAGGACTCCGACGTGCGCGACTGGGCCGCCTTCGCCCTCGGCGTGCGCGAGAACGACACCCCGGAGCTGCGCGACGCCCTGGCCCGCCTGCTGTTCGACGCGGACGACAACACCGCCGCCGAGGCCGCCTACGCGCTCGCCCGCCGCAAGGACGCCCGCGTGCTCCCGGTCCTCCAGCGGGTGCTGCCGCAGCTGTCCGTCGGCAGGCTCTACTTCGAGGCGGCCGGCGCTCTGGCCGACCCGGAGCTGCTGCCCACCCTGAACGGCCTCAAGGACGCCGGCCTGCTCGACATCGACCTGGACCGCGCCATAGAGGCGTGCGGCGGCTGAGCCCTTTGCGAGGCTCGGTCAGTGACCGTGGTGATGTCCCGAACCCGAGTCCCCATATCCGCCGTGGTGGCTCGGCGACGTCCCGTGGTGGTCGATCGCACCCGTGTGCTCGATCCGATACTCGTATCGCAGCAGCTTCCCCAACTCCGCGGTCAGTTGTGCGATCCCGTCGGAAACCGCCTGGGCAACGATCTGCGCCACGGCGGCTTCCTCGACGGCGGCACTGGAAGCCGCGGAGTCGGCGACCTCCTGGTAACTGCGAAGCCGGGAGATCCGCATGCGCGCCAACGGCGAGAACCTGTAGAGGTGCCGGTCCAGGCCGCAGGCGTGGATAAGCCCGGCGAGCGCGCGATCTGCATCGTCGCTCTCACGGCCGCGGGCGACGCGGTTGATCCGGGCCACGGCGGCATCGCGCCGCGCCGGATCCAGCAGCGTGGCGAGCATGGGTGCCGCCAGCCGGCCGCGGTGGCGTTCGAGATGGAGCACGCCTTGATCAGCCAGGATCGACAGGTACCTGTTGACCATCCCGAAGCCTGCCGGGGTGTCTTTGATCCAGCTGCCCAGCGTGGGTGCGCTGTTCGCGCTGAGCGAGGCAAGGGCGCTGTCCAGCCGGCCGTCCCCGGTCCTCGCCGCGTCGAGCACCTTGATCCTGTTGGCGTTCATCGTGATTCGGTGCGCGAGCGCCAGGTCGACGAGAACCGAAGCGCGCAGGGCGTACTTGAGCCGATCCGCCTCCCGTATCCTCCCGCTACGCGGCACGAGTGCGATCAGCACCAAGTCTTCCCCCGAAGTCATGGTCCTGATGGTAGGCGCTTTGGCAGATCAGGTCCATACTCCGCGGAATCGCGCCTATCGCCGCTTCCGGTAGTTCGGGTCGAGCGAGTCGACGTAGTCCTTGGCTTCCTTGAGCCCGACGCCGGTGTTCTCTCGGTAGATCTTGATGGCCTGGATCTTCTTGTTGGCGGCCATCGCCTCGAAGAACGCGGGGGGCAGCCGCGGGTCCCTCGGCATGCTGCCCATACCCGTGCCCATGCCCACCACCGCGTCCTGCGGCTCGAACGCCGTCGGGGCTCCGGGCGGCGGGAGGTACGGGGGCGGCGGCAGGAATTCCTCGCGTCCGTTCAGGCCCAGGTGGTGGATGAGCATGGCCACCTGGGCTTCGAGGCGTTCGATGCGCTGAGCGGTTTCGAGGTCCATAGACCGATCGTAGAGATTCGGGCGCTGCCACGCAGCCGTTTCCCTGCTACGCGCCGGTTCTCGGGTAGAGCAGCGCCGGGACTCCGGACAGGGTCTCGAGCACCTGGCCCAGGTCGGCGTCGAGGCGCTGCCGCTGGGCGCTGTCGAGGGCTGATACGGGGCGCCACGTCCCCCTGGCGTCCACGTCCGCCGCGAGGACGTGCTGGAGTGCCGCCAGGCCCTGCCTCGCCGACGTCAGGAGCTGCGGGTCGGAGCGGGTGATGAGGGGCGCGAGGACGCTCAGCAACTCCGCTGTGCCCTCGGTATTCGCCTCGACGGTGGCGAGCACCGTGCCGCTGCCGTAGTCGGCGATGCCGGTGAGCTGGAACTGCAGGGCGTTCTCGAGGATCTCGTGGGCCCGCAGCGAGAGGTCGCCGGGGTCGATCTCCTCGCTGGGGAAGTCCTGCTGCAGCGCGGCCACGGAGGCGACGAGGGACTTGGTGAGGGCGCGGACCTTCGCCGGCGCCTGATCGTGCCAGAGGGCGTATTCGATGGCGAAGAAGCCGGTCCAGCTGCCGTCGGTCACGCCGCGGGGCAGGCCGCCGGCCATGCCGTCCAGCTCCCCGTCGAAGTCGCCGAAGGCGTTGTAGGCGGCGCCCAGGCGCTCGTAGTCGAGGTGGGCGGTGAGCCACGCCTGTTTGGCTTCCGCCAGGTCGCCGCGGGCCACGTCGGCGTCCAGCGTGCGGCTGTCGGCGAGGAGCTTCGGGAGCTGGGACTCGACCCATCTGGTGTATTCGTGGACCGGGGCCTGCAGGTCGAGGTCCGGCATCGCGCGGTAGCCGGGGACGGCGGCATCCGTGGTGCCGGTGACGCTGATGGCGGCGGACGTGCCGATCTTTCCGTCGCTGAAGACGCAGCGGACGGCGTAGATGCCGGCGCCGAGGTCTGTGTCCAGGGCGAGGGTCGCGTGCGGGGCCAGGTCCTGGATCTCGGCGTAGACCTTGTCGCGCTCGCCGTCGTCGATGACGTACACGTTCACGTAGTCGTGGGAGTCGTCGGTGACCTGGAAGGTCACCGGGCCCGCGTGGAGGCCGCCCGGGGGCGCGCCGCAGCTGCCTGGCGGCTGGGCCAGGTCGAGGACGTGCCGGGCGGGGTCGGAGGCGTGCGCGGCGACGGCCAGGCCTGCCGCCGCCGCGCACGCGATCGCCGCCGCCGACGCGCCGATCCGCAGCAGGGGGCGGAAGGGGCGGAGGCGATCCGTGATCACTTTGCGAGGGTTATCTCAGCACTCGATTCCACAGGCCGGTCGTCCGGCGCTCAGCCCCAGATGTCGGTGATCGTGGTGGCACCCGAGCTGTTGCCGGCCTCGCTCAGGCCGTACATCGTCTCGAGCGTCGCGAGCACGTTGTAGTGGTTGACGGTCTCGTCGTACGTACCGGTGGTCACGTCGGCGCCGTAGAAGATCGTCGGGACCTGGTTGTTCTCGGTGTAGTCGTCCTCGTCCCAGGTGACGATCAGCAGGCTGTTGTTGCTCTTGGCCCACGTGGCGTATGCCGAGAGGTTGCTCTTCAGCCAGGTGTCGGCCGCGGCGATGGTGCCGTCGTGCATGTCGTCCTCGAGGTTCGGGATGACGAAGGACACGGTCGGCAGGCTCGAGTAGCTCGACGAGGCCGGGAACGAGGAGAACGGCAGCGAGTCCGAGCCCGGGACGTTGCTGAAGTTGATCCACGGCGAGTGCTTGCGGGCGTACTCGCCGGAGGTGCAGGTCGTCGAGCCGGTCGAGGGCAGGCCCTCCGAGTAGCCCTTGAACGTGTAGCCGGCCGCCAGCAGCTCGGAGCCGAGGTTGGCGGTGCTGCCCTCGCTGACCGGGCACTTGTCCGAGCTCAGGCCGAAGGTGCTGCCGGCGAACAGGGCCATGTAGTTCGGCTCGCTCGGGTGGGTGACGGCGTACGACGACGTCATCAGGGCGCCGCCGTCGGCCAGGGTGTTCATGTACGGGGCGCTGCTGTTGCCGATGATGTCGCTGTAGGAGTGGTTCTCCTCCATGACGATCACGACGTGGCTGTAGGTCGGGATCGAGGACGCGGCGAGCTTGGCCGTCGCGGCGGTGTGGCCGCCGGGGACCATGACGAATGCGGTGACCATGCCGGCCACGCCGAGGACGGCGGCGGGCAGGGCGGATCGCAGGCTCAAGCGCATGGGTAAACTCCGTGGGTAGTATGCGGCAGAGTCCTTACATAACGGATACTCCTCAGGAGCGGTGCCGTCCAGCTGGCCGGCACGCGTCGCCGACGTGAACAGTGTCCGGACGGAATCAAGGTTCGAGCAGTCCGAGCGCTTCCTTCACGGCGCTCACCTTGGCGCCTGCCAGCTCGCGGGCCCGCGCGGAGCCGCGGCGCAGGACGGCGGTGACGTGATCGGCGTGCGCGTCGAGTTCGTCGTAGCGCTTGCGGATCGGGGCGAGGGTGGCGACGACGGCGTCGGCTACGGCCGTCTTGAGTTCGCCGTAGCGGTCGAAGTGGCCGGACAGCTCGCGCGGGTCGCCGCCGGTGCACGCGGCGAGGATGTCGAGCAGGTTGGAAACCCCGGGCTGTGTGTCGGGCTCGTAGCGCACGGCGTTCTCGGTGTCGGTGACGGCGCGCATCACCTTGCGGCGCAGGGTGGCCTCGTCGTCGAGCAGGAGCAGCACGCCGGCGGCGCTCGCGCTGGACTTGCTCATCTTGGCCTCGGGTGACGCGAGGTCCCGCAGCCGGGCGGCGACCGGCGGGTTGACGGCGCGCGGCAGGGTGAAGGTCTCGCCGTAGCGCGAGTTGAAGCGCGCGGCGATGTCGCGGGCGAGTTCGACGTGCTGCTTCTGGTCCTCTCCCACCGGAACCTCGTCGGTGTCGTAGAGCAGGATGTCGCCGGCCATCAGGATCGGGTACGTGAGCAGCGACATGCGCACGTGCCGCTGCCTCTCCGACTTCTCCTTGAACTGGATCATCCGCTGCGCCTCGCCGTAGCCGGTGACGCATTCCAGCAGGTAGTGCACCTCGGCGTGCTGGGGCACGTGCGATTGGACCAGGAAGACGCAGCGGTCCGGGTCGGTGCCCGAGGCGAGCAGCAGTTGCGCGAACTCGACGGTGCGCCGCCGGACGGCGGCGGGGTCGTGTTCGAGGGTGAGGGCGTGCAGGTCGGAGACGAAGATGACGGTGTCGGCCGGGTCGGCGGCGAGCCGCTGGGCGTCGACGATCGGGCGGATGGCACCGATCAGGTTGCCGAGGTGCAGGTCGCCGGAGGGGGTGAAGCCGGTCAGTCGGCGGGCCACGGTGGTTCTCCTTCGTCGCAGGGTGCTGGTCACGGGTTCTTGCCGGGCCCGGACGGGCTGCGACGCGGAGGAACGCGAAACGGCCGCCCGGAGGTCGGGCGGCCGCGGATATTCGGAGATGCGCGGAAGTCTGGTGCCGCCCGGCTAGGGACGCCACCAGCTGCGGAGCTGGATCGCGGTGCGCATGCGGTCGATCGTACCACCGGGTGCGGGCCGCAGCGCCTGCCTCAGGCCTGGTCGGGGGTGAGGAACAGCGGCATCGAGGAGGCCGGCGCCGCGCGCGGGTACCGGACGCCGCCCGCCGGGGCCGGCCCCGTCTTCGGCGGCAGGGCGAGCCCGAAGGGCGTCAGGACGTAGTACGCCAGCGAGGGAAGCAACCCCGGCAGTTCGGCCGCCCGGCCGACCACCACACGCTGGTATACCGCTGTGTAGACACCGCCGATGACGGTGTCGATGACCGTCATCCGGTTGACCTCCTTGGGCAGCTCGGGAGCGCCGGAGAAGAAGCCGCGGAACCGGTGCAGCAGCTCGGCGCGCTTGCGCCGCGCCTCCGGGCCGACCATCTCGATCTCGACGATCGCCGCCTCAGCGAACGCGGGCGTGCCCGCCAGGATCTCCAGCAGCCGCTCCAGGTGCCGCCAGACCGCCGAGTACCAGTCGTCGGACCCCTCGCGGTATTCCTTCTCCAGCACGCCGAGCAGCATGTCGGTGCCCTGCGTGTACGCCGCGAGGAAGGCCGCCTCCTTGCCGTCGAAGTGCTCGTAGAAGGCCGGCCTGGTCACGCCCGCGGCCCGGCAGATCTCGGTCACCGTGGCGTTCGCGTAGCCGTGCTCGGCGACCGTGCGCACCAGGCCGTCGTAGAGCCGGTCGCGCTGCGTGGCCAGGATCAGCTCGCGCGGAAGCCGGCTCGGCCCGCGCTTGATCGCCCGCTCGGGATCGCGTCCGTCCCGTCCGCCGGGCAGCTGGATCGCGAGCTTCCCGCCGGATGCGGCCATCGTCGATATCGCCATGAAAAAGGCCCCTTTCCTTCCCGCTGCCGCGGCGGAAACCCCACCAGGTTTCCTGCCCACCGTCCGTGCCCTCCGCGGCGCCCGGCCTTGATCAAGGCCCGAACGCCGCCACGGAACTGCTTGGGATTATGCCGCGTTCCCGCTGTTTTTCCAGCCCCCCTCTTGACGTCAGCACCCATATTCGGGCAGGTGGGCCGGAGTGCCGATGACATACTCCGAACGAATATACGAACCATGCGGCACAGTGCGGCGGTGGGCGGTCCCGGCATGTCGCCGCTGGCCTCGCATGATGCATATGCACGTGCCGCTACCCTCCGCAGCCGTGCCGCATCAACATACGGGCTAGCTCGGACGAGGGGGCCGGGCGGGCGCTGTGAAGTGAAACCATTTTGCCGACAGCAGACGGGATCTTGACAGTCTCCAGGCCGGAACCCGGCGGGTGACCCCGCGGTCACCCTGCGCTGGCCGGGCCTTACTTGTTCATACAGGTTTCCGGGATTCTTCGTCCGGGCTTCCCTGCGGGGCCGCCCCCTGAGACGGTGTCGGGAAGCAGACTGGTGCCCGCCCAGTCCCGTCGCCCGAAAGGCCCGCGCCCTCCATGGCCGTCAACACCAACCGCCGCCGCTTCATCCAGCTGTCCGGAGGAGCCGCGGCCGCGTCCATCCTGTCCACCTCCATCGCCAAGGCCGCCTCGATCCCGGCGACCCGGACCACCGGCACGATCAAGGACGTCGAGCACATCGTCGTCCTGATGCAGGAGAACCGGTCCTTCGACCACTACTTCGGGACGTTGCGCGGCGTGCGCGGCTACGGCGACCCGCGCCCGGTCACCCAGCCCTCTGGCCAGTCGGTCTTCCACCAGCCGAACGGCACCGGCACCCTGCTGCCGTTCCACCCGACCGCCAAGGACCTCGGCCTGCAGTTCCTCGAGGACCTCGCGCACGACTGGAACAGCACGCACGAGGCGTGGAACGGCGGCGCCTGGAACCAGTGGATCGCCGCGAAGGGCACCACGACCATGGCGTACCTGGACCGGGACGACATCCCGTTCCACTACGCGCTGGCCGACGCGTTCACCGTCTGCGACGCCTACCACTGCTCGATGATGGGCCCGACCGACCCGAACCGCTACTACATGTGGACCGGCTACGTCGGCAACGACGGCCAGGGCGGCGGCCCGGTGCTGGACAACGCCGAGGCGGGCTACGACTGGTCCACCTACCCGGAGCGCCTCGAGGCGGCCGGCGTGTCCTGGAAGGTCTACCAGGACGTCGGCACCGGCCTGACCGCCGACGGCTACTGGGGCTGGACCTCGGACGCGTACATCGGCAACTACGGCGACAACTCGCTGCTGTACTTCCACCAGTACCAGAACGCCGCCGCGGGCACCCCGCTGGCCGACAAGGCGAAGACCGGCACCGACACCGAGTCCACCGGTACGCTCGACTACTTCGACATCCTCAAGGCCGACGTGCGGTCCGGCAACCTGCCCCAGGTGTCCTACATCGTCGCGCCCGAGGCGTTCTGCGAGCACCCGAACTGGCCGGCCAACTACGGCGCCTGGTACATCGCGCAGGTCCTCGAGGCGCTGACCGCCGACCCGGACGTGTGGAGCAAGACCGCGCTCTTCATCACCTTCGACGAGAACGACGGCTTCTTCGACCACGTAGTCCCGCCGGTGCCGCCGACCTCCGCGGCCAAGGGCGCCTCGACGGTGGACGTGAGCCTGGACCTGTTCGCCGGGAACAGCGAGTTCACCGCTGGCCCCTACGGCCTCGGCCCGCGCGTGCCGATGCTGGTCGTCTCCCCGTGGAGCACCGGCGGCTACGTGAACTCCGAGGTGTTCGACCACACCTCGATCATCCGCTTCATCGAGAAGCGCTTCGGCGTGAGCGAGCCGAACGTCTCCGACTGGCGGCGCACCGTCTGCGGCGACCTGACCTCGGCCTTCGACTTCTCGAAGGAGGGCTGCGAGCCGAAGGGCCTGCCGAGCACCTCGGCGTACGTCCCGGCCGACCGCAACCGGCACGCGAGCTACGTGCCGGCCGTGCCGACCGACCAGAGCATGCCGGTGCAGGAGCCGGGCCTGCGCCTGGCCCGCCCGCTGCCCTACAACCTGGCCGCCGACGCGAAGGTGACGGCCGGCCAGGTCGAGCTGGACTTCGCCAACCTCGGCTCGGTCGGCGCCGTCTTCCACGTCGTGTCCTCGGTCGACCAGTCGGGCCCGTGGGACTACACGGTCTCGGCCGGCAAGAAGCTGGCGGGCACCTGGGCCGCCTCGGCCGGGTACGCCTTCGAGGTGCACGGCCCGAACGGCTTCCTGCGCGAGGCCAACGGCTCCGCGGCGTCGGCCGGCCTGGACGTGACGGCCCGCCACCTCGGCGGCGGCCAGGGCGAGGTGCTGCTGAGCTTCGTCAACCACGGCGAGACCTCGGTCGAGGTGACGCTGGCCGACGCGTACGGCAACGCGGGCGGCCACGGCTCGTTCCGGGTCCGCGCGGGCGGCGCCGCCGAGCAGACCGTGCGCACCAACCGGGCCAACGGCTGGTACGACGTGTCGGTGACGGCGTCGACCGACTCCGGCTACCTGCGCCGCTTCGCCGGCCATGTGGAGAACGGCCGGCCGAGCACCAGCGACCCGGCGATCGCCACCTCCTGATCCGCCCCGACCGGGCCGATCAGCCCGAGTCCGGCCCGGATCATCCCGAGTCCGGCCCCGATCAGCCGCTGACCCCGGAGACTCTGCGCAGGGTCTCCGGGGTCAGCGCGTCCAGCGTCGGGTATCCGTCCACGGCCATGATCAGGTCGGCCTCGGCGAGCAGGCTGCGCAGCACGTGTACGAGCCCTGCGGTGCCGCCGAGCGCGAGGCCGTAGACGTAGGGGCGGCCGATCGCGACGGCCGTCGCCCCGAGCGCCAGGGCCTTGACCGCGTCGGCGCCGGAGCGCACGCCCGAATCGAAGATCACCGGCAGGCCGTCGGCCGCCTCGACGACGCCGGGCAGCGCGTCGAGGGCGGGCAGGCCGCCGTTCGCCTGCCGTCCGCCGTGGTTCGAGCAGTAGACGCCGTCCACGCCCGCGTCCTTGGCCCGGCGCACGTCGTCCGGGTGGCACAGGCCCTTGAGGATCAGCGGCAGCTTCGTCAGGGACCTGAGCCAGGGAAGGTCCTCCCAGGTCAGCGGGTTTCCGAAGACGCCGGCCCAGTGCAGGATCGCGCCACCCGGGTTCTGCTCCGGCGGCTGGGCCAGCCGGGAGCGGAAGACCGGGTCGGTGAAGTAGTTGGCCAGGCAGTGCCCGCGCAGCTGGGGGAAGTTGCCGGTGCTCAGGTCGCGCGGCCGCCAGCCGGGAACCCAGGTGTCCAGCGTGACGACGATGCCGCGGTACCCGGCCTGCTCGGCGCGGCGCACGAGGCTCTCGGCGAGTTCGCGGTCGGTGGGCGTGTAGAGCTGGAAGAAACCGGGGCCCTCGCCGAGTTCCCGCGCGACGTCCTCGAGCGGGTCCACGGAGAGGGTCGAGGCGATCATCGGCACGTCCAGCTGCGCCGCGGCCCGCGCCGCGGCCAGGTCGCCGTGCCCGTCGGCGCAGCACAGCCCGAGCACGCCGATCGGGGCGAGCATCAGCGGGCTCGGATATCTGCGCCCGAACAGCTCCACCGACAGGTCGCGCTGCTTCGCCCCGACGAGCATGCGCGGGATCAGCCCCCAGCGGGCGAACGCCTCCACGTTGGCCCGCTGCGTCGCCTCGTCCCCGGCCCCTCCGGCGACATACGACCAGACCGACGGCGCGAGCGCGGCCCGCGCGCGTTCTTCGAGCTCCGCGTACGCCATCGGCAGTTCCGGGAGGACGCCCTGCAGGGCGTTGAAGTAGATCTCGTGCTGGTAGTCGCCATAGGGCTGGGGCATCTGCTCACCGTACCTTCGGCAGGGCGAGTGTGGCGACAGCCGTCACCGCCAGAAGGGCGACGCAGATGAGCAGACTCGCGTGCAGGCCGGGGACGAACCCGGAACGGCTCAGGACCGCGCTGACGGAGCAGCCCGACCCCTCGTAAGTTACTCCTGAGTAGGCTACTCTCGCGGCATGGATGCCGCTGAGTGTTACCGCGCGGTCCGCGCGCGCATGATCGAGCTCGCCGACGGGCTGAGCGAGGAGCAGTTGGCGACGCCGGTGCCCGCGTGCCCGGCGTGGACGGTGCGGGACACGTACGCGCACCTGGCCGGGGTCTGCACCGAGGTGCTCGACGGCACGCAGGCCGGCCGCGCCACGGACGCCGACACGGCGCGCCAGGTCGGCGAGCGGGCCGGCCGCGGGATCGCGCAGCTGTGCGCGGAGTGGGCCGACCGCGGCCCCGAGATGGACGCGCGGCTCGCCGGGGAGAAGGGCTACCGCTACAACCTGATGGCCTTCGACGCATGGAACCACGAGCAGGACGTACGCAACGCCCTAGGCATGCCGCAGGCCCGCAAGGACCAGACGACCGAGGTGGTCAGCGCGATGATCACCGACATGTTCGCGCGCGGCTGGCGCAAGGCACAGCTCGCCCCGGCCGTCCGCCTCGTAACGCCGACCGACGACGCGGTCGTCGGGGTCGGCGAGCCGGTCGCCACGCTGGAGACGAGCGAGTTCGACCTGGCGAGGATGCTCTCCGGCCGCCGGACGCACGAGGAGATGGCCGCGATGGGCTGGGCCGGCGAGCCCGCCGACCTGATCGAGCGGCTACACATGTTCACGCCGCCGGCCCAAGCACTCGGCGAATAGCAGACGATCCCCGATGCGGCTGCAGTCGCCCAGGAACGTCGGAGGCAGCGGCTAGCCTCGGCGCCGTGAAGCCGCCACGGCACGCTCACACCACCGGCCCAAGCACTCGGCGAACAGCGAGCGGTCGATCCCAGATACGGCTAAGGCCGCCCAGGAACGTCGGAGGCGACAGCTAACCTCCGTGCCGTGAAGCTGCCACGGCACGCTCACACCACCGGCCAGGGCGCTCGGCGAGCAGCGGTCGATCCCAGATACAGCTAAGGCCGCCCAGGAACGTCGGAGGCGACAGCTAACCTCCGTGCCGTGAAGCTGCCACGGCATGTCCGCCTCCTGATCGCGGCGCGGGCGATCAACCAGCTCGGCGCGTTCTCGCTGGCGTTCCTGACCGTGCTGCTGAACCAGGAGCTCGGCGCGAGTCTGGTCGCGGCGGGCGCGGTGTCGGCGGCGTTCGGGCTCGCCACGATCCCGAGCAGGCTGCTCGGCGGGCGGCTGGCGGACCGGCTCGGGAGGCGTCGCACGATCCTGATCGGGCTGGTCGGCTGCGCGGCGGCGCAGATCGGGATCGCGGCCTCGCCAGACCTGGCCGCGGCCACGGCGAGCGCGATCCTGCTCGGGCTCGCCTTCGAGCTCTACGAGCCCCCGAGCCAGGCGATGATCGCCGACGCGGTCGCGCCCGTCGGCCGCGCCGCGGCGTACTCCCTGCTCACCACCGCCCTCGCGGTCGGCAACCTGGGTGCGGGCCTGGTCGCGGACGTCGTCGGCCGCTCGAATCTGCGCTGGCTGTTCGTGGTCGACGCGGCGACCTGCCTGGCCTGCGCGCTCGTCATCCGGCTCGCCCTACCCGGCGAGGAGCCCTCGGGCGACGTCCTGGAGCCGGAGCACTCCCCCGCGCCCGGAGTCTCCCACCC
>NZ_JAGSOH010000413.1 GCF_018139625.1 Actinospica acidithermotolerans | reverse complement strand
AAGTTAAGCAAAGTGACATCTTACATTATTGTTGGTTAATGTATCAAATTATATATATCGCAAAAAATTATTTTGCAGTTACATGTATATTTTTATATAACAAATAATTTTGCATAACATTTTTGTTATATGAACACTTATTGCTAGAGTGCACATTGAACATACAGTATGATTAAATATCATGTTATGAAAGAAGGATATATTTTGACTGTTTTTAAAAATGAGCGCTTAAGCTGGTTACCATACATAGCTATTGTCATTTTGTTACACGTTATTGGGTTTAGTTTTTTATGGATTGCTGGAAAGGACCATCATATCTTATTTGGTATGGGGATTCTTGCATATACATTAGGTTTACGTCATGCATTTGATGCTGATCATATT
>NZ_JAGSOH010000412.1 GCF_018139625.1 Actinospica acidithermotolerans | reverse complement strand
CATTTAAGATATGGTTTCTACACGCCCCAAAGCATTTCCCCATAGGTATTATTTTTTATGACTTTATCAATGGATTTCTTACGTTTCTTCTGTTGTGGACTATTCGTTTTTCTATAGTTTGCACCATTCGATAATTGAACATTTTGTTCAGCTATGTTTGTAGCAATAATAGTTAAGAACATTGCGACTGCTACTGGATATTTTTTAAATATAAACATAAACATTTTAAAAGCTTTCTTTCTGTCAGAAAGTTTGTGAGTATTATAAATTTTTATATGTGTTAAAACTAAAATTAACGGAATTGCAAATAAAGTTGGTAAACTAAATTTAACATTATAATCATAAGACCTTATAGCAGTAAAGGTTACCGCTGATAAATAAAATAA
>NZ_JAGSOH010000411.1 GCF_018139625.1 Actinospica acidithermotolerans | reverse complement strand
CCCCGAGCCCGCCGGACCCCGGACCGTGAACCGGACGCGAGGCGGGATTTCGCATCGGAACACCGCCGGACCCCGGACCTTGAACTGGACGCGAGGCGGAATTTCTCACCGGAACCAGCCGGACCTCAATGGCCCTGAGCGGGACGCGGGCGGGATTTCGCATCGGGAGGACAGCGGGCAGTGAGCACATCGCCCCGGCCGGGTCGAGCGCGACGCGCGCACTCCCGCCGAGGTCGTGGTGCTCTCCTCGCCTGGCAGGCGCAGCCCTACCAGGGTTCTGCCGGGGGTGCACGCGGCGCAGCGGAAAACTCCCGCCACCCCGAGCCGCCGCCGCTTGCACCCCCGGCAGGTTCCTGGTCGCCTTCAGGTGCCAGGCGAGCAGAGCAC
>NZ_JAGSOH010000410.1 GCF_018139625.1 Actinospica acidithermotolerans | reverse complement strand
GTTCTACTCTAGCGGAACGTAAGTTCGACTACCATCGACGCTAAGGAGCTTAACTTCTGTGTTCGGCATGGGAACAGGTGTGACCTCCTTGCTATAGTCACCAGACATATGAATGTAATTTATACATTCAAAACTAGATAGTAAGTAAAAGTGATTTTGCTTCGCAAAACATTTATTTTGATTAAGTCTTCGATCGATTAGTATTCGTCAGCTCCACATGTCACCATGCTTCCACCTCGAACCTATTAACCTCATCATCTTTGAGGGATCTTATAACCGAAGTTGGGAAATCTCATCTTGAGGGGGGCTTCATGCTTAGATGCTTTCAGCACTTATCCCGTCCACACATAGCTACCCAGCTATGCCGTTGGCACGACAACTGGTACAC
>NZ_JAGSOH010000409.1 GCF_018139625.1 Actinospica acidithermotolerans | reverse complement strand
GTGTTAATTCTTCTCGCATACTGTCATCTTTCAATGCATATTCTATGGTAGTTTTAACGAAGCCTAATTTTTCTCCAACGTCATAACGTTCGCCTTCGAAGTCATATGCATACACTTGGTTATCATTATTCATACGCTCAATCGCATCTGTTAACTGAATTTCGTTACCTGCGCCTTCTTTTTGCGTTTTTAAATAATCGAAAATTTCAGGCGTTAATACATATCGCCCCATAATAGCTAGGTTTGATGGTGCCGTACCTTGTGCTGGCTTTTCAACAAACTTTTTCACTTCATACTGACGCCCATTTTTAGTTAATGGATCAATAATTCCATAACGATGAGTATCTGCTTCCGGAACTTCTTGGACACCTATAACTGAGTGCCCAGTT
>NZ_JAGSOH010000408.1 GCF_018139625.1 Actinospica acidithermotolerans | reverse complement strand
ACCGGTTGTCGAAGAAATGTTAACATCTTTGTTAGCACAAGCACATCAAGCTAAAATAGCTGGTATACCTTCAAATAAAATTTGGCTAGATCCAGGTATAGGTTTCGCTAAAACTAGAAATGAAGAAGCCGAAGTTATGGCAAGACTGGATGAACTTGTTGCAACAGAATATCCAGTTTTATTAGCGACAAGCCGGAAACGTTTCACTAAAGAGATGATGGGTTATGATACAACACCGGTTGAAAGTGATGAAGTAACTGCAGCTACGACTGCATATGGTATTATGAAAGGCGTTAAAGCACTACGCGTTCATAATGTCCAGTTGAATGCTAAATTAGCTAAAGGTATAGATTTTTTAAAGGAGAATGAAAATGCAAGACACAACCTTTC
>NZ_JAGSOH010000407.1 GCF_018139625.1 Actinospica acidithermotolerans | reverse complement strand
AGAAAATATCGTCCTTGTGGTCGGCGACTTCGTTGGGGGCGCCTTCCGCGACATATCGGCGTGACGGTCCAGGGACAGGGGGCTTCTCGCTGCTCATCGGCCCGAATATACGGACAAACGAAGCCTCCACGCGTTTCGACGAATATGGTCGCGTTGTAGGTGCATGCCCCGTTCGAAGGTGTGGCGCCCGTCCTACGTGGTCCGGCGTGGGTAGCGGATGGAGCGTCCGTCCGCCGCCGCCATGATCGATCCCATCGCCGGATTCGCGCTCGCGGCGCATCCGTTCGCGCTGCGAGCGACGGCACGTGGCCGCATCCTGCGGGGTGGGCCGGCACCCCTGACGCAAGAGGACGAGAACATGTGGGATTTCGACATCGACTGGATGGAACTG
>NZ_JAGSOH010000406.1 GCF_018139625.1 Actinospica acidithermotolerans | reverse complement strand
TTCTGGAATTTTCTTCTCTTCCATACGCTTAACTTTCTCAACTTGTTGTAGTGATTTATTGATATAACCTTCATATTTTGTTTGTATTTCTACTTGTTCTTCAACATCTGCATTCAATTGATGTTCTTCTTCTAAAATTTCTAAAATTATATCGTAAGTCATTTCAGGTCTGCGTAATAAATCGATAGCTAAAATACCATCTTTTAAGCGAGAACCACCATGTTGTTCAATAATCGCTTGCGTATGTTCGTTTGGTTTAATACGAATATCTGATAAACGCTTAATTTCCGCATCAATTTGCTGACGTTTTTCATTAAAACGTGCATATCGTTCTTCAGAAATCATACCAAGTTCATATCCCATATCCGTCAATCTCAAATCAGCATTATCA
>NZ_JAGSOH010000405.1 GCF_018139625.1 Actinospica acidithermotolerans | reverse complement strand
GAATAGGTGCTCCCTGCGTGACCTCCATCGCGTCACGGTAGACCTACTGCGATAGCCAACCTTCACTTGAGTACATGCGGCCCATTGTGGGTCGATCCACCGTACTGATCAATGCCCTCGACACGAGATGAGCTTTAGACAGCGCGGCTTCGCGGAGCCTGGGCGATGGCCCACTCGTTGGGGGCAGTTGCTCCTGCGACGCCCTTCAATGGCAACAGAGAGTTTGGTTTTGTGGATCAGCGTGTACGTCGCGCTGGCCTACAACGGCTCTTTCCTGAGGGCGACCACGACTGGCCGCAGTTGGGAGGCGACAGAAACATGGTTTTTTGTCGGCGCACTGGTAATTTCATTGATTGCGCTGCACGGGCTGATCTTCAGCATCGCTGTGGCC
>NZ_JAGSOH010000404.1 GCF_018139625.1 Actinospica acidithermotolerans | reverse complement strand
GTGCAGAACATAACGGCAAAGTTTATGGACTCGTTGCACCACTATATGAACAAGGTAAAGTATTAGCTGATCATTTAACAAATAAAGAAACGAACGGATACAAGGGATCAACAACATTTACGTCATTAAAAGTTTCTGGGTGTGACTTGTATAGCGCTGGTCAAATTGTAGAAAATGCTGAAATTAAAGGTATTGAAATATTTAATAGCGTTGATAATAACTATAAAAAAATCTTTTTGAAAGACGGTAATGTAGTTGGCGCAGTACTATATGGTGATATCGATGATGGTTCACGCTTTTATAACATGATGAAAAAAGGTGAATCTACTGAAGATTACACACTGGTATCATTGCTTACTAAAGGTGGAGAAGAGGCATCGCTATCAATTGTTG
>NZ_JAGSOH010000040.1 GCF_018139625.1 Actinospica acidithermotolerans | reverse complement strand
GTCTAGGCCGATGCGGTGGCGGGGGGCGGGGGAAGGCGCGTCGGCCTGGCGGCGGCGGATGGCGCCCACGGTGTTCGGGGAGAGGCCGGCGATCTTGGCGATCATGCGGTCCGACCACTGGGGGTGGGTCTCGAGGATTCGGCTCGCGGCGGCTCGGCGGTCGTCGAGGGAGAGCGGAAGGCCGTGGGTTGCATTGGCCTGGACGGCGCGGATGAAGATCTCGGCCTCGTCGCAGTCGATCAGCTCGGCGGCGATCGTCGCGTCTCCGCGCAGGATCGCGGCGTGGACTCGGTGAATCCCGTCGATCACGCGAAGGGTGCGCTGGTGGACGAGTACGGGAGGGAGCGTCGGCGGGTCGAGCTGTGCCAGGGCGCAGACGTGCTGCTTGTCGATGCCGCTGCTCAGGCGCGGCGAACCGGACAGGTCGAGGCGGCCGACGGGTACTTCGGAGGAGCGGCTGAGAGACGTGGTGGAGGTAGGCATGGTGTGAACCCCTGCAGGTGGCGACAGGAAGGGTGAAGCTCGGAAAAACCCTCGCTGACCTGCGGCACATCCATCCAACATCGAGCCAACACGCGTCGCACACGACCACCGCCCGACCTCTGTAGCCTTAGCCACCTGGTGAAGTGCTGTACTTGCCTCGGCGACGGCGAGCGACTCGGCTGGGTGGTGATGGTGGACATGCGGTTCGGGTTGCTCGGCCCCCTCACTGTTCAGCTCGAAGCGGAGTGCGCGCCGGTGCGGATCGAGCAGCGAATGCCGGAGATCCTGCTCGCCGCACTCCTGCTCAACGCCGGCAAGACCGTGCCCACGGTGAAACTGACGACGGCGCTCTGGGGATACGACCCGCCGCCCTCGGCCGCGTCGTCGCTCTACAACCACGTCGGTCGCCTGCGACGTCTCCTCGGTGTGGACGGTGCCGCGCGAATACGGAACGCGTCGGTCGGCTATGTCATCGACGTTGGGTCCGAGGAGATGGACATCGCCGAGTTCGCCGCGCTGTGCGCGGAGGGTGGCAGGATGCGCGAGTCGGCCGATTGGCCGGCGGCGTCCGAGAAGTATGCGGCGGCGCTGTCGCTGTGGCGTGGCGAGCCGGCCGAGGGCGTATCTGGGCTCGAAGAGTGGCAGGCTCGTGTTCAAGAGTTGCGCGAGATGCGGCTTCAGGCGCTGGATGCCCGTATCGACTGCGACTTGCGGCTCGGGCGGCACCGGCAGACGACGGCCGAGCTTCAGGCGTTGGCGCTTGAATATCCGTTGCACGAGTCCTTCCACAAGCAGCTGATGCTCGCCCTCTACCGCGGCGGCCGCCAGACCGATGCGCTCAACGCATTCCAGAGGCTGCGGCAGTCGCTCTCCCACGAGCTCGGGATCGATCCTTCGGCGGCGGTCCAGCGCCTTTACCAGGCCATGCTCAACGCTGACCCGGCGTTAGACGCGTTCGGCGGCGATCCGGTCGCGGTTGACGCCGTGCCCGTGGTCGACGGCGCTGAGGCGGTCGAGAGTGCCGAGGTGGTCGAGGTCGCCGACAGTCCCGCTGGGGCGCCGGAGCAAGAGGGCCTGGAGGGCTTAGAGGTTCGACGGACCATGGTGGCCGGCATCCCGGTGCTGTTCGGTCCCGCACTGCCCGGAGCGCGGCAGCGTGCTGGCATCACGTTTCGCGTGGGCATGGCCGATGAACCGTTGGCGCGCGCGGGGATCACGCATCTGATCGAGCATCTCGCGCTGCACGGGCTCGGTCCGGGCGATGTGCACCACAATGGGGTGACCAGTGCGACCGTGACGCATTTCCTCATGCAGGGCAGCGCGGATGAAGCGGTCGAGTTCATCCACAGCGTGTGCAAAAGTCTGCACGATCTGCCGTTCGAACGCTTGGAGACCGAGAAGTCGATCCTGGACACCGAGGCCAGCCATCGTGGGCTCGGATGGACCCGGCACCTGGCGGCGTCGCGATACGGGGCGGGTGGCTACGGCATTCCGGGCTTCGGGGAGCTGGGGCTTCCCGCGCTCACGCCGGATGATCTGCGCGCGTGGGTCTCGAAGTACTTCACCCGCGAGAACGCTGTGCTCTGGTTCAGCGGCGACGAGGTGCCGGCCGGGCTTGATCCGCAGTTGCCCGCCGGGCGGCGCATGCCGCTGCCCTTGCCGTCCTCGGTGCTGCCGACGACGCCTGCCTACATCTCGGGCGGGCCTCAAGGGGTGGTCGGACTGAGTGCGGTCGTACGGCGCGGACCTGCGGCGAATCTGTTTACCGAGCTGCTTGAGCGGGAGCTGTTCAAGCGCCTGCGTCACGAGGGTGGTCTGTCGTACGCGATCAGCGCCGACTATGCCGCGCGTGACGCCGAGTACGCCGAGATCCACGCGACCGCCGACGCGCTGCCGGCGATGCAGGAGAAGCTCATCAGGGCTCTGATTAACCTGCTCGCCGAACTGCGGGAGGGCGACGTCGATCCGGAGGCTCTGGAAGCCGTCCGCAGCCGGGCCCTCGAGGCTCACCAGGCACCTAACGCGGCCGTCGAGGCGCTGCCCGGCCTCGCCGCCGACCTGCTCCTCGGCCGCCCGCACACGCGCGAGGCCGACCTCCTCGATGAATTCCGCGCAACTACCGCGCATGACGTGCACAATGCGGCGGCCGAGGCGCTGGGCTCGGCGTTGTTGATACTGCCGGGGCGCAGCCTTGACGCCGATGCTGCCGGTTATGCGGCCGTCTCATCCGGGTCGGCCGTGACGGCGATCGGTGATACCTACCGCGCGCACGACGATCCCAGCGCGCAGCTTGTCGTCGGCGCGTCGGCGGTGAGCCTGCACCGGAACGGAGCCTTCGCGACCGTTCAGTACGCGGAGTGCGTGGCGATGCAGGCCTGGCCCGATGGGGCGAGGCGGCTGTGGAGCCGTGACGGATCGCAGATCGCGATCGAGCCGGGCCTCTTCGACGCACCTCCGGGATTCCTCGCCCCGCTCGACGCCTCGATTCCGCCTGAGCGGGTCATCCGGCAGCCTCCGCGCGACCCGCGTCAGATTCCCATGCGCATGCCGGGCACGCCAGGTATGCCCGGCGTGTTTGGCATGCCCGGCGTTCCCGGCATGCCGAGCACGCCGGGAACGCCAGGAGCAGCGCAGTGGAGAGACCAGAGACCGACGCAGACCGTCGCTGCTAAGACCGTGCAGGTCCTGGTTCGGATCGCGTTCTGGACGTTTCTCGTGGCCACCATCCTGTTCACCGCGATATCCATCATCGTGACGTTCGATACCGATCCGGCCGACGACGTGACCATCGGTGTCATCGTCTTTATCTGGCTTTTCAACCTGGGGGTGTGCGTGCTCCCGACGTACCTGCTCGGCCGCAGGGTGCAGCGCTACAAGGAGGCGTGACGCGGCTGGCGCGCTCGCGGTCGGCGGCCATGGGAGCCGGCCTTCGGCACCGGCCATCGGCAGTGCCGCCTCAGTCGAGCCAGAGATCGCTGATGGCGTCGAGGTCCAGCGGTTCGCGGCCGGGGAGGGAGACGGTGCGCGGCTGGACGCAGGCGGCCAGCACCTCGTCCAGGTCGGCGGTCTCGATGTCGGCGGGGTGCGGGGTGGTCGCGGGGGCGCGATCGCCGGCGTCATCGAGGACGACGCCGAGGGGGACGCGTCCGTCCGTGCTGAAGGTCTTCATGATCGTTGAGCTCCGCTCTGGCTTTGAGATCCGGGTGGGTCGGCTGATTTCGGGCGTGCTCGACCGCGGCGGAGGGTGTGGTGAACCGGAGCCGCGGACTGACGACCGGTCAGGTGCGGCTCACGCAGGTGCTCAGCCATAAGGGCGGGCCGGTGCTGTCGGCGGCGCGGGTGGTGCGCCGCGCGCCGTACGCGACGAGGGCGGGGGTGGCTACGGACGCGGCGACGATGTCGCTGCTGCGGGTCGCGGGGGCTCCGCCGCCGCCACCGGAGGCCGTCTCGATGTACGGGTTCTGGGTGGGCGCGGCCTGGTCGGCGCAGCCACGGGCGGTGTTGCCGCGGGCGGTGCTGGCATCGGTCGTCTCGTCGACGGCGAGCGGCAGATGGCGCAGCGCGGCGCTGTGCTGGGTGCGCAGATGCCCGTGCAGGCAGCAGTCGAGGACGGCCGGGACGGCCGCGACGAGCAGGATCAGGGCGAGGCAGAGGCCTGTGGCGCGCGAGCGCACTGTGCCCACCCCCTGCTTCGTCGGATCACCCGATGATGCGAACCTTGTCCACTATACGCCGGGTACCCGGTTCGCCCGGCCGCATGCGCTGCGGTCGTCGGCGAAGATCGCGGGGCTCGTGGGTACGATCGCGGGATGGAGATCTGGTTCAACCCGCGCTGCTCGAAATGCCGCACGGCCAAGGACTTCCTCGACGAGGCCGGCGCCGAGTACACGATCCGCCGCTACCTGGAGCAGCCGCCGACCGAGGCGGAGGTCCGCGAGGTGCTCGGGCGGCTGGAGCTCGAGCCGTGGGAGATCGTGCGGACCGGCGAGGCCGTGGCGAAGGAGCTCGGGGTCTCGCAGTGGGGGAAGACGCCCGCCGACCGCGGGCAGTGGATCGCGGCGATGGCCGAGCACCCGGCGTTGATCCAGCGGCCGATCATCACGGCCGACGACGGTCGTGCGGTCGTCGGCCGTGATGAGCGGTCGCTCAAGTCGATCGTCGGCTGAGCCGGGCCGGGCCGGGCCTCGGCCCCCGGCGCCAGACCGGGGGCCGACGCACGACGCGCGGCGGCGTGCCACTGCGCGGCGGCGGCGCGCTACGCGGCGGGTTCGCGCTACACGACGGGAGCGCGCTGCGCGCCGGGTTCGCGCTATGCGACCGCCGCGACGGAGCGGTAGAAGGCGATCGTGGACTGGTCGAAGATCGCGGAGTACGACCAGTTCGGCGAGTCGCCGCCCTGCTCGTAGCCGCCGATGACGCCGACGACCTCGCCGCCGTGCGCGATCCACGGCCCTCCGCTGGTGCCGTCCTGGTAGTTCGGGCAGTCGAAGCGGGACCAGGCGGTGCCGTCGTCGGTCTCTTCGAACGCGGTGGCCCGGCAGATGATCGGCGCGTTGCCGTCGACGTCGTAGGCCAGGTCGTTGTAGCCGATGACCGAGACCTTCTCCGGCAGCCTCGTCGTGCCGAGCCTCAGGCCGCCGGTGACCTGCTCGATGTTCAGGCCGTTCTGCGGCGCGATCTGCAGGATCGCGTAGTCGTCCGCGGGGTCGCCGTCGGCCTTGTAGCCCGCGGGCACGTAGACGTTGCTCACCGTCCAGGCGCCGCCGAGGTGCTCGTCCAGGCCGTCGTCGTAGCCCGGGGCGAAGGTGATCGCGTCCTGCGTATACGTGCCCTGGGATGCGTCCCAGACGCAGTGCGCGGCGGTGAGCACGAGGTCGCCGGCGGGGCTGTCGAGCACGGTCGCGGTGCAGAAGTGGCTGGCCGAGGAGCCGGTGTAGTCGGCTGACGAGAACAGCGCGCCGACCTCGGGTATGCCGGAGAAGTGCACGGTCGCGCCGGTGTTCGTGTTGGCCGCGGCTGCCTGGGCGACGGCGACGGGGCCGCCCACGGCGAGGGTCGTGCAGGCGGCCAGCACCTTCGCGGCGCGTCGGAAACGTTTGATATCCGTGGGTATTCGGATGGGCACAGTATGCGTACCTCCAGGGGTCGACGGACTGCAGCGGGTCCACGTCGTAGTGTTGCCGCGTACCGCCCCCCGATCAAGAGGGAGTCTGCCACTTTCCACGTGTGCGGAAAATCAGAAATTCTCGCCCAATCCTCAGCTTGGTGTCAGCGGACTTGGGAATCCTAAGAGTGGACGTGAAAAGAAGCAGTCGGGAGTCGAACCGTGACCGAGTTCGAGACGGAGCTCCGCCAGCAGGTGGCGGAGGCGTACCGGGCCCTGCAGGCAGCCCAGGCGGATGACGAGCCGGGCGCGATCAAGGCCTACAGCCAGCGCATGGGCTACCTCGTGGAGGTGGCCGAGGAACACGGGGTCGATCTCGCCGAACTCGAGCTGAGTGCCCACGCTCAGTAGTTCGGCAGCTCTTTTCCGCGACAATACTGAGCTGAATCTGAAGATATTTTTATTCGATCAGCGCAGTGCGGCGTGCATTTCCCAGATCAGAATCTCGGCGCCTTCCGGCCCCGCGGTGATCCGCTGGCCGGACGCGTCGGTGATCCGGGCCGCGTCGCCCTCGCGGAGTTCCCCGGCGTCCTCCAGGACCACCGAGCCGCTCGGCACGTACACGTGCGCGAACGGCGCGGTGGGTACCGCCGTGCCCGCACCGGGAGCGAGGCGCGCCGCGTGCAGCGTCGCGTCCTTCTGGTTGATCCGGATGGCGGCCTGGTCGCGGTGCTCGGTACGGCCCGAGGCCACCGCGACCAGGCCGCCGCTCAGCAGCTCGTCGGCGATCTCCAGCTGCTGGTATCCGGGGTTGATGCCCGACTCGTCCGGCGCCACCCACATCTGCACGAAGCGCACCGGCTCGTCGTGCTCCGGGGCGCCGGTGAGCCGCCACGCATCGTTCTTCTCCGAGTGCAGGATGCCGCGGCCCGCGCTCATCCGCTGCGCGAGGCCCGGGTAGATGACGCCGTTGTGCCCTTCAGAGTCCTCATGCACGAGCTGTCCGCGCAGCACCCACGTGACGATCTCCATGTCCCGGTGCGGGTGCGTCTCGAAGCCGGCGCCCGGCGTCACGACGTCGTCGTTGTTGACCAGCAGCAGGCCGAAGTGCGTGTTGGACACGTCGTAGTGCCGACCGAAGGCGAACGAATGGCGGGAGTCCAGCCAGTCGGTCCGGGTCGAGAACCGGTCTTCTGCGCGCTGCACGGTCGTCGTCATGCACTACAGCCTACGATCCGCCCTCCGCTTCCATCGCCGCGAGTTCCTCCGGCGTGCCGTAGGAGACCGGACCGGTGTAGGTGCCGCGGGCGGTGGCGAACCACCAGACCGCCGCGCCGACCAGCACGACCGCGAGGGCGACCGGGGCGTAGTTGAAGGTGTGCGCGGTGATCGGCGAGGACTGCGGCAGCAGGAACATCACCGACATGAACACGACCCAGGTCACGGCCAGCCAGCCGATCGGCTTCGACCACCGGCCGAGGTGCCACGGTCCGCGCCGGAACTCCTCGCCCAGGCGCAGCCGCAGGTAGACCGGGATGATGTACGCCAGGTAGAGGCCGATGGTCGCGATCGAGGTCACCGCGCCGTACGCGGTCGTGTTCCACCAGGAGGGCGCGGCCAGCACGAAGGCGCCCGCGACCGCCAGCCAGACAGCGTTGGTCGGCGTCTTGGTGCGCGGGTTGACCTTGTACCAGAGGCGCGAGCCGGGCAGCGCCCGGTCGCGGGAGAAAGCGAACAGCATCCGCGAGTTCGCGGTCACACTGGACATGCCGCAGAACAGCTGCGCCACGATCGCGATGAGCAGCAGCAGCTTGCCGCCGGTCGAGCCGATCGCGTCGACGAAGATCTGCGCCGGCGGGACCGACGCGCTCGCCTCCGCCGAGTAGTTCTGGATGGCGAAGGTGATGCCGACGAGAAGGACGAAGCCCGCGATCCAGGAGACGTAGATCGCGCGCACGATGCCGCGCGGCGCGGCGACGGAAGCGGACGACGTCTCCTCGGTCATGTGCGCGGAGGCGTCGTAGCCGGTGAACGTGTAGCCGGCCATCAGCAAACCGACCGCGGCGACGTACACGCCGGAGCCCGCGAAGCCGAAGCCGCTGTTGTTCACGAACTTCGTGAACACGAAGCCGGCCGACTGGTGGTGGGCCGGCTTGAAGGTGAGAGCGCCGACGATGATCAGCACGCCGATCAGGTGCCACCAGACCGAGACCCGGTTGAGGATCGCGACCAGCCGTACGCCGAAGGTGTTCAGCAGGCCGTGCACCACGAGCACGACCAGGTAGATGCCGAGCACCGAATGCTGCGTGGGCACGAAGTTCCACTGCAGCGCCGCGTACGCGCCGATGAAGGTCGCCGCGCCGTAGTCGATGCCGGCGGTGACAGCCATCTGGCCCAGCGCGTTGAGCCAGCCGGTGTACCAGCTGGCCAGCGGACCGTGCCGCTTCGCCAGTTTGGCGCTGTAGAAGTAGAGGGCGCCGGAGGTCGGGAAGGCCGAGCAGACCTCGCCCATGGAGAACCCGACGAGCATCGTCATCCCGCCGACGGCCACCCACCCCCAGGTGATCAAGGCCGGTCCGCCGTTGGCCATGCCGAAGTAGTACAGCGTCAGGCAGCCCGACAGGATGCTGATGATCGTGAAGCTCACGCCGAAGTTGTCGAAGGCGCTCATTCGCCGCGCGAGTTTGCGCGGGTAGCCGAGTCGGTGCAGTTCGGCGTCGTCGTCGGAGACCGTCGTGTCCTGGATCTGTGACATGCCGTGCCCTTCTTCGGGTTATGCGATGATCACAGTGCGTGCCAGTATTTTGACGGTGATACTCATTCGGGTCAATAACTTGGTTCGATCCTCATAGCCCGGGGCAGACCCGCAATCGTGGTGGACACCAAGATCGAGGCCCCGTTCCCATCGGCCGAGCGGCGCCGCCGCGCCCGGCTGACCCGCCTGCTCACAACGCTGAGCACGCTCCTGCTGCTGATCGCCCTGGTCACGGTCGGGATCTGCTGGGCGCGCGGCGCCTTCTGGGCGCCGGTCCGGCTCGATCAGCGCATCGCCGGGACCATTACCGTGCCCGGGAGCGCGCCGGTGCTGCCCTGGCCCGCGCAGGGCCAGGCGTACGTCGAGGTCGTGGGCGCCGGCGAACTCGGCTCCTCCGGTCCGGCGAACACCCCGGCGCCGATCGCGAGCGTCACCAAGACCATGACGGCCTATCAGGTGCTGCGCGACCACCCGATCACCGCGACGGAAGACGGTCCGGCGATCCAGGTCACCACTGCTCTCTTCGACGCCGCGCGCAGCACCGACGGCGACGAGTCCGGCATCGAGATCCAGGTCGGCGAGCAGCTGACGCTGCGCCAGGCGCTGGAGGGGATGCTGCTGCCGTCCGCCGGGAACATGGCCCGGCTGCTCGCGGCGTGGGACGCGGGGTCGGTGCGCGCCTTCGTCGGCCGGATGAACGCCGAAGCCCGCGCGCTCGGCATGAGCCACACCACCTACGCCGACCCGGCCGGGATCGACTCCGCCAGCGTCAGCACCGCCGCCGACCAGGTCAAGCTCGGCGAGAAGGTGCTGCAGAACGCGACGCTCGCCGGAATCGTCAGCCTCAAGTCGGCGAAGGTGCCGGTCGCGGGGGTGGTCACCAACACGAACCATCTGCTCGGCGAAGACGGCGACGTCGGCATCAAGACCGGCTCGACCTCGAAGGCCGGCGGCTGCCTCCTGTTCGCCGTGCAGACGGCGGTCGATTCGGTTCCGGTGACGCTGGTCGGCGCGGTGCTCGGCCAGCAGGGCCAGTCGTGGACGATCCTCAAGAACGTCGAGAACGCGTCCAAGTCCCTGATCGAGGGCGCCGAGCGCGCGCTGACCGTCACCACGATCACCCGCTCCGGCTCGACGGTCGCCGTGCTGCGCCAGCGCGGGCACGCGGACGTCGCGCTGAACTCGGCGAGCGACGTGAACGTGGTCGGCTGGCCGTCGCTGAAGTACGACGTGTCCGTCAGCTCCGACGACGTGCTCGACGTCAGCAGCTCCCTGACGCCGGGCACGGTCGTCGGCTCCGCGCGCCTGTCAGCCGCCGGCTGAGTCGAGCGGGCCGGCTGAGTCGAGCGGGCCGGCCGAGCCCGCCGCGCCGCGCCGGGCCGCCAGCCCGGCCAGCAGGGAGTCGAGGCCGAGTTCGAAGGCCGCGTCGTCGATGTCCCGCGAGCGGGAGGCGAGCAGGTGCGCGCGGCTCAGGTGCGGATACTCCTCGCTGTAGAGCGCGGGGTCCTCGGAGAATCCGCCCGCGAACGAGCCCAGCGCGGCCCCGGCCACGAAGAAGCGCATCAGCGCACCGATCTCCGTCGCCTCCCGCGGCGGCCAGCCCGCGCGTACGGTCGCCCCGTAGACGGCGTCAGCCATCCGCAGTGCCGAGCGCCGGCGTCCCGGGCCGTGCACGGCGATCGGCACCAGGTTGGGGTGCTGGGCCAGGGCGTCGCGGTATGACCGGGCCCACCGGCGCATCGTCTCGTGCCAGGGCAGATCGCTCTCGGCCAGGCCCTCCAGGTCGACCTGCCCGATCACCTCGTCGGCCACCGCCTCCACCAGGTCGTCCATCGTGGCGAAGTGGTTGTAGAGGCTCGGGCCGCTCACGCCGAGCAGCCCGGCCAGCCGCCGCGTGGTCAGCGCGGCCAGGCCCTCGTCGTCGATCAGGGTGAGCGCGGTCCCGACGATCTTCTCCCGGCTCAGCAGGGGTGCCCGCGGACGTGCCATCGCTCACACTCCCTGTTCCCTCGTGGCGTACTTCGGGATTACAGTCTAAAACTAGCAGTGGTAGTTTTCGCCGGGAAGGATCAGGCATGGATCTCTCGCTCAGCGAGGAGCACGAGGCGCTGCGCCGGCTGGCCGCCGAGTTCACCGATCGGGAGATCGCGCCCTTCGCCACCGCCTGGGACCGCGCCGAGCAGGTCGACTCCTCGATCGTGCCGAAGCTCGGCGACCTGGGCTTCCTCGGCCTGACCATCCCCGAGCAGTACGGCGGCTCTGGCGGCGACCACTTCGGCTACGTGCTGGTGCTCGAGGAGCTCGGCCGCGGGGACTCGGCCGTGCGCGGCATCGTCTCGGTCTCGCTCGGCCTGGTCGGCAAGTCCATCGCCAGGTGGGGCGACGAGGAGCAGAAGCAGCACTGGCTGCCCGGCCTCTGCTCCGGCCGCTCCCTCGCCTGCTTCGCGCTCACCGAGCCGGACAACGGCTCCGACGCCGCGAACCTGCGGACCAAGGCCGTGCGCGACGGCGACGAGTTCGTGCTCTCCGGCTCCAAGATGTTCATCACCAACGGGACCTGGGCCGAGGTCGCGCTCGTCTTCGCGCGCACCGGCGGGACCGGGCACCAGGGCATCAGCGCCTTCCTGGTGCCCACGGACCTGCCCGGGTTCCAGCGCAAGGAGATCCACGGCAAGCTCGGCCTGCGCGGCCAGGCCACCGCGGAGCTCGTGTTCGACAACGTCCGGGTTCCGGCCTCCGCGATGCTCGGGCCGGAGGGCAAGGGCTTCTCCGTCGCGATGTCCGCGCTCGCCAAGGGCCGGGTCTCGGTCGCGGCCGGCTGCGTCGGGATCGCCGAGGCCGCGCTGCGCGCCGCGGTCGGGCACGCCAAGACCCGGATCCAGTTCGACGGCAAGGTCATCGCGCACCGCCAGCTCGTCCAGGAGCTGATCGCGAACATCGCCACCGACGTGGACGCCGCCCGCCTGCTCACCTGGCGCGCCGCGGACCTGATCGACCGCGGGCTGGACTTCGCCCGCGAGTCCTCGATGGCCAAGTACTTCGCGTCCGAAGCGGCCGTCCGCAGCGCCAACGCCGCGCTCCAGGTGTTCGGCGGGTACGGCTACATCGACGAGTACCCGGTCGGCAAGCTCGTCCGCGACGCCCGGGTCATGACGCTCTACGAGGGCACGAGCGAGCTGCAGAAACTGCTCATCGGCCGTGCCCACACCGGTATCAACGCGATCGCCTGAAGGAGCCGCGACTCATGGAACCCGTCTACATCGCCGCCGCCCGGCGCACGCCGATCGGCAAGCTGCGCGGCAGGCTCTCCACGGTGCGCCCAGACGATCTGGCCGCCGAGGTCGTCAAGGATCTCGTTGCCGGGCTGCCGGACTTCGACCCCGCCGAGATCGACGACGTCTACTGGGGCAACGCCAACGGCGCCGGGGAGGAGAACCGCAACGTGGCGCGGATGGCCGTGCTGCTCGCCGGGCTGCCGGACAGCGTTCCCGGCGCCTCGCTGAACCGGCTGTGCGCCTCGGGCATGGAGGCCTTCACCGTGGCCGCGCGCACGATCGCGGCCGGCGAGGCGGACATCGTGCTCGCGGGCGGCGTCGAGTCGATGTCCCGCGCGCCCTTCGTTGTGCCGCGTCCGGACGACGCGCTGCCGCACAAGATGGAGATGGCCGACACCCGCCTCGGCTGGCGCCTCGTCAACCCCAGGATGAAGGAGCTGCACGGCCTGCTGGCGATGGGCGAGACGGCCGAAGAGGTCGCCGAGCGCTACGGCATCTCCCGGGAGCGGCAGGACGAGTTCGCGCTGCGCTCGCACCGCCACGCGGCAGCCGCGTGGGAGGCAGGGCACTTCGACGCCGAGGTGCTCTCCGTCACGACTCCGGCGGGCGAGGTGGTGACCCGCGACGAGTGCATCCGCCCGGACACCTCGCTGGAGAAGCTCGCCGGGCTCAAGCCGGTGTTCCGCAAGGGCGGCTCGGTCACCGCGGGCAACTCCTCGCCGATGAACGACGGCGCGGCCGGCCTGGTGCTCGCCTCGGAGTCCGGCCTGGCCAGGCTCGGCGTCGAGCCGCTGGCCCGCTACGTCGCCGGGTCCTCGGCGGGCGTGCACCCCGACATCATGGGCGTCGGCCCGATCCCCGCCGTCGGCCGGGTTCTGCGCCGGGCCGGCTGGAAGCTCGGCGACGTGCAGACCGCCGAGCTCAACGAGGCCTTCGCCGCGCAGGCGCTGGCCGTCGCGGACGGCATCGGCATCGACCCCGAACTCGTCAACCCGTCCGGCGGCGCCATCGCCATCGGACACCCGCTGGGCGGCTCCGGCGCCCGGATCGTCACCACCCTGATCCACCGCATGCACCGGGAGGGGCTGCGCCGCGGCCTCGCCACGATGTGCGTCGGAGTCGGACAGGGCACCGCCGTACTCATCGAAGGGATCTGAACGTGAGCAAGCGTTTCGAGGGCAAGGTCGCCATCGTCACGGGTGGAGCGCAGGGCATCGGGGCCGCGATCTCGCAGCGGCTGGCCGCGGAGGGCGCGGCCGTAGCCGTCGCCGACCTGACCGCCGAGCGCGGCGGCGAGACCGTCGCGGCGATCGTCAAGGACGGCGGACGGGCCGTGGCCTACGGCGCCGACGTCTCCAAGACCGAGGACGTGCAGTCCCTGGTCGCGGCCGTGGTCGCCGAGTTCGGCAAGATCGACATCCTGGTCAACAACGCCGGCATCACGCGCGACAACCTGCTGTTCAAGATGACCGACGAGGACTGGGACTCGGTCATCAACGTGAACCTGCGCAGCGCCTTCCTGATGTCCCGCGAGTGCCAGAAGCACTTCGTGGCGCAGAAGTACGGCAAGATCGTCTCGCTCTCCTCGCGCTCCGCCCTCGGCAACCGCGGCCAGGCCAACTACGCCGCCTCCAAGGCCGGCGTCATGGGCCTGACGGCCACGCTCTCGATCGAGCTCGGCCCGTTCGGCGTGAACGTGAACGCCGTCGCCCCCGGCTACATCGCCACCGCGATGACCGACGCCACCGCGCGCCGCATCGGCCTGGACCCGGAGGAGCTGAAGAAGGCCGCGGCCGGCGAGACCCCGGTCCGCCGCGTCGGCTACCCGGAGGACATCGCCGCCACGGTCGCGTTCCTCGCCGCCGACGAGTCCTCCTTCATCTCCGGCCAGACGATCCAGGTGAACGGCGGTGCCAACCGATGAGCCGGACGATCCAGGCCGCCGAGCTCAAGAGCCTGGTCGGCCAGGAGATCGGCGTCAGCGACTGGCTCGCGATCGACCAGAAGCGGATCGACACGTTCGCCGAGGCCACCGGCGACCACCAGTGGATCCACGTGGACCCGGAGCGGGCCGCCGAGGGCCCCTTCGGCGCGACGATCGCCCACGGCTACCTGACGCTGTCGCTGATCTCCGCGCTCGCCTGGGGCGTCTACACGATCGAGGGCGCCCGGCTCACGGTGAACTACGGACTCAACAAGGTCCGGTTCATCTCGCCGGTCACCGTCGGCTCGCGGATCCGCGCCCGCCTCGCCCTGAGCTCGGTCGAGGACGTGCCCGGCGACGCGCTGCAGGTGATGACGACCGTGACCATGGAACTCGAGGACGCGGCCAAGCCCGCGGCCGTTGCCGAGACTCTGGCCCGCATCTACCTTTGACCCACCGATTCACTCTCCTGGAAGTGGAGCCGCAATGACGCTCTCCCTGGCCGCCGTGCTCGCCGAACCTGCCTGGCGGCAGCCCGACAAGACAGCGGTGATCCAGGGAGCGGAGCGCCTGACGTACTCCGAACTGTGGGCGCAGGCCCGCGGCCAGGCCGCGGCGATCCGGGAGCTCGGCGTGCAGCCGGGCGACCGGGTCGCCCTGATGAGCCCGAACGTCACCGACTTCCCGCGCTCGTACTACGCGATCCTCGCGGCGGGCGCGGTGGTCGTGCCGATCCACATGCTGCTGACGCCGGAGGAGATCTCGTACATCCTCCGCGACAGCGGCGCCAAGCTGCTGATCGCACACTGCATCCGGGCGGAGGACGCGGTGAAGGCGGCCGCGCTCGCCGAGACCCCAGTGCGGTTGGTGGGTCCCGTGCCCGACGGCGCCGTGCTGCCGAAGCTGGCCGAGGACGTGGCCCGCGTCGAGCCGCTGACCACGTACACCTCGCGGCAGGCCGAGGATCCGGCCGTGGTGATCTACACCTCGGGCACCACCGGCAAGCCGAAGGGCGCCGTCCTCACCAACCTCAACATGGTGATGAACGCGACGGTGAACGGCTTCGACGCGCTGAACACCGTCCGCGAGGACGTCTCCCTCGGCTGCCTGCCGCTGTTCCACATCTTCGGCCAGACCGTCTCGATGAACACGAACTTCCGCCTCGGCGCGACGGTGGTCTTCCAGCCGCGCTTCGAGCCGGACGAGGCCATCGACCTGATGCTGGAGCACGGCGTCAACACCTTCCACGGCGTGCCGCAGATGTACCTCGCGCTGGTCCAGGCCGGCAAGGCGCGCCGGGCCGCCGGCAAGCCGCTGCCGAAGCTGAAGATCGCCGTCTCCGGCGGCGCGGCGCTGCCCGCCGCCGTGCTCGAGGCCTTCAATGAGACCTTCGACGCCCAGATCATGGAGGGCTACGGCCTGTCCGAGACCTCGCCGACCGCGACCGTGAACCAGCCGCGCCTCGGCGCCCGGGCCGGCACTGTCGGCCACACGATCTGGGGCGTCGAGGTCGAGGTCGCGCGGGCCGAGGTCGAGGAGGCCATCGAGTTCGTGCCGCACGGCGAGCTCGGCGAGATCGTCGTGCGCGGCCACAACGTGTTCGCCGGGTACCTCGGCAACCCCGAGGCGACCGCGGCCGTCATGGTCGACGGCTGGTTCCGCACCGGCGACCTCGGCACCAAGGGCGAGGACGGCTTCGTCACCATCGTCGACCGCAAGAAGGACATGGTGCTGCGCGGCGGCTTCAACGTCTACCCGCGCGAGGTCGAGGAGACCCTGCTGCGCCACCCGGCGATCCGCGACGTCGCCGTCATCGGCATCCCCGACGAGGTGCACGGCGAGGAGGTCTGCGCGTGCGTGATCCTCGACGAGGGCGCCGCGCTGACCGCCGAGGAGCTGATCGAGTGGTCCAAGGAGCACCTCGCGAAGTACAAGTACCCGCGCCGGATCGAGTTCGTGTCCGAGTTCCCGCTCGGGCCGTCGATGAAGGTGCTCAAGCGCGAGCTTCGTGACCGTTTCGCCGGGTAGCGTGTGAGAGGGCTGTTGATGTTCGGGTGCGCCCCTCCGTAGTTACATTACCGAGGGGCGTTTCCGGCGAATCGGGCATTGCGTGACGCTGATCGCCGCTTCCGTCACAGGCTGTCGACAGCCGAAACCAGGCCCCCGACCCCGTCGTCTCCCTTTCCGAATGCTGAGAACCGGCTGAGGAGAGGGTGGTTGCGATGAGCTACGACCAGGACCCCTGGCAGCCCTCGGGGCCGTCGCGCCGTGACGGGCGCCAGGGCGGCGGCGACCCGCGCGGCGGGTACCGCGATCCGTACGGCCGACCGCAGGCGCCGTACCAGGGCCCGCCCGGTCCCGCGTACGACCGCCCCGGTCCCTCATCGGGTCCGCCGCCCTGGTCCCCCGGCGGCGGCGAGGACGAGCCCGCGCTGCCGCCGCGCACGCGCGACGGCAGCCGGAGGGGCGCGGCCTCGGCCGGCCCCGGCCGCTCACGCCGCGGCCGCGCCGAGCCCGCCGCCGCGTCGCATTCCGGGCCCGGCCGGGTCAACGACGACCTCGACCTCGACGAGGTGGACCCGCGGGGCCGCGCGCGCCGGCGGGCCGCGAAGGAGGCCGCGCTCGCGGCCAACCCCAAGCGCCGTCGCAGGGCACTGAAGTACACGGCGTGGGCCACGGCGGGGACCCTCGTCGCCGTCGGCGTGACCGGCTTCTACGTCGTCCACCACCTGCTCGGCAACGTCCAGACGGTCAGCCTGGACAACCTCAAGAACCGGCCGGCGGCGACCAAGGCCAACGCGCTCGGCCAGGTGCCGCTGAACATCCTCGTCCTCGGCTCGCAGACCCGGGACGGCCAGACCGAGGCCGTGCACGTCGGCAACGCCAGCAAGGACGGGACCGACCTGTCCGACACCGCGTTCCTGGTGCACATCAGCGCGAACCACAAGTGGACCGAGGTCATCTCGATACCGCGGGACCTGTTCGTGCCCATCCCCGCCTGCCAGGACCGGCTCAACCCGAGCGTGACGCACCAGGCGCAGTCCGAGGGCCAGTTCTACGAGGCGATGAACGAGGGCGGCCCGGCGTGCGCGGTGGCCACGGTCGAGCAGATGACGAACATCCGCGTCGACCACTTCGTCGAGCTCACCTTCGACGCCTTCATCGACCTGACCAACGCCGTCGGCGGCGTGCAGATCTGCGTGCCCGAGCCCGGCATCGACGACCCCAACTACTCTGGCCTGGTGCTCAGCGCGGGCCTGCACACCGTCACCGGCAACCAGGCGCTCGCCTTCGTCCGCGACCGGCACGGCCTCGCGGGCGGCATGGACACCCAGCGCATCCGCATGCAGCAGCAGTTCATGACCGCGCTGTTCGACAAGCTCACGGCGAACGGCACACTCGAGAACCCGGTCACGCTGTACAAGATCGCAAACGCGGTGACCAGCAACATCACCGTGGACAGCGACCTCGACAACTTCAGCACCATGTCGTCGATCGCCGAGGCCGTCGGCACGATCAACAAGAAGTACATGCAGTACATCACCGCGCCGTACGTCCTGGACTCGCCCGGCCAGTACTCGTATGACGAGGGCGGCAACCACTCCTCGCCCTCCGAGCCCGGCTTCGACGAGCTCTGGAACTACATGCGCAACGACCAGCCGCTCCCCGGTTCGCCCGCCGCCGCGCAGTTCGGCACCTCGTCATCGAGCTCGACGCCCACGGCCTCCGCTTCGGCCACGGCGAGCGCCTCGGTGAACCCGAGCCCGACTGTCGCGCTCAAAGAGGTGAGCGTGAAGGTGGACAACGGCACCGACATCTCCGGCGAGGCGCACAACGCGATCACCTACCTCACCGGCGTCGGCATGACCGCCTCGCTCGGCAACGGCGGCTACAGCGGCTACACCACCACGACGATCTACTACCCCCCGGGTGACCAGGCCGAGGCCGACACGGTAGCCAACCAGGTGGCTGGCTCCGTGGTGAAGGAGAGCTCGAACGTCAGCTCCGTGACGCTCGTCATCGGCACCAACGCACCCCGCGCCGTCGTCGCCGCGTCCACGACCTCGTCGACGACCTCAGGGTCCGGGTCCAGCGCCTCGACGTCCGCCTCGCCCACCGCGACCATCAGCGCCGAGGCCCGCAGCGGCGACGAGAACATCTGCTCCGACCTGCCGGCCGGCCAGTACGGCGGGCACCCGTAAGGCGGGCGTCTTCGAAGCCTTGACGTTCCTCGTGGCGGGCCGCCAGGTCAACCGCGCAGCGTCATCGGCGGATCAGCGTACGTTGACGATGTTGGCGCCGGGAACCGGCCCTCGGGCCCGGCGTACGGCACGGCAGCGGCCCGACGTGCGCAGTTCCGCCTCGACGTTCGCGGCGGCCAGCGGGCCGTCCACCAGGAAGACCGTCGTCGGCCCCGAGCCGGAGACGAGGGAGCCGCAGGCGCCCGCCGCCCGGCCGAGCTCGAGCAGCTCGCCGATCTCCGGCAGCACCTCGATGGAGGCGGGCTGCAGATCGTTGTAGAGCGCGCGGCCGATCGCGGCGGTGTCCCGGGAGCGCAGCGCGGCCATCAGGTCCGGGTGCACGCTCGGGGAGGGCGCCTCGACCTTGTTGCGGCGGCGCTGGTTGTCGCAGGCCTCGAAGATCTTCGGCGTGGACAGGCCGGCGTCCAGCACGGCGATGACCCACTCCAGGCCGGTGGCCGCGAGCACCGGGGAGATGTGCTCGCCGCGGCCGGTGCCGATCGCGGTACCGCCGTGCAGCGCGAAGGGCACGTCGCTGCCCAGCTGCGCGGCCAGGTCGTGCAGCTCGTCCCGGCGCAGGCCGGTGCCCCACAGGGAGTCGCAGGCCACGAGGGTGGCCGCGGCGTCCGCCGAGCCGCCCGCCATGCCGCCGGCCACCGGGATGTCCTTGCGGATCGTCAGGCGCACGTTCGGCTCCACGCCGCACTGCTCCGCCAGCAGCGCCGCCGCCTGCCAGGCCAGGTTGCGCTCGTCGGCCGGCACCTGCTCCACGTCCGAGTCGCGGCGCAGCGGTTCGACGGAGAGCGAGATCCCGCGCGCCGAGCGCGCGATCACCTCGTCGTACAGCGACACGGCGTGGAAGACCGTGACCAGCTCGTGGTAGCCGTCCGGCCGCAGCGGGCCCACGGACAGCGAGAGGTTGATCTTCGCCGGGACCCGCACGGTGACCGCCTCCGGCTGGAAGGGTCCCTCATCCCACGGCGGCTGCTCAGCGGCGCTCAAGGTCGAAACCCTTCTCCGGCTGGAAAGGTGCCGCCGTCTGGTCCCACGGCGGCTGCTCAGCGGCGCTCAAGGTCGAAACCCTTCTCCGGCTGGAAAGGTGCCGCCGTCTGATCCCACGGCGAATGCTCGGCGGCGCTCAAGGTCGAAACCCTTCTCCGGCTGGAAAGGTGCCGCCGTCTGGTCCCACGGCGGCTGCTCAGCGGCGCTCAAGGTCGAAACCCTTCTCCGGCTGGAAAGGTGCCGCCGTCTGGTCCCACGGCGAATGCTCGGCGGCCATCACGACGACCCAGACTCCTTCGACTCCTCCGCGGCGGCGCGCGCCGCCGCGATCGCGGCATACTCTGCCACGCCCAGGGACTCCCCCCGTGCGCCGGGATCAACCCCGGCGCGGCGCAGCAGTTCCTCGGCCCGCGCCGGGGAACCGGCCCAGCCGCCGAGCGCCGCCCGCAGGGTCTTGCGACGCTGCGCGAAGGCCGCGTCCACCACGGCGAAGACCTCGGCGCGCCCGACGTCCCCGCGCGGGGGCTCGCGCCGCTCCAGGGCCACCAGGCCGGACTCGACGTGCGGCGCCGGCCAGAAGACGTTCTTGCCGATGGAGCCGGCCCGGCGCACGTCGGCGTACCAGCGGGCCTTGACGCTCGGCACGCCGTAGACCCGGCCGCCGGGCTCCGCGGCCAGCCGGTCGGCCACCTCGGCCTGCACCATGATCAGCACGCGGCGCAGGCTCGGGAAGCGCTCCAGCATGGTCAGCAGCACCGGCACGGCGACGTTGTACGGCAGGTTCGCCACCAGCGCGGTCGGGGCCGGCCCCGGCAGCTCGGTCAGCCGCAGCGCGTCCTTGTGCACGAGCTCGAAGTTGCCGGCCAGCCCGGGCGCGCGCTCGGCGATCGTGCCGGGCAGCGCCTCGGCGAGCACCGGGTCGATCTCGACGGCGACCACCCGCCGCGCCGCGTCGAGCAGCCCGAGGGTGAGCGAGCCGAGGCCGGGGCCGACCTCGACCACCACGTCGTCCGGGCTCAGCCGCGCGGAGGCGACGATGCGCCGGATGGTGTTCGGGTCGATCACGAAGTTCTGGCCGAGCTGCTTGGTCGGGCGCACGCCGAGCCGGTCCGCCAGCCGACGCACGTCGGCGGGGCCGAGCAGGGAGGCTTCGCCTCCGCCCGGTCCCGCCGAATCGCCCTCGGACGGTTCGTTCAGCTGTGCAGATTGCCGCATGCCACCGATTCTAGAGGCGACCGTGGCCTGCTCAGCTGAACAGGTAGTGACCGCACACCGGCCACTGTCCGGAACCCGCTTCTTCGTACAGCTTCTCGGCCAGCGCCGTCTGGGTCGCCGCGCTCGCGTCCGAAGGCAGGCCGGTGCCGCCCAGCGAGTCCCAGGTGCTGATCGTGAACTGGTACATCCCGTAGAACCCGTTGCCGGTGTTCTCGCTCGGGTTGTCGCCGGACTCGCAGGTCGCGAGCGCCGTCCAGTTCAGGCTCGACGCGCTGGTCGGCAGCGCCTTGGTGCCCACCGACTCGACCTCGTTGACCGGCTGCTTGGTCACCGTCTCGGAGATCTGCTTCGGGGCCTGCTTGACGCCGTTGACGACCTGCACCGCGTACGTCACCGTCTCCTCGCCGTCCACGCCCTGCGTGGTGACGGTGGTGGTGCCGACGTACTGGGTCGAGTCGTTGACCTTGGTGACCTGGAACGGGATCGAGACCTGCTTGGTCTCGGTCGTCCCGGTGATCCGGTTTATCGAGATCGTCTCGCCGTCGGTCGGCACCGAGGCCGCCGCGACGGAGGGCGCGTCCTGGTTGTGCAGCGTGATCCCGGCCTGGGCCATCGCCGCGCTGACGGTGGCGGCCGTGGTGTTCAGCTGCACGGTCTTGCCGTCGACCAGGAAGGTGACGTGCCGCATCGTGTAGACGACCAGGCCGGTCATCCCGGAGCGCGGGATGTCCGCCGACATCGGCTCCGAGGTGCTCGCGCCGCTGGTGCGCACGCCGAGTTCCTGCAGCGCGCCGGCCACCGTCGGGTAGTGCACCCACGCGGTCGTCGAGACGCCGTTGACCTTCAGGCTCAGCGGGCGGCCGTAGCGCACGGTGATGGTCTCGTCGTTCGACGCCGAGTTGCCGGGCGCCGGGCTGACCACGTCCTTGCTGCCGGTGCTGATCCCGTCCGCGGTGAGCACCGCGCCGACCGTGCCGGCGAAGGTGTGCACCGTCTGGGTCTGCCCGTCGATGCTGAGCGTGATCGACTTGTCGTAGGCCACGTACGTGATCGCTCCGCCGATCAGCGCGGCGAGCACCGTGCCCTGCACGATCCGGCCGAGCGGGCCGGTGCGCGGCCGGGTGCGTAGCACCTTCGGCGGCTTGCCGACGCCGTCGGGCTTCGCCGCGGCTCCGTCGGTCCTCGACGCCGGCCGGCTCGGCGCGGCGTTCTTCGCGCGGGAGCGGCGCGGAGTGGGCACGGCGGCCGTGTCCGGCGCCGGCGCGGCCGCCGGGGCGTCCGGGCCGAGGCCCAGGGACGAGGTGTCCGGCATCGCCGGGTCGGCGACGAGGGTCTCCGTGGCCAGCGCGGTCGGGGCGTACCGCTCGGCCGCGTACGCGCTCTCGGCGTACGAGGGCTCGGCGTAGCCGCTGCCGCCGCCGAGGTTCGAGTATCCGTCGTACTGCCCGGAGTACTCGCCGTAGTCGGCGGGGTTCGCGTCGTAGGACGCGTTCGCGTCCCCCGAGTAGCTCGGCTCGTAGCTCTGGTAGCCGGTCTGCTCGTACTGGCCTTGCTGGTGCTGATCCGCCGAGGACTCGGCGTACTGACCCTGCGGGTCGTACTCGCTGTACTGGTACTGCTGCTGGCTGTACTGGTCCTCGTAGTAGTACTCGGCGGCTTCGGACGACCCTTCGGCGCCCGCGAAGTACGTCGCCCCGGCGTAGCCGCCGGTCTGACCGCCCGACAGGTCGGCGTAGCCGCCCTGCGTGTAGTCGGCTCCGTAGTCGGGGCTATGAGGGGGGTTCGAGCGCGTACCGCTCACAAGACTCCAGACCTCGATGATCCCGGGCACGGCGGGTTCCGAAGGCGGCGCTCGACTGCTTCGCGCGCCGCCGGACGCGGACCGGGGCCCGCGCCGGTTCCACCGATCCGGCTACCGAGCATCGGACTGTAACCGACTCCGGGGCAAGGTCGCCATAGCCCGCCCGGGGGTCAGTCGAGGTCGTTTTGTCCGATAAGCACCTTGACTGCTCAGCCAAATCAGTGCATTCCGGGACAGCCAACCGTCCAGGAGTGTGAGCTTTCTCCTACCAATGACCTATTTGGCCTAGCTCGAAGAGGTTGTCGAGAAATGGTTACACGAGTTCGAATACCCGGCGCGTGTTCGCGTCGAGGGCTACGCACAGCTCCCGCAGGTCCACGGCCAGCGTCTCGGCCATCGAACGGACAGTGTACGGGATCAGATACGGAGCGTTCGGCCGCCCCCGGAAGGGCACCGGCGTCAGGAACGGGGCGTCGGTCTCGACGAGCACCCGGTCCAGCGGCGTGACGCGCAGCGCCTCGCGCAGGGCGTCGTTCGCCTTGAAGGTCACCGGCCCCGCGAACGAGAGGTAGTAGCCCGCCTCCGCGCACACCCGCGCCATCGCCGCGTCCCCGGAGTAGCAGTGGAAGACCACCCGATCGGGCGCGCCCTCCTCGCGCAGGATCCGCAGCACGTCCTCGTGCGCGTCCCTGTCGTGGATCACCAGCGCCTTGCCGAACTCCTTGGCCAGCGCGATGTGCCGCCGGAACGAGAGCTGCTGCGCCGCGACCCCCTCGGGCCCGGTGCGGAAGTAGTCGAGCCCCGTCTCCCCGATCCCGACGACCTCCGGCCGCGCCGCCAGTTCGGCGACCCGCCCGATCGCCGCCTCCAGCGCCGCCTCCCCGCCGGCGGGGCGCCGCGCCCCGTGCCCGGCCCATTCATCCATATCGCCTAAGACGAGCCGGGGCGCCTCGTTCGGGTGTAGCGCGACCGTGGCGTGGATCTCCGGGAAGGCAGAAGCCTGCTGAACCGCCCATTCGGACGAACGCACATCGCAACCCACTTGGACCAGCGTCGCCACGTTGACCGAAGCCGCCAGCTTCAGCGACTCCTCGGCCGTGCGCCCCTGCATGTCGAGGTGCGTGTGCGAATCCGCCACCGGCGCCGGCAGCGGCTCCGGCACCGGCGGCGGCGTGTCCTGCGTCCTGCTCTTGTCCTTGGACTTGCTGCTGGCCATGCGCGCGAGTCTACGGGCCCTGGCCACCGGGCCTACATCGCGTTCGTCGCCGCGCAGCCGGCCACAACTTCGTCAGGGCAGGACCAGCACCGGCACCGGCATCTCCGTGAACGGTGCCGCGGACACCGCGACGAGAACGGCCGGTCCCCGCGGGGGACCGGCCGTTTCGTGTCGGAATCGGGGCCTCAGCCCTCGGCGCGCTCCTCGAGCCGCGGGAAGAGGACCGCGCCCTTGGTCACGACCGAGCCGGCCGGGAGCTGGCCCCAGCGGCCCGCGTCCTGCACCGGCTGCTTGGCGAGCTCGCCGAGCGAGGCCTCGGCGCCGAGCGAGTCCCACAGGGCCGCGGAGGACTTGGGCATGACCGCGTTCAGCAGGACGGCGACGGCGCGCAGCGACTCGGCGGCCGTGTACAGGATCGTCGCGAGACGGGCCTGGCCCTCGGCGGACTCGTCCTTGGCGACCTTCCACGGCTCCTGCTCGGTCAGGTACCCGTTGACCAGCTTGATGAAGTCGAAGACCGCGTTCAGGCCGCCCTGGAAGTCCAGCGCCTCGCCGATCCGCTCGTCCGCGGTCGCGACCGCGGCGGCCAGCGCGTCGGCGATGGTCTGCTCGGCCGGGCCGTGGGCGCTCGCCTCGGGGAGCACGCCGCCGAAGTACTTGCCGACCATCGCCGCGACGCGCGAGGCGAGGTTGCCGTAGTCGTTGGCCAGCTCCGAGGTGTACCGGGCGTTCAGGTCCTCCCAGGAGAACGAGCCGTCCTGGCCGAACGGGATCGCGCGCATGAAGTAGTAGCGGTACGCGTCCGAGCCGAAGTGGTCGGTGATCTGGGCGGGGGCGATGCCGGTCAGCTTCGTCTTCGACATCTTCTCGCCGCCGACCAGCAGCCAGCCGTGGCCGAACACCTTCTTCGGCAGCGGCAGCCCGGCCGCCATCAGCATCGCCGGCCAGATCACCGCGTGGAAGCGCAGGATGTCCTTGCCGACCAGGTGCACGTCCGCGGGCCAGGTGCGCTCGAACTTCTCCTCGTCCGAGCCGTAGCCGACCGCGGTCACGTAGTTCAGCAGCGCGTCGATCCACACGTACAGCACGTGCTTGGTGTCCCACGGGATCGGGATGCCCCAGTCGAAGCTGGTGCGCGAGATCGACAGGTCCTGCAGGCCCTGCTTGACGAACGAGACCACCTCGTTGCGCGCCGTGGCCGGCTGCACGAACTCCGGGTGCTCCTCGTAGTAGGCGAGGAGCTTGTCGGTGTACTGCGACAGCTTGAAGAAGTAGTTCTCCTCGCGGATGGTCTCCACCGGGCGGTGGTGCACCTTGCAGACCAGCTGGCCGGCGTACTCGCCGGTGCCCTCCTCCAGGTCGCCCGGGAGCTTGTGCTCCTCGCAGGCCACGCAGTACAGGCCCTCGTACGAGCCCTTGTAGACCTCGCCTGCGTCGTGCAGGTTCTGCCAGAACTCCTGCACCCGCTCGGTGTGCCGCTTCTCCGTCGTCCGGATGAAGTCGTCGTTCGCGGCGTCGATCGTCTCGAGCACCGGGAGCCAGGCCTCGCGGACCAGCTTGTCGGTCCACTCCTGCGGGCTCACCCCGTTCGCCCGGGCGGTGCGCAGCAGCTTCTCGCCGTGCTCGTCGGTGCCGGTCAGGTACCACACGTTCTCGCCGCGCTGCCGGTGCCAGCGGGTCAGCACGTCACCCGCCGTCGTCGTGTAGGCGCTGCCGATGTGCGGCGCGTCGTTCACGTAGTAGATCGGCGTGGTGACGTAGTAGGACTTGTCGCTGGAAGCCATGTCGGAATTCTACGGGCTCGCGAACCTCAGTCCGTCCCGGTTTTCGCGGCGACCACCGCGTCGAACACCTCGCGCTTGGGCAGCCCCAACTCGGCCGCCACCGCCGCGATCGCCGTCTTGCGGTGTTCGCCGGCCTCCTCGCGGGCGCTCACCAGTGCGGCCAGGCTCTCCGGGGTGTGCTCGGCCGGCCCGGCGGGCGCGGCGCCGGAGACCACGACCGTGATCTCGCCGCGCACCCCGTCCTTCGACCACGCGGCCAGCTCGCCGAGGGTGCCGCGCTTGACCTCCTCGAAGGTCTTGGTCAGCTCCCGGCAGACGGCGGCGGGCCGGTCCGCGCCGAAACTTTCAGCCATCGCCTCCAGGGTCTCGCCGATCCGGTGCGTCGCCTCGAAGAAGACCATCGTGCGCGGCTCGTGCGCCAGCGCGGCCAGCGCGCGGGAGCGCTCGCCGGCCTTGCGCGGCGGGAAGCCCTCGAAGCAGAAGCGGTCCACCGGCAGCCCGGACAGCGCCAGAGCGGTCAGCACGGCGGAGGGCCCGGGTACGGCGGTGACCCGGATCCCGGCCTCCACCGCGGCCGCGACCAGCCGGTATCCCGGATCGGAGACCGAGGGCATCCCCGCGTCGGTGACCAGCAGCACGTGCGCGCCCTCGGCCAGCCGGGCGACCAGCTCGGGGGTGCGGGCCGCCTCGTTGCCCTCGAAGTAGGACACGATCCGCCCGGCCGGCTCCACCCCGAGCTCCTGGGTCAGCCGGCGCAGCCGCCGGGTGTCCTCCGCGGCCACCACGTCGGCCGTGCGCAGCTGCTCGGCCAGCCGGGGCGGGGCGTCCGCGGGGTCGCCGATCGGGGTTCCGGCGAGCACCAGCAGACCCTCGGTTTGTAGCTGTTTCACGACGACCATCTTCGCTTACTACGCGTTCTCAGACGCAATCAATACGATGGCGCGCGTGGAGAGCGACGTGGATGACGCCAAGCTGACCGAGGACGAGGTGGCCGAGGCAGGTTACGCCGGGCTGCCCGGGCCGCAGGCGCGGCGGCGCTGGCGCCGCATAGAGCGCGGAAAGACCTGGTGGCGGCCGGAGGGCGGCCCGCGCCCGGAGGGGCGCCCCCCGCTGCGCGAGCGGCTGGTCCCGCCGTACTACCCCGAGTTCTTCCGGGGCGCCGGCTGGATCATGCCGCTGGTCGTGACGTTCATCGGCGGGTTCATGCGGCTGTGGAACCTGGCAAACCCCAACAAGATCATCTTCGACGAGACGTACTACGCCAAAGACGGCTGGTCGATGTGGGTCTACGGCTGGGAGCACAACTGGCAGACCTCCTCGGCCGCCGACCCCGCGCTCGCGGGCAGCGGCGGCTACGGCAGCCAGGGCACCGCGAAGTTCGCCTCCGGCGCCGAGTACGTGGTCCACCCGCCGATCGGCAAGTGGATCATCGGCCTCGGCGAGAAGGTCTGGGGCCTGAACCCGGTCGGCTGGCGCCTGAGCGAGGCCGTGCTCGGCACGCTCGCCATCCTCATCCTCACCCGAACTGCGCGCCGGATGTTCCGCTCCACGCTCATCGGCGTCATCGCGGGCCTGTTCCTCAGCTTCGACGGCCTGTCCTTCGTGATGGCGCGCACCGGCCTGCTCGACGGCATCCAGATGTTCTTCGTGCTCGCCGGCTTCGGCGCGCTGGTGGTGGACCGGGACAAGGTCAGGGAGAAGGCGGCCGACTGGGCCGACGAGCACCTGTCGGGGACGCCGCTGCTCAAGGGCGAGCACGGGCCCAAGTTCGGCCTGCGCCCCTGGCGGATCCTGGCCGGCTTCATGCTCGGCTGCGCGACCGCGACCAAGTGGAACGCCGTCTTCTTTGTCGCGGCCTTCGCCGTCCTGACGATCCTGTGGGACCGCGGCACGCGCCGCGCCCTCGGCCTGCGCAACCCCTCGATCTCCACGCTGCGCCGCGACGTCGGCTGGGCCTTTCTGACCCTGCCGGTGCAGATGGTCGTCGTGTTCATCGCCTCGTACGCGGGCTGGATCTTCAACACGTCCAACGGCGGCGGCTACAACCGCTTCTGGGCCAACTCGAACCCGGCCGCCGGCTTCCCGGACCTCCCCTTCAGCAAGCAGCTCACGCAGTGGCTGGTGCCGGACTGGCTGCGCTCGCTGTGGAACTACGTGCACTCCGAGTACCAGTTCAACGCGAACCTCCAGTCCCCGCACCCCTATCAGTCGAATCCATGGTCCTGGCTGGTCATGGGCCGTCCGGTCGCCTTCGACTACAGCTCGCCGAAGGTCGGCACGGACGGCTGCACCGCGGCCATGCAGAGCTGCTCGCAGGAGGTGCTCGCGCTCGGCAACCCGTTCCTGTGGTGGCTGGCCACGGCCTCGATCGTCTACCTGCTCTGGCTGTGGATCGCCCGCCGGGACTGGCGCTCCGGCGCGATCCTGTGCGGCATCGCGGCGGGCGTCCTGCCGTGGATGCACTACGCCGAGCGCACGATCTTCTCGTTCTACGCCGTGATCTTCGTGCCGTTCATGTGCCTGGCCGCGGCCACCAGCGTCGGCGCCATCATCGGCCGGGCGGACGCGCCTCCGGTGCGCAGGGCGTGGGGAGCCGCCGTCGGCGGGGCGATCGTCGTCGCGATCGTCGGCATCTTCATCTACTTCTACCCGATCTACACGGACCAGACGATCTCGTACAGCGACTGGTCCTCGCACATGTGGTTCCAATCCTGGATCTAGCCCGCATCCGGCCTGGATCCCACCCTCGCGCGGACCGCGTAGGCTTTCCGCGTGGCGAATCTGGTCAACATCGAGGCAGTCAGCAAGGCGTACGGCACCCGGACGCTCCTGGACGGGGTGTCGCTGGGCCTGGCCGAGGGCGACCGGATCGGCGTGGTCGGACGCAACGGCGGCGGCAAGTCGACGCTGCTCAAGCTGCTGGCCAGGCAGGAGCAGCCGGACGCCGGCCGGGTCGTGCACAGCGGCGGCACGCACCTGGCCGTGGTCGGCCAGCACGACGAGCTCGATCCCGCGGCCACCATCCGCGCCCAGCTGCTCGGCGGCCGCGAGGAGCACGAGTGGGCCGGGCAGGCGCAGATCCGCGACGTGATCACCGGCCTGTTCGGCGGCCTGGACGCGCCGGGCTTCCCGCAGGGCCTCGACACGGTCGTCGGCCCGCTCTCCGGCGGCGAGCGGCGCCGGATCGCGCTGGCTAAGGCGCTGATCGAGCCGGACTCGAGCGATCTGCTGATCCTGCTCGACGAGCCGACCAACCACCTCGACGTGGAGGGCATCGCGTGGCTGGCCCGGCACCTGCGGCAGCGCCGCTCCGCGCTGTTCGTCGTCACCCACGACCGCTGGTTCCTGGACGAGGTGTGCGACCACACCTGGGAGGTGGCCGGCGGCCAGGTGCACGCCTACGAGGGCGGCTATTCGGCCTTCATCCTGGCCCGGGCCGAGCGGGCCAGGATCGCCGAGGCCGACTGGGACCGCAAGCAGAACCTGCTGCGCAAGGAGCTCGCCTGGCTGCGCCGCGGCGCCCCGGCGCGCACCTCGAAGCCGAAGTTCCGGATCGAGGCGGCCAACGCGCTGATCGACAGCGAGCCGCCCGCGCGCGACTCCGCGGAGCTGACCCGCTTCGCCTCGGCCCGCCTCGGCCGCACCGTCTACGAGCTCGAAGACGTCAGCTACCGGGTCGGCGCCGGGGACACCGGGCGCACGCTGCTCGAGCACGTCACCTGGCAGCTCGGACCGGGTGAGCGCGTCGGCCTGGTCGGCGTGAACGGCGCCGGCAAGACGAGCCTGATGCGGCTGCTGACCGGCGCCGTCCAGCCCGCCGCCGGCCGCGTGGTGACCGGCGTGACCGTCAAGCCCGCCGTGCTCTCGCAGGAGATCACCGAGATCGACCCGAACCTGAAGGTGCTCAAGGCGGTCGAGGAGATCAAGTCGAGCATCGACCTCGGCAAGGGCCGCGAGATGACCGCCTCGCAGCTGCTGGAGCGCTTCGGCTTCGCCGGCGAGAAGCAGTGGACGCCGGTCGGCGACCTGTCCGGCGGCGAGCGCCGCCGCCTGCAGCTCCTCAGGCTGCTGATGGGCGAGCCGAACGTGCTGCTGCTCGACGAGCCCACCAACGACCTGGACATCGACACGCTGCGCGCGCTCGAGGACCTGCTCGACGGCTGGCCCGGATCGCTGCTGGTGATCTCGCACGACCGGTACTTCCTGGAGCGCGCGACCGACCACATCGTCGCGCTGCTCGGCGACGGGACGCTGCGCATGCTGCCCGGCGGGGTCGACGAGTACCTGCAACGCCGCGCGGCGGCCGCCGCTCCCGCGCCCGCGTCCGCCACGGCCGCCGCGCCGTCGTCCTCCTCGGCCAAGGACCAGCGTGCCGCGCAGAAGGACATGGCCCGCATCGAGCGCCGTCTGGACCGGATCTCCGGCCAGGAGAAGGATCTGCACGACCAGATGGCGGCCGCCGCGACCGACTACGCGAAGATCGCCGATCTCGACGCGAAGCTCAGGGAGCTGACGGAGGAGCGCGAGCGGCTCGAAGAGGAATGGCTGCTGCTCGCCGACTGATCCCGTGACCGGTCCCGCGACGGCCTGCGACACTGGAACCATGCTGAGCGGGGAAGAGATCGGCGTTCTCAGTACTCTGCTGCAGAACGTCGTGGGAGAACTCGTCGCGCACGTCCTGACGGTGCTCGGCGGCCGGGTGCGGCTCGACCGCGAGGCGAGGAAGCGGATCGCCGCCGAGGCCAAGGCCATCGGCGACCCCATGGCCGAGCGTCTGCTCGCGGACGGGATGCGCGAGCACCCCGAGATCCACCGGGACGACTGGGAAGCCGCGATGCTGCGGCTGCGCGAGGCGATCCACTCGGCGCGCGCCACGGAGACGAATCCGGTCCTGGCCGCCGCGATGCGCGCCGACCGTCTCGCCGCCCTGCTGGCCTCGCACAGCGCCGACGCCGCCGGCTCTGAGCCGGTCACCGTCGGGGCGCACTTCGCCTACGAATGGCTGATCAGCGCCGTGAGCCCGCTGATGATCGCGGAGTTCGAGCGCCGCTCCGACGCCGGAACCGAGGTGAACAAGGCGATCCTGCAGTTCGTCGTCGAGATCCGGCAGACGCTCGAGACGCTGATGCGCTCGCCGCGGCCCGAGCCGCCGATCGTGATCGTCAACCAGGTGCCGGTCCAACCGCATCCGGGCGTCCCGCCGCTGCCGGCCGAACTGCCGGTACCGCCCTTCGAGCCGCGCTACCTCGATCACGTGGCCCGCGGCTTCGGCCGATTCGAACTCTTCGGCGTCAACCGCGGCCGCGAGCCGAGCAGGCAGTCCTTCGACGACAGCTACATCAGTCTGACGGTCGCGCGTACGAGCGACCCCGACGCCGGTTCGCCCGCCAGCGAGGAGGAGCTCACCGGCGCGGGCGTGGCCGTGGCCACCGCGCTCTCCGGGCGCAAGCGGGTGGTGCTGCGCGGCAGCGCGGGCAGCGGCAAGACCACGCTGCTCAGCTGGCTCGCGGCCAACGGCGCGGCCGGCCGGCTCACCGGAGAATCAGGGCCCTGGGGCGAGGTCGTGCCGTACGTCGTCCGGCTGCGCGACTTCACGAACCGCCCGCTGCCCAAGGTCGAGGACCTGCCGGCCGTCACGGCCCCCGCGATCGACGGCGAGCGCCCCGGCACATGGGCCACCGGCACCTTCGCGACCGGCCGCGCGCTGCTGCTCGTGGACGGCGTCGACGAGCTCGCCGCCGAGCGCCGCGCCGAGGTGCAGACGTGGATCGAAGGGCTCGTCGACGCGTACCCCGAGGCCCGCTACGTCGTCACCGTGCGCCCTTTCGCCGTGCCGACGCGCTGGCTGGGACAGGCGCCGTACTCCTTCGACGGCTTCGACCTGCTCCCGTTGAGCGCCAAGGGGATCCGCGACTTCCTCCACTCCTGGCACGAGGCCGCGAAGCGGGACCAGGACGAGGCACGGCAGGAGTGGCTCGACCAGTGCCGGGTCGGCCTCGACGAGCTGATGCAGGGCCCGCGCCCCGAGCTGCGGCGGCTGGCCACCAGCCCGCTGCTGTGCGGCCTGCTGTGCGCGCTCTACCAGGACCGCGACATGGAGCTGCCGCGCGACCGCAAGAGCCTGCTGTCGGCGGCGCTCGACCTGCTGCTGTTCCGCTGGAACGAGCAGCACGGCCTGGGCGTCGAGGGCACCGGCGGCGCGCCGAGCCGCGAGGAGCAGACGATCCTGCTGCAGCGGTTCGCGTACTCGATGGTCAGGAACCAGGATCTCGTCGTCGACCGGGAGCAGGCCGCGCGGCGGATCGCGGCGGCGATGCGCGGAATGCGCAGCCACGGCGAGGACCCGGAGCGGGTGCTGCGCTACGTCCTGGAGCGCACCGGCCTGTTCCAGGAGCCGCGCTCGGGCCAGATCCAGTTCGTGCACCGCACCTTCCGCGACTACCTGGCGGCCAAGGAGATCGTCGAGGCCGGCGATCTCAGCTTCCTGCTGGATCAGGCGCACCTCGACCAGTGGCACGAGGTCGTCATCATGGCGGTCGCCCACGCGCGGCCCCGCGAGCGAGCGGCCCTGCTGCGCGACCTGCTGCGCGGAAACCAGGCCGCGCAGCACGACCGCCGCCTCGCCGACCGTCTGCACCTGCTCGCCGCCGCGAGCCTCGAGCAGGCCGACGTGCTCGACGACAACGAGATCCGCGCCACCGTCGAGCGCGCTGCCGCGAGGCTGATCCCGCCCTCCAGCTTCGAAGAGGCAGCGCTGCTCGCCAGGGCCGGCGAGTTCGTGCTCGAACTCCTCCCGGGCCCGGAGGGCCTCAGCGAGCAGCAGATGGCGCACGTGGTGCGCACCATCGCGACCATCGGCGGCGCCGCCTCGATCGACAAGATCCGCGCCTTCTCCCTCGTCGACAAGTCCATGGTGGTCGACGAGCTGCTGCGCGCCTGGCGCGAGTCCGACAACCCCGAGGACTACGCGCGCACCGTGCTCGCCGACATCGAGTTCGGCGACCGCGAGGTCAAGGTGCAGGGCTGGCACAAGGTCCTCCTGCTGCACCACCTCCGCGGCCTGCACCACCTCAACGTCCCGGGCGACCTGACCCCGCTCGGCCCCGTGGCCGAGATCCCGGACCTGACGCGGCTGAACCTGTTCCAGAACTACGCGCTCCGCGACGTCTCCCCGCTGCGCGAGTCGGCGTCGCTGCGGACCCTCCAGCTCTCCGGCTGCACCTTCCTCACCGACCTCTCGCCGCTGCGCGACACGGGGGTCACCGAACTGCACCTCTACCACATGGAACGCGCCGACCTGGCCTCGCTCTCCGGCAGCCGCATCACCATGCTCGTCCTGCGCGACGACCGCCTGGCCGCCGGCCTCGGCCCGATCCCGGCGGACCTGCCCCTCAGCCGTCTCCGCATCGACAACCTCCCCGACCGCCGCAACCTCCGCGGCATCGCCCGCCTGGCGCGGCTCACGAGCGTCGAGTGCGCCGGCATCCCCACCGCAGCCGAGATCGCCGAACTCCGCCGCCTCCCGAACCTCGCCGACCTGACCCTCCGTGCCCCAATGCCAGACGCGGCGCAGGTGGACGCCGTGCAGTCACAACTCCCGTCCGTCCGAGTGACCCGCCCGTAGCAGTCATATAAGGGCACAACTCCGCCAAGCTCCTGATTTCCCATCATTCCCCGCCATGCCGTCAGCCTCATTCGTAACGTGGCGACATGGACACGACCGAATCCCTCTCGCCCCTCACCCCGCGCGAAACCGAGATCCTCACCCTGGTCCGCGAAGGCCGCTCCAGCAAGGAGATGGCCCGCGACCTCGGCATCACCCGCTCCACGGTGCGCTGCCACGTCCAACGCGTGCTCACCAAGCTCGGCGTGGCCACCCGCCTGCAAGCCGCCGCCCAGGCGCCGCCGACTTCCCCGACCGCCGTGCCGCGCCCACGCCCGCTGCCTCCCCCGTCGGCACCGATATCCGCCCTGACTCCCCGCGAGACGCAGGTCCTGCGCTGCATCGCCGTCGGCATAGGGCGCGCCGAGATCGCGAAGCACCTCTTCATATCCCCGAACACCGCACGCACCCACGTCCAGCGCATCCTCGCGAAGCTCGACGTGCACTCCGCCATCGCCGCCATGGCCGCCGCACACAGAGCGGGAATCCCCGCCCAAAAGGGAGCATGATGGCATCGACAGATGGAGAAGCGACACGATCAGAAGGGGTACCCGATGACGATCGGCACCTTGCGCTCAGTAGTGCTCGACACCCCCGACATCCAGCGACTCGCCGCCTTCTACACCGCCCTCGGAGGGTGGACCCAGACGTACGCCGACGAGGATTGGATCACCCTGGAAACGGGCGACGGCTGGCGCATCGCCCTCCAACTCAGCCCCGACCATGTCCCACCGCGGTGGCCCGACCCCGACTACCCCCAGCAGGCCCACCTCGACATCCGCGTGCCCGACCTCGACGCGGCCGCCGAGAAAGCCCGCGAACTCGGCGCCGAGCTGCTCCGCAAGAACGAGACCTGGTACACCCTCGCCGACCCGTCCGGCCACCCCTTCGACCTCTGCCTGTTCCCGGCGAAGCCCGAGCCCACGCTCATGGGCGTGATGCTCGACTGCCCCGATGCCAAGGCCCTCAGCACCTTCTACTCGGAGCTGCTCGGCAAACCCATCACCTACGAAGGCGAAGGCATGGCGATGATCGGCGAGGACGGCGCGCAGCCCATCCTCTTCCAGCAGATCGCCGACTACCGCCGCCCCGCCTGGCCCGACCCCGCGCACCCCCAGCAGGTCCATTTCGACATCACCGTCGACGACGGGGACGCCGCCGAGGCCGCAGCCCTGAAGCTCGGCGCCATCGCCCTGCCCTACTCCGGTGAGAACTGGCGCGTCTACACCGACCCGGCGGGCAAGCCCTTCTGCCTCTGCTGGGATTAGCAACTGGCAGGCAGTCTTCCGTTGCCTCGGCGATCTGCGGGCCGGGAGAGCGAAGCGGCGCCCCTCGTCTTGTGGGCGAGGGGCGCCGCCTTTGTGCGCACCGTGTCAGTGTGCTGGGGGTTTGGTCTTAGTCGGTGCCGTGGTCAGTACCTCGGCCGGCGCCTCGTCAGTGCGAGGACTCCTTGACGGCCGGGGCGGTCTCGGTGGCTTCGGCGGAGATCGCCTTGTCGATGCTGGCCTGGCCGTGCTCGGCTGCGGCGCCGAGCTGGCTGTGGCCGAAGATCCAGCCGAGGTACTTGTTGGGGGCGCACAGGGCCGGGATCAAGGTGGCGGCCCTGGGGGAGCCGAGTCCCGAGGCCATGTCGTAGCCGCCGGTCGCCTGGTAGAGCTTGCCGGTGTAGCCGGACGGCGAGTAGGCGTTGCTGCCGGTGGTCTCGTCCTGGAAGTCCTTGGCGTAGGTCGCCGGGTTCTTGGCCAGGTCGTAGATCGTCGGGTTGATGAAGCCGGCGGGGCCGTCGATCGCGCAGCGGGTGGAGCTGTCGGCCAGGGCGGTGATGGCGGCCATGACGGGGGCGGCGAGGCTGGTGCCGCCGTCGACGAGGACGTCGTAGCCCTTGCTGTCGGCGTAGTACATCTGCGGGAAGCCGGAGCGCCAGTCGCCGAGCGTGGAGATGTCGGGGACCTGGCGGCAGGTGCTGCCGTTGGTGGCGCCGCAGGCGTTGCTGTAGCCCGCGCCGACGAAGCCGGCCTGGTAGTCGGCGCGGCCGCTCAGACTCTGCCAGATCGACACGCCGCCGCCGGTGGCGCCGCCCGCGTTGAAGGAGTCGTTCCACGGGACGACGGTCGGGTTGGTCTTCCCCTGCATGTAGGTGCCGCCGACGGCGGTGATCCACGGGCTGTTCGCCGGGTCGTCGACACTCACGGTCGCGTCCTGCCGGGTCGCGGAGTTGCAGCCCTCGGAGCCGTTGTCGTCCGACGAGGTGAAGAAGCTCTGGCCCTGCACGGCCGCGAGCTGCAGCGTGGAGGTCTGGCTGTTCTCCAGCGTCTTGTCGATCGCGCCCGCCTCGCAGCCGCCCCAGGACAGCGAGATGACGCTGGCGTTGTCGGCGGCGATGGGGGCGGCGAAGGTGTCGAGCCAGTCGGCGTCGGTGAACGAGGCGGTGATGTCCGGGCCCTCGTAGTCCAGGACTTCCGCCTTCGGGGCGATCGAGGCGATGGCCTCGATGTCCAGCGAGGCCTCTACGCCGATGCCGTTGGTCGCGGTCGGCTGGAGGGCGTTGCCGGCTGCGGTGGTGTTGTAGCTGACCTTGCTGTGCGAGCCGACGCAGCTGAGGTAGTCGCTGACGGCGGCGTGGTTCACGGCCTCCCACTCCTCGACGGCGACCGTGACCCCCTGGCCCCGGTCACCGGCGTTGAGCTGCTTGGCGTAGCCGTAGGCGCTGGCCATGGCGGTGGGCGAGTAGTACGTGCCGCCGTCCGTGCCGGTGTAGCCGTTCTTCTTCAGGTACGCGTCTATCGCGGTCGTGAACGCCGAGCACATCGCCGGGACGGCGCTCTTGCCCGAGCTCCTCGCGGACTGGCTGAGAGCGGCGGCCGAGGCCGAGGTGCCGCGGGTGCTCTTGCCCGTGGTGCGGATGTCGGTGTCCGGCGTCGCGAAGTCGTCGAGGCCGATGATGCCGCGCACGTCGCCCGCGACCGAGCCGTCGAGTTCCGGCACGGCGGTGGCGTTGAAGGCGGCCCGGCCGTCCGTCAGCCGGTAGCCCGCGAAGCCGATCTTGAAGGCCTGCTTGAGCTGGCCGATCGTGGCCGAGACCGGGATGTAGAAGTCGTCGTCGATCGCGGCGCCGGGCTTGAGGCCCGCGGCGGTGAGCGCGTTGCCGACCGCGTCGACGGTGGACTGCGAGGGGGCGAACAGCAGCCGGGTCTGCTGCTTGGTCAGATACTGCTTGTAGAACACCGAGTTCGGGTCGCTGACCAGCGTCGCGTACTCGGTGAGCTCGGCTGCGTTGCGCGGTTCGAGCGCGATGTCCACGTTGATCTTCGTGGAGTCGCTCGGCGCGGCGGCGGCCCTGGCGCCGGCGGGAACGGTCGCGATGGAGCCGACCGCGGTGGGAGTGTGCGAGACGGCGCTCGTGGCGGCGTCGGCCTGCGCGGTGCCCAGCACCGCGGCGAGGGCCAGCGCGGTGATCGGCGCCCCGTACCGGACTGCGCGCTTTCGCGCAGCTCCGGATATCCGGGGCCGTGGGTCGTGGGTGTTCCCCATTCGGTTTTTTCTCTCGATTCGCTAGCCCGTAGGGCCGCGCCCCAGGTCCCCCGGAGGCCTGCGGCCCGATGCCACGCGGCATCAGGGTCCTTGATAACGCAGGGAAGCTACCGGCGGGTAGGGGGTTTCCTCAGGTTTTCTTCATGGTTCCGCGGCTGTCGAAGAACCGTGATCCCCCCGAGATAAATCAGGGATTGAATATGCCCTATTGTCCGGATACGCCGGGTGCGGCGACCCGGTCCGGGCGGCTGTAGACGTTGGCGCGGCGGCCGCGCACGAAGCCGGCGAGCGTCAGGCCCGAGCTCTCGGCCAGCTCCACGGCGAGCGAGGAGGGGGCGGATACGGCGGCGAGCACCGGGATCCCGGCGGCGGCCGCCTTCTGAACGAGCTCGAAGGAGGCGCGCCCGCTCACCGCCAGCAGCATGCCGCGCAGCGGGAGCAGGCCCTCGCGCAGCGCCCAGCCGACCGTCTTGTCCACGGCGTTGTGCCGGCCGACGTCCTCCCTGATGCACAGCAGCGTGCCCGCCGCGTCGAACAGGCCGGCGGCGTGCAGGCCGCCGGTCGAGTCGAACAGCTTCTGCCGCTCGCGCAGCCGGTCCGGGAGGGAGTAGAGGACATCGGGCGTGACCCGCACCGGATCCTCGGCCACGGACCAGCAGGCGTTCGCGTGCACGGCGTCGATCGAGCTCTTGCCGCAGATCCCGCAGGAGCTGCTGGTGAACGTCGTCCGGTTGAGCGACCAGGTCGGGTCGGCGACGCCGGGGGCGAGGTCCACCTCGACGATGTTGTAGGGGTCGTGCTCGTGGCCGTCCTCGCCGTGCCGGTTGTCGGTGCAGTACCGCATCCGGGCCAGCTCCTCCCGGCCGCGCACCGCGCCCTCGCTCAGCAGGAAGCCCGCCACCAGGTCGAAGTCGTCCCCCGGAGTGCGCATGGTGACGGCCACCTGGCGTCCGCCGACCCGGATCTCCAGCGGCTCCTCGGCGGCCAGGCTGTCCCGCGCGCCGACCGCCGAGCCCCCGTCCAACCGCAGTACCGCCGTGCGCGCCGTCACCTTAGCCATGCCCCCAGCGTAGGCCGAAACGGCAAGACCCCCGAAACCTCGCGCGGAGGTTCGGGGGTCCCGAGCTCAAGACTGGCCGGAGCTTAGTTCACCTGAGACTGCAGAATGCAAGCGGTCGAGGAGGCTCAGAGCGCGCGGACGTGCTCGGCCTGCGGGCCCTTCGGGCCCTGGGTGACGTCGAACTCGACGCGCTGGTTCTCCTCGAGGGTGCGGTAACCCGAGGAGTCGATCGCCGAGAAGTGCACGAACACGTCGGCGCCGCCGTCGTCCAGGGAGATGAAGCCGTAGCCCTTCTCCGCGTTGAACCACTTGACCGTACCGGAAGCCATTTCTCTCCTTGGTAAAAAAACGAGGGGACGTCGAACGAATCGCACGTCAAGTGCGTTTCGGGTTGCCGTTTCGTGACCGTCCCGCCCGCTGGTGTTCCGCAAGGAGGGTGGCGCCGCAAACACAAAGGCCCGCGGCCGTACTCCCGCGGGCATTCAACGAAGCATTCAGGGAACTGCAGCTGCAACCACAGACACCCTAGCACGGCGGAGCGCTTTCGCAGCGTCACTCGCGCGAGTGATTCCGCCGCAGGTCCAAGGGCCGGAAAACCGGTGGAAATCAGGGGCGAAGTCGCCCTACGGTCGTTATCATGCCCTCCTCATCGCCCCTCGGGGGTCAGTTCGCGTCTCTGTGGAGATTACGCCGATATGTCCGGCCCTATCGGGCCAAGATGACCGTCATGCTCTTCGTCGCCCTCGGCTCCACCCTGATCGGGGTCGGCGTTCCCCTGCTCACCAGCTCGATCATCAACGGCCCGCTGGCCAGCGGCGACCGCGCCGCCCTGTGGCTGCTTGGCTGCTACGCGCTGCTGTTCGGCCTGGCCGAGGCGGTGCTGATCCTCACCCGCCGGCTCACGCTGGCCAGCAGCGTGCTCGGCATCGAGCGCGACCTGCGCGACGACCTGTACGAGCACCTGCAGCGGCTGGACGTGGGCTTCCACGACTCCTGGCAGTCCGGGCAGCTGGTCAGCCGGATGACCAGCGACATCTCGGCGATCCGCCGCTTCTTCGGCTTCGCGCTGATCTTCCTGGTGGTCAACGCGGTGACCTTCCTGTCCGTCGGGATCCTGCTGATCGTCATCGATCCGCTGCTCGGCGGGATCGTGGTGCTCTTCGGCATCCCGCTGAGCCTGATCGTCTTCCGCTACGAGAAGGTCTACCGGCGCAACATCCGCGCGGTGCAGGATCAGCAGGGCGAGGTGGCCACCGACATCGAGGAGTCCGCGCTCGGCATCCGGGCGATCAAGTCCTTCGGCCGCCGCGACCTGTTCTTCGCGCGGTACGACGCGAAGGCGGTCACGCTGCGCACGCTGCAGCTGCGCCAGATCCGCACCCTGGCGCAGATCTGGGCGCTGATCATCGCCCAGCCGCAGACGGTGCTGGCGCTGATCACGCTGTTCGGCGCCGCCGCGGTGGCCGCCGGGCGCCTGAGCCTGGGCACGCTGGTCGCCTTCGTCGCGCTCTACCAGATGCTGGTCTGGCCGATCGAGTCCTCCGGCTGGCTGCTCGCCGCCTCGCAGGAGGCCAACACGGCCGCCGAGCGCATCTTCGAGGTGCTCGACGTCGAGCCGGCCATTCGCGAGCCGGAGCTGACGAGGCAGCCGCGCGGCGCCGGGCGACTGGTGTTCGAGAACGTCGGCTTCGCCTACCCGGGCTCGGACGCCCCGCTGCTCACCGGCATCGACATCGCGCTCGAACCCGGCGAGACGGTCGCGATCGTCGGCCCGACCGGATGCGGGAAGACCACGTTGACCGCGCTGGTGCCGCGGCTCTACGACGTGACCGAGGGCCGGATCCTGATCGACGGCGTGGACGTGCGCGAACTCCCGCTGGCCGAGCTGCGCTCCCGCGTGGCCTGCGCCTTCGAGGACCCGACGCTGTTTTCCGCGAGCGTCCGGGAGAACCTGGTCCTGGGCCGTCCGGAGGCCGACGAGGCGCAGGTCGAGGAGGCGCTGCGGGTCGCGCAGGCGTCCTTCGCGGCGGATCTGCCCTGGGGGCTGGACACGAGGGTGGGCGAGCAGGGCATGTCGCTCTCCGGCGGTCAGCGCCAGCGGCTCGCGCTCGCCCGCGCGGTGCTCGGCCGGCCGTCGATGCTCGTGCTCGACGACCCGCTGTCCGCGCTGGACATCCACACCGAGGGCCTGGTCGAGCAGGCGCTGCGCTCCGTCCTCGCCGACACCACCGGCCTGGTTGTGGCGCACCGGCCCTCGACGGTCCTGCTGGCCGACCGGGTGGTCGTGCTCGGTCCCGCCGAGGGCGGCGGCACCACGGTCGTCGCACAGGGCACCCACCACGGGCTGCTCGAAACCGAGGCCGTCTACCGCGATCTGCTCTCCCAGGGCTCCGACCTGGCCGAACTCGCCGAGGAGGCCGTGCGATGACCACCACCGTCGACACCACCACCGACGGCACCGAGGACGAACTCAGGCAATCCCTCGACGACTGGCGCGGCGTCGCCGCCGAGGACAAGGACGAGCTCTCCTCGAGCGGCGGCATCTTCCTGCGCGCCCGCTCCCGGCGGCTGCTCGGCGAGCTGCTGCGCCCGCACAAGCGCGGCCTGCTGCTGGCCACGGTGCTGATCATCGTGGTCACCGCCTTCGAGATGTGCGCGCCCTACCTGGTCTCGATCGGCATCGACGACGGCATCCCGGCCGTCAGGCACGGGGACTGGACCACGATCGCGCTGGTCGCCGCGGGCATCGGCGGCTCGGCGCTGGTCGGCTCGCTGCTCCGGCTGAAGTTCCTCACGCTGGCCGGCCGGATCGGCCAGGACATGCTGCTTGAGCTGCGCCGCCGGGTGTTCAACCAGTTCCAGCGGCTGCCGATCGCCTTCCACGAGAAGTACACCTCGGGCCGGGTGATCTCCCGCCTGACCAACGACCTGGACGCGCTCAACGACCTGATCAACAGCAGCCTGGACGGCCTCGTCAGCGCCCTGCTGAACGTCGTGGTGATCGGCACGCTGCTGGCCGTTCTCGACCCGATGCTCTCCATCATCGTGCTGGTCTGCCTGCCCGCGCTGTTCGGCCTGATGGCCTGGTACACCAAGGGCTCGCGGATCGCCTACCGGCTGCAGCGGGAGACCGTGGCCGCGGTGATCGTGCAGTTCGTCGAGACGCTGAACGGCATCCGCGCGGTGCAGTCCTTCCGCCGCGAGAAGCGCAACCGGGACATCTTCAGCAAGCTCAACCAGGACAACGTGAACGCCAACGCCAAGGCGATGATGATGTTCGGCTGGTTCATGCCGGGCATCGTCGCGGTCGGCGGCGTGGCGACGGCCGCGGTCCTGGTCTTCGGCGGCTTCCAGGTCATGGACCACACGCTGCAGATCGGCGTGCTGACCGCGTACATCCTCTACCTGCGCAAGTTCTTCGACCCGATGCAGGACCTCGCGGTCTTCTACACCTCGTACCAGTCCGCGACGGCCGCGCTGGAGAAGCTGTCCGGCGTCCTCGAGGAGGAGCCCGCGGTGCCGGAGCCGGCCGAGCCGAAGCGGCCGGCCGAGCCGGTGCGCGGCGGCGTGCGCTTCGCGGACGTGCGGTTCGCCTATCCGAAGCGGGACAAGGACGAGGCCGCGCGGGTGATCCTGCCGGACCTCGACCTGGACATCCCGGCCGGGCAGACGGTGGCGCTGGTCGGGGCGACCGGGGCGGGCAAGAGCACGCTCGCGCGGCTGATGTGCCGCTTCTACGACCCGACCGCGGGCGCGGTGCGGCTCGACGACGTGGACCTGCGGGATCTGAGCGACCGCGACCTGCGCCGCTCGGTGATCATGGTGACCCAGGAGAACTTCCTGTTCACCGGCTCCGTCGCGGACAACATCCGCTTCGGCAAGCCGGACGCCACCGACGAGGAGGTCGAGCGGGCGGCCCGGGCCATCGGCGCGCACGAGTTCATCGAGAAGCTGCCGCAGGGCTACGCGACGGACGTGAAGAAGCGCGGCGGGCGGCTGTCCGCGGGCCAGCGCCAGCTCGTCGCCTTCGCCCGCGCGTTCCTGGCCGATCCCGCGGTGCTGATCCTGGACGAGGCGACCAGCTCGCTGGACGTGCCGAGCGAGCGGCTCGTGCAGCGCGCGCTGCGCACCATCCTGGCCGATCGCACGGCCCTGATCATCGCGCACCGGCTGTCCACGGTGGAGATCGCGGACCGGGTGCTGGTCATGGAGGCGGGCCGGATCGTCGAGGACGGCGCCCCGGACGCGCTCATCGCGGACGCGCAGGAGGGGGGCGGCGACGCGCCGTCCCGCTTCGCCGCCCTGCACGAGGCCTGGCGCGAGTCGCTGGTCTGACGATCGCCGCGTGAGCGCGCTTCAGCCCCGCCGGCCCAAGGCCGGCGGGGCTGAAGCGTCACCACGCTGGCAATCCGTGCACTCAGCCGACGGGCGTGAGCGTGAAGCTCTGAGCGGTGTCACCGCTGGTGCAGGTCCACTGCTGGAGCTGCGTTCCGTTCGTGGTGGAGCGGTTGGTCACGTCCAGGCACTCCGTCCCGCTGTTGCGCGCGGTGAAGGTGTAGGTGCCGTTGGACTGCAGGGTGGGTTTCCACTGCTGGTTGGTCCCGCCGCCGTACGACCACAGCTGGATCGGCGTCCCGTCGGACGTCGCTCCGGCGCCGCCGGTCACGTCCCAGGCCTCTGATGTCGAATTGCGGGTGACCACCTTGTAGTAGCCGCTGTCCGTCGGCTGGAACTGCCACTCCTGGTTGACGTTGCCGCTGCCGCAGTCCCACTGCTGCACCGCGGTCCCGTTCGCCGTCGAGCCGCCGGTGTCGTCGACGCACTTGCCGCTGTTGGTGTTGACCACCTGGTACCACGCCGACGAGCTGATGCCGTTGCCGCCCGAACCGAGCGCGGGCCACGTGAAGGTGGCCACGGCCTTCGCGGGCAGCGTGTAGGCGAAGGACTGGCCGTTCTCCTCGACGTTGAACGTGTGCGAGTTCGCGGTGTCCGAGTTCAGCACGATCAGCGCGTTCGAGCCGTCGGTGTTCTTGAAGGCGACGTCCTCGATGTTGCCGGAGCCGAAGGTGTTCGAGGCGATGCGCGTGGCGCCGGGCTTCACGAACTTGCTGGCCTGGCCCAGAACGTAGTACTCCGCGTTGTACGACGCCGTGCCCGCGGAGTTGTCCACGGTCACCGCGGCGGTGCACGTCGTACAGTTCATGCTCGGGCCGCCGCTGGGATCCAGCGCCATGTTCCAGGTGACGACGGACTTGGCCCAGTTGCGGGTGGCGCCGATGATCAGGTTCTCGGTCTGCCAGTCGAGGGAGTCCGAGAAGGTGTTCGCGGGGTTCGAGGACTGACTGCCGGAGCACTCCGTGAAGTACGTGTCCTTGCCCGGGTACGCGTCGTGCACGGTGGTCTGCGCGCTCGGGTCGCCGGAGTAGCAGTGCCAGGCCGTGCCCGCGGTGTACGGGCCGGAGTCGCCGCTGCCGACGATGGTCTCGGGGAAGCTGGTGTCGTTCCAGTTGTGGTCGTAGCCGAGGATCTTCGTCGACAGGCCGGAGCTCGCCAGCGCCGGCCCGAGGTAGTCGGCGATGAACGACTCCTCCTGCGCGGCCGTGAACGTGGAGCCCGGGTAGTTCGACGGCGAGTACTCCGGCTCGTTCTGCGCCGTCATCAGCGAGATCGGCACCCCGGCGGCCTGGTAGGCCTGCGCGAACTTCACCAGGTAGTTGGCGAATGCCTGGTAGTCGGCGGTCTGCAGCGTGCCGCCGATCATCGAGCCGCCGGTCTTCATCCAGCCGGGCGCGCTCCACGGCGTGGCCATCACCGTGATCTGCGGGTTGAGCGAGAGCGCCTGCTTCAGGATGGGCAGGATGTAGGACTGGTCGTGCGCGATGGAGAAGTCCGCCAGGTTCGGGTCGGTCTGGCCCGAGGGCAGGTCGTCGTAGCTGAACAGCGAGGTCGAGAAGTCCGACGCGCCGATCGGCTGCCGCAGGAAGCTGAGACCGATGCCGTTGGCGGGGTCGAACAGCTTCGTCATGATGGCGTTGCGCTGCGGCGAGTTGTAGACCAGCCAGGCCGAGGAGTCGGTGAACGAGGCGCCGAAGCCGGTCATCGTCTGGTACGTGGTGGTCGGGTCGACGGTGATGGTCTGGCTCGCCGAGCCGCTTCCGGCGGCGAAGGCGGCGCCGGCCAGCGGGGCGAGCAGCCGGCTGCCGTCGGCGGTGGTCTCCCAGACGGAGACCGCGGTCGCGGCGGAGGCCTGCGTCGCGGTGGACGCGATCAGTCCTCCGGCGACGAGGGCGACCGTCGCGGCGGCCGCGAGGAATCTGCTGCGAGGGGGCATCATCGTCCCTTCTGATGCGGGTGGGTGCGGCGGGGTGCGGGCGGATGAAACAACCTGAAACAAAGCTGAGAAAGTTTCCGGCGCCCGTAGGAAAGCACCCGCCGGTACCGCCGTCAATGGTCTAGGCCATTTCCGGAACCGGCTCAGGCCGCCCTAATAATGCGGATCAAAGGGACATAAGCGTGCCCGGTGATGTCGAAATCGGTCCCGAAGTCCTACGATCTGCCCATGACCCGGGTATTGCTGGCAGAGGACGACACCGCGATCGCCGACCCGCTGGCGCGCGCGCTGCGGCGCGAGGGCTACGAGGTGCAGGTGCGCGGCGACGGGCCCACGGCCCTGGAGCACGCCCTGTCGGGGGCGGTGGACCTGCTGGTCCTCGACCTCGGGCTGCCCGGGATGGACGGCCTGGAGGTGTGCCGCAGGCTGCGCTCCGAGGGGCACGGCTTCCCGGTGCTCGTGCTCACCGCGCGGGCCGACGAGGTGGACACCGTCGTGGGCCTGGACGCCGGCGCGGACGACTACGTGACCAAGCCCTTCCGGCTGGCCGAGCTGCTGGCCCGGGTACGGGCCCTGCTGCGCCGCGGCGCCCCCGAGTCCGCGAGCACCGCGCGCGGCGTGCGGATCGACGTGGAGTCGCACCGCGCCTACCTCGGCGACGAGGAGCTCAACCTCACCGCCAAGGAGTTCGACCTGCTGCGCGTGCTGGTCCGGGACGCCGGCCGGGTGATCACCCGCGAGCAGCTGATGCGCGAGGTCTGGGACACCACCTGGTGGTCCTCGACGAAGACGCTGGACATGCACATCTCCTGGCTGCGCAAGAAGCTCGGCGACGACGCGGGCAACCCGCGCTTCATCTCGACCGTGCGCGGCGTCGGCTTCCGTTTCGAGCGCAGCTGACGCGTACGCGAAGGCTGAGAGTCCAGGGAGCGGCGTGCGCGGCAGGCTGATGCGGTCCATGGTGTCCGCGGTGTTCGTGGTGACCATACTCCTCGGCGTCCCCTTCGCCTTCCTGGACGCGAAGTTCGTCACGCGGTCCGCGCAGGACGCGCTGGACCAGGAGGTCCAGCGGATCGGCATCCTGACGGACGTTCAGCTGGCGAACCATCAGTTCGACACGCGCACGCTGACCGCCGACCTGTCCTCGGGGCGTGCCGCGCAGATCACCTTCCCGGCCGGCTCCGCGCACGCCTCGGCGCACCTCGGCCCGGAGATAACCGACCAGCCGCGGGCGAGCGAGGTCTACCAGGGCAAGTCCGGCGAGCGGGTGGTCGTCAGCGAGTCCTGGGCGCCGATCGCCGGCCGGATCCGGCTGCAGATGCTGCTGCTGGTGGCCGCCGCGCTGGCCGCGTTCGCCGCCGCCGCGGGCGTCGCCTACCTCCAGGCCCGCCGCATCTCCCGCCCCTTCGGCGAGCTCGCCAGCACCGCGGAGCGGCTCGGCGCCGGCGACCAGCGGCCGCGGCACCGGCGCTACGGCATCGCCGAGCTGGACCGGATCGCCGAGGTCATCGACCACTCCTCGGACCGCGTCTCCCGGATCATGGCGAAGGAGCGGCGCCTGGCCGCCGACGCCTCGCACCAGCTGCGCACCCCGCTGACCGCGCTCTCGATGCGCCTCGAGGAGATCATCGAGGCGGGCGACATGGAGACGGTCAAGGAGGAGGCGGCGATCGCGCTCACCCAGGTCGAGCGGCTGACCGACGTCGTGCAGCGGCTGCTCACCGACTCCGGCGAGGCCCGCGCCGACTCCGCCGGCGCGCCGACCGACATCGACCTCATCATCCGCCAGCAGATCTTCGAGTGGCGCCCCGCGTTCCGCAGCGCCCGCCGGCTGATCCGGGTGGACGGCGGCCGCGGCCTGCTCGCGGCGGCCACCCCCGGCTCCTTCGCCCAGGTGCTCGCCACGCTGCTGGAGAACTCCCTCATGCACGGCGCTGGCCCGGTCACCATCCGCACCCGCACCGCGGGCGGCTCGGTGGTGATCGAGGTCTCCGACGAGGGCCCGGGCGTGCCCCCCGAGCTCGGCGCCCGCGTCTTCGAGCGGGCCGTCTCCGGCCGCGCCTCCACCGGCCTCGGCCTGACCGTGGCCAGGGAGCTCGCCGAGGCCGACGGCGGCCGGCTGGAGCTGCTCCAGCAGCGTCCGCCGGTCTTCGCGCTGTTCCTGCCCCGGTTCAACTGAGCGAGCGCGCGGCCCGCGCTGACGCTCTACGGGATCGCGCCTGAAAACCCACCGAAGCGGGCCTGAAGACCCCACCCGAAACCAAAGCGACCCCCGCACCGGAGGGTGCGGGGGCCTGATGCTGAACGAACCGGAGTGTCGGGAATCCCTAGAAGCGGCTGGCCTTCGAGAGCAGGGCGCCGGAGCCGGACTTGGGGGCCTCGGACTCGAGCGCGGAGGTCGGCAGCGGCTCGCTGTACTGGAACTCGTCCGCGGCCAGGGCCGGCTCCGCCTTCGGGAAGATGAAGGTGCGGTAGCACAGGAAGCGGAACGCCATGCCGATGCCGATGGCCAGGATGAACTTCGAGAAGAAGATCTCCAGGTGGCTGTGCATGCCCATCACGTAGTAGGTGAGGGCGGTGATGCCGGTCTGGATCGCGATCGCGACGCCGTTGATGGCCGCGAACAGGACCATCTCGCGGGTGCCGCCGGACTCGCGCTCCTGGTAGGTCCAGTAGCGGTTGCCCAGGTACGCGACCGCGGTGGCGACGATGTTCGCCACGATGTACGCCGTGAGCTCGTCGTTCTTCTGGAAGTACAGGTACGCGTAGTTGACCAGGACGGTGACGATGTAGGAGAGACCGCCGACGATGCCGAACTTGGCGACCTCGCGGACAAGGTGTTCGACTCTGCCGTATACAGCGCTGACCAGTGCCACCGTGGGTTACCTGCCTGACATTCCGGGAGCGGTTCGTGATACGAGCCTAGCGGCTCCTCCTAGAGCACCCGCCGCAGCGCGACGGGTCGTAGCAGACCTGTGACGGAGCCTTTTCCGTCCGGTGGGCCGCTCGCACGGCCCGCCGGGAGCGGCGGGCGGGCCTCCTCGCCCAGTATCGAATTGAAGCACACGGGGATGAAAACGGCCCGGGAAACGGCTTCGGTTAGGCTTGACGCCCGTGAACCCGGATCACCCCCCTCTCGGACCCTCGGCCCCGCGGGTCGGCGTCATCGGCGCCGGTCAGCTGGCCCGGATGATGCAGCCCGCCGCCATCGCGCTCGGCCTGCGGCTGCGCGTGCTCTCCGCCGACCCGCAGGACTGCGCCAACCAGGTGATCCCGGACGTGGCCACCGGCCATCCGAGCGACCTGGAGGCCGTGCTCGAGTTCGCCCGCGGCTGCGACGTCGTGACCTTCGAGCACGAACACGTGCCCGCCGACGTCCTCGACGCGCTGGTCGCCACCGGCATCCCCGTTCGCCCCGGTCCCGGCGCGCTGCTGTACGCGCAGGACAAGGCCGAGATGCGGGCCAGGCTGAGCGAGCTGGGCCTGCCCTGCCCCGAGTGGACCCCGGTGGCGTCCGCGGCGGACGCCGCCGCCCTGGCCGAGTCCACCGGCTGGCCGATCGTCCTCAAGGCCACCCGCGGCGGCTACGACGGCCGCGGCGTGTGGGTGGTCGACGACCTTGCGGCGGCCGAGCGGGTGATCGACGAGGCCGCCGGGCGCGGCGTGAAGCTGCTGGCCGAGGCCGCGGTCCCCTTCGTGCGCGAGCTGTCCGCGCAGGTCGCACGGTCCCCGCACGGCCAGGCCGTGGCGTACCCCGTGGTCGAGACGGTGCAGAAGGAGGGCATCTGCCGGGAGGTCTACGCCCCGGCGCCCGGCATCGAGGAGGCGCACGCGCTCGAGGCCCAGCGGATCGCGCTGACCATCGCCAAGGAACTCGACGTGACCGGCATGCTCGCCGTCGAACTGTTCCAGACCGCCGACGGCAGGCTCTGGATCAACGAGCTCGCGATGCGCCCGCACAACTCCGGCCACTGGACCATCGACGGCGCCGTGACCAGCCAGTTCGAGAACCACCTGCGCGCGGTCCTGGACCTGCCCCTCGGATCCCCGGCACCGCACGCGCCGCTCGCCGTGATGGCGAACGTGATCGGCCTCGACCTGCCGGACCTCTACCCCGCGTACCTGCACTGCCTGGCCCGCGACCCCGGGCTGAAGATCCACACCTACGGCAAGGCCGTCAAGCCCGGCCGCAAGATCGGGCACGTCACCGTGCTCGGCGAGGATTTCGAGGACTGCGCCGAGCGCGCCCGCCACGCGGCGGCCTACCTGAGAGGCGAGATCGATGAGTGAGGCTTCGGTGATCCGGGCGGACGGGCGAGACCGATGACCGTACCCATGGAAGGCGGGCCGGGCCCCCTGGTCGGGATCGTGATGGGCTCCGACTCCGACTGGCCCACCATGCGCGCCGCGGCGGAGGCCCTGGACGAGTTCGGCATCGCGTACGAGGCGGACGTCGTCTCCGCGCACCGGATGCCGAAGGAGATGATCGAGTACGGCGAGCGCGCCGCCGAGCGGGGCCTGAAGGTGATCATCGCCGGCGCCGGCGGGGCCGCCCACCTGCCCGGCATGCTCGCCGCGGTCACCCCGCTGCCGGTCATCGGCGTTCCGGTGCCGCTGAAGTACCTGGACGGCATGGACTCCCTCCTGTCCATCGCCCAGATGCCCGCCGGCGTCCCGGTGGCCACCATGGCCGTGGGCGGCGCCCGCAACGCGGGTCTGTTCGCCGCCCGCATCCTCGCAACCCAGGACCGTGACCTGCTGGCCGCGATGAGCGAGTTCCAGACCCGGCTGGGCGCCCTCGCGAAGGCCAAGGGCGCGGCGCTGCGGGCGTCGCTGCAGGCTTAGGCGGCCGTAGGCGGGTCCTTCGGAGGCAGGGCTGACCGCGCGCGATCGGCGGTCGGCCCGGCCTCCGTCACTGACGCTCCGCTGCGGCCGATTCCCTTAGCTGAGTGTCCCCGCGACCACAGGGTGGACCTCGAAGTCGGCGCAGATGCCCTGGGTGCCCGTCGTCTGGGACCCGAGGCCCGTCGTGGTCTTGGTGTTCGGCGGGGTGGCCTCGAGCGTGCCCGTGCCGTTGGCGGCGCAGGTCTCGCCGTTGTCGATGACCCACTCGATGTTGGCGGACGCGACGGCGCCTGGTTTCAGGGTGACGAGCGGAGCACTGGTGAGCTGGCGCTCGTCGCCGGCATAGCCGTTGAGAGTGCGGGTCGCGTTCAGCAGGACGGTCGAGCCGCTCACGATTGCGGCGCCGGGATAGCCCTGCAGGGTGCACGTTTGCGAGCTGGTGTTGGTGAAGATCAGCGCTTCGACACGGTGGCCCATGGCCGCGCCCTCGCGTCCCAGGGTGGTCTTGATCTGGGAGCCGGTGCAGGCGGCCGTGCCGCCCGCCGCAGCCTGCGTCGTGGCCGATCCGGTGTTCGAGTTGCCGGCCGTCGAGGACGCGCCGGCCCCGCCTCCCGTCGATGCCGACGCCGTCGAGGTGCCGGAGGACGCGGCGCCGGTCTGCGTGCCGCCGTTGCCGGCGGCACTGGAGGCGGAGCTCGTGCCCGTCGCGGCCGTCGATGAGCCGGTGCACGCGGCTGTGCCTCCGAGCACGGCTGCTGCCAGCGTCGCTATGGCGATCTTCCTGCTGAGTTCCATGAATGCGACAGCCTCCCCAGTTGTCTTGACTCTCTCATGAAGAGACGACCGGGGAGGCTGTCGGTTGAGCCGTTGAGCGGATCGGTACCGCTCGCCGTCACACTGTGCGCGGTTGGTCCGGCGCCGCTACACCGCGCTCGGACGGCCCAGGGCGCGGTAGGTGAAGCCGGCGGCGCGCCACAGGTCGGAGTCGAGGGCGTTGCGGCCGTCGAGGACGCGGCGCTCGGCGACGACCTCGCCGACGGCGTTCGGGTCGAGCTCGCGGAACTCGCGCCACTCGGTCAGGTGCAGGATCAGGTTCGCGCCGCGGGCGGCCTCGAGGGCGCTGTCGGCGTAGTTGAGGGTCGGGAAGTTCTTGGCCGCGGTGTCGTTCGCCTTCGGGTCGTAGACCGTGACCTGCGCACCCTGCAGCAGGATGGAGGCGGCGACGTTCAGGGCGGGTGAGTCGCGGACGTCGTCGGTGTCCGGCTTGAACGCGGCGCCCCAGACGGCGATGCGCTTGCCGAGGAAGGAGCCGTCGCACTGCTCGCGGGCGAGGTCGACGGTGCGGGCGCGGCGGCGCATGTTGATCGCGTCGACCTCCTTGAGGAACGCGAGCGCCTGGTCGGCGCCGAGCTCCCCGGCGCGGGCCATGAACGCGCGGATGTCCTTGGGCAGGCAGCCGCCGCCGAAGCCGAGGCCGGGCACCAGGAATCGCCCGCCGATGCGCGGGTCGAAGGAGAGCGCCTTGGACAGCAGCATCACGTCGGCGCCGGCGGCCTCGCAGACCTCGGCCATCGCGTTGATGAAGGAGATCTTCGTGGACAGGAACGCGTTGGCCGCCGCCTTCACCAGCTCGGAGGTGGCCAGGTCGGTCACCAGCAGCGGGATGCCGGTGTCCGTCAGCGGCTTGTACACGTCGCGCAGCGCGGCCTCGGACTCCTCGTCCTGGACGCCGATCACGAGGCGGTCGGGCCGCAGGGTGTCCTCGATCGCGTAGCCCTCGCGCAGGAACTCCGGGTTCCACGCCAGGCGCATCTCGTCGCCCGCGGGGGACAGGGCGCGCAGCCGGCTGGTGAGCCGGGCGGCGGTGCCGGCCGGGACCGTGGACTTGCCGATGATCAGGGTGGGCACGTCCAGCAGCGGCGCCAGGCCGTCGATCACCGAGTCGATGTACGCGGTGTCGGCCGCGTACTCGCCCTTGCGCTGCGGCGTGTTCACGCAGACGAAGTGGACCGTGTTCGCGCGGTCGTCACCGCCGAAGGCCGCGACGTCGGCGTACGAGTTCGTGAAGGTCAGACGGCCCGAGGCGACCTGCTCGGACAGCAGTTCGTCGAAGCCGGGCTCGAAGAACGGCGGGCGTCCGGCCGCGAGCGCGGCGATCTTCTCGGCGTCCACGTCCATCCCCAGCACCTCGTATCCCAACGAGGCCAGGGAGGCGGCGTGCACCGCGCCGAGATACCCCGTGCCGATCACCGTGATGCGCTTCACCGCTGCCCAACCCTTCTCCACCGAATGCAACCGTGCACCAATGTAACGATGCAGTATGAAGCTTGTCAGGGGGTGTTCTGCAACCTTGCAGCGGGGCCGTCCGGGGCACGCCTCTTCAGTTTTCGCTACCGATGAGTAACATGGGCCTCGTGACCCAGGAATTCGACCTCTACGCCGTCCGGGAAGAGCACGAGCTGCTGCGCGAGTCCGTGCGGGCCCTCGTCGAGAGCAAGATCGCGCCGTACGCCGCGGCCGTCGACCACGACGCCCGGTACCCGCAGGAGGCGCACGACGCCCTGCACGCCGCCGACATGGCCGCGATCCACATCCCGGAGGAGTACGGCGGCGCGGGGGCCGACGCGCTCGCGACCTGCATCGTCATCGAGGAGGTGGCCCGCGCCTGCGTGTCCTCGTCGCTGATCCCGGCGGTGAACAAGCTGGGCACGATGCCGGTGATCCTCGCCGGCTCGGAGGAGCTCAAGCGCAGGTACCTCACCCCCGTGGCGCGCGGCGAGGGGATGTTCTCGTACGCGCTCTCCGAGCCGGAGGCCGGCTCCGACGCGGGCGGCATGACGACGCGCGCGGTGCCGGACGGTGACGGCTGGCGCCTCAACGGCGTCAAGCGCTGGATCACCAACGCGGGCGTCTCGGACTACTACACGGTGATGGCCGTCACAGAGCCGGGCATCGGCACCCGCGGCATCTCGGCGTTCGTGGTCGAGAAGGCGGACGAGGGCGTGTCCTTCGGCGCCCCGGAGAAGAAGCTCGGCATCAAGGGGTCGCCGACCCGCGAGGTCTACTTCGACAACGTCTGGATCCCGGGCGACCGGATCATCGGCGAGCCCGGCACCGGATTCAAGACCGCCATGCGCACGCTGGACCACACCCGCGTGACCATCGCGGCGCAGGCCGTCGGCGTGGCCCAGGGCGCGCTCGACTACGCGACGCAGTACGTGAAGGAGCGCCGGCAGTTCGGCAAGCCGATCGCCGAGCTGCAGGGCGTGCAGTTCATGCTCGCCGACATGGGCATGAAGCTCACCGCCGCGCGCCAGCTCACCTACACCGCCGCCGCCAAGTCCGAGCGCAACGACGCGGACCTGACCTACTTCGGCGCCGCAGCGAAGTGCTTCGCCTCGGACGCCGCGATGGAGATCACCACCGACGCGGTCCAGCTGCTCGGCGGCTACGGCTACACGCAGGACTACCCGCTCGAGCGGATGATGCGCGACGCCAAGATCACCCAGATCTACGAGGGCACCAACCAGGTGCAGCGGGTCGTCATGGCCCGGCAGCTGCTGAAGGGCTGAGCCGGGCGGCGTAATGCGCGAAGTCGTTCGCGGCCGTGGGGCCGTGACCAGTGGTGCGGCGGGAGCCGAGGCGAGTGCGGAGGTACTTGCGCTGGTCACGGCCCCATAACGTTTTCTTCCGCTCGCCGCACGGGGGCGGCCGTTCGGCGCGTCGCCCCCTTTGCATTCTGTATGAGTTCGCTTAGATTTTCGGTGTAATGACTCGCTCCATTACGGTAATACGCTTTGCCCGCGTTTCGGCGCGGGCCGATTCCCAATGGAGTGGATCATGGCGTCGTCTTCGCTCAACGCACCGGGCGCGAAGCCCGGTGGTATCGCCCTTAAGCGTGAGATCGGGTTCATCGGCCTGACCTGGGCATCGGTGGGCTCGATCATCGGATCCGGCTGGTTGTTCGGTGCGTTGTACGCGGCTCAGGCCGCGGGTACCGCCGCACTGGTGTCCTGGGGAATCGGCGCGGCGGCGATCATCATCCTCGCCCTCGTGCACGCCGAGCTCGGGGGCACGTATCCGGTCGCGGGCGGCACGGGCCGGTTCCCGCACTACGCGTACGGCTCGGTGGCCGGCGCGTCCTTCGGCTGGTTCTCCTACCTGCAGGCCGTGGCCGTCGCGCCGATCGAGGTCTACGCGACGATCAAGTACGCGTCCGTGCACCTCGGCTGGCTGCAGAAGGACAACGGCACGCTGACCTGGCAGGGCCTGCTGGTCGCCATCGGCCTGATGGCCCTGTTCACGATCATCAACTTCCTGGGCGTGCGGTGGCTGGCGCACACCAACTCGGCCGCGACCTGGTGGAAGGTCTTCGTGCCGGTCCTGGTGATCGTCGTGCTGGCCTCCACGCACTGGAACAGCTCGAACTTCGGCGCCGGCGGCTTCGCCCCGAGCGGCTCGGAGGGCGTGCTCTCGGCCGTGTCCACCAGCGGGATCATGTTCGCCCTGCTCGGCTTCGAGCAGGCCGACCAGCTCGCCGGCGAGGCCCGGCATCCGCAGAAGGACATCCCGCGCGCCGTCATCGGCTCGATCCTGATCGGCGCCGCGATCTACATCATGCTGCAGGTCGTGTTCATCGCCGCGCTGCCGGCCTCGTCGTTCGCGCACGGCTGGGCGAACCTGTCCTTCAAGGGCGACGCGGGCCCGTTCGCCGGACTGGCCACGCTGCTCGGCCTGGGCTGGCTGAGCACGATCCTGTACATCGACGCGATCGTCTCCCCGTCCGGCACCGGCCTGATCTACACGACGGCCTCCTCGCGGGTGTCCTACGGCCTGTCCCGCAACGGCTACGTGCCGCAGCTGTTCGAGAAGACGAACGCGCGGCGCGTGCCGTGGTTCGGCCTGCTTGTGGCCTTCGTGATCGGCTGCATCGCGTTCCTGCCGTTCCCGACGTGGAAGTCGCTGGTCGGGTTCGTCACCTCGGCGAGCGTCCTGATGTACGCGGGAGCGCCGCTGGCCTTCGGCGCGCTGCGCAAGCAGGACGGCTCCCGCTACCGGCCGTTCAAGCTGGGCGCGGGCGACTTCTGGTCGCCGCTCGCCTTCGTCGTCTCCGGCCTGATCATCTACTGGTCCGGCTGGGACACGCTGCAGAAGCTCGCGTACGCGATCCTGATCGGCTACGGGCTGATCGGCCTGAACTTCGTGTTCAAGCTGAACCCGCACCTGCCGCACCTGGACTGGCGTTCCGCGCAGTGGCTGCCGGTCTACCTGATCGGCATCGGCCTGCTCTCCTGGCAGGGCCGCTACTGCTCGGGCGGCCCCGCCTCGACGACCGTCTGCGGCGCGACCAACGCCGATCCGCAGTGGGTGGACCTGGTGCTTGTGGCTGCGTTCAGCCTGGTCATCTACTACTGGGCGCTGGCGGTCCGGCTGCCCGACTCCGAGGCGCACGAGTACATCGGAGACGTCAACGCGCAGATCGGCGCGACCGCGGAGACCGCTCCCGAGGACATCAGCGGGCTGGAGCACCCCACCTCGGCGGCCGGTCCGTCGAGTTAGCCGCGTCGACGAGGCCTGGCCGGCGGCCGCTCAGTCGGCCGCCGGCGGGGCGAAGTGGACGTCCTTGATCCGTCGCGCGCGCGGGTTCACCAGAACCTCGATCTCCATTCCGACCTGCAAGCGTCCGTACAGGGCCCGATTGGCCTTGAGGCGGACGCTTGCCGGTGCCCGGCCCACGTCCAGGACGCAGTAGTAGTACGTCGTCTCCGACTCGCCGCTGCTGTGCTTGACCGTCCACAGCTTCGCGACCCGGCCGCGGACGACGGCGCGCTTGGGCAGGTTCCGGCGCCGCAGGCTGTTCGCGCCCGCGCCGACCAGCAGCGCGAGCGGGAGGGCGCCGAACACGGCGAACGGCAGCACGCCGGACGACGTGCCCTCCTGCTTGGAGACGATCAGTCCGCCGATGCTCAGCGCGGCGAAGAAGATCAACAGCACGGCCGACGGAGCGCCGGTCCGCACCGCGTACGTCTCCTTCGACTCGATGTTCAGCGGATGCCACTCGCCGCCGTACTCCGACCAGATCTGGTGCTTGGGCAGCGGCTGGGTCTGGTTCGGCAGCACCTTGACGGGGCCGGCCGGGGTCGGATCCGGCGGCTGTGCCGCGGCGACCCGCGGTGCCTGAGCCGGCGCGGGCGGGGGCGCGGG
>NZ_JAGSOH010000403.1 GCF_018139625.1 Actinospica acidithermotolerans | reverse complement strand
GCCCTGGTCTGGGCCGCGCTAATGCCACGCGCCATGCCGAAGCGCAATGCATAACGAATGGATGGTTTGCCATGTCCCTTCTTGAAGTCGAGAACCTCGTCGTCGAATTTCCGGGCCGCCGCGGTACGCTGCGCGCGCTGGACGACATTTCCTTTTCGATCGCGCCCGGAGAGATCCTCGGGGTGGTGGGTGAATCCGGTGCGGGCAAGTCGCTGACCGGCGCGGCCATCATCGGGCTGCTGGAGCCGCCGGGCCGCGTGGCGGGCGGGCGCATCGTGCTGCAGGGCGAGCGCATCGACGACCTGCCGCCGCAGAAGATGCGCCACGTGCGCGGACGGCGCATCGGTGCCATCTTCCAGGACCCGCTCACGTCGCTGAACCCGCTCTACACCGT
>NZ_JAGSOH010000402.1 GCF_018139625.1 Actinospica acidithermotolerans | reverse complement strand
CATTTCTTTCTCTACAACGCCGTGCGTCTTTTCGGACGCGCAAAGAACGCTAGCATAGGAGCGGTCGAACATCATGAGACGAGCTGCTGAAGTTCACCTTGATTTCATCATCCACTAGATCACTAGCGGGATGCCGCATCAAGCGCGCAGCTGGTGCGGCCCTGTGCAGGCTCAACGAAGACATTTCCAGGTGCCGAATATTTTGGCGATCACCTTCCCATTTTCGCGTCGTAGCTGCCCATGGACAGTTTTTTGTTCGTCAGAACAATCAATGAGGTCGAAGAAAACGCTTTCATTTTGTTCGATATTTCCAAGGAAGAAAACGTCCTTTTGGACGACCGGCCCCTTGCGAGGAAACCAGTTTTCCAAGGCGCGATCGGCCAATGCCTGATAC
>NZ_JAGSOH010000401.1 GCF_018139625.1 Actinospica acidithermotolerans | reverse complement strand
GTGGTTGTGTATGAGACTGACGCACATCGTCAGACGGCTCTCGGCTCCCCTCCTAAGCAGGTACTTCTTCGCCTCATTTCGCTCAAGACACAGGTGCAAAGGAGAACAGGGGCAATCCAGGTCTGTGCAGGCCGCAGCTTCTTCGTCGTCTTCGGGCACGCCGCCATCTACTTTGCCATCGAGGTCCTTGGGGGATGGCATTCAGTGATCGGGTTGGTCCAAGCTGCCCGCAGCGTCTCGCATTCGCTCGACGCGACTTCATGAAGGCGTTTGAGGACCATCAGGGGCCTCGCACCTGCGACGTTCACTTCGTTACCTGGGCGCGCCTTTGCCGCTCGGCCAATCCGCGAACCTCCTCGGTTTCTCCTTCAGCGTGTTGTCACACTCCGTCGTGA
>NZ_JAGSOH010000400.1 GCF_018139625.1 Actinospica acidithermotolerans | reverse complement strand
GACCCTGACACCTGATGGAATCTTGCTGAACGTACACAGCAGATCACAAGGAGTGATTTTTCAGATACTGATAGAGAGCGCCAACGACCCCACCAGGCGCCCCATTTCGGCCTGCAGTCTCCGTGCCGTGGGGAGCAGCCGATCGGCCTGGTGTGCGGGCAGGGAGATGGCCATCGTCGCGGCCGTGGTGCCGATGGTGACCGGGATCGCGGCGCAGACCGTCCCCAGGGCGTACTCCTGACGCTCGATCACCGGCTCCATGCGCCGCACCCGCTCCAGGCGCCTCAGGAGGCTCTGAGCGTCGCGCACGGTGTACGGCGTGACGGGCCGCACGGGGTGGCGGTCGAGGTGGTCGCGGCGGGCCTCCTCGTCGAGCTGGGAGAGCAGGCACTGCCC
>NZ_JAGSOH010000399.1 GCF_018139625.1 Actinospica acidithermotolerans | reverse complement strand
TCGGCATACGTCATGTGCACGGCCTTGAAGAAGGAACTCAAGGCCGTGCACATGACGTATGCCGACCTCGCGCAGGCCCTCGGCATGGCCGAGTCCAGCGTCAAGCGCATGCTGGCGCGCGGCGACATGCCGCTGTCGCGCATCGACGCCATCTGCCGCGCGCTGCGGCTGGACTTCGCGGACCTCGCGCGCCGCGTGGCCGACAGCCAGCCGCTGCTCGACCAGCTCTCGCTGGAGCAGGAACGCGCCGTGGTGGCCGACAAGAAGCTGCTGCTCATGGCGATCTGCGTGCTGAGCCAGTGGACGCTGGAGCAGATCCTCGGCACCTACCGGCTCTCGGACGCGGAGGGCGTGAAATACCTGGCGCAGCTCGACCGCATCGGCATCATCGAGCTG
>NZ_JAGSOH010000398.1 GCF_018139625.1 Actinospica acidithermotolerans | reverse complement strand
ATCTTGTAATGATGGTTCTACAACTTGGAATCGTTTAACATAACCTTGATGTGCCACAACTTGATAAATATCTTTGGCTACGTCTTCATTCTCAATCGTCAACTGAAGACCTTTCTTCATGTTTTCACTATGAATGATGCCTCTAATGTGTGTTAAATCTGGTAGTGTTGTTTCTGACTCAATGACAACTTTCTTGTTACCATTAGATGCACGTACATGATTGATATCACCAGAAACAACAAGTTGACCTTTATCTAAAATACAAACATCATCACATAATTCTTCAACATGTTCCATACGGTGAGAACTATAAACGATTGTACTGCCCCAATCATTTAAGTCTTTAACTGCTTCTTTTAATAACTCAACATTAACTGGGTCTAGACCACTGAAAGGC
>NZ_JAGSOH010000397.1 GCF_018139625.1 Actinospica acidithermotolerans | reverse complement strand
CACCACACCCTCCCCCACAGCCGCGGCGGACCGACCAGCCTGCGGAACCTGGTCCTGCTCTGCCCCGAACACCACATCCTCACCCACCAGCACCAGCACGACGACCGAACCCGAGAGTGACGGGAAAACCCCCACCCCCCACCGCACCGCACCGAGACATGCAACACGACACAACCGGTATCGACCGATCCAGGCACGGCAGAGAAGGCGAAATCCCACACCGGACCCCGCCGGACCCCGGACCGCAAGCGGGACATGAGGCGGAATATCGCACTCGAACCCGGGACCGCCCGGGACGAGGCGGAATTTCGCCCCCCGAGCCCGCCGGACCCCGGACCGTGAACCGGACGCGAGGCGGGATTTCGCATCGGAACACCGCCGGACCCCGGACCTTGACC
>NZ_JAGSOH010000396.1 GCF_018139625.1 Actinospica acidithermotolerans | reverse complement strand
GCTTCAAATCGCTGGACGATCTGGTGAAGTACGCCAAGGCGCATCCGGGCGAGCTGAACTTCTCGTCCTCCGGCCTCGGCAACTCGACGCAACTGGCCGTGGAGCTGCTGCAGAAGAAGCTGGGCATCTCGATGACGCACGTGCCCTTCAAGGGCGAGCCCGACGGTCTCATGGCGACCATCGGCGGCCAGACACAGGTGATGGCGCCCGTGGCCGGCACCGCGCTGCCGCACATCAAGAGCCGCAAGGTGGTGCCGCTGGTGGTGCTGGCGCCTTCGCGCCTGGCGGAACTGCCCGACGTGCCGGCCGCCAACGAGCTGGGCGTGAAGGATTTCGACACCATGGGCTGGAGCGGCATCGTCGCCCGGGCCGGCACCCCGCCCGCGATCATCGCCAAGC
>NZ_JAGSOH010000003.1 GCF_018139625.1 Actinospica acidithermotolerans | reverse complement strand
TGATCCTGCTCGCGCTCGCCTCCCCGGTGCTCGGCCTGCGTACCGCGATGCCCTCGATCACCGTCGTGCCCGCCGACTCGTCCTCCCGCGCCGGGTACGCCGCCGTCCAGCAGGCCTTCGGCGCCGGAATGCCGGGGACCCTGCAGATCCTCGCGCCGGGCAACGAGGCGTCCGCCGCGGCCGCGGCCGCCGGGCACACCGCCGGGATCGCCGCCGTCGCCCCGGCCCAGGCCGCCGCGGACGGCTCCGGCTGGAGCCTGATCCAGGCCATGCCGACGGTCGATCCGTCCAACCCGGCATTGGGTGCGACGGTCGACCGGCTGCGGGCCGAACTGCCCGCGCACACCATGGTCGGCGGAGCGGCGGTGGAGAACCTCGACCTGCAATCCGCCCTGACCGCCAAGACCCCGCTGGTGATCGGCGTGGTGATGTCGCTCGGGTTCCTGCTGCTGCTCGCCGCGCTGCGCGCACCGCTCGCGGCCCTCGCCGGAACCCTCGCCAGCCTGCTCTCGACCGGCGCGGCGTTCGGCGTCAGTCGGCTGATATTCCAGGAGGGCCACGGCGCGAACCTGCTCGGCTTCACCTCGCAGGGCTTCCTGGACGGCTGGGCCCCGGTGTTCTTCTTCGCGATGATCTTCGCGATCGCGATGGACTACACCGTGTTCCTGCTCGCCGCCGCGAAGGAGCACTACGAGCTGACCGGCGACCCGCGCGCGGCAGTGGTCGGCGCGCTGCGCCACTCCGGACGCGTCGTGTTCGCCGCGGCGGCCGTGATGGTCGCGGTCTTCTTCACCTTCGCCCTCTCGGGACCGCTGCCGCCCAAGGAGATGGGAGTGATCCTCGGGGTCGCGGTCTTCCTCGACGCCGCCCTGATCCGCCTCGTGCTGCTACCCGTCCTGCTGCGCCTGATGGGGCGCGCGGCCTGGACCTGCCCGAGATGGCTCGCCCGCATCCTGCCCGACATCCGCTTCTCCCACTGAGCAGCCGGGCGGGAACGAGTACCGGCGCGCGGCGCCGGTACTCGTTCGCGGACGGGCGCCCTCGGCCTAAAGTTGCTGCGAACCGTTCGTGATGCGGTGTCTTCAACGCCAGACCTCCGCCACCCCAACGATCCCAGGTCGGACCACACCGCGGATCCGATAGAGCGCGAGCGCCGTCAGTTCGGTCCAGAGGGCCCTCTGCCGGTGACGACGTCGCGCGCGGCTTCCTTGGCCGCGTCGGAGACCTCGGGCAGCGCGTAGTCCCGGGCGCGGATGTGCGCGAGCAGTTCGGGTTCGGGGGGCAGGCCGTACTTCTCCAGGTAGTAGACGACCGCTCCGGACCAGATCCACGTGCCGTCGGTGGCGAACTTCAGGGGCACGGCGGGCGGGTTGTCCGGGAAGTAGACGTCCTTGTCGAAGGAGCTCGCGAACAGGAACACCGGTCCGGCGTTCAGGTACTCAAGCACGCGGGGGATCTCTTCGTCACGCAGGCGGGGTCGGCTGACCAGGGGCATGCCGGTCGCCTGGTCGACGCTGTCGAAGACCTTGGCGCGGCGCGGCGCCGCTTCGGCCGCGGGTACGGGCTCGCCCTTACCCGCGGCCGAAGCCTCTCCCAGGCCTGCCTTCTGCCGCAGCCAGTCCGGGATCGCCGCGTCCTCGCGCGGGAACACCCGCAAGTCCTCGGCGTACGCGTCGTCCGGAACCGGCTGCTCGAACGCGGGGGCGGCGCCGTAGCGGCGGCTCATCAACCGCGCGCCGTCGGACTTCAGCGTGACCGTGAGGCCGAACCAGGGACCGTTCGCCGGGGTGTACTCGGCGCGGCGCAGCTCATGCACGGCGGCGCCGATCGCGTCCTTGTCGCCGATCCGGTAGGTGATGCCCGCCTTGTCGACGGCGAGCAGGGTATGTTCGAGCACTGAGCCCAGCACGCTGGCCTTGTACGACACCTCCGCCCAGTCCTCGGGAGCCGCGGACGTCAGCGGTCCGAGCAGGCCCCAGGGCACGGTGAAGCTCGTGATCGGGCGGGTGATCGGGGTGTTCGCCATGGCGTCTGCGCTTCCGTTCGCGGGTTGGCTGCCGGGCTCCTCGGCCGGGCTCACGACGGGCCCTCGATCCAGTCGATCAGCTGGGCGTAGGCCGCCGTGAGCACGTGCCCGGACACGTCCGGGACCGTGTAGTCCAGCTCGCGGATGTGCTTGAGGAGCGGGGGGTCCGGGCTGACCTGATCCAGCTCCAGGTAGTAGACCGCGTCCTGCGGCCAGATCCAGGTGCCGTCGGTGCGGTAGCCGAGCGGAACGTGCTCCGAACGGTCCGGGAACACCCGATCCCTTTCCCCGGCGGCCGTGGTCAGCACCACGGGTGCGCCGCGCAGGTAGGCGGCCACCCGCTCGATCTCCTCGGGCTGCAGCGGCTCGTGGTACTTGCGCTCCGCCAGAACCGTCTCGGTCGCGCGGGTGCGTTGGAGTTGCGGCTCGGTGAGGGCGGCGGGGATGGCCGGCATCGCCTCCGGCCCGAGCTCGAGCCCGCCGCGCCAGCGCAGCCACGTCGGAATCGCCTCGTCCGTCCTCGGGAAGTTCCACAGCTCCTCGGGGTAGACGTCGTCCGGGGGCACCTGGTGCCACATCGGACGGGTCGAGTAGTCGAGCACCATCGACGAGGCGCCGTCGCGGACCAGATCGAGCGTGAGCCCCAGCCAGGCGCCGCGTTCCCGCGTGTGGTCGGCGCTGCGCTGCGCGGCGACGGCCTCGATGAGTTCGAGCGGGATCTCGGGAGCGTCCTGCGTTCCGTCGGGCAGGGTCGCAAGAAGCTGGTGCTCCTGTTGGCTGCCGAGCACGAGCACCTCGTACGACACCGTCTCCCAGCCCTCGGGCAGCAGCGGGAGCAGCGCGGCCACGATTCCCTCAGGCGCCGGGCCCGAGACCTGCACGGGCGGCTCCGGAGCGGGCACCGGCTCGACGCGGTCGCCGGGAGCCCATGTGTAACGGGACATGGTGTTCTTCGGCAGCGCGGACCGGGTCACGATCCAGGGCGGGAGCCGGTCGGGGGCCTGGTACAGCTTAAAAAGCTCTCTGCGATACTCGGCGAGCGGGCACCGCTCCCGGAATTCGGGCTCGCCGTACCAGTCGAAGTCGACCGAGACGACGGTCGTGGGGAACTCGACGGTCAGGTCGAGCCGGTGCCAGGTCCCCCACCGGCCGCTCTGGTTCAGCCGCACCCGCCGGATCGATTCCAGCAGCCCGGCGGGCAGGTCCCAGGGCACGCGGGAGCCCTCGAGCATCTCGGCCTCGGCCTCGGCCTCGGCATGGCGGCCCACCGCGCGGTACGCGAGACTCACGCTCTTCCAACCGGGCGGGGCGTACTGCAGGACGCTCGAAGCGATCGTTGCCCGTCCGTTCGGGTACCCCTCCCGCGGGAGCGGATCCGGGGGCGTGTTCTCGGGACCTGGGTCGGGGCTGGCATCCATGGTGTGATTCCTCGGGGTCTCTTCCTCGGGCCGCGGGCGCCGCGAACCCGAACGTGCTCGCGGCGAACCGCTTACGCGTCCGGCGCCTTCGCGGACAGCCAGTCGGGCAGTTCGGAGTATTCGCGGGGAAACCGCTTGAGATCCTCGCCGTACTTCGCGTCCGGGGGCGGCACCCGCCAGGACGGCTCCCGGAAATGGTCCACGGCCTGCCACCATTCGTCCTCGGGGCCATCGGGCCGGACGTACAGGCGCAGCGAGAACCAGGCGCCGTCCTCGTCCGGGTCGTAGTCGGCCTCGCGCAGCTCCCCGAGCAGCTCGGACAGCCGGGGCTCGTCGACCGCCGCGGGCCCGGTCGACCCGTCGCCCAGGGACTCGTAGAGCTCCGTCTCGACCACGTCCGCGACCATTCTTGCCGTGAGATCAAGCCTCTGTGACCCGGCCGACGCCCCGGCCCGCAGGAAGGCGACGAGCTCCGCGACGGCGGCGTGGACCCGCTCGGGATCGCGCTCCGGCCGCTCGTCGTCCTCCACCGGCTCCGGCACCGGAGGCTGCTGCTCAGGGTTGGACATTGGTGGTGAACCTTATCGTCGTCCTGGGTGGCCCGGGCGTCCCGTCCGGCCGCGGGAACCGGTAGGTCTTGCGCACGATGACGTTCTCGGGCGTCTTGTTGAACGCGGGCGGCGTGGGCGGGTCGGCCGTGGGGTCGCCCGGCGTACCCGTGTCGTGGCTCTCGATGATATCCCAGCCGCTTACCGTGGCCTCCTGGTACTTGACCGCGGCCACCGTGTCCATCTCGTCCATCCACCAGGAGCCCTCGGCATCGGCGCCGTTGCCCTGGTTGCTGTCGCGGTCCTGCGGGAAGTAGTTGAAAGGCTCTGAGGGCCCGCCCACCGCCGCCGGATACTTGTGCCCGCCGTCCCAGGAGCCCGCGGGGTACTCGGCCTTGCCGAACGAGTTCGACTCGCCCTGCGCCGATTCGTTGCGCACGCTGGGGTTCAGCGGATCCGCGATTTCGGCGCCGTGGTCCAGCGACATGCCGGTCATGCGTCCGAACCCGTCGGTCACGCCGACCTTTCCATCGACGCGGAAGGTCACGCCCGGCTGGAACCGCATGCCGTCCGGGCCCTTGGCCTGGCCGTACGCGCCGAGGTTCGGATTCCACCCGCCGTCGTCCGCCGAGGCCGGACTGTCCCGGCCGCGCCACGTGTCGACGGCCACGATCTTGCCGGATCCGTCGGTCCAGAAATCGGTGATGCGCGGGGTGCTCTCTCCCCGCGGGGTCTGCTCAGCCCGGTAATGCGTGCCGGGCTCCAGCGAACCCGGCTTGATGCTGAACACGGACTTCCTCGGCCCGAGCTTGAAGGTGTCCTTCGGCGGGGTGGAGGGGTCGAACTTGGAGTCCCAGACAGCCGGGGGCTGGGGCTCGCCCTCCGCATCGGTCTTGAAGACGGCTGATCGGTCGTTCCACGTGTACTTGACCGTGGCGTCGCCCGGCGGCGTGGCGGCGTCTGGATTCGAGCCGTCGATGACGTTCTGCTCGCTCAGTCCGTGGCGCTGGTACGTCGGACCCGGGTTCGGCGGCGTCTGCTCCTGCCCGTGCCGGGTGTTGGGCACCGGGAGCTCCGCATGGGTGATCTTCCCGTTCGCGTCGGTGTAGAAGGCGCCGCGGGGCTCGCCGTTCGTGTCGACGACATTGATCTTGGCCGACGCGGGAAGATCCGAACGGTCGGCGAACCGCTCGCCGGGCGCGAGCGGGCGCAGCGCCGGCTCCGAGTCGTCGGGGACCTTGAGCGTCCGCTCCGTGCTCGGCGGATTCCACTGCGCGATATCGGCGGCCCGGGCACGGACGTCGCCGACCGGGCTGTTCCAGCCGCCGAAGCCGGACTCCTGGCCGGGCGGGAAGCCGTTCTCGCCGACCGGCAGCTTCGTGCCGTCCGGCGAGAACTCGACCCAGCGGCCCGAGGGCGGGATATCGGGCACTGATTCGCCGAAGCCGTCCACGTGGCTCCCGCTGGCGAACATGTGCCCGGCCGAGTCGGTCCACACCAGCGAGTCCGCGGCGATGACCTTGCAGCCGGATATCCGGGAGAGCTCGGCGGCGAAGCCGTGGTCGAGGGCGCCCGCCTCGCAGGAGGTGAGCCGGAACGGCTGCCCCGGCCGGTGTCCGTTGGCGTTGGCCAGGTCCAGCAGGTCCTGCGGGCTGAGCCGCTCGAGCCCGGAGACGCCGCCCGTGGCATCGCCGTGCAGGTTGAGGTCGAAAGCGCCGTTCGGATCCGGCTCGACCCGCCCGGCGAGCGCGGCCATCTCCGGATCGGAGAACATCGAGATCCCGCGGTCGCCCGCCTGCGCCCGCGAGTTGACCTGCGCCAGCCGGTCGGAAAGCCCGCCGGCCTGGTTCGGCGGCGCCCAGGCGGTCGTCTCCGCGGACGGGTCGTGTACCGGCCCGCCGACCTGATTCGGGATAAGGACGGCCGCGTCGTTGCCGGCGTTCGGCGCCGGACCGCCCGCACCATCCTGCCCGTCCCGCCGCCCGGCCCCGTCCGACGACGGCTGCGGCTGTTCCTGCCCGCGAGCATCGGGCACACCGCGGTCGGCTGCGTTCCCGGGCGCATCGGACCTGGCGGCGTCCGGCTTCGAAGCACCGGGCCCAGACGCGTCGGGCTTGCCGGAATCAGGCTTCGAAGCGACCGTGTCGGACTTCGCGGAGGTATCGGAGCTCATGGCCGCCTCCGGCTTCGCGCCCGCGTCGGAACTCGGAGTGGACTCCGGTTGCGTGACGTCACGGGCGGAAGCAACCGGCTCGGCACCATCGGCCCACGTCGCGGGATCGCTCGGCAGCGCGCTCGGCTCCGGTTCCGCGGTCCGCTCCGGCTGGTCCGGCTGCTCTGGCCCGGTTGTGTCCGGATGTGAGCCGTCGGCGAGGGGGCCGGCCTGCTCGGAAGCGGCGGCCGCGGCGTCGTCCGACTGCGATTCGTGCGCACCGGAGTCATCCGCAGTGACAGTGCCACCCGCGGAGACAGTGCCATCTGCGGGCTCAGCCGCGTGCTCGGATCCGGTCGGGTCCGCAGCATGATCGGATCCGCTCGGATCCGCCGTGTACTCGGATCGGGCCGGGTCCGCGCCTTGCCCTGATCCGCTCGGATCGGTCGCGTGCTCGGATCCGGTCGGGTCCGCAGCATGATCGGATCCGCTCGGATCAGCCGTGTACTCGGATCGGGCCGTGTCCGCGCCTTGCCCTGATCCGCTCGGATCGGTCGCGTGCTCGAATCCGGTCGGGTCCGACGGGGTGACCGCGTCTCGTGGCTCCTGCGCTTGCGCTGATATATCGTCGCGCGCACGACTCGGCGTTACCGCGGAGTCGCCCGAGGTCGGATCGGCCACCGACTCCCGCGTGGCTGGGTCGACCATGCCCGGCTCGGACGTGCTGCTCGCGAATCGGTCCGCGTTTTGCCGTTCGGTGAGATTCAATGCGTCCGGCGACGTGGCTGTACTCTCGGCGTCCGGGATCGTCGAGCGATCAGCCGAACCCGCTGAGGTACCCGTCCGGTCGAGGACGCTGCCGCGACCACCGTAGAACCGTCCGGGCGACGACCCGCCGCCCGCTCCGGTACTCGAATCGCCCGGTCCCGCGCCCCGCCCCGCCGCGTCGCCCAGGCCGGAGTCCGCCCTCGCCCCGCCAGAGAAGCTACTTTCGGCGCCGCCGTCGCGCACCGCGCTCGCGCCGCCGAGCATGGAGCCGCCCTCGGTCAGGGGCAGCCCACCGCTGACCGGGTCGCCGGTACTGCTATCCGAGTACTGCCGGCCTGACGAGGCCGTATCTCCGGGAGCCGAGATACCGGCGTCTCCCGCACCCGGTGAATCGGCACGCGAACCGACGCTCGCCCCCGCGCCCAGATCGCTCACCGCCGCGCCGGACGTGGTCGTGGCCCCGGTATCCAGACGCGCCGAAGTCGGCGACTCGCCACCCTGCGCGTACCCGGAACCTGATCCGCCAGAGCTCGCAGAATCGGCGCGCGCGGAGGCCGGTGGCTCACTCACGGACCCAAGGCCTCCGGACCCGCCAGAAGTCGCGAGGTCCGAGCGCGCCGACGTCGGCATCGCGTCGGTCGAGCGGATGCCGCCGAGGCTCGTGGGCTCCTGGAAGCCGCGCGTCTCAGCGGGGGCGCTGCCGGATGCGGTCGCACTCGTTGTGGCCGCTGGGGATTCGGAGAATCCGGACGAGGTACTCATGCCTGCGCCGGCGTTCTCGGTGGTGCCTCCGCCGAGGATGTGCCCGACCGAGGATGCGGCCACGGCTGCCTGGGACGGGTCGACCGAGACGCCGCCACTCAGGTCGGCGCGCACGGGAGTTCCCGTTCCCGGCGTATCGGCGCCCAGGGCGGTGTTGTCCAAGCCGGCGGGGGTGCCGTGGTCGGCCGTCGGCATAGCCAGGCCACTGAGATCTGTTCGGGCGCCGGCGTCCACCGTCGGCACGTCGGTCGCCTGCGGGGCCGTCAGATCCGGCGTGCGCACGTTCGGGGTGTCCAGCTCGGTCGGCAGGTTCTCGGTGTCGATGGCGGGCTTCTCACCCGCCGCGGCCTCGGCTCCGCCCATGCCGCCGAGCACGCCCGCCAGGGACCCCTTCGCGAAGTCGGAGGCCGAGATCTTCCCGTTCTGCAGGAGGTCGAGACCGGCGTTGGTCAGCCCGCCGGAGGCCACGCCGGCGGCCGCGCGTCCGGCGAAGGACTTTCCGAAGTCCTCGCCGAAGATCCTGCCGCCGGCTTTGCCGATACCGAAGCCGAAGGCCGCGCCCATGGCTCCGCCCTCCGCGCCGGAGATGCCCGCCTGCTCCACCTGGCCCCAGTCGATGCTGCCGGCGTGCCCCTCCATCACCTCCTTGAACTGGATCACGAAGGCGAGCTCGGCCTGCATCAGGCCCTGTTCGATGGCCTGCTCGACCATCTCGACGATCAGGTCCTTGGCGCCGTCCAGCAGCGCCTGCATCACGGTCCGGTCCGCCAGAACCTCGGCGACGGCAGTGGCGTCCGTGGCGCCGAAGTCGAAGAAGCCTGCCGCGATCTGCGGGGTCACGGTCGCGACGAGGATCGCGATGTTCCCCATGATCATGTCTTTGGTCGTCTCGATCTGGTTCGCGCCCGCGGTCAGGGCGCTGGCCATCGCCTTGCAGAACTGCACCGCGAAGGGCAGCGCGGCCGGGGCGACGCCGGCCGGCCAGCTGGTCTGCCCGTCGTCGAAGTTCGCCGACCAGAACGATTTGAGGGCGTCGGCGTTCGCGCCCTGGCAGTACTCGCCGACCCGCTGCGCCGCGGCCGACGCCGTCTGCCGGATCTCGTCGAGCTGGGAGGCCGCGTCGGTCCACGCCGAGGCGAGCGAACGCATCGCCCCCTCGTCGCCATTGGGCCAGCGTTCGCCGACGAGCAGCTCGAGCAGGTCCTGCGTCAGGTTGTCGAGGGAGATGTCGACGCCGTCGATGTTCACGCCGACGTCCCCGCCCCCGAGCCGGCTGCGGCGCCGCCGAGGCTTTCACCGATCTTGTTCATCCGGTCCGTCAGATGCTGCTCGACCTTGTCGTAGTTGTCCGCCTGGGCCGCGAGCAGGTTGGCGACGTTCGTCAGGGCGGCGCCGAGACCCGCGATGCTCGCGAAGCCCTGATTCGCCGGACCGGTATAGCTGTGGCCGAACTTCTTCCCCAGGTCGTCGGTACCCCAGGGCTCACCGCCGGAGACCAGCGCGGCCCGCAGGTTGGTCAGCACCTGGGCGGCCCGCGAACCGCAATCGGCGATCACCGCGGCCTGCGCGCGCATCCCGTCGCTCTGCACCTGGAAACTCGGGCTCGACCCGCCCCCGCCACCCGAGCTCCCGCTCGCGCCGCCGCCCGCGGGTTGCTGCGCGGCAGGCCCCCCGGTGTACTCCGTCTGATAGATCCCCGACTCGTCGACCGACGGCGCCGAGTACGCGCCACTGCTCATCGACATCTGCTTCCCATACCCCCCACTGCTGGGAACCTGCGACGAATCAGGTTACTACATCGGCAGTGTCTGAGAACAGCGCGTGCGCGGAGAGCACGATGAACCGGGGGCGTCGTTTCGTGGTGTGGGTGGCGGAGTCAGTGTTCTTCGGGGTCGAAGATCGTCACTGGGCCGCCTTCGAGGGCGATCGCGGTGAGCCCGGTGTCGGTGCCGGTGGCGTGCACTTCGCCGGGAGCCCAGTAAGCGGCTTGTCCGGAGGTGATCGGGGGATCGACTGATACCAGTGTGCTCCCGGGCGGGTTCCCGGACGGCGCACGCGTCGTCCGGGAACCCGCTCACTCGAGTTGATCGACGACTCAGTTGAGCGCCCACTGCTGCAGCGAGGAACCTGTGTTCGTCTGCTGCGTCACGAGCGCTCCGCTCTTTGTCGACGCCGTCGACAGCAGCAGCCCGCTGTTGACGTTCGTGAGCTCGTACGAGCCGTTCGGCTGGAGGGCAACCGTCCAGTGCTGGTTGCTGTTGCCTGTGCACGCCCACTGGATCACAGGGTCGCCGACAGTGGTGAACCCGCCGTCGTCGTCCATACACAGGTTCGAGTACGCGTTCTCGATCTGGTACGAACCGTCCGACTGCTCGGTGAAGACCCAGTTCTGGTTCGCACCACCGTTGGCCGTCCACGTGTCCAGTTGCGTGCCCTCGCTCGTCGACCAGTTAGGGTCGTCGAGCGCGTTTCCGGAGATCGACAGTACGTGCGTGCCGTTGAGGCTTGCGCCTGCCGCTACCGTCCAGGAGAACGTGGTCTGGTTCGAGGCGCCTCCAGCGGTGGCGGTGACGGTCGCCTTGCCGCTCCCGGTGCTGGTCGGGTCTCCGCTGATCAGGCCGGTCGACGAGGCGATCGAGACGCCGGCGGGCAGGCCGCTGGCCGAGTAACTGATGGTTTGGCCGGTCGAGGAGGTCGCGTTCGCCCGGATGCTCACCGGGCTGCCCTCAGTCCAGTTCTGCGTGCCGATGGAGGCGAGCGTGACGGTGCCGGTGACCGCGCCGACGGCTGTGATGGTGAGCGTCTGCTCGTTGGCGGTGCGGCTGCCGCCGACGGAGTTGCCGGTCGCGTTCGACCAGTACCGTGCCGGAGTCGTCTCGGCACTCGCGCCGGAGCCGGTGGTCAGTGCGAGGACCAAGCCGCTGTAGCGGTTGACGAGGCGGTAGGAGCCGGTCTGGCTTCCCGTGGCCGAGTCGGTGTCGGCGATGATCCACCACTGTTGCCCGACGGTCGCTCCGGTGCTGCCGGACGCGGTCACAGTCGGCGCGGAGCCCCAGGAGCGTGAAGCGGTGGTGGACGCGTCGACGCCGAGGAGTTCGCCGGTGGCGGCGTTGAGGATCTGGTAGGAGCCGTCGCCGTCGGGCACGAAGGTCCAGTCCTGCAGCATGCTTCCGCTCGAGGAGCTCTGCGACGCAGTAGCCGTGCCGCCAGAGACCTGCGCGAGGATCTGACCGTCGCCGGTCGCGATTTGGTACATCTCAGTTGTGCTGAACGGATAAGGTGCCGGACTGCTCGAGTCGAGTGTGATGTTCGCGTACTGGCCGCCGGAGGTGCCGTTGCACGAGACCGCGCAGTAGGAGCGGAAGTTCTCGCCGACCACGGAGTTCGTCAGTGTCGCCGAGGCCGAGTCGACGAACCACCGGTACCAGGAGTCCGACGTGAAGGACCCGGTGTCGCCGACCAGGCGCCACTGTTCGGTGGCGAGGTTGTCAGTGACGTAGAACTGCTGCGGCTCGGGCGTCGAGGTGTTCACGACCTCCGGCTCACCTATGTAGAGGCCCAGATATGCGTCGTAAGCGATGTTCATCGCGAACAGCGGCGACTTGCTCGGTATCTCGTTCGCCGCGATCTGCGCCTCGACGGTGCCGGTAGTCGAAGGGCTGTACTCCGCGGAGGACGGGGTATAGCCGGTGTTGTTGGCGCTGCCGTCGGGATTGGTCGAGCCCACCGGGACCAGGTTGCTTTCCAGGCCGCCGATGCCGGGCTGGGACCATGAGCCGTCGTCGTACTTCTCCCACGAGCCGGTCGCCATCTTGTCCGCGATCGGGGAGCGTGCGACATGCTCGAGGCTGTCCTGCCACACCCCGCCCTTGTCGACCAGGCGCGAGCCGTAGAAGACGTAGAAATAGCCTGATGCGGTGTCGACGAACAGGCGCGGGTCGCCGTCGCCGTAGTCGTAGGTCTGGTTGGGGAACGCGGTGCCGTCTTCGCGCTCGGTCGCGTACGGGGAGGTGATCGCGTGGCCCTCGATCGTCCACACCTGGCCCTGGTCGGTGGAGACGGCGTAGTCGATGTCGTCGAAGTGGATATCGTCGCCGTAGGGCTCGGGGGTGAACTCGTTGTGCACCAGGCCGTACCAGTCACCGGTGTCCGGATCGACCCAGATCCCGATGAGGTCGCAGTAGTTCGCTTCCGCGTGCGTCGTGAGGGTGGGCGCGTACGTTGCTTCGAGTCCTGTCGGGCTGTTGTTGCAGCGCCAGGTGGTGTCGTTGTTCTTGTCCTCGGAGTTCGCCGGGTTGACCGCGTCGTCGAGGGTGGTGTCCGCGGTGGCCGTGTCGAAGTCCGTGCCGGTGAAGAAGTCCCATGCGCGCCCCGCGCTCGCGGCATAGTCGGCGTGCGAGGACTGGTAGTGGAATGTGCCGTCCTTGTCGATGAAGCCGTCGGCCGGGCTGTCGTCCGGGTTGCCGAAGTTCCCGGTCGAGCCGACGGTGACAGTGTAGGTCGCGCCGGCCGGAGTGGCGGCCGCGGCGGAGACCGCGGTCACGGTGCTCAGTCCCGAGGCGGCCAACGCACCGGCGGCCACGACGCCCATGATCCTTTTTCGGGTACGGTGAGCTTGCACGCAAACTCCTTGTTATCAGACATCGCGCGCTCTCTAGCGCGCGGTGCAAGGAAGATACTGCTAATTTGACCGGTAAAACAAGCAGATACGAAAGATCTTCTTCGTGTTTTCTTGTTTGACAGTGTGCGATCTTCGACCTAGTTTCTTGCCGGTCTGAGATGATGAGTGCGGAGGGGAACGCGATGGTGACGATGAAGGACGTGGCCCGTCACGCCGGTGTCACCAAGCAGACCGTGTCCAACGTCGTCACCGGCCGCGTGCGGGTGGGCCCCGAGACCGAGGCCCGGGTCCGCGCCGCGATCGCTGAGCTCGGATACAGCCCGAACCTCGTGGCCAGGTCATTGGTGACCGGCACGACGATGACCGTGGGCCTGCTGGTGCCGACCGTCGTCGGGTCCTTCTATGCCGAGTTGATCGAAGAGGTCGAGGACGCCCTCGACCGGCATGGATACCACCTGCTGCTGTGTACCACCCGGCTCGACGGGGAACGCGCGCGCCGGCACCTGGCCGGGCTCTCGAGCCGCAACGTCGATGCGCTGCTGATCGCAGGGGACGCGGATCTGATCGAGCACTTGCCGCTGCTCGCCGACGCCCGCTTTCCCGTGGTGCTGTGCGCGTGGGAGACCGAGGTGCCGGAGAGCTATCGGGTCGTGACCATCGACTACGAACGGGCGGGCTTTCTGGCGGGCCGTCATCTGCGCGAACTTGGTCACGAGCATGTCGCCGTGCTTGCCGGGCGTACGCATTCCGTCCGGATAGCCGGTTTCCGGCGGGCGTTCGCCGCGGACGGGATCGCCCTGCCGGATGACGCGGTGCGGTACGCGTCCGAGGCCACGCCGGCGGCGGGTTTCGCGTCCGCGTCCCTGGCGCTGGCGGCGAACCCGCACGTGACGGCGCTCTTCGCCACCTACGACGTGCTCGCCCTCGGCGCGCTCGAAGCCGCGCGCGCGGCCGGCCGCGTCGTGCCCGGCGACTTATCCGTCCTCGGGCACGACGACGGCCTCGAGACGCGCCACACCTGGCCCGCGCTCACCTCCGTCGCGATCCCCAAGCGCGAGATGGCTCGCCAGGCGGTCCAGTCGCTGTTGCGCGCCATCGCGGAGCCGGATGCCGAATCCGGCTCGAGGAGGCTGCTGTCGCCCGAGCTCGTCGTCCGCAACAGCACCGGACCGGCCGCCGTCCGTTAGTCATCGACCGGCTCCGGCCACTCAAGCACGAGCCACCCACGATGGCAGAGTTCGGATTCATGACGCAGAATCCGCCCCTGCGCGCGGACCGGCTCCTTCACCGGAGCGGCCAGCGGCCGCAGCAAGGTCGCCGAGGGCCGGTCTGGAATGCGCGGGATGTCGACTTCGACCCGGGCTGGATCCGCACTGCCGTTGGCGACCGCCAGCCGAGTCGTGCCGTGGCTGCGCGAAAGGTGCGGGAAGAGATGCGGTCCGCCGCTCACCAGCGGCATCGCCGGGTGCTCGCCCTCGAGGAACCGGATCGTATGATGCAGCAGGCGCTGCGCCGCGTCGCTGCCGGCCAGGGCATCGGGTGCGGTCGCGGCCAGGACGACGACCCGTCCACCGATGTCGTTGGGGAAAGCGGTGCGTCCCGCGCCCCAACGGCTGCCGTCCCCGGCCAGCACCTCGGTCCAGACCGTCGCTCCTTCCCGCGGCTCGAGCCGGGCCAGCGCGGGTTGCACATTCAAACTCAACATGCTGTTTTCTAGCCCTAGGTCCCGCGCGAGGTTCGGTTCTACCGCACGCTCGCCCGTATACGGCGTCTGCGTTGGCTGTGCGCCGCGTTCCGGCCGTGGGTCGCGTGGCACGATCGCTGCTACATCGACGCCGATGCGGGAACCGAAGCCGCGTTTGCAGAGGACTTCGGCCGCCAGACCGTCCACCAGGAGTCCGCCGCCCAGCAGCCTCAGGATCACTTCGTCGCTGAGCGCCCACGCCATCCCGCCGAACACGGCATTCACCGGTGCGGGGCGCGAGGTCACCGGTATTCCGTTGCGCAGCAGATAGTCGGCGGCCGGCCCGGAATCGATCTCCAACGCGCTCAGATCGCCCCCTGCTCGCGTGCGCAGGTGGGTCGCGGCGGCAGGCGGGAAAGGCACGCCCACCCCCCAGGACTCGTGATCTCGCGGGTAGCGCTCGGCGATCCAGTCCAGCGCCGGGCGCGATCGCCGCAGCAGCCCGCTCACCTGTGGATAGCGCTCGATCACGCGCCTTTCGTTGTTCGGGTAGGCGTTGACCAGGAGCGCGTCCGACCCGGCGAACTGGGCCACCGTCATCTCCGACCAGGTCTGCACATCAGACTTGGTCCAACTCGTGTACGGCCAGTTCTCAATCTCCGGCTCGCTGCGCACAGCAGGCGGCCGCAACGCTCGCTGCGCCTCGAGGAGCCATAGCTGTGCGCCCAAGCGGTTTCCGGGCAAGTCGTTGTACCAGGCGAAGTGCGGCCGGTGGGTGGCGCGGCCCTCCACGGTCAGTGCCTCGAACAGCGCTTTCCAGTCGCGGCCCTCCACCGAGTGCTTGTCGAGTCGCGAGCTCATCAGACCCACTTCCGACCTGCCGCGAGAACGACGGTGCACCTCGGCCGCGACGAGTTCAGCCACCTCGAGTTGGGCGGTACGCCACACTTGCTGGAGCAGCGCGCGCCACGGGTGCGGTTCACCCGGGTGCGTCACCGCGGCCACGACTCGCTCCCTCGTCACCGGTTCGCCGACGAGCGCGGCCAGGCGCTCGAGCATCAGCGGCTCGAATCCGCCGCCCCACTCGAGCGGAGCATGGTTGTGAAAGCGGAAGTCATCCTCAAGCCAGACAACCCTGAATCCGAGTTCCGCGAAGCGGCCGTAGTGGTTCACCATCCACCGGCGCCAGCGCGGGCAGGCGAAGGAGGCTTGTCCCGAAGCGCTCTGGCCGGTGGGTGAAACCATGGGTGAGAACCCGAGCCGGTCGACCCGGCCGCGGTCGGCGTGCCCCACGGTGGCCCAGGGATTCAGGCTTACCGAGAGGCCCGCCTCGGTGAGCACGGCGAGAGCGGCTTCGACGGTGACGTACCACCGGTCCTCCTGCGCGCCGGCAAGATGCCCCTCGAAGACGTCCTCCGCGCCGAGCAGCAGGACGACTTCGGAGATCTCCAGTTCCTGGCAAGCCTTGGCCAGCGCCTTGGCTTCCGCAACCGTCTCTTCTCGCTGCGCGGCCGGAAGAATCTGGTAACGCAGATGGTACTGGGCGCGGACAGGCCGCCCTTTGCTGTAGTGCGTCATCGTGCTACTTCACGCTTCCCGACGTCATGCCACTGCGCCAGAACCGCTGCAGCGAGAGGAACAAGATCACCAATGGGACCACGCAGAGTGCGGCGGCCGTGATAACGACGTTCGTGGGCACCGCATTGCCGCTGCCGTGCTGCTGCTGCCAGCCGACGATGCCGACTGTCACCGGCTGGAGGCTCTCGTTGGCCAGCATGAGCGCGGGAAGCAGGTAGTTGGACCAGATGCTCACGAACTGGAACAAGAAGATCGTCACCAGAGCGGGCGACATCACCCGCAGAGAGATCTGGAAGAAGGTGCGCACCTCCCCGGACCCGTCGAGGCGTGCGGCCTCGAGAACCTCGTCGGGGACGGATGCGGCGGCGTAGATGCGCGCCAGGTACACGCCGAAGGGGCTGACCATGCTGGGGATCAGCACTGCCCAGTAGGTGTTGACCAGGTGGACAGGAGAGAAGAGCAGGTAGAGCGGGATCGCCAGGAGCGGCTGCGGCACGAGCACGGCGGCGAGCACGATGTTGAACAGGGCCCCCGAACCGCGGAAGGGGAACTTTGCCAACGCGTACCCTGCCAGGCTGGCGAACAGGGTGCTGAGCGCGGCCCCTAGCCCTGCGTAGACCAGCGTGTTGAGCAGCCATCTCGCGTAGATGCCGTTGTCCTGGGCGAAGACCGAGCGTATGTTCGACCAAAGGTGGAATCCGTTGAACCAGAAGCCGTTTCCGGAGAAGAGGCCCGAGTCGGATTTCGTCGAGGAGACCAGCAGCCACCAGACCGGGGCGAGGAAGTAGACGACGCTGATCGTCATCACGCCCAGGATCAGCCAGCGTGAGGAGTCGGAGCGCCGGGGCGTGCTCCGCCGGGTCGGGCTCGTGGAGGCGGCCCGGGGCCGCGAGCCGATCTGGAGAGTGCTCATCGGATGCTCCCCGTGCGCTGGACCAGGCGCAGGAAACCGAACGACACGATGAGGGTGAGCAAGGCCAGAATCACCGATTCGGTTGCGGCGTAGGGAAAGTCGTTATCGGCCACGGCGGTGAAGGCCGCGAAGATCGGGGTATAGCTGCTGCCGACGTTCGGGGCCACTGTCTGGAGCGTGGCAGGCTCGTTGTAGAGCTGCGCGGTGCCGATGATGGAGAAGACGGTCGTCAAGATCAGTGCCGGGCGTACCATCGGTATCTTCACGTGCCAGGAGATGCGCCAGGCGGAGCAGCCGTCCATCCTCGCCGCCTCGGACAGCTCCGGCGGAATGGCCTGCAGCGCCGAATAGATGATGAGCATGTTGTAACCCGTCCAGCCCCACGTCAGCATGTTGCCGATCGTCGGCGCGAGCATGCGGCTCGAGGTCGGGTTCAGGTTCCACCCGATGTCGTGGGCCAGCGCGGTGATCGGGCTCAGGCCCGGGTCCACCAGATAGGCCCACATCAGCGAACCGACGACGCCGGGCAGCGCGTAGGGCAGGAAATAGGCGAGCCGGAAGAAGCGCTTGAGGACGGTGCTCCTGGCGTCGAGCAGCAGCGCCAGCAGCAGGGCCAGGCCCAGCATGATCGGCACCTGCACGAGACCGATCAGCAGGACGCGCTCGATCGAGCCGGTGAACGCGGAATCTCGCAGCACGTCCGCGTAGTTGCCGAGGGCGTTGAAGACCTTTGTCGGCGCACCCAGTCCGAGCCCGTCGTGGCGAAGCTTATAGAGACTCTGATCCACCGTGTAGGCGATGGGGATGATGTAGACGGCGAGGAAGAGCAGCGCGAAGGGCGTGAGGAAGAGCAGCGCGATGTTGCGATTGCGTCTGCTCGCGGCTGCTCGTGCGAGCGGACGGCGACCGGAAACCCGGTTGTCCGTGCGGAGCTCGCGCGGTTGGGCGTGTGCTGTCATGGCGGGGGCCTTTCCGGGCCATCACGTGCGGCGGGGAGGCGAGGGCGGGGAACCGGTGCGGCGGTCCCCCGCCTGACCGGGGCACCGCCGGACCGCGGCGTACACGGCCGCGTCCGGCGGATCGGTGTTCGGGATCAGCCGCCGGAGACCGAGATTCCCTGCTGGGTCAACTGGGCGGCGGTCTTCGACTGCACGTCGCCCAGCATGCCCGCGACGGTCTGGGACCCGGTCTCCACGGAGCCGAGATCGTTGCCGAGGTCGGTGGAGACCTGGGTCATCGTCGGCCCCCACAGCCAGCTGGTGTTGATCTGCGGCATCTCCGCCTTGAAAACGTCGTAGACGACCTGGTTGCCGTAGTAGGCGTTCGGCGCCGACAGGGCGGGATTGGACAGCCCGGAGGTCGCCGCCGGGTAGATCCCGGTGACGTCGATCAGGTTGGTGACGCTGCCGGAATCCGTACTCATCCAATCCGCGAACTCCGTGGCCTGCTGCGGGTCCTTACAGCCGTTCAGTACGGCAGTCGCAGACCCGCCGTCGTTGCCGTACGCCGGCGCGGAAGCGTTCCACACCGGCATGGGCGCGACGGCCCACTGGCCGGACTGCGACTTGCCGACCGAGGAGGCCAGCAGCGGCGCGTCCCAGACGGCGTTGACGTCGGAGAGGATCCTGCCCGCGGCCATGTCCTTGTAGAGGCTGGGAGAGTAACTCTGGTCGGTGCTCAACAGGTGCCGGGAGACCAGACCCTGCCAATAGGAAGCGACCTGCTCGCCCGCCGAGCTGGTGAACCCGAGCCGCCACGAGCTGTTCGGCGTAGTGAACCAGGGTGCGTTGTCCTGCCAGTCGAGGCCCGCGTAGTTGTACGCGTCGTTGCCGAAGTAGCCGATGTAGACTTTGGGATCCGCCTGGTGTATCTTCGCGGCGTCCGCGGAGTATTCGGCCCACGTCGCCGGCGGTGCGGTGATGCCGTACTTGGCGAACAACGTCTTGTTGTACAGCAGGGCCATCGGCGCGGCGTCTACCGGGATGCCGTAGGTCTTGCCCTCGATGGTCACCTGGTTCCACGTCCACGCGGCGAACTGGCCCTGGTCGGGCGACGCGTACTGCGTCACGTCCTGCAACGCCCCGGCAGCGGCGAAACTCGGCAGCGTCTCATAGCCGACTTGCGCGAGACAGGGCGCATTGCCCGCTTTCACCGCCGTGAGCATCTTGGTGTAGCCACCCTTACTGCCTGGCGCGACAGTCTCCCAGTCGATCTGGATATCGGGGTGGGACTTGTTCCACAGCGCGACCGACTGCTGATAGCCGGGAGCCCAGCCCCAGAAAGTCAGCGAGACCGGCCCCGATGCCGGACCCTGTGTCGAACCGCTCGTTCCGCTCGTTCCGCTCGAGCTGCAGCCGGACAGACCGAAAGTGGCCGCCGCGGCGACCCCAGCTGCCGCCGCTATCCAACGCTTGCGCACGTTCTGACTCCTCTTCGAGTGCTGGTGGTGCATGGCGGGTGTCGCTCCGGACCGCTTGCGCCGGTCCTTAGTTAAAGTAGGATGCAAACTAAAGGCTGCCGCGTCAAGCCACCCGGCCATCCGGAAGCTAACGACTCCGCAACGGCGACGCGGACCGCCGCCACCGGGTCAAGGCCAGGCGACGCAGAGCCCTGGTAATCTGCGCGGATGCACGGGGCGTACGCACGCGCAGAACGTGAGAGAGGAGCAACCGTGAAGGCAGACTTGCGCGAGACGGCCCCGCAGCCGGTCGCGATCGCCGGGGCGTCGAAGCCGAGCGACCGCGCCTCCATCCGTCGTTCGAACCTCGGACTCGTGCTGCGGCTGTTGCGCGACTCCGGTCCCCGCTCGCGCAGCCGCATCGCCGCGGACACGGGACTGCCCAAGCCGACGATCACCGGCCTCGTCAGTGAACTCGCCGACCTCGGCTTGGTCACCGAGAGCAGGGAGGAACGCCTCGGCTCGATCGGCCGGCCCGGATTGACCGTGGAGATCGACGGCCGCGCCTTCTGCGGGATCGGAGCCGAAATCTGTGTCGACTACCTCTGCGTCGTGGCGCTGACCCTGCGCGGGGACGAGGTCTTCCAGAGCCGGCTACCCCTCGATGTCCGGGCAGCCGGTCCCGAGGCTGTGCTCGACGCGCTCGCCGGTCTCATCCGGGAGGCGCTCGCCGCGGTCGAGGGCTCGGGTGCCCGCTGCATCGGGGTGACGGTCGCCGCCCCCGGGGTGGTGGACCTGGCCGAGGGGATAGCCCGATACGCGCCGAACATCGGCTGGTCCGATGTCGCGGTCTTCGACGGGCTTCGCCGACGGCTGGGACCGCAGGCGCCGGCGTTCGGCCTCGAGAACGACGCGAAACTCGGCGCGGTCGCCGAGTACCTCAGGGTGTCGGACCCCGAAATCCACGACATGCTCTACGTCAGCGGCGAGGTGGGCATCGGCGGCGGGATCATCTCCGGCGGCGGGCTGCTGCGCGGATCGGCAGGGTACTCCGGCGAGATCGGCCACATGCCGCTCGACCCCGGGGGCCACCCCTGCGTCTGCGGAAGAACAGGATGCTGGGAAACCATGATCGGGCTCAGCGCGTTGCTTCGTGAAGCGGCCGACGCTCAAGACCCGGTCCAAGATCCGTCCCGCGACCTCGAGGCGCGCCTGGCCGACATCGCACAGCGAGCGGCCGCCGGGGACGAGCGCACCCTCGCCGCGCTCGCGGGCGTCGCCGAGGGCCTTGCGCTCGGCCTGTCGCTGTTGATCGACGTGCTCAATCCCCGCTTGGTGGTACTCGGCGGGTACTTCGCCCAGCTCGGCGACTATCTGATCGACGAGGTGCGCGCCGGCGTTCTGGAGCGCGTCATGGCACCCAACGCCGGAGGCTGCGAGATCGCACTGTCCTCGCTCGGATTCACCTCCTCGGCTCGCGGCGGTGCGTACCTCGCCCTCGACCGCGTCTACCAGGACCCGAGCGGCGTCGCAGGCTCCTCCTAGAAGTCCGGTGAAATCATCCTGTTCCACGCCGGGCTCGGCGAGCATCGCGGTTTGGGTGTGGCGCAGGTCGTGAGTGCGCCTCCCGCCGGGCTCGTCCCTCGCATGACACACGCGCGCCGCCCGCGAGACCGGTTAAGGTGACGCCATGAAGCGGTATGAGCGGCTGAACGCGATCCTGGAGCTGCTGGCGGAGGACTCGAAGCTGGACGTGGACACGGCGGCGCCCCGGCTCGGGGTGTCGGAGGCGACGATCCGCCGTGACCTTGAGTACCTCGCCGAACAGCAGTTGCTCACCCGCACGCACGGCGGCGCGGTCGCGAACAGCACGTCGTACGACCTGCCGCTGCGCTTCAAGTCCAGCCGTCACCCGGCGGAGAAGCAGCGGATCGCCCAGACCGCGGCGGCGCTGGTTCCGGCGGGCGGGATCATCGGCATCAACGGCGGCACGACCAGCACCGAGACCGCGCGCGCGATCGGGGCGCGCGCGGATCTGACGCCGAGTCAGGCCGACGGCGTGGCCCTGACCATCGTGACCAACGCCCTGAACATCGCCTACGAGCTCACCGTCCGCTCGCATATCAAAATCGTGGTGACCGGCGGCGTGGCCCGGTCCAGCTCGTATGAGCTCACCGGGCCGCTCGCGGCGGAAATGCTCGATCAACTGCAGCTGGACGTCGCGTTGCTCGGGGTGGACGCGATCGATCCGGATCTGGGCGCGATGACGCACAACGAGGGCGAGGCGATGATCAACCGGATGCTCGCGGACCGCGCACGCCAGGTCATCCTCGTGGCCGACTCGACGAAGCTCGGCAAGCAGGCCTTCGCCCGGATCCGCACGATCGACCGGGTGGACGTACTGGTCACCGACAATCAGGCGGACCCCGAGCTTGTGAAGCGGTTCACGGCGGCCGGAGTCCGCGTCGTCACGGCGTAAGCCGCCGGCCGCCCTCTGCCTGGTCACTTGATCGAGCCGGCCGTCAGACCGGAGACCACTTTCCTCTCGATCAGGGCGAGCAGGATGATCACCGGCACGGTCGCCACCGCGGACGCGGCGAACAGGTGGCCCCAGTTGATCTGGTAGCCGCCGATGTAGCTGTCGAGGGCGACCGCCAGGGGCTGGTGCGACGGACTGTTCGTCAGGATCAACGCCACCACGAACTCGTCCCAGGCGGCGATGAAGGTGAAGATCAGCGCGGTGACGACGCCCGGCCAGGCGAGCGGCAGCGTCACCCGGCGCAGTGCCCGCAACCGGCTCGTACCGTCCACCCTCGCGGCCTCCTCTGATCGGTTCTGCGCGTTCGGGGCCGATCGGCGTCTTGCGTGATGATGCGCACGAAGATGTAGACTGAGCAGAATCGCGCATGTAGGCTGCACTGGCCCGAGAGGACGGCGTGCCGAACGCGCCGTTTCTGCCTCATCGATTCCGATTCAGACTCCGAAGGATCAGGATGCCCGAGAACCCGCTGGCAGCTGGTGTCGACGTCGGCGGCACCAGCATCAAGTGCGTGCTGACGGCCCCGGACGGGAGGATCGTCGCCGGCCTCCGGAGCCCGACGCCGCGTCGGGGTGCGGACATCGGCGAGCGTCTCACGGACGCGATCGCCACATGCGTCGCGACCCTGTCCGAGCAGGCGCCCGGCCCGGTGAGCGCGGTAGGCCTCGCGGTGCCGGGCGTCGTCGCGGATGCGGACGGGCTCGCGATGCGTTCGGAGAATCTCGGCTGGTCCGACTTGCCGCTGCGCGACATGGTCGCCGAGCGGCTGAGTTTGCCGACGGCGTTCGGTCACGATGTGCGTGTCGGAGGCTTGGCCGAAGCGCGGCTCGGCAGCGGCCGAACCCTCCGCAGCGTGGTGTTCGTGCCGATCGGAACCGGAATCGCCGCCGCGCTCATCCTCGACGGGCGGCCCTACAGCGCCGGCGGGTACGCGGGCGAGATCGGGCACACCGATGTCGGTCACGGCGAGCCTTGCGTCTGCGGCGCTACCGGCTGCCTCGAAGCGATTGCCTCCGCCGCGGCCATCGCTCGCCGCTACACGCGACGGAGCGGTCGGCCGGTCGCCGGCGCCGAAGAGGTCGTGGCACTGGCCGGAGCCGGCGATTCCTCGGCGCTCACCACGTGGAATGAGGCTCTCGACGCCCTCGCCGGCGCTCTCGCCTGGGTCGCCAGTGTGCTAGCGCCGGAGGCCGTCATCCTCGGGGGCGGTCTCGCCGAAGCGGGCGACGCCCTCATGACGCCCGTGGCCGAGCGGCTTACCGCGAACCTGAGCTTTCAGCGCAGGCCCCGGCTCCTGCGCGCGGCGCTCGGCGATCGGGCCGCGAGTCTCGGCAGCGCCCTGCTCGCGCACGAACTGCTCGCCGAGACGTGCGCTCGATGATCCTCGCCAACGCGCGGATCGCAGCCGGGGGCCGGGTACTCGTGCCCGGATGGCTGAAGGTGGAGGGCGGTCGGATCTCAGCGCTGGGCAGCGGCACGCCGACCGGCCCGGCGGATCAGGACATGAGCGGACACTGGCTCGTGCCGGGCTTCGTGGACATGCACGTGCACGGCGCCGCGGGCTTCAGCTTCGACGAGGCGAGCGGCACCGCGGTCGACGCCGTCACCGGTCATCATCTCGCACACGGCACCACCACCATGCTCGCCAGCCTTGTGTCAGCCCCCGTAGACGTTCTCGAAGACCGGCTGCGCGCGCTGGCGCCGTATGTCGCGAACGGCACGCTGGCGGGCGTCCACCTCGAAGGGCCTTTCCTCTCCGCTCGGCACTGCGGCGCACACGACCCGCGGGCCCTGCGGGCACCGGACCGGACCGCGATCGCAGCACTGCTCGATGCCGCCCCCGGGTCACTGCGGTTGATGACCCTGGCGCCGGAACTGCCCGAGGCTGTTTCCGCGATCGAGCAGATCACTGCGGCCGGTGTCGTGGCAGCGATCGGCCATACGGGCGCCGACTACGAAACCACCCTCGCGGCGATCGCGGCGGGGGCGAGCGTGGCTACGCACCTTTATAACGGGATGCCCCCGATCCTCGGCCGGGCCCCCGGGGCCGGTCGCCGCGCTTCTCGATCACGAATCGGTGACCATCGAGCTCATCGCGGACGGCGTCCATCTGCACCCTGCCACAGTGCGCCGCACCGCGGCCGCGGCGACGGGCCGCCTCGCATTGATCACGGACGCTATGGCCGCGACGGGCAGTCCGGACGGTGAGTACCTGCTCGGATCGCTGAAGGTGAAAGTCACGGCTGGACGGGCCGAGCTGAGCGACGGCAGTTCGCTCGCCGGCAGCACGCTGACCATGGATCGGGCACTGCGGACCGCGGTGCAATGCGGCGTCCCGTTCCTGGACGCGCTCGCCGCCGTGACCTCGACCCCGGCTCGGGCGCTTGGTCTCGACGGCAGTTGCGGCCAGATCGCCATCGGGCGGGCGGCCGACCTCGTGCACTTGGACGACGACCTGACGGTGCGTGCAGTGATGCGGCGCGGCCGTTGGGTCCCGGCGACCGCCGCCCGGTCAGCCCGCATGCCACCGCATGCGAAGTGACCGGGCACGGCCGCGCAGTTCTCAATACCCTTACGGGCGGCGTTCCGCCGCGCAGTCCGGCGCGGGCGCATCGATCAGCGGGTGTATCGTCACTCCCTTGACGACACGGTTCACGTCCCCACGCGGGAACGGATTGTCCGGAGTGAGCCCGAGCGCGGCCGAGCAGTAGAGCGCGAACAGTTGCGCGAACACGATGTAGACCACGGCGAGATACGCGTCGTCGAGCGCCTCGAGCCCAGCCAGTGTCCAATCCGCACTCGCGCTCGCGGACTGCGGCCCGCCCGCCTGGCCGACCGAGACCGTCAGCACCCTGCTCCGCCCGAGCGTGCCGCGCAGCTCCTCGACGATGTCCTCGTCGTAGGCGCCGCTGTAGGGGTCGGCGGACCGGAAGACGACGGCGAGCGAGTGGGCGTTGAGCACGGCCTTGGGCCCGTGACGGAAGCCCAGGGACGAGTCGTGGTAGGCGACCACTCGGCCGGCGGTCAGTTCGAGCGTCTTGAGCGCCGCCTCGCGGGCCAGCCCGGCCAGCGGACCGCCGCCCAGGTAGACCAGCCGCTGCGGGACGCAGTCGGCGAGCGCCGCGATCCGCGTCCGCTGGGCCAGCAACTGCTCGGCCGCGCCGGCGAGCGCGTCGACCGAGACATCGTCGTCACCGCGGAAGGCGAGCAGCACCGCGAGCAGCATCGACGTGAAGCTCGAAGTCATCGCGAAGCCGTCGTCATGCGATCGCTCCGGCATGAGCAGGACGAACGAGCCCGGGCGGGCCTTGTGGGCGCGATTGAGAGCGCCTTCCGGATTGCAGGTGATGATCAGGTGGCTCACCTCGCCTAAGAAGCGGTCCGCCAGTTCCGTGGCCGCCGTGCTCTCGGGCGAGTCGCCGGAGCGGGCGAACGAGACCAGCAGCGTCGGGACGTCCTGCGGCAGGTAGGCGCCGGGGTGGGAGACCAGGTCGGTGGTGGCCACCGCCTCGACCCGCCGGCCGAGCCGCGCGCCGAGTGACGGCGCGGCGATCTGCCCGATGAACGCGGACGTTCCCGCACCCGTGAGCACGACGCGCAGATCCTCTCGGCGCAGGAGCGGCGCGAGGAAGTCGTCGAGCGTAGGGCGCTGCGCCCCGACGATCCGCGCGGTCTCCCGCCATACATCCGGCTGCTGGATGATTTCGCGGTAGGTGGCCGTGCTCGAGAGATCGGCGGTCAGTGCCGCGGCGTCAGACATGAACGGCTTCCCGGTCTTCGGTGGTCTCGATTGCTGCGCGGCCGGCAGCGGTCGTCGCCGCCGAGTAGGTGCGCAACGCGTCTCGTACCCGGTCGATCGCGAGTTCGTGCGGCGTCGCGGTGAGTTCCCCCCTGCGGACGCGCGAATACTGTTCCGGCAGGAACTGGCTGACCAGGGGGAGCGGTATCTCGATGGCAGCGAGGTTCGCGAAGAGCCGCTGCACGGCGGCCTCTACTTCGGCGTCGGCCCAGTAGTAGCGCAGCCGATCGCTGTAGCTGTAGCTGCGGGCGATCTTCTGCTCCGCCGGGCTCCCCGGATAGTAGCCCTCCCAGTATCCGGGGCGGGCGACCATGACCTCGTCGACGACCTCGGCCAAATCCGAGCATTCGTCGGCGGGCAGCAGTTCCGCCTCGATGCGGGCGAGCGCGAAGAGCGCTTCGCGCAACGCGAACGTCAAGCCGGGCCCGACCTTGAGGATCGCCCAGTGATCCTCGACGAGCTCGGTCAGGTGTGCCGCGGTCTGGTAATCGGTGGAATGCGCCTCGAAGACGAGGTGCGGCTCGTCTTCGAGGACGGTGCGGAGCTCGCGCGTTCCCGAGCGGTCGTAGTCGATGACCTGCAGGTGGTCGAACTCGACCGCCGGCTGCACGACGAGGGCCACGACGCGCGGCCAGACGCTGTCGAGTCCGAGCGCGGAGAACGCCTCCCGGTGGCGCTCGAGGGTGTGGCGGGCGGCGGAAGCGGGCGTGGCGGTGAGACGGCCGAGTGTCTCGTGCGCGCCGCCGGGCACGGGTACTTCGGTGCCGATGACATAGCAGACGGAGTCGGCAGCGCCCGCGCGGGAGGCGGTCTCCTCGGCGACGCGCAGCAGGCGGGCGGCGCGTGCCGCGACGAGCTCGTCGCCGGGCGGCTCGGGATCTCCGGCGCAGGCCATGCTGCAATCGAGGTGGATCTTCGTGTAGCCGGCGGAAACGTACGCGGCGACCAGTTCTTCGGCGAGCGCGAGCGCCTCCTCGGCCGGCCGGTCGCGCCAGCGGTTCGGCCCCAGGTGGTCCCCGCCCAGCACGACGCGCCAGCGGTCGAGCCCGTGTCGGTCCGCGAGGCGCAAAACCAGGTCGCGGAACTCCGGGGGCGTCATACCCGTGTACCCGCCGAACTGGTCGACCTGGTTGGAGGTGGCCTCCACCAGCAGGTACCCGCCGTCGGCGAGGGTCTGCCGGATAGCCGCCTCGAGGACCAGCGGGTGCGCGGAGCACACCGAGTACACGCCTTCCGCGGCACCGGCTTTGTGCCGGCGGATCGTCTCCCTCAGATGGTTCACCATGCGTCGGATCGCTTTTCCCTCTGCGCTGAGAGGACCGCGTGCGGCGCAAGACCGCCCGCGGCCCTCGGGTCTCGTGATTCTACGACCTCATCTTGCTCACTCCTGGTCGATTAATCAAGATACCAAGCAGAACCGTGCAGAAATGATGCGTGAATCTAGCCGCCCCCCGGCACTCGCATCAGAGCGTGACGGTGGCTGCCCGCGATGGCTCCGTCCATCCAGGCGGAGCAGGTGGCTGATTTATTGCTCCGCCCGCGCCGCCACCTTCCAGGCAGACATCGTCGGCACCCCGGGCGCGCCCGCTCGCGCTTCTCCAGGCACGGCTGGAGGAGCGACCGCGAGCGGGTCACCGACGGGACTGGTCGCGGATTGTCTTGACGCGATCGGCGCCCGGGTACCAGACCCCGGTGCACGCCGAATCCGTTCCGCGCAGTGCGACGCCCTTGGTGGCCGGGTCGCCATCTGCCCTGGTTCCCGTAGGCGAAAGGCCCCCGGCCCTCGCTTGAGTGCGGCGGGGCGCCGGGCCCGGTCTGTCTGCGTGACGAGAGCGGTGACTGCCCTCCTCAGATCAGTTCACGTTCAAGGCGACGTCGTCCAGGAGGAAGTTCGTCGTCCCGCCATTCGCGTCGGTCTCGGTTCCGGTGAACTTAAGGGTGATCTTCTGGCCGATGAACTGGTTCAGCGAGAAGCTCGACCGGTCGTACGTGTTGTCGGCGTCCAGGTTGCTGTAGGTGTGCAGTGTGGCCAGCACGGTCCCGGAGGGGTTGAGGACCTGCACCTTGAGGGTGTCGTCGGCATTCGTCGAGGTGATCTCCTGGGTGCTGATGTCGCGCCAGAACGCGTACGTTGCGCTCTTGCAGGTCGACGGGATGGTGACGGTCAGAGCGAGGGTGTCGGTCGCCGGGTAGCCGTAGCCGTCGAGCCAGGCGGCGTAGTTGCCGGTGTGCGCCGTACCGCCGTAGAGAGCGGGCTCGAGGATCGAACCAGTGGTGCCGGTCCAGGGCGAAGTGCCGTTCTCGAAGCCGCCGTTGACGATCAGCTGCGCCGCGGGGCAGCCGCCTCCACCGCTAGAGGAGCTGATGGTCCAGGTGAAGCTGGTCGAGCCGGCCGCGCCGGTGGAGTCGGTGGCGGTGACGGTGGTGTCGGAGGTTCCGGCCGTCGTCGGGGTTCCGGTGATGTCGCCGGAAGCGCTGATCGACAGCCCGGCGGGCAGGCCGCTGGCCGAGTAGGTCAGGGTCTGGCCGGAGGCCGAGTCGGTCGCGGCGAGCTGAAGGGACGTTGCGGTGCCGACCGTGCCGGTCTGGTTGCCGGGGTTGGTCACCGTGACGGTGTTGCCGCTGCTGGTCCCGTGGCTGACGATGGGGTGGGAGATGTCGCAGCTGTTGTCGTCGTTGGACCAGATCGACTGCTCGGCGAAGGTGCCGGCGGAGCCGAAGGTGACGTTCGCGGCGCCGCCGGGCTGGCCGGGCTGGATCCAGGCGCACTCGTCGCCGTTCTCATAGTACTTCGTTCCGCCGTTGGTTCCCGGGTTGACCCAGGCCGAGCTCGGGTCGACGTCCGACTCCATTTCGGAGAACTCGTGGCCCATGGTCATCGTGTAGCCGTCGAGGGTGCCGGAGGAGCCGTTGACGAAGCCGACGCCGCACTCGCTCTGGCCGAGGTAGGTGAAGTCCATGTTGTACGGCTGGTTGCTGAAGGCGATGTTCCCGTACGGCGTGGCGACCGCGCCGCCGGAGAGGTTCGCGCTGTCGCCGGTGTAGTCGTGCCAAGCGCAGTACCCGGTGGAAGTGCTCTGGTAGTTGTCCGGGCCGGTGCCGTGCGGGGAGAGGACCACGTAGTAGGAGTTGCGGTTGGACGCGGCGGTGGTGTTGCCGAAGTGGGCCGCGGCGTTGGTCGCCTCCTGAGCCAAGGCATTGCCGTTCGGGTTCGACGGGTAGGTCGAGTCGTCGTACCAGATGCCGGACAGCACGCCGCCGCTCTGATACGGGACGAACTGCGAGGACCTCCGCTTCAGTGCGCGTGCTCGGCCCGGACCACACGCGGCGGCACGGAAGGAAACCGGTTTCCGCGATCCTTCCCATAGCGCCGCCGGCTGGAGTGCGCTCAGTCGCGCACGCGCTGGAGCTCGGTGGATTCGCGCATCACCAGTCGGCTTGGGCAGGTTTCCAGGCCCTGGGTCGGCTCGCCGTCGATGGCGGCCAGCAGGCGCTGGGCGGCCCGGCGGCCGACCTCGTGCAGGTTCAGGTCGATGGTGGTGAGGGTCGGGGTGCGTCCCTCGACCAGGATGTCCCAGTTGTCGGTGCCGACGAGGGCCACGTCGTCGGGCACCGCGCGACCGGATGCCGCCAGGACCTCGGCGGCGCCCCGGGCGATCTGGTCGCTGCCGCAGTAGACGCCGTCGAACTGCGCACCCGACCGCAGCAGGATCTGCGCCGCGCGGCGGCCCCACGCCTCCGACCACTCGCCGTACAGCACGCCCGGCCCGACGAGGCTCAGGCCGCTGCTGGAGAGCGCGGTCCGCAGCCCCCGCTCCCGGTTGCCCACCGCGTCGAAACTCGCGGGGCCGGTGATGTGCGCGATCGCGCTGCGTCCGGTGGCGATCAGGTGCTCCCCGGCGAGGCGGCCCGCCTGCTCGTCGTCGGCCACGACCGAGCAGTCCGCCGGATCGCTGGAGGGCGTGAGGGCGTAGACGACCGGCACCGGGACGTCGACGGCCAGCGGCGTCCTCGGATCCGACCTGCGTCCGGTGACGATGAACCCGTCGACCCGGCGGGAGAGCAGCGTCTCCACATAGTGCCGCTCGCGGATCGGGTCCTCGCGCGTGTCGCACAGGAACACCAGGATCGTCCCGGCGGCCAGCGCGTCCTCGGCGCCGAGCAGCACAGGGATGCTGAACCGGCCGATGCTGTCGGTGGTCAGCAGGCCGACCGTGAAGGTGCGTTCGCTGCCCAGGCTGCGGGCCGTCTCGTTCGGCCGGAATTTGAGTCCCTTCGCCGCGGCGAGCACCCGGTCGCGGGTTTCCTGCCGCAGTTGGCCCTGGTTGTTCAGGGCCTTCGAGGCGGTGCCCGCGGAAACCCCGGCAAGCGCCGCCACGTCCCGGATCGTCACCGGTCGCGGCTTCGGCTGCTCCATGCATCTCCCTTTCGTGCGCATCCCACCCGGTTCCGACGCGGTGGCCTCGCCGTCCTTGTCAGCTTCCCCGAAGCGGGCTATGTTCAGCAAGTCACAGAATACGGTTTCCGGATTTTCCGCGCGACCGTGCACGGCGATCGAGGAGGGCGTGTGGGGCTGGCAGGAGGATCCACCGGCGGCCGGACGGACGAGACCGGGGGGCGGCAGGGGCCGGTCGCGCCGAGTGGGCGGGCACCGGTGGCGCTGCGCCCGCTGGCGCTCGGCGAGGCTCCGATCACAGGCGGACTGTGGGGGCAGAGGCAGCAGATCAACAGGGAGGTCACCATCCCCCTGGGCGCGGAGAAGCTCGAAGCGGTGGGCAGCTTCGAGAACTTCAAGGCCGCCGCCGCCCGCCGGCGCGGCGGGTACCACGGCCCGGTGTACCAGGACGGCGAGGTCTACAAGTGGCTCGAGGCCCTGGCCTGGGAGCAGGCCCGCGGCGCGTCGAAGCAGTTCGCCGGCTGGCAGCGGGAGGTCACCGGCCTGATCCGCGACGCGCAGGCCGACGACGGCTACCTGAACACGTTCATCCAGGTCGAAGCCGGTGACCAGGAGCGTTACGCCGATCTGGCCTACAACCACGAGATTTTCAACAACGGCGCGCTCATTCAGGCAGCCGTCGCCCAGGCGCGCACCGGCAACGACAGCGGCCTGCTCGCCGTGGCCGAGCGGGTCGCGACGCACCTCGGCGCGACGTTCGGCCCCGGCAAGCGGGCCGGTGTCTGCGGGCATCCGCTGGTCGAGATGGCACTCGTCGAACTCGGCCGGCAGACCGGGCGCTCCGAGTATGTGAACCTGGCGGGCTACTTCGTCGGGGCCCGCGGGCAGCGCACGCTCAACACGCGCGAGTTCCGCCCGATGTACTACTCCGACCGGCTGCCGTTCCGTGAGATCACCTCCCCGGAGGGGCATGCCGTACGTGCCCTCTACCTCGCCGCCGGCGCGACCGACCTGGCCGTCGAGAGCCGCGACAGCGAGTTGGTGGACGTGCTGCGCCTGCAGTGGCAGAACATGGTCGCCACGAAGATGTACCTCACCGGGGGCCTCGGGTCGCGGTGGGAAGGCGAGGCGTTCGGCGACCCGTTCGAGCTGCCCAACGACCGCGCCTACTGCGAGACGTGCGCGGCGGTGGCCAGCATCCAGTGGGCCTGGCGCCTGCTGCTGCTCACCGGCGAAGCCCGGTACGCCGATCTGATCGAGCGCACGCTGTACAACGCCCTGCTTCCCGGCCTCTCGCTCGACGGCGACCGCTTCTTCTATGTCAATGCGCTGGAACTGCGCTCGGGCGCCTCGATCGAGTACAGCCGGAGCGTCGCGGGCGGCCGTCAGACCTGGTACGGCACGTCCTGCTGCCCCACCAATCTGATGCGCACTCTGTCCTCGCTGGAGCACTACTTCGTCACCCGCACCGGTGACGGGCTTCAGGTGCATCAATACACTCCCACGCGGATCCGGACGACCGCGGCCGGGCAGCCGGTGGAACTCGATGTCGCCACCGAGTACCCGTGGGACGGCGCCGTGGAGATCACGGTGCGCAACGCGTCGGCCGTGCCGTGGGAACTGGCGCTGCGCATCCCCGCCTGGGCCACGGGAGCGAGGGTCACGGTCAACGGCGGCGAGCCGGCGGAGGTCCCGACGCCCGGTGAGTACCTGCGCTTGAACCGACGCTGGGAGACCGGCGACGTGGTGCTGCTGAATCTGCCCATGGCCGCCCGACTGACCCGCGCGGACGACCGGATCGACGCGGCCCGCGGCCGCGCCGCGATCGAGCGCGGCCCCCTTGTCTACTGCCTGGAGCAGGCCGATCACAAGGTCGACCTGGATCTGCTCTGCATCGAGAAAGGCACCGAGATGACTGTCACGGAGTCCGCATCACCGGGCGCCCGCATAGCCGTGGAAGCCTCCGGCCAGGCGATCAGCCGCGTTCCGGACAGCGGGCTGTATCATCCTCTTGACGGCGGTGCGCCGCGGCCGGGCGACCCGGTCACGCTGCGGGCCGTCCCGTACTTCACCTGGGCCAACCGCGGCGTCGACGCCATGCGGGTCTGGATCCCGCTGTCATGACCCGCCGAGCCCGCCGTCGTGCTCTGGCCTTCGTCGCCGCCTTCTTGCTCACCGCCTCGGCAACCGCGTGCTCCGGCAGCAACGGCTCGCCGACGACCACGGCCGCCTCGCTGAACGCCGGCGCGACCGGCACCGTCACCGTCTGGTACCGCTCGGGTTTCTCGAAGCTCTTCAACGCGCTGGCCAAGGACTTCAACGCCACGCACAAGGGCCTCAAGGTCGACGTCGTGCCGGTGCCGGACACCGACTACGTCACCAAGCTCGCCACGGCGATGCGGGCCGGCACCGCCCCCGATCTCGCCTCCCTGGACGACGTGGACTCGGAGATCTTCATCGCGAAGAACGAGTTCTTGGATATCACCAAGTACGTCGACCAGCTGCCCTACAAGAACGAGCTCAGTCCAGGCGCCCTGCGGCTGGCGACCAAGGGCGGCAAGTACTACGGCGTGCCGGACTTCGCCGACATGTCCTTCCTCTGGTACAACAAGACCCTGTTCAAGGAGGCGGGTATCGGCCAGCCGCCGGCCACCTTCGCGCAGGTCGTCGCCGACGCCAAGAAGATCCGGGCGCTCGGGCCGAACATCTACGGTCTCTCCTTCGCGGGGGACTGCCCGGGCTGCCTCACGTTCACCGTCATGCCCAACGTGTACGCCGGAGGCGCCGACGTGCTCAAGGGCACGCTGGGAGCCGAGAGCGCCACCGTCGCAGGCAACCAGCCGCTGGCCGCCGCGCTCCAGATGTACCAGCAGCTCTGGGACCAGCACCTGGTCCCGGCCGCGGACCAGACCCAGAACGGCACCACCTGGGGCAAGGACTTCCTCACCGGCGACATCGGTATGCTCCCCGGCGGGTACGGCCTGGTGGCCGGCAGCGCCTCGGCGGCGCTGATGTCCCAGGTCGGCATCGCGCCGCTGCCCGGTCCGAACGGCGGCTACAGCACGTATGACGGCGGAGCCAACTTCGGCATCCCGGCCGGCGCGAAGAACGCCGCGGGCGCCTGGGAGTTCGTGCAGTACGCGCTCAGCCTGCCCGCCCAGCAGCTCGAGGCGGCCAGCGGCGTGGAGCCGATCAGGTCCGACGTGGTCACTCCGGCGTTCACCGCGCAGTATCCGATGGTCTCGCAGATCCTCGGCTATCTCCCGAAGGGCCAGGCCCCGGTCACCGTGGCGCACGACGCCCTGTTCAACCTGGTGAGCCAGCCCTGGCAGGAGATGTTCGACACCGCGGTCTACAACGGGAACGTCCCGGGAGCGCTGCAGCAGGGCCAGTCCGGGTTCACCTCTGTGCTCTCGGCACTCCAGAACTGAGAGAGCCGGGACATGGCCGCGAAGAGCACCACGAAACCCGGTCGGCTCGGGTTCATGCTGACGGTGCCGTCACTGCTCCTGGTACTGGCACTGGTGATTCTGCCTCTCGGGTACGCCGTCGTCATATCGATGACCGACTTCCCGCTGGTGGGCTCCTACCACTACGTAGGCCTGGCGAACTACCGGACGATCTTCCACGATTCCCAGTTCCTGCACGCCATCCTGCTCACCGTCGTCTACACCGCGATCGTGACCGGCCCGATCTTCGTGGTCGGCTACGGGCTGGCCATGCTGACCAGGTCCAACCGCCGCGGGTCGACGCTGCTGCGCACGATGTTCTTCCTGCCGTACATCGTCGGCCTGACATTCGAGAGCTTCATCCTGTACGTCGAACTGCAGCCGGACAGCGGAGGTGTCAACTTCCTGCTGCGAATACTGGGCCTGACGGACGGCTCCACCGCCTGGCTGGTGCACACCGTGCCCGGCATGGTCGCCATCTGCGTACTGGTCGTCTGGTTCAGCTCCGGCCTGACCATGGTCCTGCTGCTGGGCGGCATGCAGGGCGTTCCGCGCGAGCTGTACGAGTCGGCCGCGCTGGACGGCGCGGGCCGGTGGCGCACCGAACTGCGGATCACGCTGCCGCTGCTGCGCCAGCCGATCGCCCTCAGCCTGATCCTGTCGGTCATCGGCTCGTTCCTGGCGTTCAACCAGTTCGAGATCCTGACCCAGGGCGGCCCGGGGACCAGCACCACACCCGTCGTGCTGTGGATCTACCAGGTCGCGTTCACCCAGGGACTGATCGGCAAGGCCACCGCCGGCGCGCTCCTGCTCGTCGTCGCGGTGGCCGCCATCAGCGCCGGCCAGTTCATCCTGCTCCGAGACCCGGAGGCGAACGCCAGGTGACCGTCGCGACACGGCCCCCCGGGCCCGACACCCTTCGTCAGCGCGCCGCGGCCGGGGTATCCCCGGCCGGGCGCGGCCCCCGCCGTGGCCGGGGGATCGCCTACGCCACTTCCGGCGTCCTGCTCAGCCTGGTGTTCGTGCTGCCGCTCGTCTGGGCGCTGATCCAGTCGTTCGAGCCCGGCACGGACATCGCGGCCACCCCGTCAGCCAAGGACTTCACCCGGTTGACGTTCGGCAACTACACCGGCCTGCTGGGCAGCGGCAACGACATCGAGCACTACATGCTCAACAGTTTCGCGGTCGCGCTCGGCACCGCCCTGCTCACCGCGGTCGTCGCGACGCTGGCGGGCTACGGGTTCGGCCGGTTCCGGTTCCGCGGGAAGGGGATCGTCTTCGGCGTCATCCTGGTGACCGTGATGATCCCGTTCCAGGCCATCCTCACCCCGCTGTTCATCGAACTCAACGATGTCCACCTGACGAATTCGCTGTACGGGCTGGTCCTGTTCTACGTCACGTTCAACCTGCCGTTCAGCGTATTCATCATGCGCAACACGTTCCTGCAGATCCCCAGCGAGATCGAGGAGGCCGCGTTCGTGGACGGAGCGTCGCACTGGACCATGCTCATCCGGGTGCTGCGCCCGCTGATCCTGCCGGGCATCGCGACCACGGTCCTCTACGCGTTCCTGTCCTCCTGGACCGAATTCCTCGGCGCGCTGACGTTCCTGACGTCGCAGAGCAAGTACACCCTGCCGGTGGAGCTGTACAACCTCGAGGTCGGCACCTACGGCGGCGTCAACCTCGGGTACCTCATCGCCGGCACGGTCATCGCCATGGTCCCCTGCATCGTCCTCTACGTGTCACTCCAGCGCTACTACGTCCAAGGCCTCATGGCCGGATCGGTCAAGAGCTGACCCGGCGCGCCTGATTCGGCAACGATCTGTCGCAGGGGGCTGACCCCGATATGCAACGATGCAAGTTACGGAAAGGATACTCCACGTGGTCCATCTGCCCACCTCCCTACGCCGGTACCGGTACGTGATCGCAGCGCTGTCCTGCCTCGTGCTGAGCCTGGCGTTTCTCACGGCGCGCGCGCCGGCGGCACACGCGAACGCGGCGGGGACAGCGATGTACACCCCGTCCTCCAGCAACGAGTCGATGGCCTACAGCCGGGTGATCAGGCTGGCGCACAGCGGCTCGGAAAACGGGACGCTGCTCGGCACCTTCGAGCACTCCGGGCTCAACGGAGCGCCTTCCTCGTACGTCATCCGGCAGAGCAGCGACGACGGAAAGACCTGGTCCACGCTCTCCACGGTGTCTGACGGCCAGACCGGCTCCGGCCACCCGTGGAACACGCTCTACCAGCCGTTCCTGTTTGAATTCCCGCGGACGCTGGGCGCCTATCCCGCAGGAACCTTGCTGCTGGCCGCCAATCTGCTGCCGGCGGACGGCTCGTCGACCGACTTCGAGGAGTGGCGCAGCACCGACCATGGCGCGACCTGGACGTATGTCGAAACCTTCCAGACCGGTGGCACGTCAGGCGACGGCATCTGGGAGCCGTACCTCGCGTTGAACTCGTCCGGCCAACTGGTGTGCTACTTCTCCGACGAGCGGCAGAACGCCACCTACAGCCAGTTCCTCGGGCACATCGTGTCCAACGACGGCGGCGTCACCTGGAGCGCGAATCCGGACGGCAGCACGAACTTCGCGCCGGGAGAGGTCAAGGACGTCGCCAGCACTATCCAGGCCGACCGTCCGGGAATGGCCACGATCGCCGACCTGCCCAACGGCAATGAAGTGATGAGCTACGAGATCTGCGGCACCGGTCGCAACTGCGAAGCCCACATCAAGACCTCGACCGACGGCGGCAACACCTGGGGCTCCGGACCATCGGATCTCGGCACCGAGGTCGAGAGTACCGACGGCAGATACCTGGGCAGTTCCCCATTCATCACCTGGTCGCCGGCCGGCGGAGCGCACGGCGAGTTGCTGATGACCGGTATGCGCACCCGCTTGGTCTCCGACAACAGCTTCACTTCGGAAGACCATCAGGCGGTCTTCGTCAACTACGACTACGGCAGCGGGCCGTGGTATTGGATGCCCGCACCCGTCAATGTGGGCGGGGCCGGCCAGACGACGAACTGCTTCCAGAACTACAGCCCCGACCTGCTGGTCAGCGGCTCGGGCGAGAGTCTGCGCTATACCGCCGCCTCGGCCGTCGGCCCCTACGGGTGCGAGGAGGTGACCGGCAGCGCGAGTGCCGGCGCGCTGCCGTACAACTCGACGTTCGACGGCACCGATGCCGGCTGGCTGGATGTCGGCGGCTGCTGGTCGGTCTCCGGCGGGGTGTACAGCGAGACCTGCGGCGGTACGACCGGTAACAAGGCCATCGCCGGATCCACCGGGTGGGGCGACTACACCCTGCAGGGCGACGTGGAGATCACCTCGGGAAGCCAGGCCGGCTTCCTGGTGCGGGCCAGCAATCCGTCCGTGGGTTCCGACGCGCTCAACGGCTACTTCGTCGGGGTGAGTTCCACGCAGCTCTTCCTCGGCAAGGAGAGCGGCCAATGGCAATCGCTGGCCGCGACCGACATTCCCGGCGGCCTGGCCGACAACACGTGGTACCACATCACTGTCCAAGCCATCGGCTGCACGTTCACGATCTCGGGTAACCCGGTCGGCAGCACCGCTACGCCGATCAGCTACAGTCACACCGATTCCGCCTGCTTCACGAACGGCGCCATCGGCCTGCGCGACTACGCCAGCACCGGCGCGTGGCGGAACATCACGGTCACGGCTTCCGGAACGACGTCGACCGCGACGGCCACGTACCTCGCGCCGTTCGCAAGCGGCAGCGCGCCGGACTGGACCACATACGGCGGCAGTTGGACCGACACCGCGAGCGGCGGGACGTACGCCGACACCGCGGGCGGCGCGGGCGACAAGGCCGTCGCCGGCCAGAGCGGCTGGGGAAACTACTCGCTCACCGGCGACGTGCAGATGAACGCCTCCACCGGGCCCGGATCCAATGCGGGACTGCTGGTGCGGGTGAGCAGTCCGGGCACCGGAGTCGACACGCTGAACGGGTACTTCGCCGGTGTCAGTTCAGACACGCTGTTCCTGGGAAAGGAAGCGAACTCCTGGACTTCGCTCGCGACCGTGCCGATCCCCGGCGGGCTCGCCGACGGAACCTGGTATCACCTGACCGTCGAGGCCGTGGGATGTCAAATCACTGTCACCGGCCAGCCGTCCGCCGGCGGTGATCAGGTGAGCCTGACCTACAACGACACCGGATGCTTCACCACCGGCATGATCGGCGCCCGTACCTACAACTCAACCGCGACCTGGCGAGACATAGCGGTCACCCCACGATAGTCGCGGAAGCCGCAGTGGCCTGGGGACACGGTTCCCAGGCCACTGTCCGGTCAAAGGCGGACGGCCCGTGACGAGGCGCTCGACGCGGGGACGACCGTGATCGTGGCACGTATTGTGCTGAAGCGCTCGGGCGCTTCGGCCGTGAGGAGAGTAACTTGAGATTCCATATACAGGTTCGTATGTTGGCCGCCGCGGCCTTGGTGGTGGGCACTGCCGGTGCGGCTGCCGCGGCGGCTGCCGCCGGCACGGGCAGGGCGTCGGGGGGTGCGGGCGGCGGGCAGAGTTCCTGGGTGTTGTCGGCCGCTTCTTACGGCAATGCCGACTTCACCCGGATGCCGTTCGTGGGCAACGGCTACCTCGCGCAGCGCCTGCCCGCGATCGGCGAGGGCTTTCAGGGCGCTCTGGGCCCGTCCGGATACCAGCTCGACCAGATCCCCAAGCAGCGAATGACCACCTCGATCGTCGCGGGCGTCTATAACAAGGGGCTGTCCTCCTCGGTGCCCGGCACCGAGTACATCGCCTCGTTGCCGACCTGGTCGACGATGGACCTCGGCGTCGGAGGGCAGACGCTGGACGCGAGCACGGCCGCGAGCCAGATCAGCGACTACCGGCAGTCCGTTGACATGTTGCACGGCGTGGTGAGCACCTCGCTGACATGGACGCCGCAGGCCGGCGACGCGACCGCCGTCTCCTTCCAGGTGCTGGCGAATCAGGCGCAGATGCATCTCGGCGAGGTGCAGGTGAGCGTCACGCCTTCGTGGAGCGGTGATCTGTCGCTTTCCGCCCTCCTCGACGGAAGCAGTGCGCAAGGTATCAACCCGACCTCGCGCGCGGTGGACACCAGGGCCCACACGTCGAGCGTCAGTCTTGAAACGCCGGGCGCTGACAACGTTGTCGATGAGGTTCAGCATCTCGTCGCGGGTCCTGGCGTCAGCGTGACGAGCAGCACCGCCGATCAGCCGACCGCGAACACGGCGACGGCCGGCGAGGACTGGACGGTGCCGGTCCAGGCCGGACACACCTACGTCGTGACCAAGTACGTCGGCATCGCCACGTCCAACGACACGCGCGATCCGTCCGCACTCGCGGCCACGACCGCCGTGAACGCCGCGCACACCGGCTGGAATGCCCTGCTACGGCAGCACGAGGCTGCCTGGGCAGCCCTGTGGGCGCCGAATGTGCGTGTCGCGGGCGATGAGACGCTGCAGGCGGCGACGAACATGTCGTACTACACCCTCTACTCGAGCATTCGCGCCGGGCTGTCCTGGAGCATCCCGCCCGCCGGGCTGACGAGTCAGGACTACAACGGCGACATCTTCTGGGACGCCGACACGTGGATGTTCCCCACGCTGCTCGCGCTGCATCCGGAACTCGCGAAGTCCATCGTGATGTTCCGCTACGACACGATCAGCCAGGCCGAGGCGAACGCCAAGGCCAACGGGTACCAGGGCGGCGTCTGGTCCTGGGACAACGGGCCGGACGGCGTCTGCGGGGACCTCGGGCATCCGATGTGCGTCGGGTTCGAAGACCACCTGGAGGGTGACATCGCCCTCGCGCAATGGCAGTACTACGAGGCCACCGGCGATACCGCCTGGCTGCGGCGGTACGGCTACCCGGTTCTCAAGGACATCGCAGAGTTCTGGGCCAGCCGGGTCACCCTCGGGTCCGACGGCCTCTATCACATCAACGGCGTCACCGGCCCGGACGAGTACACCGCGGGCGTGAACGACGAATCCGCCACCAACGCCGGCGCGATCGTCGCCCTGCGCGACGCGACCACGGCCGCGAAGCTCGTGGGCGCCACCGCCGATCCGGCCTGGTCCGCCATCGCCGATAAAATCAACATCGTGACCAGCGCCGACGGCACGCACGCCGAGTACGCGGGCTATACGAACGAGACCGCCAAGCAGGCCGACACGGTCCTGATGACCTACCCGTTCCAGTACGTCACCGCCAGCGCGACCGCCGCGGCCGACCTCGATCGGTACATGCCCGTCACCGACCCGAACGGGCCCGCGATGACGGCGTCCGTCGAGTCGATCATCGCCGCACAGGTCCAGCAGCCCGGCTGCCTGGACTACACGCTGTTCGAGAACTCGTACCAGCCTTATCTGAACGGCCCCTACGATCAGTTCGCCGAGACCCAGGGGGCGCCGGCGCTGACCGGCACCGGCACCGGGCCGGCCTTCGACTTCGCCACCGGAGCCGGAGGATTCCTGCAGACCTACGTGTACGGCTACGCGGGGCTGCGCTGGAGCACCTCGGCACTCGAGCTCGCGCCCACGCTACCCCCGCAGTTGAAGTCCGGGATCACCATCAGCGGACTGCGCTACCAAGGACGATCCGTCACGATCGCGATCGGTCCGAAGCAGACCGTGGTGACCCTGACCGACGGTGCTGCGGTCACGGTGCAGAGCCCGCGGGGCACGACGAAGCTGACCCAGGGACGCCCCGTCGTGCTGCCTACCGCCCGTCCCGATCTCGACGCCACGGACGACCTGGCACGCTGCCAGAACGTCGTCGCCAGTTCCTCGCAGCTCAACGAGTCGCCGACGGCGGCCGTCGACGGCAACTCGGTGACGACCTGGACCGCGGCATCCACAACGTCCTCGTACACGGTGACGCTGGCCCGGCAGTCCTCTACCGGCAACGCCCACATCACCTGGGGTACCACCCGCCCGGCGAGCTACGCGGTCTCGGTGCGGTCCGCGGCCGGCAGCTGGCAGCAGGTGGCGATCGGCCAGGTGCCCGCGACCGGCGATCTCGACATGCGGTGGGCGACCGTCGCCGGTACCGCGGTCCGCTTCGACTTCGGCGGGGGATCGGCAGCCAGCATCAGGGATCTGACGATCCCCGACGCGTCAGCCGCCGACCTGGTGGGCAGCCTTTCCGGTGCGCCCGCGACAGCGCCCGGGGCGTCCATCAGTGAGACATTGACGCTGAAGAACCCGAGCGACGTCGAGGCCCGCGATGTGACGAGCGATCTGGCCGTGCCGCAGGGATGGACCGTGACCGCCGACCCGGCGAGCGTGGACATCGCGGCGGGCGCAAGCGCGACCGTCACGTGGACCGTAACGCCGCCGGCCTCCCAGTCGGCGACGACAGCGACGCTCACCGCCACCACATCGTGGCAGGGCGTCGCGGCGCGTGACGCGACGACGGCGACCACGAGCCTGGACGTGATCCAGCCGAAGGCGCTCGGGGCGACGATGCAGGCCGAGGACGGCGCTCTCGGCGGCGGCGCGTCGGTGGACGGCAACCACAACGGCTACACCGGCACCGGCTTCGTCGACAACTGGTACGAAGGCGCGTCCGACACGTTCCTCGTGACTGTGCCGACCGCGGGTGTCTACCCGGTGAGCGTCCGCTACGCCAACTCACTCGGCGGGCAGGCCCCGCCGTTGCAGAACATCACCCGAACCACGAGCCTGACCACCGGCAGCCTGACCGCCCCGACGACGCAGCAGCTCCAGTTGCCGGTCACTGGAAGCTGGGATACGTGGGGGACGGTCACCGAGCAGGTCGCGCTCCCCGCCGGAACGGATCTCATCCAACTCTCCGTCGGTCCCGACGACGACGGAAGCGTCAACATCGACAGCATCGCCGTAGGCTGACGCCTCCTCGGTCCTGATCGTCGCGGCGGTCGGCGAGCTCGCTCCCAGCGAACTCGCCGACCGCCGCTATGACTGCTGCATGGTGCTTATAGGTGAACAGTTTGTTCAGCTCACGGCAGGTTCCAGATCTGGTTCGCCGCGTCGGTGCAGGTCTCGATGTCCAGTTGGATGCCTGAGGCGCCGGAACTGGGGTCGGTCAGGCAGAGTCCTGAGTTCGGATTGATCAGTTCGCCGTTAACCTGCGGCTGCCAGTTCTGTGCCGCGCTGCTGTTGCAGTAGTAGAGGTCCACGCTCGTGCCGGTCGTCGTACCCGCGTTGTTGACGTCGAGGCACTTGCCGTATGCCTGGAGGCTGTAGTTCGAGGCCAGTGTCCACTGCTGCGCCAATGTACTGTTACAGGTGTAGACCTGGACCGGGTTGAGGTCGGCCGGGTTGGCGTTGCGGACGTCGACACACAGCCCCTGATAGCCGGTCATCTGGCCGACGGGTGCGCGCAGGGTCCAGATCTGGTTCGCCGCGCCGGTGCAGGTCTCGATGTCCAGCTGGGTGCCGGACGCGCCGGAACCCGGGTCCGTCAGGCAGTTGCCGGACTGCGGGTTGAGGACCTCGCCGTTCGACTGTATCTGCCAGTTCTGAGCGCCCGTGGCGTTGCAGGTGTAGAGCTGGACGGGAGTGCCGCTCGCGGTGGCGCCGCCCTTAGCATCGAGGCAGAGTCCCATCGCGCGGATCGAGCCGTCGGAATCGGCTGTCCAGCTCTGCGCTTGGGTGCCATTGCAGAAGTATGCCTGGACCGCGTCGCCGGATTGACCGGTGCCGCCGCGGTCGTCGGTGCACAGGCCCTGAGCGCCGAGACGGATCTGCCGGGCAGCGGCCGGTATGACGATTTCGGCTACCTGCGCGGCGGCGGAAGAGCCTGCCTGGTAGCGGATGTAGCGGTAGCTCGAAGTCGGGAACGAGGCGGTGCTGCTCGGACTCGTTATCGCCGCCTGACTCGCGAGCGTTGTCCAGATGCTGTCGTCGTTGGAGCCCTGGATCGTGTAAGCGGTCGTCGTTCCGGCGGAGGTGACCTGGACCTGGTCGAGGGTGGTGGCGGCGCCCAGGTCGATGGTGAGGTTCGCGCCGGTGGCCGTGGCGTGCCACGAGGTGTCGGCGCTGCCGTCGACCGCGGCCTCGGCCGGATAGCTCGGGTCGGCGCTCGAGGCGGACACCGACTTGCACTCGGCGAGGTTCGAGGCGTTGCTGAACGTGCGGGTGGCGACGGTGACCGGGACTCCGGAGCTCACGTTCTGGACGGCGCCACCCGCGACGCTGACCGGCAGGGCGGGTCCGGCGGTGACGGTGATCGTGGTGCCGGTCGGGGTGATCGCGAGCGAGTAGGTGGTGCCGTGCCACTGCAGGCCGCTCAGATCGAGTTCGGGGATCTGCGGGGGCAGCGAGGGGTTGAGTTCGACGGCGTTCTGGTTCCAGCGCAGGCCGGTGAATCCGTATTCGAATTCCTGCAGGAAGCCGCCGTTCGCAGTGGTGAAGGTGAACGCGCCGCCGGTGCGGGTCTCGTGGAACTGGTCGTAGGGGGCACCCATGAACGGGTTCACGCTGCGTTCGAGGTAGGTGTAGGCGTCGCAGCGATTGGTCTGCAGGGCGGCCGCGTCGATGGCGGCGATGGAGTCGGTCATCGACGGTCCGTTCAGGTCGGTGACCGAGCTGTAGTAGTCGAGGTCGTTCTCGGCCACCGAAGCCGACATCGGCACGTTCCACGGGTACTGCAGCATGGTGACGTCGGCCTGCTTGATCGTCGTGCCGGTGGGATACCCGTTGTACTCGTAGTGGCGCTGGTCGGTGGAGTCGAAGGGGATCTCCAGGCCGCTCGCCACAGTCGTCCAGGCGGAGTTCGCGGTGTTGCCGGTGATCTGTGCCGCCTGGGTGGCGATGTTCAAGACCTCTTGGGCCGCGGCGTCGGTGTATGCGCTGTCGTTGACGCCGTCGTGGTACTCATCCGGGCCCATCACGTTGAGGATCTGGTACGCGCCGGAGGTCGTCGGGTCCGCGGTGGCGCGCGAGGCCCAGAAGTTCGCGATCTGGCTCAGCACGGGCCACGCCTTTTTCGCCAGCCAACTGGTGTCACCCGTGGCGAGGAAGTACTGCCACTGCGCGAGCGCGATGTCCGCCGAGATGTGCAGTTCGTCGCATTGCGCGCCGGGTCCCTGGTACGCGTCCTGGCCGGTGATGCTGCTCTCCCATGGATAGCGTGCGCCGGAGACGGTCTGTCCAGCCGGTGCGCAGGTCGCGGAGTTCTTCTGGGCTTGCCCGAGCAGGGCCTGGCGGTAGGTGTCGGTGGCCTCGGCGATGTCCGGGTGTTGAGCCAGCAGCGCGGGGTCCATCCAGGTTTCCATGTCCCAGAACACGTGGCCGTTGTAGTCGTCCGAGGACAGTCCGCCAGGCGGGCTGGGCCACGGTACGTCGGCGCGGTTGCTTTCGAGCAGGTAGAACATGCTGGCGCGGATCTCGCCGGTCAGTGCGGGGTTGCCGGGAACGGAGATGTCCGCGCTCCACAGCTTCGACCAGGCCGTGTTGTTGCGCGAGGTGATCGCGGCGGCCCCGAGGTTCGCGGCCGAGGTGGCTTGGCTGAGCGCGGTGCTCTGCGGGGCGGTGCTCGCCGCGCCGGGTCCGCCGTCGTCGCTGGAGGCGATGCCGACGAACTTCGTCGCCGTGTAGGTGGTGCCGGAGGCCACGGTCAGCTGCGCGCTCTGCCCGGCCGCGACGCCGTCAGCGGCGGTGGTGGCCGTCGGCGACGTCGAGCCTCCGAGTCGGAGCACGGACGCGATCGCAGCGGTCACCCCGGTGCTGTCGGCGGCGACGTTCTCGGTGAGCACGCCGTTCTGGGTGTCGATGGTCGGCGAGGAGGCGGACGAGTCGTTGAGCCCGCGTTCGTCGAGCGCGTCGACGACGGTCGCGGTCCCGGACCAGTGCGGTGTGAAGGACATGGTGACCATGCCGAGGTGGCCGTCGCTCTGGTCCGCGTTGACGGTGTAGGTGAAGTCGGTGGTGCGCCCGGACGGCGCGGTCCAGGTGAACGAGGTCGTCAACGTCCCGGTCGCCATGTTGAGCGACTGGTTGAAGCCCGACCGGGTGCCGGACTGGAGCGTTGAGACGGTAGTCGGTGCAGCTGCACCGGCCGGATACGCGGCGACAGTGTCGATGTTCACCTGCCCGGAGTCTCCCGAGCCCACGGTGATCACGACGTCGTTGTCGCCGGCGGTTAGCGTCGCCGGGAGGGTCAGGGTGCTCCAGGTGTCCCAGTTGGCAGTGGGCGGTAGCGTTACGTGCTGAAGCGGGCCGCCGTCGACGCCGATCGAGACCGTCTCGCTCGCACCGTTGCCGTTGGCATAGCGCAGGGCGATCGTCGCGGCACCCGCCGTGGCGTCGGCGATCGGTACGCTGACGGTGGCACCGACATTCGGGGAGCCGTACCCGAGGCCCGCGGCGAACAGGCCGCCGACAGACCCGGTGTGGTCGCTGGCGGGGGTGGCGCCGCCGGAGAGTTCGCCCGCTGCGGCCTGGCACACTTCGTCGTACCGGCAGATCGGCAGGTTGCCGTACATGTCGGTGCCGTCGACCAGCCCGAGGGTGGTCCAGGTCGGGATGTCGGCACGGATCTCCGACCAGTCGGTCTCGGCCGGGGGGTTCGAATAGAAACCCGCCAGCTCGCTTTCGGTGGTGATCGGGTTCGTGTCGAACCCGGCGCCCGCAGCGGGCACCCGGGCCGCGAGGTAGCCGTTGCCGATGAAGGTCGGCGTGTAGTTCGTGGTGGGATCCGTCGTCGAGAGCGTCCACGGCCCGCTGCCCGCGACCGCGGACGTGGCCGCCTGCGGATGCGCCTTCGAGGCAGCGGTGGCAGTCGGTGCCAGCGCCGCGCTCGCGGCGAGCAGGCCGACCGAGGCCACCGTGGCCCAGAGTCGTTCGGGTGTACGTCGTCGTCGCACCTTGATGCCTCTCGTTTCCAGAGGATTCGCCACAAACGGCCCGTGGTGTGGCCGTCCGCGTCCGGACCGGCCCGTCGTGGACCTGCCTCTGGATGCGGGCTTGCCGGTGAGCCGGTTGAGTGGTGGGTGGCTCGCCATGACCCGAAGGACATCGCGCCTTGGTGGGGGCATGGGCGGCTCCATTGCCGGGAAGGCGTTTACAACGTTGCAAGGCCTTATTGAGCCACCGCTTCGACGCTGCGTCAAGCGGTCGGGGGAAGAGGATCGCAGGGTCCGATCTTCGCGGACGGATTGTCGCGGATGTGCCGATGTAAGTTGTGGCCGGGTGAAGGCCACCACGCGACGGGTGCCAGGCTGGGCCCGTGAACGTCGACGAAGGCTATGCGTACTCCTGCGCGCCGCCGCGGCGAATCCGGAAGGGCGGCCGCTGTCGGTGCGGGTCAGCGTTCCACGGTGCCGACGAGTCGGCCGCGGGCGAGGACGGGTGCGGTACTCCTGGCGCGGACGGCGCTTATCCTGCGCGCGGACGCCTCATGAATCAGCATGCGTCGCAGTGTCACTCCGACCTGGCCGCCGCGCGTCGTAACCGGTTCGTTATCTTGGGGGTATTGCAACGATGCAAGCTCGGCGGCGATACTCACTTCCCGTGAACGTTGCAACGATGCAAGCGGCCGAGACGCCGGTGCGGCCGATGCCCCGGGCCGAGTACCCCCGGCCTCAATTCGTCCGGGAGCGCTGGCTCTGCCTCAACGGGACCTGGCGGTTCGAAATCGACCAGGCGGATTCCGGGTACGAGCGCGGTCTGCTCGAGGCGGAGCTGTCCGGCGAGATCACCGTCCCCTTCGCACCGGAGTCGCAGCTCTCGGGGGTCGGCGTGACGGACTTCCTCGAGGCGGTCTGGTACCGGCGTTCGGCCACAGTGCCGGCCGACTGGGCTGGAGAGAGGGTCTTGCTGCACTTCCAGGCCGTCGACCACGACGCGACGGTGTGGATCGACGGCGTGGAGGCGGGCCGGCACCGCGGCGGGTTCACCGGCTTCAGCCTGGACATCACCGATCTGATCGAGCCGGGCCGCCAGTTCGACATCACCGTGCGAGCTCGGGACAGCCGCGGCGGCAGCCAGGCCCGGGGCAAGCAGTCCACCCGTTACCACGGTTACGAAGCGTTCTACCAGCGAAGCACCGGAATCTGGCAGACGGTCTGGCTCGAACCGGTTCCCAAGGTGCATCTGAAGCGCGCCAAGATCACGCCCGACCTCTCCGGCAGCAGATTCCTGGTCACCGTTCCCGTCTCGAGTGCGGCGGCGGCCCTGCGCGTACAAGCTGTCATCTCCGACGAGGCCGGCGAGGTCGCCCGGGCGGAGGCGGCGCTCGACATCGACGGCGCCCCCGTACTGGTGCTGCCCGTGCCCGCCGGGCGGCGGCGCGTGTGGAGCCCTGCGGACCCGCACCTCTACGACCTTCGGCTGGAATTGCGTGGCGGGGAGGGCGAACTCGTCGATGAGGTGCGCAGCTACGCCGGTCTGCGCAGCGTGTCCATCGACGGGCGCGCGGTGCTCATCAACGGCGAGCGCGTCTTCCAGCGGCTGGTGCTGGATCAGGGCTGGTATCCGGATGGGTTGATGACCGCGCCGGACGACGCCGCCCTGGTCCGCGACATAGAACTGGCGCTTCAGGCCGGATTCAACGGAGCGCGGCTGCACCAGAAGGTGTTCGAGGAGCGATTCCTCTACCATGCCGACCGGCTCGGTTACCTCGTGTGGGGCGAGTTCGGGGATTGGGGAGCGCGCGTCGGCTCGGGTCCGGAAGGGCAGCAGCCGACGGCGTCGTTCATCACCCAGTGGCTCGAAGTACTCGAACGCGATCACTCGCATCCGGCGATCATCGGCTGGTGTCCCCTCAACGAGACCTTCCAGCCGCTGGGCGACCGGATCACCACCCTTGACGACGTCACGCTCGGCCTCTTTCTCGCGACCAAGGCGGCTGACCTGTCGAGGCCGGTGATCGACGCGTCCGGCTACTCGCACCGTGTCATATGGACGGACGTCTACGACTCGCACAACTACGAGCAGGAACCGGATCTTTTCGCGAAGGCGATGGCCGGACTGGCGGACGGCACTCCCTACGTCAACCGTGCGCCGGATGGCACGACCTGGTCTAAGCCCTACGCCGGCCAGCCCTATTTCTGCAGCGAATTCGGCGGCATCCTCTGGGATCCGGCGCGCGACCGTGGCCGCGATGCCGAGGGCTGGGGGTACGGCACCGCGCCGCGTACCGAGGAGGAGTGGTACGAGCGCTTCGCCGGCCTCGTCGACGCCCTTTTGGGCAACCCGCTCATGTTCGGTTACTGCTTCACGCAGCTGACGGACGTGTTCCAGGAGCGCAACGGAGTGTACCGCTTCGATCGCGGCTGCAAGCTCGACGTATCGCGCATCCGCGCGATCCAGTCGCGCCCCGCGGCCTACGAGCTCGGGGATTGAGACCCCGCAACCACCACAACTCCAATGGAGGAGAAATCGTGGCACTACGTACTCGGACTCTGGCGGCATCGATGGCGCTCGCCTGCGCCGCGGCGGTGACGCTCGGCGCATGTTCTTCGTCCGGTGGGTCGTCGGCGAACGGGAAGGTGACTCTGAACGTCGTCGGCTTCGAGGGCGGCGGTACCGAGCTCGCCGACATCCCCGAGATCAACGCCGCCTTCGAAAAGGCCTACCCCAACGTCACAATCAACTACAAGTACGTCGCGAACAGCGAGTACGAGGCCTACAACAACACACGACTGGCCGCGGGAACCGCCGCCGATGTGCTGATGGTGAATCCGTACTACGAGACGACGTGGGTGCAGCAGGGCTTCTTGAGCGATCTCAGCGACCAGTCCTGGGTCTCCACGCTGCTGCCGAAGGTCAAGCCCTTCGCCCAGCGCGACGGCAAGACGTACGCGTTCATCCAGCAGAACATCCCGATCGGCCTGTACGCCAACCTCGATCTGCTCAAGCGCGCCGGGATCGACAGCGTCCCGACGACGTGGCCCGAGTTCCTCTCGGACCTGCAGACGCTCAAGGCCAAGGGTGACGGCGGCATCGAGGTCCCGAACCTGCAGGGCTGGGATGCCGAGCAGCTCTCGCTCGCCCTGGCGGCGAACCTCATCGACACGAGCTGGGGCTCGAAGTACGACAGCGGCGGCTCGACGTGGGCCGCGACCTGGAGCCCGGTGATCGACAAGCTGAAGCAGCTTCTGTCATCCGGATACGTCGACGGCAAGACGATGAACGGCATCGACCCGTTCGTGCAGGGCCCGGCGGACTTCGCCTCCGGCAAATACGCCTTCTTCGTCGACGGCGCCTGGGACCTGAGCCACTACAAGCAGACCGCGTCGTTCAACTTCTCGCTCAACCCGTTCCCCGGCGGCGCGGCGGGCAGCACTCCGAAGACCTTCACGTTCATCGGCTCCGGCTGGTCGGTCTACTCGCAGTCCCCGAACCAGACCGCGGCCAAGGAGTACGTGGCCTTCATGGCTCAGCCGGCCCAGGACAGCGCGTACCTCGCGGCGGAGAGCTCGTTCACCACCCTCACCGACGTGCCGAGCCCGCATGTGGCCGCATCCGCCCCCGTCTACAACGCGTTCAGCGCGGGCGACACCAGCCCCTCGCAGATCGAGTTCATCGCGGACCCGGACTCCGAGAACAAGTTCAAGCCGCAGCTGACCGCGCTGTTCAGCGACCCCTCGAAGCCGGATGCCGCGCTGCTGTCCGCGCTCGACCAGCAGATTCCCAAGACCGCCTCGAAGTGATCTTCAGCGCCGTCCACTGAGGCCCGTGGGGCGGGCGCGGGGGGCCCGCCCCACGGGCCCCCGCGCCTGCCCCGCAGGGCCCTCCCGTCAAGGCCGCCTGGCAATCAGACGAGGTGTCACATGAAACTCAACAGTCGGTCGGCTTTGCTCCTCATGCTGCCCGCCACAGTGCTCTACGCGCTGTTCGTGCTCTACCCGGCCATCGAATCCATCCAGCTGAGCCTCACCAACGCGCGGGGACTGCGCGGCGGGTCGTTCGTCGGCCTCGCCAACTACCGGGCTCTCCTGCACGATCCGCAGGTCACGGCCGCGCTGAAGAACACGCTGATCTACACCGTGTTCGTCGTCGTGGTACAGAACGCCCTCGGTCTCGCAGTGGCCGCGTGGCTCTACAGCCACCCGAAGATCCGCACCATCGCACGGACCGGAATGCTGCTGCCCGCCATGATGGCGCTGGTCGCCGTCTCCTACCTGTGGCAGTTCATCTACTCGCCGATCGGCGGGCCGCTCAACGCCATCCTCGGGGGACTAGGGCTGCAGTCACTCGAACAGTCCTGGCTCGGCAATCCGTCCACCGCGCTGGCGTCCATCGCCGCGACATACATGTGGATGTACCTCGGCTACACGGCGACGATCTTCCTGGCCAACTACCTCGCGATCCCGGCCAGTGTGCTGGAGGCGGCGTCTCTCGACGGCGCGACCGGCTGGCGGCGCTTCAAATACATCGACTGGCGCCTGCTCGCGCCTTCGCTGACCGTGAACGTCACCCTGTCCACGATCGGCTCGCTGCGCGTGTTCGACCTGCCGTTCGTCATGACGAACGGCGGCCCGGGAAACAGCACCCAGACGCTGAGCTACGTCATCTACACCGACAGCTTCCAGAACTTCCAGTTCGCCTACGGAACCAGCATCGCCGTCGTACTGCTGGTCATCACGATCATCGCGAGCATCCTCGTCACCACGGTGCTGCGCCGCAGGGAGGTCGCCGCATGAGTTCCGTGCTCACCACACCGGTCCGCGCTGGTGACGGCGCGAAGGCACCCGCCCCGCGGAACCGTCCCGGATCTCGCCGCCGCGCGCTGCGTTCGCGCATCTCGGCGGCCGGTCTGCTGCTCGTGACGCTCGTTCTCGTCGCCCCGATCATCCTGGCGATCAAGGTGTCCCTGCAGTCAGACGCGGACGCCTCCTCGAATCCCCTCGGTCTGCCTCACCACCTCGACTGGGCCAACTACTCCAACGCCTTCCAGACGATGGACTACGGGCGCAGTGTGTTCAATTCCGTGCTGATCACCGGTTGCTCGGCGCTGGTCGTGCTGCTCACCGGTTCGCTGTGCGCCTGGCCGCTCGCCCGGCTCAGCCGAGCGTGGACGAAGATCGTCTACCAGTTCTTCGTCGCGGGGCTCACGATCCCGGTCTTCGTGCTGATCACGCCGCTCTACATCCTGATGCGCAACCTGCATCTGCTCGACAGCTTCGCCTCCGTCATCCTCTCCGAAGCGGCGATCAGCCTCCCGTTCGCCGTGTTGTTCTTCACCAGCTTCCTGCGGTCGGTTCCGGCCGAGCTCGAGGAGGCTGCCGCGATCGACGGTGCCGGACCCTTGCGCACCTACTGGCACGTCGTACTGCCCTTGCTGCGCCCGGCCAGCGCGACGCTGATCATCACCCTGACCCTCGCTATCTGGAACGACCTGATCATCCCGCTCGTGATGCTCAGTTCGGACAACAAGCAGACGATCACGCTCGACGTCTACAACACCATCGGCACGCACAGCTACAGCGCTTCCCAACTGCTGCCGACCGTCCTGCTCGGCACCGCTCCGCTGCTCGTGGTCTTCGTGATCCTGCAGCGCCACATCGTCGCCGGCATCTCCGCCGGTGTCGGAAAGGACTGACCCGACGCCGCGCATCCGCGCGCGATCGGTCCCACTCACGCAAATTCGCCCGTTCACGCAATGACGCGCCGAATTGGAGATATCTGATGAGTACCCACAGCCGTCCGGGACTTCTTCCCGGCGGCCGCAGCCGCCCCGGGTGGCGTGCGATCAGCCTGTTCTTCAGCCTGCTCGCCGCCCTGCTCGGTCTGCAGCTCGCACCCGCGCACGCGAACGTCATCGGCAACACGCTCTACGCGCCGTCCTCCAGCACCGAGGGCATGGCCTACGTCCGGATGATCCGGCTCGCGCACAGCGGCGGGTCGAACGGCACGCTGCTGGCCACCTTCGAGCACTGGAACACCGACGGCACGCAGAGCGACTACATCATCAAGCAGAGCACGAGCGACGGCGCCAGCTGGTCCACCCTGTCCACCGTCGCCGGCGACACCTTCTCCTACCAGCCGTTCCTGTTCGAGTATCCGCAGCAGCTCGGCAACTACCCGGCCGGAACACTGCTGCTCGTCGGCGCGACGCTGCCCGCGAACCGCGCGGGCGTGAGCTTCCGCGAGTGGCGCAGCTTCGACCACGGCGCCACGTGGAGCTCGGTCGGCGTCATCCAGACCTCGCCCGGCGCCGACGGCGACGGCATCTGGGAGCCGTTCGTCGGCCTCGACAACGCCGGGAACATGGTCATGTACTTCTCCGACGAGCGGCAGAACGCCACCTACAGCCAGTTCCTCGGCCACATGATCTCCACCGACGGCGGCGACACCTGGAGCGCCAACCTCGACGGTTCCACGAAGTTCGCGCCCGGCGAGGTCAAGGACGTGGCAAGCACCATCCAGGCGGATCGTCCCGGCATGGTCACCATCGCGAAGATCGTACCGACCGGCCAGTATGTCATGACGTACGAGCTGTGCGGCCCGGCCAACTGCTCGGTGCACTACAAGACCTCGAGCGACGGCGACACCTGGGGCTCGGGTCCCACCGACACCGGAACGATGGCCGAGACCAGCGACGGCCGGTACCTCGAGGGGACGCCGGTCCTGGCGTGGAGCCCCAAGGGCGGCCCGGACGGCGAGCTGCTGCTTTCCGGCCACAGCGAGGTCCGGTCGGCGGGCGGCACGCCGGAGAGCGGCGAAGTCGTGCTGGTCAACACGAACTCCGGCAGCGGCAGCTGGTCGTGGATGCCCTCACCGATCGCCGTGCCGACCGCCGGCGGCAACTCCAGCCAGTGCGGCTTGAACTACGACCCCGACCTGCTGGTCTCCGCCGACGGCACGGCCGTGCGCTACAGCGCGGCGGGAGCCGCGGGCCCGTACAACTGCGAAGAGCTGACCGGATCGGCCAATGCCGGTGTGCTGCCGGACACCGCCGACTTCACCAACGGCGACGGCGGTTGGGACCAGTACGGAGGCAGCTTCAGCACATCCGGCGGTGTCTACGGCGAGACCGCCGGCGGCACCGGAGGCAACAAGTCCGTCACCGGGTCGACCGGCTGGACCGACTACGACGTCGCCGGAGACGTGCGGCTCAACAGCGTCGGCGCGAACGGAAACGCAGGATTCCTCGTCCGCACCACCGACCCGACCACCGGCACCGACAACGAGGACGCCTACTACGTGGGCGTCACGTCATCGAGTGTGGTTGTCGGGAAGGAAGCCTACGGCTGGACGCAGCTCGCCTCCACGCCGATACCCGGCGGCCTCGCGACCGGCTCGTGGTACCACCTGACTATCGGCGTGACAGGATGCGATGTCACCGTCCAGGGGGAGCCGACCGGCACGAACTCGAATCCGGTCTATCTGCACCTCAACGACTGCTCCTTCTCGCAGGGTTCTGTCGGCGTGCGCGACTACGACGCGACTGCCTCGTGGGAGAACATCCACATCACCAAGGCCGGGGCCATCACCGGCCCCGGTTCGACCGGCGAATGCGTGGACGACAACAAGAACACCGACGCCAACGGCAACGCCGTCCAGCTTTGGCAGTGCAACGGCGTGCCCGGCCAGCAGTGGAGCGTACTCGCCGACGGCACGATCCGCGCCTACGGCAAGTGTCTCGACATCGTCGGCGACGGCACCGCCAATTTCAGCAAGGTCGAACTGTGGGACTGCAACGGCGTCGGCGGCCAGCAATGGGTCCCCCGCTCCGACGGCTCGCTCTACAACCCGCAGTCCGGCCGCTGCCTCGACGACCCGAGCGGCGTGACCACCGAGGGAACCCAACTGCAGATCTACGACTGCAACGGCCTCTGGACCCAGCAGTGGGCAATGCCGTCCTGACGACGGACAGAAGCCTCAACACCGTGCGTTCCCGGCCGGTCAGCGGGAACGGATGATCTCGGTCCATGCTCTGCCTGCGACAGGTGAAGTCAAAGGCAGAGCATGGACTTCCCATGCGCAACGCTCCGAACCCGTCCTTGCGACGTCATCGTCCGCCGATGCCGCGGATCTCTGCCGATCGCCGCGGATCGCCGCCGATCGCCCCCGATCGCCGCGGATCTCTGCCGGCACGACTGCGGAAAACCCCAACACCTTCCAGCGAAGCCGACGACGACGAACTCACACCCTCCCGGCGAGGGCGCGCGCCGCGCCCAGGATGTCGTTGTCCGCGGAAAGCACTTGGATCGCGACCTGGTCCGCGCCCGCGGTCAGGTGCGCGCGCAGCCCTGCGGCGACCGCCTCGACATCGCCGTGTACGGCCAGCTCGTCGATCAGCCGGTCGCTGCCGGGAGACTCCAGATGCTCCTCGGTGAAGCCGATGCGCTTGAGATTCGCGACGTAGTTCGACAAGCCCAGGTACATCCCGACGCGCTTCCGGCCGATTTCGCGGGCGCGCTCGGGATCCGCGTCGAGCACGATCTTCTGCTCGGCCACCAGCAGCGCGTTCGGCCCCAACTGCTTCCGTGCGCCGCGCGTGTACTCAGGGGTGATGAGGTACGGCAACGCTCCGGCCGTGCGGGTACGGGCCAGCTCGAGCACGCGCGGCCCGAGCGCGGCCAGCGCGCGTCGCTGTACCGGCACGCCGTGCTCGTCCAGCTTGTCGAGGTAGTCGACCAGCGCGTCGTACGGCTTGCGGTAGTCCGAGGTGGCCTCCGGATGGCCTGCGCCGATGCCCAGTAAGAACCGGCCGGGGTGCTTCTGATCCAGCCGGTGGAACGACTCCGCCACCGGGCCGGGCGCGGACGCCCAGATGTTGACGATGCTGGTGCCGACGGTCAGTCGCTCAGTCGCGTCCAGCAGCGGGTCCACCATGTCCAGCTGGGCACCAGGAGACGCGCCGAGCCAGATCGCGCCGTAGCCGAGCTCTTCCAGTTCGATTGCGACGTGCGCATCCACGTGGGTGTAGGGAGCCCAGATCGCAACACGGCCAAGATCCTCAGTGGTCATACTTCCGGAAACCCGTGCCGCCGGCCGGCTATTCCCCGGGCTGTCGCGCAGCGGCCCCGGATCGGAGCCTGAAGGGTTGGCACGCGAGACGTCATTGGACGTGCCGACCTCCTCGCCCTGCAGCGCACTCTTTCGCGACCGCGCGGGCTGCGAGCAAGAAGCTCCAGTCGCGCGGCGTCATGCCGCTGGTCGGCCTCTCCTTTCGAGCTGAACTCCCCCTGGCTGCGGGTGATTGCTCCCGTAGCGGATTCCGCCGGCTACCGGGGGCTGCGTGCCATCATGTCGGTCTCCCGGGCGGGTGCGATACGGGAGAGCCATTGGGCTGCCTCCGCCGGTTCGATCTCCCGGTCGAGCGTGAGCGTGGGAACCATGCTCGCGTAGGCCCGGCCGTTGCTCCAGCCGTAGTTTCCGTTCGGCGGATGAAGTACGAGCACTCGCACGCCGTCGAGCGGCTCGATGTCGGCCGGCCGGCCCTCGGGGTACACGTAGCCGCCGTGGCCGTCGAACAGGCGGAATCTGCGCATGATCGGGTTGGTCACGTCGAATGGCCCAGGAGAGGCGGTGGTGGCCGCTTCGACCCAAGCCGGCTCCGGCGGCTGCGTATCGAGCAGTCCCCCGTGCTCCGGCCGAATGAGCCGGTCGGCGAGGAGCGTGTGAAGTTGGTAGTTGTCGCCCACCCCGCTCATGGTGAGCCGGAAGCCGCGGCCGGTTGTCGGGTCGAGCACGATCAGCGGCTCGTCGTCGCGCACAAGGCAGAGGCCGTGCAGCCAGTATGCGCGCTCGGAGCGGTGCTTGAGCCTGCCTGCCCCGTCGGCTATGTCCTCGCGCCATGCCATCGCGTCACGGAACTCGCGACTGCTCGTCATCGCGGAGATCAAGGGGTTGATCCAGTCCTCGAGACTGAACCACGAGTAGGCGATCTGCGCGATCCTCCGCCCGGACTGTTCAGCCTGCTCAGACTGTCCAGAACGCCTGACGTACACCGCCACCGTTTCCTCGATCTCGTGCAATAGCATCTGATCGAGGGGCGGCGTGAACTCGGGCAGCGGCCGTCCTTGCGCGGCCCGATCCCAGATCCGCTCAAGCGTCAGGTAGCTCGCCATGGTCATGAGGACCCGCTCTGGGAGGACTTCAGCCAGGGACATCGGCGAAGCGCCTCGCTCGACCATGGCACCCGCGACGATGGCCAGTTTGGCGAACGTTCCGACCAGCCCGGGCAGCATTGGTGCGATCTTCTGGACGAGCGTGGTCGACTCCTCGTCGCTCAAGTCCTCGGTATCAGAGGCCAGAGCGCGAAGAGCCTGGAAGAAGTGCCGATCGCTGCCCTGCTGCATGGCAGCACGTATCTCGGCGAGCTGATGATCGAACCGGGTGGTCATGGGAGCAGAGGTTAGAGGAGCCGCTCGATTCCGTCGATCGGCGAGCGATGCGGCAGCGCAGCCGTTGATCGTGCGGGTTTCTGTCGGCGCTGGCGCGTATCGTTCTCGCGGCATCGTCAGGGAGGTCTCGGTGGGGTTCTCAGGCCAGTTCGTGTTCGGGCGCAGCGACGGGTCGCTGTTGGCGGCGCCGGCATTCGACGGCGTGCGCGCGGTGCCCGCCGCAGCCGAGGCAGCAATCCAGTGGGCGGTTGCAGCCGGGGTGACGACGACAGTGAATCAGGGCACGATCGACGCTGTGCTGCGCTCACACGAGGTGTTCGTCGAGGACGCCTTCATCGCCCTGCTCGATGCGCTCGGCTTCCCGCTCGCGGTCGCCCCTGCCGACGAAGCCGAAGCGTGAGCGGCGGCCACGGAGATGGTGTACAGGCTCTCGTTCTTCGGTCGCTGCGGCGAGCAGAACGCGCAGGATGCAATCGGTCGGCTGCTGGACGAAGTGCTCACTGACGGCGCTTCTGTCCTCGCCGAGGTGTGCGGCCCGGTGATGCCGGTAGATGAGGTCGCGGCGTACCGGCTGGCGACGAGGACACCCGAGGGAATGGCGGAGGGCGACAGGCTGACCTTGGAGGTTCATCTCGGGGTCGCCCATAACGCCGAGGTGGTGATCAGGATCGACCCGGACGACGCGCGCGGGATCTGGGGCAGCGACCTGTATGCGGTGATCTCGCTGAGCGGCGGTCACCCGGACTGGGTGCTGGTGGACCGGATCTGGGCGGCGCTGGAGCGCTTGTGGTCGGCGGTGGCGTGGGACGAGCAGTCCGGGTTCGATCTCTCCCGCGGGATACCTACCTGACGGTGTCGGGGTATCGAACGATTCGCGGACACCGGCGCCGGTCTGCCCGCGCGGGTGAAGCGCGGGCCGGCCCGGCTGTCGGAGGGAACGCTGATCGGTTGGCAGGGGTGGTTAGGCTGCTCCTTCCGGCCGGTTCGGATTGAGGGCTTCGCTCAGCGGTCGAGGAATGCGGCGACGTCGGCGGCGAACTGCTCGTGGTGCTGGAACAGGAAGCCGTGGGCGGCGTCCGGGTAGATCTTGGTGGTGGCGTCGGGCAGCAGGCCGGCGAGCAGGTGGGTGTACCGGGGCAGGATCATCGGGTCGCTGTCTCCGTTGGCGACGAACACCGGCTGGGTGATGCCCTGTACCCGCTGGAGTAGGGCGTGGTTCGGGATGCCCCAGCGGGTGATCGCGTCGTACTGGGCGGTGACGGTGGGCCAGGTGACGGGTGCGTCGTGGCCCTCGGTGCGGGTGCCGAAAACGCGTCCGGCGGCGGTGGCGTTCTCGGGCTTGGTGAAGAAGATGCTCACGTAGCCCTCGGCCGAAGCGGTCTGGCCGCCGACTGCCGCGACGACATCCGGCGACCAGCCGTGGATCCCCGAGGCGCCCTGGGGTGCCGCGGAGGCGAGCACGATGCGGCGGACCAGGTTCGGGCGGATCAGGGCGATCTCCTGGGCGACGAAGCTGCCGAGGGAGAAGCCGAGCAGGTCGACGGTGGTCAGGCCGAGCGCGGTGATGAACGCGATGGCGTCTTCGGCCATCGCGGCCACGGTGTTCGGGGCGGTGCCGGTGGTGGCACCCACGCCGCGGTTGTCGAACGTGATGACCCGGCGGCCGGCGGCGAGGGTGTCGACGAGCGCGGGGTCCCAGTTGTCGAGGTTGCCGCGGAAATGCTGGAGCAGCACCAGCGGCTGCGCGGCGCTGTCCTCGCCGAGGTCGCGGTAGGCGTACGTGATGCCGTTGTCGGCCTCGACGGTCTGCGTCTTGACGGTGGCGTAGCTGTCCATGATGGGTCTCTCCTTCGGAGGGGCGTTGACGGACTGATTTAGATTATGACTGTAATCTATTAGACTGGTTCCCGGTACGCAACCCAGACCGGTTGGCACGGGAGGACATGTGAGGCGCTCCAAGGAGCACAAGGACGAGACGCGGCGGAAGATCCTCGACTCGGCCGGCCGCCTGTTCAAGGCTGACGGGATCGACGGCACCGGCATCGCCGGGCTCATGGCGGACGCGGGCCTGACCAACGGGGCCTTCTACAAGCACTTCGCCTCGAAGGACGACCTGGTGGCGAACGCCGTAGCAGACCAGCTCGCCCAGCAGCAGCAAGTCGTCGACGCCCTGCCCGCCGGCCGCGCCGGTATCGAGGAGTTCGTACGGGGCTATTTGTCCGCCGCGCACCGCGACGACCATGTCGGCGGCTGCCCGTCCGCCGCATTGCTCGACGAGATCGGCCGCTGCACCGACGCTACGAGGCAGACCTACACCGCTGGGCTCAGTGGGCTCATCGATGCGCTCGCGCAGCGTCTGACGCCCGGCGACCCCGCGGCCTCGCGCACTGCCGTAACGACGGCGTTCGCGATGATGGCCGGCAGCATCCAGATCTCCAGGGCACTGGCAGACCGGGCCGCGGCCGACGCGCTTCTTGAGCATGCCGCCGCGACCGCGATCGAGCTGTTCGATGCCGCGGCAGATCACGCCGGGCGAGGATGATCCGGGCTCCCACGTCCGCTCGGCTACCAAAGCGCTGGAGGTTCCCCGACCCACGGCGCCGAGTGTGGCGATGCGCTCGGCGACTTCGTCGGTCATGCCAGGAGCTTGACCGCCTTCTCGGCCGACGCGATGAGCGGAACGATCTGATCGTCGTCGCCGTGGATGAGCAGAGTTGGGACCTGGATGCGCTTGAGGTCCTCAGTCAGGTCGGTCTCGGATAAGGCCTTGATGCAGTCGACCGTGCCCCGGCCGTCCGGGCAGCCCGCATGGCCGGAGTTCCGGCCGCCTGATCCCGCGAGGATGCCGCCGCGACCGTAAAGCAGTTGTGGGCGAGCGAATAAGGGCTCTACTCTGCTCGGACGGGGGCGGAAGAGAGCGATTCCCCGTTTACCGCAACTTCGCACGGCACATCCGAATCATCCGGAGGGGTCAGATGAGATCGTTCGGTTCCGTCCTGCGCAAACTCACATCAGGCAGTGGCCGGCGCGTGCTCGCGCTGTCCGCCGCCGTCATTGCGCTGGTGGGCCTCACCGCCGCCACTGCGGGCACCGCCAGCGCCGCCGCGGCGCCGCACACCGTGCGGGTCACGGTGCAGATGCACGTCGTCGGCTTCAATGCCACAGTCGCACGAGCACACGGATACTTGGTCAAGACCGCGCCCGACGGCCACCAGTACGCGGTCGCCAAGGGCGCGAACAGCGCGGTCGTGCCGAACACGACCGTCCCCGGCAACTGTGGCACCGCCACCATGGACTACACCGCCATCGGCGGCAAGGCCGCGAACGTCTACACCGGCTTCACCGTCGACGACGGCGCCTGGCTCTTCAGCTGGAATGTGTCCGTCACCGACAACGCCGGTGTGGGCAACGAGAGCTGGGGCGACTACCTCGCCAGCGACCACCAGTGGTACACGACATGGGAGACCCACCACTCCGTCACCGGCTACTCGTGGGCCGAGGTCACCAGCGGCGCCGCGTTCCTGGACAACGGCACCACCTGCGAGGCCGCGAACGTCAGCGCCTCGACGAACCTCTACTGAGCCCCCGGGCCGTACCTGGCGAGATGCGCGGCGTCGTAGGCCTCGAAGTCGGCTACGGCGCCGCTACGCAGTCGCAGTCCGTCCACGAGTTCCCGAACCCCGACGACATAGACGTGCTGGCCCTGCCAATCGAACGCCACCGCGCAGTCACCGTCACGGCAGTCGATCCGCACGCCTGGTACAGCACCAGCGTCGTCGACCTCCACCAGCGTCGCGTGCTCGAGTACCGGCTCGACCGGCCTCGCCTCGCAGTTGGCCATCACCGTGTACACGTTCTCCACGGTGCCGATCACTGGCGTCCAGTCCAGAGCGCCGCGTGTCGTGCGCACGACCACGCGCCGCCGCGCATCGCCGGGATCGCGATACCGCACCTGCACAGACCAGGGCCGCCCGTCGGCCTCCTGGAACCCGGGCAGAGCGATCAGGCCCTCCGGCACATCCGCCGCGACCACCACCGGCCCGGTAAAGCCCGCGAGACGCGGCGCCATACCGGGAAATCGGCCGCCCGCTCCGCCGCCCGCAGTTCGCCGGTACATTCCGCCCCCGTAGCTGAAAGTGAATAAGCCATCTTCTACGTGCACCTCACGATAGCCGCTAACCCGCTCGCCGCACAGCGGTTATCCCCTTCGCTCGTGCTGCCGTCTGTCGAAACGTGGCGGGGTCTCGGGCCGCGCCATCCGGATGCAGCGCCATCCGGATGTTCGCGCCGGATGCAGTGCATACTCTTGACGGCAGTCGGATAGCTGCCTAATGTCGGCTCCACGCGCGGGGCCCCCGCGTCGCCGCCCCTCGAGGACGAGGAGACCGCACCATGCCCCCCACCATCAAGGACGACATCGGCTTGCCGCCGGGTGAGCTGTTCATCGGCGGGGCGTGGGTCGCCGCCGACGGAGTGCGCGAGATCCTGGATCCGGCGACCGGGGCGGCCGTGGCCTCGGTCGCCCAGGCCGGACCGGCCGAGACGCAGCTCGCGCTGGCCGCCGCGCGGCGGGCGTTCGACGACGGCTCGTGGTCTGGGCTTGCGCCGCGCGAGCGGGGCAGGATCCTGCTTCGGGCGGCGGAGATCCTGCGCGGACAGGCCGAGGAGCTGGCCAGGCTCGAGTCGCTCGACACCGGCAAGCCGATCATGTTCACGCGCATGGTGGATGTGGCCACGACGATCGACCAGATCGACTACTACGGCGCCTTGGCGGCCGGGATCGAGGGCTCGGTCAGGCGGACGGGGCGCCCGACCTTCGCCTACACGCGCCGCGAGCCGATCGGCGTGGTCGCGGCGATCACGCCGTTCAACTTCCCGCTCATCCTGTCCTCGATCAAGATCGCGCCCGCGCTCGCCGCGGGGAACACCGTGATCCACAAGCCCGCCGAGGAGACTCCGCTGACCGCGTTGCGGATCGCCGAGGTGCTGCACGAGGCGGGGGTCCCGGACGGCGTGTTCAACGTGCTGCCGGGCGACGGTTCGGTGGGCGAGACGCTGGTGCGCGATCCGCGGGTGGACAAGATCGCGTTCACCGGTTCGACCGCGGTGGGCCGCGGGATCGCGGCGGCCGCGGCCGAGACGCTCAAGCATGTGACGGTCGAGCTCGGCGGCAAGAGCGCGAACATCATGTTCGCGGACGCCGACCTCGAAGCCGCGATCAACACCGCGATCTCGGGCTTCGTCTTCAACACCGGCCAGTTCTGCATGGCCGGATCGCGACTGCTCGTGCAGCGTCCCGTGTACGACGAGGTCGTCGCGGCGCTGGCGGGCGCGATCGGCCACGTCCCGGTCGGCGACCCCTTCGACGAGGGCACCGTCATCGGCCCGATGGCCGGACCCCGGCACCTCGCCAAGGTCCGGGCCTTCCTGGACAAGGCCGGCCAGGGCGGCGCGAAGGTGTACGGCGGCGGCCCGGTGCACGACGGGCCCGGCTTCTGGGCGGCGCCGACCGTCCTGGCCGACGTGTCGCAGGACTCGACCTTCGTGCAGGACGAGATCTTCGGCCCGGTGCTCACGGTCCAGCCGTTCGACACCGAGGACGAGGCCGTGGCCCTCGCGAACGGCACGCAGTACGGACTCGCCGCCGGACTGCAGACGACCGACATCGCCCGCGCGCACCGGGTCGCGGAGCGGCTGCGCGCGGGGATCGTCTGGGTCAACGGCTGGGCGCTGCTCGACGCCGCGCTGCCGTTCGGCGGCGTGAACCAGTCCGGCTACGGCCGCGAGGGCGGTCCCGAGGGCCTCGACGAGTACCTGCAGACCAAGTCCGTGCTCATCTCCGTGGCCTGAAGACGAGGAGTCCATCCATGCCGATCGAGACCAGAGCCGCGGTCGTCGAGGGACCTGGGGCCGCGTTCGCCGTGCAGGACGTCGTGCTCGATGAACCGCGACCGGACGAGGTGCTCGTCCGCGTCGTGGCCGCAGGGCTCTGCCATACAGACCTGGGCGTCCAGGCCGGCGGCATCCCGTTCAAGCTTCCCGGGATCCTCGGTCACGAGGGGGCGGGGATCGTCGAGCGCGTCGGCTCCGCCGTGACCCGCGTCGTGCCCGGTGACAAGGTGCTGCTGAGCTTCACCTCCTGCGGGCGCTGCGAGTCCTGTCGCGGCGGGCATCCCGCGTACTGCGCGGCCTGGTTGCCGAGCAACCTGATCAGCGGCGTGCGCGCGGACGGCACGGCCACCGTCACGCGCGACGGCGGCGCGATCGGCGGGCACTTCTTCGGCCAGTCGTCGTTCGCGCAGTACGCGCTGGCCGACGAGCGCGGCGTGGTCAAGGTGGACGCGGACGCGGATCTCGAGGTCCTCGCGCCGCTCGGCTGCGGCGTGCAGACCGGCTTCGGCAGCGTCTGGAACATCCTGCGGCCCGAGCCCGGTGCTTCGATCGCGATCTTCGGCAGCGGCGCGGTCGGTCTGGCGGCAGTCATGGCAGCGCGCCTGCTGCCGCTGAGCTCGATCGTCGCGATCGACCGCGTACCCGAGCGTCTTGAGCTGGCCCGGGAGCTCGGTGCCACGCACACGATCGACGCGACCGGCCTGCGCCCCGAGGACGTGATCCGGTCGCTGCTGGAGGCCACCGGCGGGCGCGGCGCGGACAACGCGGTCGAGACCACGGCCGTCCCGGCGGTCCTGCGCACGGCGGTCGACGCCCTGGCCCCGCGCGGCGCGTGCGCGGTCGTCGGCGCTCCGCCGGCCGGGACCGAGGTGGCGCTCGACGTCCAGGGCCTGCTGACCGGCAAGCGCGTCATCGGCGTCACCCTCGGCGACGCCGACCCGGAGACCCTCATCCCGCACCTGGTCGCCCTGCACCGCGCCGGCCGCCTGCCGCTGGAGCGCCTGGTACGGCACTACCCGCTGGATGAGATCGGCCGGGCGGCCGCGGACATGCACGAAGGCCGCACGATCAAGCCGGTGATCCGGCTCGGCTGAGACCCCGTGTATGACGGGCGCCGCCCGCTCATCCCGGCGTTCGGGTGAGCGGGCAGCGCGGCCGTCGCTTTCCGAACGAGGCGGCGTGCCCGAGCCAATCGCAACCCGGCGACCTGCTGGGGCAGGCCTCAAGCCCCCCTTCGACGGCGTGTTCCGGCCTGGATGCCGACGGGCGACGGCGCGCCGCCGATCGTAGGCTCGAAGACATGTGCGGTAGGTACGTCGCGGTCCACACTCCGCAGCAGTTGGCCGAGGAGTTCGGCGTCGACCGGGTCGTGGTGGACGCTCCGGTGGAGCCGGACTACAACGTGGCGCCCACCAAGCCGGTCCTGGGCGTCATGGCACGCGAACCGCGCGAACGACCGGGAGCGCGGCAGCGGCAGCTGCGCGTGCTCCACTGGGGCCTGGTGCCGTCGTGGGCCAAGGACCCGTCGATCGGCAGCCGGCTGATCAACGCGAGGATCGAGACCGCGGCGGACAAGCCGTCGTTCCGCCAGGCGTTCGCCAAACGCCGCTGCATCCTGCCGGCATCGGGCTACTACGAGTGGGACAAGCCCCCCGCACGCGAGAAGGGCGGTGCGGCGCGCAAACAGCCGTACTTCATCCACCGCGCGGACGGCGCGCCCCTGGCGATGGCGGGCCTCTACGAGCTGTGGCGGGATCCGGAGCGAACCCGTGACGATCCGGAGGCCTGGCATTGGACCTGCGTCGTCTTGACGACCCAGGCCACCGACGAGGTAGGCCGCATTCACGACCGCGCCCCGCTGATCGTGCCCGCCGAGGGCTACGACGCCTGGCTCGCCCCCGAGCCCGGCGACGCCGACGACCTGCGCGCCATGCTGGTGCCGGCCACCCTCGGGATGCAGGTCGACCCGGTGAGCACCGAGGTCAACAACGTGCGCAACAACGGACCCGACCTGATCCGGCCGGTCCCCGGCGATCACGAGGAGCCGCGCGAGCTCCGATGAGCCCCCCGCCGACCACGGCTCGTCTACGACCGCTGAGTCCGGTACGGCTTCAGTCTGCGCAGCTCGGGCAGGTAGACGAGGGCGAAGGGGAAGGGCAGCCAGAGGCTCAGCGCCCGGTAGACGAACACCGCGGCGACGGCCATCGCCACCGGGGCGCCGCTGTGCCAGAGCGTGAACGGCAGCACGACCATCAGCAGCCCGGCTCCGGCGAGCGGGCCCACGCGGCGGGAGAAGAGCATGCCGGTGGCGAAGCCGACGGCGAGCGCGGCCCAGTCCATCAGGAATCCGAACGCCGCGACCGCGGCCCAGACCGAGAACGCCTCGCCGAGCCAGAAGACGAGCATGCCGAGCACGGCGACGCCGTACTTGCGCGGTCGCAGCAGCAGGGTCCGGATGACGAGGGCGGAGTCAAGGAGCATGGCGAGGCTCTCCTGTCGGCGGCTGCCCGTCCGCAGACGTGGACGGAGCCACGCGGTGAAGGCCAAGGCCGCTGCAGTGGCCGGGATCGGGATGACCGCCCAGGGCAGGGTGAAGTCGGTGGGCGGGGCCGTCAGGCCGAGTACGAGGACGGCGACGCTCACCGCCGTGCCCAGGTAGCCGAGGACGGCGAGTTCCATCCCCGCCAGCACGTTCGCGCGCATCCGGGCCTCCCGGTCGCTGGCCCCGGCCGCGCGCAGCGTGTCCCGGTCCAGGCCGCCCCGGCCGTGCGCCAGCAGGCCGCCGTGGCCGACGACCGTCACGGCGGTCATCCGTCTGCGGCCGGGATCAGGTCCGCCCTCGGCGCGGTAGATGACCCGGCAGGAGGCCGCGAAACCGGCGAACGAGACGGCCAGGCCCGCGGCGGCGGCGATCAGCCACAGCGGCTCGAAGTGGGCGAGCGTGTGCCGGAGTACCCGGAAGCCGGCGACGCGGGCGAGGCCGAACGCCGCCGCGAGGTCCAGCACGGCCGCCGCGATCAGCACGCCGGCGATCTCGTGCGCGCGGCGCTGGACGTACGGGACGGCGGCGTGCCGCCGCACCGCCTGCCACCAGCGCGTCCATCCGGCCGCCACGGCCCGGCGCGGCCCTGGCGCGTCCGCCGTGTCCTTTCGCCTGGATCGGCTGGATCGGCCGGATCGGCGTGCCCGCTCGCCCGGCCGATCACGGCGGCCGGATTCGGGCTCGTCCTGTTCGTCCGGCTCGTCCTGGTCGTCGGCGAGCAGCGGCGAGCGCGCGAGCACGACGACGGCGCCGCCCACGAGAGCGGCCGAGGCCGCGGCGGCGACGATGAGCCAGCCCCCGCGCATGGTCTCGCGGAAGACCAGGCTTCCCCACAGGATGGAGATCACGGGATCGCCGAGCGACAGGCCCGGCTGCGCGGCCAGCAGGCGTCCCGCCCGGACTGCGGACTGGAGCAGGAAGAGCGACCCGGCCCCCGTGATGATCACGGCGTAGAGCTGCCAGCGGGTGAACAGGCCACCGATGCCGGAGGCGGCGCTCGCGCCCTTGACCAAAGCCGCGGTCATTCCGAACCCGCAGCCCACGGCCACACCCAGGACCGCCGCCTTGCGCGTGCCCTCCGGCATCGATCGGGCCCACAACACGCATGCCAGCACCAGGAGGGCGTTCGCCCCGACCGCCAGCGCCCACGTCACCCCGGACACCGACGCGCCCGTACCGCCCGACGGCGACAAACTCAGGAGGAGCCCGGCCAGCCCGCCCACCATCGCCGCCACCGCAGCCCACTCGCGCGCTCGCAGGTGCCTGCCGTGCAGAATGAGCGGTGAGAAAACGAGCGCCACTGGAAGATCCAGCACGAGCAGCGACTCGACCACGGAGATCCGGCCGAGCCCGAGAGCCACTGCCTGGAGCAGGAAGCCCGCGGTCAGACAGGCGATACCGGCCAGCCACACCGGACGGCGCACCAGATGCCAGAGCAGCCTCCAGCTGAGGCTCTCGCTCGCCGGGCGGTCCCGCGCCTCCTTGCGCTGCAACACCGAGGCCAAGCCACTGGCGAAGGCGGCCAGCACGGCCAGCAGCGCGCTCAACACGGGCAGACCACCTCCCAAGCAGTCGGGAGCATTCGCGCAGCCCCGGCCCTACCGGAGGCGTCTACCCCGGAAGACCGAAAGCGGCCTCGAGTAGGCAGACGCACTCGCCACGGCATGACCAGGGCGTCTCTTCCACATGACCGGCCAGGGAAGTCCCATGCGTCCGCGGCGACACCAATGCGCCCCAGAACGCAGGTCGGGCTCACAACCCGGTGACACCGCATGCCACGTGTCGGCTGCCTCGACCCGTCCCCTCCCGGGTTCCACGACGGCGATCGGGCCGATCGGGCCGATCGGCGAGCGTAGACTCGGCATCAGGATCGGAGGCCAAACATGCCGCTTACGAGCCAAGAACGCTCGGCGGATCCAGTCGAGGCTCTACGCCGCTCGCTCGCGGGAATGCTGGCCGCCCGCATCGCCGGTCCGGGGGGACCCGCGGTGCGCCAAAGGATCGTGCGGGCGCGCTCCGGCTGGTTCGGGCCGGACCGTCCGATCAGACGCGTGCACGGCGACGCGGCCATGTTCGTCGGGGGACTGCGCGCCCTGTTGCTGCAGTCGCTGCACCCGCTCGCGATCGCGGCGGTCACCGAGCATTCCGGATACCGGGCCGACCCGTGGGGCAGGCTCCAGCGGACCGGCGCGTTCCTGGCCATCACCACCTACGGCTCGGCCGAGGACGCGCAGCGTGCGGTCGACGCGGTGAAGGCCGTTCACACCCGTGTGCACGGCGCCGCACCCGATGGACGCACCTACCGCGCGGACGACCCGCATCTGCTCGCCTGGGTCCACGTGGCCGAGGTCGACAGCTTCCTGCGCTGCCACCAACGCTACGGCGCCGCTCCGCTGACCGATCAGGAAGCCGACGGCTACGTGGCCGATGCCGCCGTGGTCGCCGAAGCGCTCGGGGTCATCGATCCTCCGGTCACCACCGCGCAGCTCGCCGAGCGGATCGAGGCCTACCGGCCCGAGCTGGCCGGAACCCCGCAGGCCCGCGCGGCGGCCCGCTTCCTGCTGCTCAATCCGCCGCTCCCGCTCCCGGCCCGCGCCCCCTACGGCGTCATCGCCGCGGCCGCGGTCGGCAGCCTGCCCCGCTGGACACGCTGGCCACTGCGCCTGCCCTACCTCCCGATCAGCGAAGCGACCGCGGTACCGGTCGCGGGCCACGCGCTGATGCGCGCCACACGCTGGGTACTCGCCTCCCACGAACCCCTCGATACCACGACGGCGACGCGCGAGGGGTGAGCTCGCGGGCGCGCTACACGTCCGCTACGCGGATGCTACATCGGGCTGACACGGTGTCAGTGGCTCGGCAACTACGCGGCGCAAGGGATTGGTAAGGCGCCGGCGGGGGCCGGCGGCACCACACCGTTTCCCAGATCAGGGGGAGAATCCACGATGCAGGGATCGAAGAGTCTCGCAGTCGTCGGAGCTGCGCTCGCGTTAGGCGCGCTCGGCGCGACAAGCTCCGCCGCTTCCACGACCGGAGCGCCCACCACCGCACATACGAAGGCTGTCGCCTCCGCAACTCCCAGACGCGCCAACTACGTCCCGACGGCCGCCGATATCGCGGCTCTCACGCGTCTGAACAAGGGTACGCACGGCGTGTCGGCACAGGCCACGAGATGCGTCAATCCGGTAGGCGTGACGCCTGCGCTGGACCTCAAGGCCGAAAACGGCGATGACATCGGGTACCTGTATCTGGGCTACTTCTCCTCCTGCCGCTCGGCTTACGCCGAGCTGCACATCACCAGCAGCGCGAACGCCGCAGTCGTCTCCACTGCGGCGGTATACATCGAGGACACGGTCACCAACGTGCATTTCGGCTACCTGGAAACCAACACGGTAAGCACAAACGGCGGCTGGGCGGACAGCGAGTTCATCCCGATCGACCAGAACAACGAACAGGACATCTACTACAACGCCACCCCGGTGACGTTCATCTACTACGGCGCGTTCCACTGCGACGGCGTGGGGTGGACCCACAACTTCTACAACGGCAGCAACTCGTGGTGGAACACCGGAGCCGGCCAAGGCGGATGGTGCAGCAACTAGTATCCGCTGGTCCTTGCTGGCGGCCCGTGCATACAGTCGCCATGTGAGATCACAGCCGGTGAGCCATCCGCAGCCGGGGGGGGGGGCGAGTGCGGACGCGGTGCCACGGATGACTCACCGGCTGAGCCTGTCCCCGTTCTCCTGTCAGTGCTTGACGCGCCGCAGTTCGAGCAGCTTCGGGATGCTGAAGTCGGTGGACTTGGACCAGCCGACGACGTTCTGCTCGTCCTCGCGGATCAGCTCAGCCTTCTCGAAGATGCCGGGCAGCGCCTCCGCCGGAATCTGCAGTACGCCGTGCTCGTCGCCGTGCAGGACGTCGCCCGGCTTCACGCGCATCCCGGCCACGGTGACGGGCTCGCCCACTGCGGTCAGCCGCATGTACGACCGGGCGACGCACAGGCCTGCGGCGTGTACGGCGAAAGGCAGGTCACGCAGCACGTCGACGTCGCGCACCCGGCCGTTCGTCACCACGCCGGCGATGCCGAGGGCGGCCAGCAGGCTGCCGTTGACCTCGCCGAGGAACGCCCCCGCACCGGGCGGAGCGTCGCAGTCCTCGACCACGACGACGACCGGCCCCTCCATCTCGCTGACCGCCCGATGCAGCTGGGAGACGGGGATCGCATCGTCGCCCGCGTCTCTGGCGACCATGCGTGCGGTCACCGCGCGGCCGACCATGGGCGGGCCGCCGACGCCGGATCCGCCGGCGGCGGTGCCGGTGATCCGCTGGATCGAGCCGTCGGTGTACCCGCCGTTGAACGAGCGCAGCCGAAGCAGGTCGAGCGCGTTGCTGAGCGCGGGGGTGTCCCACTCGGCGAGGGCCGCGAGGTGTTCGAGGTCCACGTTCATGAGTTGACTCCTTGATCTATGCGCGTTGCGTAGTCGATATCGATGACCAGGTTGCGGTGTGCGTCGACGAAGGCGACCGCGTCCGGGCCGATGGCGCAGGAGGTTTCGTGCTCCTCGAAGACCGCCGGGCCACGCAGACTGGATCCCGGGGCGAGTGCCCGGCGGTCGTAAACGTCTGCTTCGCGGATGCCGAACCCAGAGATCAGCACGCTGCGTTTGCCGCGCCAGGCACCGCGGTCGTTGTCGTCGGAATCTCCGCCCTGCTCGTGAGAGGCGTCGGTCAGGGAGGGGACAGCCTTGGGCACAGTGGAGGTGAGTCGCCAGTTGGTCACCTCGGGTGTGCCCTCGGGAAGCGCGCGGCCGAACACAGCAGCGTATTCACGCGTGAACCGATGCCGCAGTTCCTCACTCAGCCTCCCCGCCGACGCCGCCGACAGCCGGCCCCCGGGCATGGGTACGGTGATCTCGAAGCCCTGTCCGAGGTAGCGCATGTCGACGGACCGAGAGCGGGCTATCTCCGTCCCCGCCGAGGCTGCCCCGCTCAGCAGCGACGTCGCATGGGATTCCATCTCGCGATACAGCTCGCCGACCTTCGCCCAGTCGGCGTCGCCCAGGGGTGTCGCATAGCCGCGCACGTCCTCCACGGCCGGGTCGGCGACGAGGAATCCGTACGCTGACAAGACGCCCGCGCCCATCGGCACGATCAGCCGCGACATCTTGAGACTTTTCGCCAGTGTGTAGGCGTGCACTGGCCCCGCGCCACCGAACGCCATCAGCGCGTACGCGCGAGGATCGCGCCCTTTTTCGGACAGGTGCACGCGGGTCGCGGCGGCCATGTTCTCCGTGACGATCTCCAGCGCTCCGCTCGCGGTGCGCTCGGCGTCGAGGCCGAGCGACTCGGCGAGCCTCTCGAACGCCTCGCGCACCTTGGGCAGCCCCAGCGTGAGTTCCCCGCCGAGGAAGTTGTCCGGATCCAGGTGCCCGGTGAGCAGATCGGCGTCGGTGACGGTCGGGCTGGTGCCGCCGCGGCCGTAGGCGACCGGTCCGGGCTCCGAGCCGGCGCTGCGCGGTCCGACTTTGAGCAGGCCGAATTCGTCGCGGGACGCGATCGAGCCGCCGCCTGCGCCGATCTCGATCATGTCGACGACGGCGAGCTTGAGCGGGAGGCCGGAGCCGGGCTTGAAGCGGTCCAGCCGCCCGGCCTCGAACTCGTGCTTGATGTGCGGCAGTCCGCGTTCGACGACGCTCATCTTCGCGGTGGTGCCGCCCATGTCGAAGGCGATCACCTGGTCCTCGCCGGCTAGTTCGGCCAGATGCGCGGCGGCGATGGCTCCCGCGGCCGGCCCGGATTCGAGCAGCTTCACCGGGAACGCCTTGGCGTGCTCCAGGGTGGTCAGCCCGCCGCTGGAGAGCATGAGGGTGAGCGTTCCGGCGAACCCCAGCCCGTGCAGCCGCTCCTCGAGCCGGTCGAGGTACGCGCTGACGACGGGCTGGACGTAGGCGTTCACGCAGGCGGTGTTGGTGCGTTCGTACTCGCCGATTTCGGGGGCCACGTCGGAGGAGAGGCTGATCGGCATATTCGGATACGCGAACCGGATGAGCTCGTACGCAAACCGCTCATGCGAAGGATCGGCGTATGAATGCAGGAACGAGATCGCGAAGGCCTCGACTCCGTGCTCCTCGACGAGTTCGTGAGCCGCTTTGAGGACCGCGGACTCGTCCAGCGGCACGAGCTCGGTGCCATCGGCGCAGATGCGCTCTGGAACGCCGATGCGCAGATGGCGCGGCACGATCACGGGCGCGGGCCGCGCGTAGAGGTCGTCGGTGTCGTGGCGCGTCTCACGACCCATCTCCAGGATGTCGCGGAAGCCTTCCGTGGTGATTAGCCCGACCTTCGCCCCGGTGCGCTCCAGCACCGTGTTGGTGATCAGGGTCGTGCCGTGCACGATCGCCGCGACCCGTTCGATCGGGACGCCCGCCTCGTCGAGCAGGCGGCGAATGCCGTCGATGATGGCACGGCTCGGATCCTGGGGCGTGGTCAGGAGTTTTCCCGTCCGGGTGGTCGCGCGGGCGGCATCGTGCAGGACGAGGTCGGTGAAGGTGCCGCCGACGTCGACGCCTATGGTGCAGGTCGCGATGGTCTCGGTCATCAGTCCCTACCCTCTGGATCCTCGTTCTCGGTCGAACAGCGTGCGGCGGTGACGGCTTCGGTGCCGTAGTCGCGGATGGCCGCGGCGCCCGTGATCAGGCCGGCGCGCAGGTCCTCGGCGATCGCCGTGCGATCGCGTCCGCTCGGCGGTCCGTAACCCCCGCCGCCGGCGAAGGAGATCGTGATCGCCGAACCCGGCTCCAGCGTCGAGAGGGACTTGAGCGCCGGGACGGTGCCGTCGTCGTATTCGGCGTGCGCGGGGGCGCCCGGCAGTCCGCCGACGATTCCGAGCGCGGGGTGGCTGGAACGGTCGCCGAGCAGCGCCACACGCAGCGGCGTGTCGCCTGGGTTGACGATCTCGATGTCCTGGCCGAGGCCCCCGCGGCGGGTGCCCGCCCCGCCCGAGTCGGTTCGGAACTCCTTGCGCCGGAACAGGAGCGGAGCAGTCGATTCGAGTGCCTCGATACTGCCGCTTCCGGAGTTGGTCGGGAACGCGGTGGTCGAGCGCCCGTCGTGGCCGGCGCACGCGCCCATTCCGGCGCTGGCGAACAGGATGGCCGCGAACGGCGCGCCTGACTTGTCGCGTCCGGCGAACTGGACGCGCATCGCCGGTGCGCCGCCACTGTCCGCCAGAACCCGATCCGGAAGGACGTCGGCGAGTGCCCGGTAGATCGCGCAGGACAGCAGATGGCCGGTCAGGTGCCGCGCGAGCACGGGGGCGGGGAAGACCGGATTCAGAATGCTGCCTTCCGGGGCCTTGACCGTGATGGACCGGTATGAGCCGTGGTTGGTGCGCGATCCCGGGTCAAGCAGGAGTTTGAGCGGGTAGACCGAGTACGCGGTTGTGTAGTTGAGCGTGCAGTTCGTCGCGAATCCGACCTGCGGGGAGCTTCCGGCGTAGTCGATCTCGATGTGTTCGCCCTCGACGGTGATGGCGCACTCGATATGCGTCGGCCGGCCTTCGACCCCGTCGGCGTCGAGCGAGGAGCGGTACACGCCGTCTGGGATCGCCGCGATCGCGGTACGGGTGCTGCGGTCGGACATCGCGTGCAGCGCGTTCGAGAGCGGGCCGAAGTCGGGCTCGCAGATGTCGTCGAGCAATTCGACGGCCCGGCGTCGGCAGACCTCGTGTGCGGCCATCTGGGCTTCGAGGTCGCCCCACACCTGGACGGGCAGTCGCACGTTCGCCCTCAGCAGCGCGACGACTCCTTCGTTGCGCGCACCGTCGCGATAGAGGTGGATCGGCGGGATGAACAGGCCTTCGGCCATGAGGTCGGTGGCGCCGAGTGTCGCGGTGCCCCCGATGTCCGGTACATGTGCGGCACTGCCTGCGAAAGCCACCAGCGCGCCGCCGTAAAACACCGGGCTGATCATCGCGATGTCCGGGAGGTGCCCGGTGGCGATCCACGGATCGTTGGTGATCACCACGTCGCCCTCGTGCCAGGTCTCGGCCGGGTGGACTTCCAGCAGCCGGGCGGTCAGCGTCCCGATCAACGCGGCGAACGCGGGGATGCCGGCGCGGGACTCGGCGACGGTGCGACCGGCCGGATCCATCAGCACCACGGTGTAGTCGTTGGACTCGCGGATGATGGTGGAGAACGCCGCGCGCAGCAGCGTCGTCGCAGCCTCGTCGGTGATGGCGGCCACGCGGCTCCAGCGCACTTCGAGGTCCACCGCGTCGGGCGTCTGGTCGGCGACGGCCATCACTGCCCCCCTTCGGGTACCCGCAGCGAGGCGAGTGGCACGTGGTGCTGCCCTGCGTGCATGTCCCGGTCCCGGAGACTGCCCTGAGGCAGCGGCCTGGGGACGGACACCTTCACGACTCGCAGCTCGGGAAGCCTGAAGATCTGCAGGTCCTCCGCATCGACGTGGTAGAGGGCTGCGACAGTGTCCGCGGTGATGAGCTGTTCCGCGGCGCGGTACCCGGCGTCGTCGGCCATGAATGCCTCCATCGTCATCCAGAACGGTCCGGCGTTCTTGGCGCGGATCTCCAGTGCGAGGTCCGCGAGTGTCGGCTCGGTCATGAGGCCTCCGGGAGGTCGATGTCGATGTGGAACAGCTCGAGGGGATCGTCGACCTCGACGACGTGGTTGAGTACGAACTCGTACGAGGCTCCGCGGTCGATGTGCGCCGGCGAGAACGCGAACGCGAGGCTCGGCAGATAGGCCATGTCGGGCAGCGGCAGGTGGAGCAGAAGCGGGTTGGCCACCTTGGAGATCGCTGTGGCCAGCTCCTGCGTCGACGCGGAGACCAGAAGCATCACGCCGACTTCGCGGGGCGCGGTCGTCTCGCGCTCGAGCTCGTCGAGGATCGCGTTATGGCCGTAGAGGCGCAAGTCCGCCTGCCAGGCGGACTCGGCGAGGCCGAGCGTGCTCTCGACCCGCTCGGCGAGCAGCTTGCGCAGCAGAGCGGCCCATTCGTCGATCGAGGCGAGGATGCGCGGGTCGCGGATTCCGACGAACGACATCGTCTCGTAGCCCGTGACGGCGGAACCTTCGAGCTTGATCGTGTGCTGATCCGCAGGCTCGAATCGGGAGCCCTGCACGCGCACCGTGCGATGGTCGACGGCGGTGTAGCGGGCGTCGCCGACCTGAAGCGTGCCCGCCGGTTCGCGCATGGTGAACGGGTTCGCGGTCTCGTACAGCATGTGCGCGGCCACCGAGGTCGGTGTGCACTCCGCTTCCGGGTCGAGCGGTTCGATGGTGAACCCGTCCTCGTCGATACGCGCGAGAACGCCGCCTGCGCGGGGATTCGTGGTGCACTGGCCGCCGCACTCGACGACCTTCGCCGCGTGCCAGGTCGGACCGGCGGGCATGCCGCGCATCAGCGGCACCGCGGCGGCCAGCGCCGTGTCGGTCGCGCGCCCGGCCAGCACGACCTGCGCGCCGGCCGCGATCGCGTGCGCGATCGGCTCGTGGCCCATCATGCCCACGATGTGCGAACACCTCCCGATGGTCGCGGCGTCGAGCGGCCCGAGCGGGGCGAGCGGCTGGATCCGCCCGGCGTCCAGGCGCGCGATGAGATCCGCGGGGCTCTGCTCGCTGTAGATCTCGGAGACCGCCAGCCGCAGCCCGTCCTGGGCGCAGATCTCGCGGACGATGCCCGAGACCCGCTGCACGCCGCTGTCGGTGCCGCTCGTTCCGCACGAGCCGACGATGAGCGGAATGCCGCCCTCATGCGCCGCGTGCAGGAGGATTCGCAGATCGCGGCGGACGGCGCCGTCCGCGGTCTTCGGTTCCGCGGCGCCGAGGTAGTGCGGGCCGGAGTCGGTGGATCCGGCGTCGATCGCGATCACGTCGGCTCCGAGGCGCAGACCACGCTCGACGGTGACCGGGTCGAAGCCGGCGCCGAGCATGCCCGCCGGAACGAGTACGGCCACGCTGCGCGGAGGGGAAGTGGAATCGGACACGGTGTCACTCCTGAGATCGCTCATGGTTCGGGTCAGTCGACGAGCACGGCCGAGTGCGGTGGTATCCGCACCCGGACGGGGCCCGGCGCGACGGGCCGCGCTGCGTGCACCTCCAGCCGGGCGCCGCCGACCGCGACGGTGTAGCGGTAGTGGTCGCCGAGGAACACGCTCTCCACGACGGTTCCTTCGGCCCCGTTCCCGTCCGGTCCGCAGAGTTCGATGTCGTGCGGCCGAACCGCGACGGTCGCCGCGCCGCTCGCACTCACGCCGTCCGCGCGGATGGCGATGCCGTCGGGGAAGTCGCGCGTTCGCAGGACAGCCCCGCCGCCGGGCCCGGTTTCGATCGATCCCGTGACGAAGTTGCACTGGCCGAGGAACTCGGCCACGAACCGGGCTCCGGGCTCGCGGTAGACCTCCTCGGGCGTGCCGTCCCGCAGGATCCGCCCTCCGTTCATCACCAGGATCCGGTCGCTCATCGCGAGCGCCTCGTCCTGGTCGTGCGTGACGAACACGGTCGTCAGGCCCAGCGAGAGCTGCAGTTGCTTGAGCCGGTCCCGAGCACGCTCGCGCAGTTTCGCGTCGAGATTCGAGAAGGGCTCGTCGAGCAGCAGCACCCTGGGGGAGGGGGCGATCGCCCGGGCCAGCGCGACCCGTTGCTGCTGGCCACCCGAAAGCTGATGCGGGTAGCGATCCGCGTGCGCGCCGAGTTCGACGAGCTCCAGCACTTCCGCGACGCGTCCACGCGCGGTGCGCTTGTCCACCTTGCGCAGCGACAGCGGGAAGGCGACGTTCTGCGCGACCGTCATGTGCGGCCAGACCGCGTACGACTGGAACACGATGCCGAGATCGCGGCGCTCCGCGGGCAGATCGACCCCGGCGGCCCGGTCGACGAACACGTCGCCGCCGACCGCGATCACTCCCTCGTCCGGGGTCTGGAACCCGGCGATGGACATCAGCGTCGTCGTCTTTCCGCAGCCGGAGGGACCGAGAAGGGTGACGAACTCCTTGTCGCGGACGGTGAACCCGATCCCGTCGAGCACCGTCGAGGCGCCGAAGGACTTGCGCAGATTCTGAACCCTGATCTCAGGCATGTGAGGCTCTCCGGAGTGCGCGCGCGCCGATCAGCAGCACGGCCGCGGTCAGGACGACCTGGATCACGGCGAGGGCGGCCACCGGCCCCTGCACACCCGTGCTCCAGTACTGCAGCATGGTCACGCCGAGCACCTCGGTTCCCGGCTTCTGCAGGAAGACCACCGGGTCGTAGTCGCCGAGCAGCGTGATGAACATCAGGACGAATGCGGCCAGCAGCGCCGGACGCAGCATCGGCAGCAGGATCCGCCGCGCGATCGTCCACCACCCGGCCCCGGCCGCCCGCCCGGCGCGGTCGAGCTCCTCGCTGAGCCGCGCGAGGCTCGGCTGGATCACCACGTACGCGAGCGTCAGGTTCCTGACACACAGCGCGATCGCCTCGCCCCACAGGTTGTTGCGCACGAGGGAGCCGGGCGTGAACATCAGATAGGTCCAGAAGAATCCGATGCCGAGGATGACCCCGGGCACCGCGCGCGGATACATCAGCGTCGGGGCGAGCACCGTGCGCAGCGGGAACCGCGATCGGTGCGCGACCAGTGCGGCCACGGCGACCAGCGCGACGCTGACCGCCCCGCCGCCGACCGCGATCAGCAGGCTGTCGGTGATCGCCCGGCGCAGCGCCGGATCGGTGGCCACCGCGCGCCAGTTGTCCGAGGTCGCCAGCCGCCAGGGCGCTTCCAATGTCGTCAGAACCCTGACGAATGACATCAGGATCAGCCCGATGAGCGGAATGACGCTGGTGACGCCGATGAACGCGCCCACCGCGGCCGACGCCGGCCGGCGCCAGCGCCCGAGCTCCAACGGCCGCCGGAGGCCGCCGCCGCGAGTGCCGACCGCGACGAACCGCTGCTCGGCACCCGACAGGCGCGAGCGCAGGAACAGCAGCAGCGACACCACGACGAGCAGCAGTACCGCGCCCGCACTGACGAACGGCGGGTCCGGGGTCGCGCTGTTGCTCCAGGACCGGTAGAGGTAGCTGGCATAGAAGTCGATGCCGGACGGTCCGCCGAGGAACAGCGGGATTCCGAGGATCTCCAGGCACAGCGAGAAGATCAGCACCGTGCAGTTGAGCATGGCAGGGCGCAGCATCGGCAGCGTGATCCGGCCGACCACCCGCAGCGGACCGGCGCCGGCGCTGCGCGCGGCGTCCTCCAGCGACGAGTCGGTGCCTGAGAGCGCGGCCCGCACGGTCAGATAGGCGATCGGCAGCGTCACGACCGCGCCGAACAGCGACATCCCCGGGATCGAGGAGAGGTTCCACACGGGCAGGTGGAGATTCCTGCTCACCAGTTGGGTGAGGTAGCCGCCCTGGCCGTAGATCGTCAGCCAGCCCACGACCAGCCCGAGCGGCGGGACGACGATCGGCGCCGTCAGCAGCAGGCCGTAGGCCCGGCGGCCGGGCAGGTCGGTGCGCGTGCACAGGATCGCGTGCAGCGTGCCGCCGACGACCGCGAGCGTCGTGGTGCTCACGGCGAACAGCAGCGTGTTCTTGACGGCCGTCCAGTACGCCGGGTCGGCGAACAGCGTCCGGTAGCCGGCGAGGCTGAACGTCCCGCCCGGCAGGTAGAGCGCCTTGCTGCGGATCGAGGAGTACACCAGCGGGATGAACGGACCCACGACCAGCCCGACGACCAGCGCGCCGACCGCCGCCTGTCCGAAGGAGGCGGGGACGCGCGGCCGTCGGACCGTCGCGGGGAGCTCGAGCGTGGTCACCGGTGGAACACCCGGTTCCACTCGGAGGTGATCTCGGGCTGCTGGTCGAGCACCGCCTGGTCGATCGGCACCAGGTACGTCGAACTCGCGGGCACCTCCTTCGCGAGAGAGGTGAGCGACGCGGTGCAGCCGTTCGCAGGCTGGAAGCCGTTCATCGTCGCCTCGAAACCGCCGGCGCACAGCGCCTGCTGCCCGGCCTCGCTGTAGAGGAAGTCGAGGAACAACTGCGCAGACGCCGGACTCGACGCCTTCGCGGTGACCGAGACGGCCCGCGGGACCAGGGGAGTGCCGTCCTGCATGAACGTGTAGCCGGCCAGGCCCTTGTACTGGCTGAGGGCGCCCTGCGCGAGGCCGGAGGTCATGTAGCTGAGCGAAGCCGAACCACGCACCACCTGCTGAAGCTGGTCGAGGCCCTCGTTGTAGGTCGTGGTGACCGGTGCCAGCGCGGCGAATATGTTCATGGTCTTCTCGCCTCCCATCAGGTGCTCGAGACCGTAGACGCCGGCGTAGTCGAGCGTGTTGGTGATCGGGTACGAGACCATGCGGTACCGCGACGGATCCGCCTTCGCGTCCGCGGCGAGCTGCGACCAGGTGTGCGGGACCTGCGATGCGGAGAGCAGCTTCTCGTTGTAGCCGAGCAGCATCGGCTCGGCCGACATCACGTACACGCCGTGTCCCTGATTCACCCACGACGGGAACGCTCCGAGACCCGCGGGCGTGACGGCGGCGGGCACGCCGTTCTGCTCGGCCTCGACCCACGAGGCCGGGGCGCTGGCGACGAGCAGATCCGCGGTGCGGGCGCCCTGCGCGGCCTCGGCCTCGTACTTGGAGAAGATCGCGTGGTCGTCGAGCGTGGTGACCTGGACCTGGATCTTCGGGTACTGCTTGTTGAAGGCGGCGATCACCGGCTGGAAGTACTGGTTCGGCACGTTGGCGTAGACGACGAGGCCCTTCTCGGACGCGGCCTTCTGCTGCAGAGAGGCGACCGATTCGGGCGCGGAAAGGGTCGTGGCCGAGGACGCCGGCGCCGATGTGCCGGTCGAGCAGGCGGCGAGGGCGGCGCAGACCGCGAGGGCGGTGCCGCCGGCGAGCACGGCTTTTCCTGGCATGCGCATAGTAACCTCCTTCTCGCTATAGCATCGTTGCTATAGCATATGACAGCGCACGCTATGTGCTACCGCATGACTTGTCAACCCACTCGAGCCCGCCGCCACGTCCGCAGCTCGGAGCGCATGGCACTGCCGTGCGACTCGCCATAGCAAGTGGTAGCGTGGCCGCCGACCAGGGACGTTTGACGGAAGGACCCCGATGAGTGACGCGCCGGAACTACCGCTGCTCCAGCGCAGCCGGTCGCTCGCGGACCAGGCCTACCAGGCCATCCGCGAAGGCATCGCGACCGGCACGTTCGCATCCGGCGAGCGGGTGACCGAGCGCGGACTGGCCGCCCGCCTGAACGTCAGCCCCACCCCGGTCCGCGAAGCGCTGCGCAGACTCGAGCAGGACGGCCTGATCGAACGGGTCTCCGCGCGTGAGCTCCGCGTCGTCGAGCATTCGCCGGAGTCCCTTCACGAACTGCTTCTCACCGGCGCCGCACTGCGCGCCCTCGAAGCGCGCTTCGCCACCCTCAAGCTCGACGAGGCGGCGCTGGATCGGATGGCCTCGATCGTCGACGCGCTCGGCTCGGCCCGGGTGCGCACAGTCGCCGAGTACCTGCGCCTCGCCCGCGAGTTCGACCAGGAGATCGAACGGGCCGCGGGCAACGCCACACTGCGCGGACTGATCCAGAGCGTGGGTTTCATGGGTCAGGAGCGCCGTGCCCGCTCGATCGAGTCGATGCGCCTGCACCCCGACGTCGCGGCGCGCCGCATCCAGGGCCACCGCGACATCCTCGAGGCGCTGCGCAGCCGCGACCCCGACGCCGTCGAACGGACGTTCCGGCGCCACGCCGTCGCCGGCGTCGACCTGCTGCTCGCCGGAGCCGACGAGGCGGCCACCGGCCACGAGGAAGGACGTATCACCGCATGACCCCCGTCTCGCGCCGTCCGGCGGTGCTCGTCACCCAGCCCATCCATCGCAGCGCTTCGGCGAAAATGGTGTCCGCGGGACTCGAGGTGACGGACCTGGCCAGCCCGGTGCCGCTGACCTCGGACGAGATCGTCCAGCGGCTCGGTGAAGCGCAGGCCTTGGTCTGCCAGCTGACCGACCGGGTGGACGAGCACGTGCTGTCCCAGCCCGGCCTTCGCGTCGTGGCGACCGTCTCCGCGGGCATGGACCACATCGATCTGGAGGCCGCACGCGTCCACGGCGTGCACGTCGTCAACACCCCGGACGTGCTGACCGAGGCGACCGCCGACCTCACCTTCGCGTTGCTCATGGCCGTTGCCCGCCGCATCACCGAGTCCGACGCGCTCATCCGCTCAGGCGGCTTCCACGGCTGGAAGCTGCTGGACGAACTCATGGGCGCGGACATCGCGGGGGCGACGCTCGGAATCGTCGGCATGGGACGCATAGGCCAGGCCGTCGGCCGCCGCGCCGCCGCCTTCGGGATGTCCGTGCTCTATCACTCGCGGCGACCGCGCACCGATCTGCCCGCGCAGCTCGAGGCCCGCCACGCGCCGCTGTCCGAGCTTCTCAAGTCCTCGGATTTCGTGAGCCTGCACGCGCCGCTCACCGAGGACACCCACCACATCATCGACGCCAGGGCGCTCGCGATGATGCAGCCGCACGCCTACTTGATCAACACTTCGCGCGGTCCGCTCATCGACGAGGCGGCGCTCGCAGAGGCGCTGGTCGCCGGCAGGATCGCGGGCGCCGCCCTCGACGTGTTCGAGCATGAGCCCCGCGTCCACCCTGTCCTGCTCGAGCGGACCGAGCGCGTCGTCCTCACAGCGCACGCGGGCAGCGCCACCGCCCGCACCCGCGAGCGCATGTCCCACCTCGCCGTCGACGGGCTCCTGCGCGCCCTCGCGGCTCAACCCGCTGCGTAAACCGCGTAACCGCCGCGCCGGAGCCGCGCTGCTCTGTTCGGAAGAGCGCGGTAAGCGTTCTGAAAGGAACTATTTCCTAGCCTGCCCGTATGAGCTTGGCACTGATCAACCACTTGCTCCAGTCGTACGGCTATCTCGCGGTATTCGTCTTCATCGCGGTCGAGAGCCTGGGCGTCCCGATGCCGGGGGAGACCACCCTGATCGCGGCGGCGCTCTACGCGGGCTCCACGCACCGGCTGAACATCGCGGTGATCGCGGCCGTGGCCGCCGGGGCCGCTGTCATCGGTGACAACATCGGCTACTGGATCGGCCGACGCGGCGGAGCGCGGTTGGCGCGACGCTACGGACGCCACGTCGGACTGACACCGCGCAGGCTCAAGGTCGGCCGATACCTCTTCGACCGCCACGGCGGCACGGTCGTCTTCTACTCGAGGTTCATATCCGGCCTACGCACGTATGCCGCGTTCATCGCCGGGATGGTCGCGATGAGGCGGCCCGGATTCGTCGTGGCGAACGCCGCCGGCGCGTTGGTGTGGGCCCCCGCGATCGCGTTCGGTGCCTACGGCCTCGGCGGCGCGGCGAGCGGGCTCGGTAGTGCGCTGACATTCATCGGCGTGGGCGTCTCGATCGCGCTCTCCGTCGTGGTCGGCCTCCTGGTCAAACGATCGATGCGCAGCCTCGAGGCGCGTGCCGACGCGGCGTACCCCGACGAGCAAGCGCCCGCCCCTGTTCCCGTCGCTGAATTGGCGGATACACGATGACCACCCCTACGCACAGCGGTCCCGGACAACTGGCCCGGCCGGAGCACAGTGCCGATCCGACCGAGGGCAACGCGCGCCTGACCGCGCTCACCGGCGTACTGCTGCTTGTGCTGTTCGCCGCCGAGATCGTCACCGAGATCCTCGGTGTGCGCAACGTGCTGACGGCGCACGTCGTCATCGGCTACCTGCTCGCCCCGCCCGTGCTCGTCAAGCTAGGCAGCACCGGCTGGCGCATGGCCAAGTACTACCGCGGAGATCCGGACTACCGGCGACGCGGCGCCCCGCCCACGTACCTGCGCGTCCTCGGTCCCGTGATCGTCGTGTTGACCGTAGCCCTCGTCGGCAGCGGCATTCTGACCTACAACGGACCGCACTCGCTGCACACGCTGGCCCTGGACGTGCACAAGGTGACCTTCTACCTGTGGCTCGTGGCCGTCGTGGCACACGTCGTGCCGCACTTCCTCGACGCCGTGGGCCAGGCCGCGGCCGACCTGCTCGGCCGCGCAGGTGTCCGCGTGCCCGGCGCGGCGGCACGGCGCGCGCTCGTTCTGGGCGCGCTCGTTCTCGGCGCGCTCCTGGCGATCGCCCTCTCCGGCCATGCCGGAAGCTACCTCGCGCTGTTCCCGAAACACCACTGACCGCTCATCACCGAATATCTTCGATCCCTGAAAGGCCGACACGTGACCTCGATCACGCGGTACTGCCTCGACCATCGGCGCGCGGTCGTTCTCGCCTGGCTGCTGATGGCGGCCCTCGGGGCCGCACTGGCGACCACCACCGTCAACCGGCTCTCGCACAGCCTCGCCACTCCCGGGACCGCCGGCTACGACGCGAACGCGCACATCATGCAGACCTTCGGTATCGACGGCAACGAGCAGCCGACGATCGCGGTCCTGACACTCCCGGCGAACGAGAACATGCGCACGGCGACCGGACAGGCCATCGCCGCACGCACGTTCGCCGCCGCGAACCGCGCCGGTCATCTGGCTGTCGCGGACTACGCGAACACGGGCGACCCGAAGCTCGTCTCCGCCGACGGCCGCACCACCTGGGCCCTGTTCGACATGCCCAACCCCGACGTCGCGGCGGGCTCCGGCGTCATGGAGGCGATTCCCGGCGCGCTCGAATCCGCCGCCCCGCACGGAGTGTCCGTCTCGGTCACCGGATTCGAGCAACTCCAGACCGTCGGCGGCGCGAGCGCCGGCGGGGGCCCGGGAATCCTGGTCGAGACGCTCATCGGCGGCATCGGCGCCCTCGTCGTCCTGCTGTTCGTCTTCGGCTCCGCGATCGCGCTCGTCCCGCTGCTGATCGCGATCCCCTCGATCCTCGTCAGCCTGCTGCTCGTGTTCGCGCAGACCCAGCTCATGAGCGTCAACTTCCTGGTGCAGTACCTGGTCGCGGTCATGGGACTGGGCATCGCCGTGGACTATTCGCTGCTGCTCGTCACCCGCTGGCGCGAGGAACGCGAAGCCGGGCGCTCGAACCAGGAGGCGATCATCGCCGCCGCGCCCACCGCCGGACGAGCCGTGATGCTCAGCGGGCTGACCGTCGCGATCGGCCTGCTCTGCCTCGTCGTGATGCCGGCTCAGTTCCTGCGGGGCATCGGCATCGGCGGCATGCTCATCCCGCTCTCCGCCATCACCGCGGCCGTCACGCTGCTGCCGATCATTCTCTCCGCCCTCGGCCCGACCCTGGACAGACGCCGGTTCGTGCGCAGCGGCTCGACCACCTACAGCCGCGCCTGGGCGGCCTGGACCCGCGTGATCGTGCGGCGCAAGTGGATCGCCGGCGCCGTCGGCATCGCCGCCGTGCTCCTTCTCGCGGCCCCCGCGCTGTCGATCAACACCGGTCCGGCGCGCGCCGACTCCCTCGGCGGCACCGGCGTGCCCGCGCGGACCCTGCACGGCCTGGAGGCCACCGGCGTGCCGAGCGCGGTCGTCTTCCCCATCCAGGTGCTCACCACCCACGGGGGACAGGCGGCCGCCGACCAGGTCGCCGCCATCGCCAGTCGGACCCAAGGCGTTTACACCGTGCTCGCGCCGGCCACGAGTTCGTTCCGCCAGGGCGGCGCCGCCCTGATCAGCGTCGTGCCCACCGACGAGGGCAACACGTCGGCCGGGACCGCGACCGTCGCCCGCCTGCGCTCGGCCCTGTCCGGCGTGCCGGGCGTCGAGGTCGGCGGGAACACCGCGCAGAACGTCGACTTCAACCACGCGGTCTACGGCAACTTCCCGCTCCTGCTCGCCATCCTGTCGATCCTCACCTTCCTCCTGCTGGTGCGCAGCTTCCGCTCCGTCGTGCTCGCGGCGAAGGCGGTGATCGTCAACGTGGTCTCGCTCGGCGCGTCCTTCGGATTCCTGGTGCTGTTCTGGCAGAACGGCCACGGCTCGAACCAGATCTACGGCGTGCCGGCTACCGGCTCCATCCAGAACTGGATTCCCATCATCGCCTTCGCATTCCTTTTCGGGATCTCCATGGACTACGAGGTCTTCATCCTGGCCCGCATGCGCGAGGAGTACGACCGCACCGGCTCGACCGACGAGGCGGTGATCGGCTCGCTCGCGCGTACCGGAAGGCTCGTCACCTGCGCCGCCGTGATCCTCGCGATCTCCTTCGCCTCGCTCAGCTCCGCCCCCGACATCACCGTCGAGATCATCGCGACCGGCATCGGCGCCGGCATCCTCATCGACGCCCTGATCGTACGGACACTGATAGTCCCCGCATTCGTCGCGGCCATGGGCCGCTGGAACTGGTGGATGCCGCAGCCGCTGGCGAGGCTCCTTCGGATCGAAGGACCGGCGGCACCGATCGAGGTGCCCGTTGAGGCGGGGTCTCGCCTGTAGCCGCCGCGACAGCTGCTCCGGCGTGTGCCGGGCGGGCCGATGGATCTTTCCCATCGGCCCGCCCGGCACACGCTTTGGCGTCCAGTCGAGCGTCAATGGACGCCCCCAGACCGGCAACGCGGGCACCGACGCGACGTAAGCGTCGTGTAAGGCATCGATCCGTAGCCTCCTGATCGAACCGAACCGTCTTGAGGAGGAGAAGGTGGAAAAACTCAGTGCCTGGGTGATCAGGCACCGGCTGATGGTGCTGGCCGCCTGGCTGGTGATCACCGTGGTCGGCATCGTCGTAGCGCCGACTGTGTCGAGTCGGCTGGTCAGCGGGACTCATCTCAGCAGCGCGGCCTATACCGCCGACGTCCAGATCGCCGCCGGCTACGGCGGCGCGACCTCGGATCCCGGGGTCCTCGCACTCGGTCTGCCGTCCGGCGAGACCGTGTCCAGCCCGGCCGCCGCGACCCAGCTGCGCGCGGTGGACGCGGCGATCGAGAAGGCCGATCCGCAAGTGCGGCTCGTGTCCTACGCCTCGACCGGCGCGCAGGCGCTGGTGGGGCGGGGAAGCACCAGCACCGTCGTGCTCGCCTATCCACCGCACGACGGCGACGACATGACGACGGATCAGATCGACGCGCTCACGCACGCGGCCAAGGCCGCCGCGCCCTCGTTGAGCGTGTCCGGCACCAGTCTCCGCGCGCTGGAGGCCGGGAACACCGCCAGCGGCAACTCGACGGTGACGGGCGAGCTGATCTTCGGTGCCCTCGGCGCGCTGATCGTGCTCGCCTGGGTGTTCGGCTCGCTGCTGGCGGCGTTGCCGATCATCATGGCGCTCATCTCAGTGCTCACGATGCAGCTGCTCATCTATGGCTTGACCTACGCGATGCCGTCCTCCTCGCCGCTCAACCCGGCGGTCCAGTACATCGTGGCGTTGCTCGGCCTCGGCCTGTCCATCGACTACTCGCTGCTGGTGGTCACCCGCTGGCGCGAGGAACGCGCAGCGGGACACGAGAACGCGGACGCGGTCCGCCTCGCCGTCAAGCGCGCCGGGCATTCGGTGTGGTTCAGCGGGCTCGTCGCCTCACTCGGCCTGTTCGCGCTGATCGTGGTGCCGAACTCCCTGGTGCGCGGCATCGGCGTCTCGGGCCTGTTCATCCCGTCGACGGCGACGCTGGTCGCGCTCACCCTGCTGCCGGCGCTGCTGTCCAAGATCGGCCCGCGCGTCGACTGGCCGCGCCGCCGCTCGGCCGGGGCCGCGAGCCGCTTCTGGACCGGCTGGGCCAAGCTGGTCATCCGCCGCCGGATCCTCGCGGCGGTGCTGGGCCTGGGCATCCTCGGCGTGCTGGCCGGCGTCGCCGCCACCATCGACATCGGGCTGCCGGCCACAGCCAACCTGGCCACAAGCGGCAGCTACACCGACGGGCTGCACACGCTCGAGGCCGACGGGTTCCCCGCGGGCACGTTGACCACCGTGCCCGTCTATGTCCCGCATGCCGCGGACGCGGGTGCGGTCGCATCCTCGCTCTCCTCGCTGGCGAGCCTGCACGGCGCCGTCGCCCCGACCGGATCGGCGTGGCAGCATCAGGGATCGGCGATGGTCTTCGCGATCCCGCGATTCGAGGTCGGCACCTCCCAGGGCGGCAGCTCCTTGGCGGACATTCGGCACGCGGTACCCTCCGGCGTGCTCGTCGGAGGCGAGGGCGCGGTCAACATCGATCTGACCAATTCCACGTACGGGGCGTTCCCGATCCTGTTCGCGGTCGTCGCGGTCGTGACGTTCCTGCTGCTGGCGCGCGGCCTGAAGTCGATCCTGCTGCCGGCTAAGGCCGTGCTGCTCAACGTCCTCTCGGTCGCGGCCTCCTACGGCCTGCTCGTGCTCGTCTTCCAGCACGGCTTCGGGATGCAGACGCTGTGGGGTGCGCGCAGCTACGGCGCGATCGACACGCTTGCGCCGGTGCTGATCTTCGGGTTCCTGTTCGGGGTGTCGATGGACTACGAGGTCTTCATCCTCTCCCGGGTCCGCGAGGGCTATGAGCGCACGCGCTCGACGACGGCGGGGATCATCGAGGGCGTCTCGCGCACCGGGCGGCTGGTCACCAGCGCCGCGCTGATCCTGTTCCTCGCGCTCGCATCGCTCTCGACGGCCAACGACGTCACGGTGCGGCAGATCGCGGCCGGACTGGCCGCCGGGGTCCTGCTCGACGCCGTCGTCGTGCGGATGCTGCTGCTGCCGGCCTTGGTCTCGCTCTTCGGCCGGCTCAACTGGTGGATGCCCGGATGGGCGGCCCGGCTGCTGCGGATCGGTCCCGACACGCCGTCCGCCGCCGCGGACCCCGAGCGCGAGCCGCTGCCGATCGGGGATGCTGGGTAGATGCGGGTGCTGGTGGTCGAGGACGAGCAGGACATGGCGGAGTCGCTGGCCTGGGGCCTGGAGGCCGAGGGCTACGTCGTGGACGTGGCGGCCGACGGCGTCGAGGGTCTGTGGAAGGCGCAGGAGACCTCTCCCGACGTGATCATCCTGGACGTGATGCTGCCCGGAATGGACGGCTACCAGGTCTGCCGGCGGCTGCGCGAGCAGGGCCGATGGGTCCCCATCCTGATGCTCACCGCCATGGACGAGGACCTCGACCACGCCGAGGGGCTCGATTCCGGCGCCGACGACTACCTGGCCAAGCCCTTCGCCTACCCCGTGCTCCTCGCCCACCTGCGGGCCCTGACCCGGCGCGGGCTCGGCGCCAGGCCGACGGTGCTGGAAGCCGCCGGCCTGGCGCTGGACACCGCAGGCCGGACCGTCACCCGGGACGGACGGGAACTCGAGCTCAGCCTGCGGGAGATCGCCGTGCTCGAGCACCTGCTGCGGCACAAGGGACGCGTCGTGTCCAAGCTGGAGCTGCTCGAGCACTGCTGGGACGTCGGCTTCGAGGGCAACCCGTCCGCCGTCGAGGTCCAAGTCCACCGGCTGCGGCGAAAGGTCGAGGCCGGCGGAGGGCCTCCGGTGATCGAGACGGTGCGCGGCCAGGGATACGTGATCCGCGAGGAGGAGCAGTGACCGTACGCACCCGGGTGACCGCGGTGGCGGGCGTGGCGCTCACGGCCGCCGTCGCACTCGGCCTCGTGATCATGTACCTGGTCCAGGTCGGTTCGGCGCACCGGACCGCCGACGACGAGCTGCGCACCTATGCCGCGCAGATCGAGCAGTCCGGCCAGTCGGGAGCGTGGCCGAGCCCGCTCCCGGCTTCGCCGCTGGACGCCAGGGCCCAGGCCCAGGTGCTCGAAGGAGACGGCGTGCACGTTCTGGCCGCGACCCGCGCCCTGTCGGGCCTTCCCGCGCTCTACGCGCAGCCGGCCGGCGCCGCAGCGCCGGTCAGGCAGGCCGGCACCGGCGCGAATCTCGACGGCGAGGTGCGCGTGGCCGGAACCCGCGCCGTCGTCGACGGGCACCCGGTGACCATCATCACGCTGACGACCTCGGACGCGCTCAACCAGATCAACGAGACGTTCGGCCGGCTGCTGCTGGTGGGGGTCCCGGTGATCCTGCTGCTCGCCTGCGCCACCGTCTGGCTCGTGGTGGGCCGCGCGCTGCGCCCGGTGGAGAGGATCCGCCGCACGGTCACCGAGATCGGCGCGGCCGATCTCTCGCAGCGCGTGCCGGAGCCCGCCGCCCGCGACGAGATCGGCGAGCTCGCCCGCACGATGAACGGCATGCTCGCCCGCCTGGAGGACTCGGCGACACGGCAGCGCCGCTTCGTCGCGGACGCGTCGCACGAGCTGCGCACCCCGCTGGCGGCGATCCGCACCGCCCTCGAAGTCGGCCTCGCCCATCCGGACCGCGCTCCGTGGGTCCAGATCGCGCAGCGTGCCGCGCGCCAGTCCGAGCGGCTCGAAAGCCTGGTGCAGCAGTTGCTGCTGCTGGCCCGCAGCGACGATCGGCTTCTGGTGCAGACACCCAGCCGCGTCGCGATCGAGCCGCTGCTCCGGGAACTGCGAGTCTCGACCCCCGCCTCCGGCATTCGCATCGAGTTCCGCGAAGCCGCGCCCCAGGCGTCCGATGCCGCGTCCGAGGCGTCCGATGCGGCGACCGAGGCGTCCGATGCGGCGTCCGAGGCGCCTGACGGGGCGACCACGGCGGGGTCGGATGTCTACGTGCTCGGCGATCCGGAGCAGCTGGAGCGGATGGTGCGCAACATCCTCGACAACGCGGTCCGCCACGCTCGCGAGCGCGTAAAGCTCAGCATCGACACCTCCGTGCCCGGCACCGTCCGGATCGAGATCGCCGACGACGGCCCCGGCATCCCGGCCGAGGAGCGCGAACGCGTCTTCGGCCGCTTCGTCCGACTGGACGCGAGCCGCGAGCGCGGAAGCGGCACCACCGGTCTCGGCCTGGCGATCGCACAGGAGATCGCCGCCGCGCACCGCGGGTCCATCGCCATCCACGAGGCACCCGGCGGCGGCGCTCTCGTCCGGATCGACCTCCCACGCGCCGCCGACTGAGCCGCGCCGACTGAGCTACGCCAATTGAGCCGCCGCCTGAGCCGCGCCGATTGAGCCACCGACTGAGCCGCGCCGACTGAGCGCGGGCCGAGCCGCCGGTTGAGCCGCGCCGACTAAGCCGCCGACTTAACCGCGCCGCCGACTGAGCCGCGCCGTTTGAGCCGCCGCCTGAGCCGCGCCGACGTGACTGAGTGGCCGTGGCCCCTTGTGAAACGGATCGCCGTTCCGTATGGTTGTGAACGGAACGACGATCCGTTTTGCTCGCGCCGGGATCGTTCGCCTCTCGCCCGGCCCTGCCCAGCTAAGGAAAGCCATCACGATGAGTGCTTTTGCATCCGCAGACCCCGAACTCCCCGCGAGCGCTCCGATCATCTCGGTGCGGCCCGTCTCCCTCACCGTTCCCGGCCGTGGCCAGGACCTCGAGGTGCGCGTCACCGCGCCGACGAGCGGCGGCGGCCTGCCGGTCGTCGTCTTCTCCCACGGCATGACGCTGACCATGGATGACTACGCGCCGCTGGCCGAGTTCTGGGCCGCGCACGGCTTCGTCGTGGTGCAGCCCACCCACCTCGACTCCCTCGGACTCGCCCCGGACGACCCCCGCACCCCGCGCATCTGGCGCATCCGGACGGACGATCTCATCGGCGTCCTGGACCACCTGGACACGATCGAGGCCGAGGTGCCCGGCCTTGCCGGGCGCGTCGACCGCGACCGCATCGCGGTCGCCGGACACTCCTGGGGCGCGCAGACGGCGAGCACGCTGGCGGGTGCACGCGTCGTGGGCGCCGACGGCAGTGTGGGCGAGAGCATGACCGACCCGCGCGTCACCGCCGCGGTGCTTTTCTGCCTGCCTGGCACCGGCGGTGACGACCTGTCTCCGCTGGCCGCCCAGTACTTCCCCTTCATGAGCCCCGATTTCGCCGACCTGAAGACCCCGAGCCTCATCGTCGGCGGCGACCGTGACCAGTCCCCGCTGACGGTCCGCGGCCCCGACTGGTTCACCGACGGCTACCGCCTCAGCCCGGGCGCCACCGACCTGCTCACCCTCTTCGGCGCCGAGCACGGCCTCGGCGGCATCCACGGTTCCTTCGACACCCGCACCACCGACGAGAGCCCCGAGCGCGTCGCCCTGGTGCGGCAGATGGCCTTGGCCTACCTGCGCACCGCGCTCGGTCTGGACGCCCAGGCATGGCCCACGGCACGGGACGCACTCGCAGCGGCCACGGACCCGCTCGGCAGGATCGACTCGAAGTGACCGGGACCCCGCCCGGGTGACCGGCAGGCGGCGTGCCGCGGGATGTCTGGCATCGCGGGATGTCTGGCATCATTGCAATACGGAGTGCTGTTCCGAGTCACGGGACGGAGCGTCCTCCGGTCTGCAGGGGAGAGGTGCTTGTGATGGCCACGGCCGGCACGCCGGCGGAACCGGCGGGCCACAAGCGGTCCGACGTGCGCCGAAACGAGCAGACGCTGCTCGACGCCGCGGCAGCCGTGTTCGTGCGTTCGGGAGTCGATGCACCCGTGCGGGAGATCGCCGCCGAAGCGGGCCTCGGGGTCGCCACCATCTACCGCCACTTCCCCACTCGGGCGGACTTGGTGGTGGCGGTCTTCAGGCACCAGGTCGACGCCCTCGCCGCCGCGGCCCCCATGGAGGCGCCGGCCGACGACAAACCGTACGAGGCGCTGCGCCGGTGGGTTCACCACTTCGCCGATTTCCTGGTCACCAAGCACGGTCTCGCCGAGGCGATGCACTCGGACCAGGCCGGATTCGAGAGCCTGCACAACGAGTTCGTCGAACGTCTGCTGCCCGTGCTCGACCGGTTGTTGAAAGCGTCCGCCGCCGCCGGTGCGATATGCGCCGATGTGAGGGCCTATGACCTCATGCTCGCCGTCGGCAACCTGTGCATCGGCGTCGATACCTTTCCCGACTACCGGTCCCGCCGCATGGTGGACCTGCTGCTCACCGGACTCGCCACGACCGCCGGTTGAGGGGCGGGATCACGGGCCGACGCCGCGGCAATCGCGGCGGCCCGATGAGGTCTGATGTCATAAGCCTGTCATGACGATGACGCTGAATGTCATCGCGTGCTGTTTGGAGCGCTCGGTTCGGACCGCACGGCGCTGACCGCTCAGAAGTCGGAGCCGGCGATGCTCTTGAGCTCGTCGAGCGTCTCGTTCACCAGTTGGGGCAGTTCGCGGTCCGGGTGGTCTCCCCAGTACTCGAACGCCACCTGGAACGCGGCGAGGAGCGCCGTCGCGGTCACCCGCGCCGCGCGCTGCTCGAGACCGCGGTCGGTCAGCGCCTCGGCGACCGTCTCGGCCATCTCGGCGTACCCGAGCAGTTCGCGTTCCCGCAGCTCCGGAGTGGACCGGATCAGGGCTCGCCGATCCTTGGCCTCCTCGCGGCGCAGCTGCAGGGCGGCGGCGGCTATGTTGAGGCCCGAGGCGCCCGCCCTGGCCGCGGACCAGGCGGGAGGCGCGGCGGCGATGGTCTTGGCGACGCGCTCGCTGAGCTCCCGCCGACCCGCGAAGAGCACGTCGCGCTTGTCGGCGAAGTGGCGGAAGAACGTGCGCGTGGTCAACCCGGCGCGATGGGTGATCTGGGCCACGGTGGTCTGGTCGAAGCCCTGCTCAAGGTAAAGCTCGATGGCCGCCCGCTCGAGGCGGCCGCGGGTGTCCGGCTCCCATCGTCCCATCGGTGAATCCTCACGTTCGCCGGTGCCCATCGTCGCCACGTGCGCCTGTTCGCGGAGTCGCGGCATAGACATTGTATGTCATGGCGGTCGTCATCGGCCAGGCTCCGCCGAGCGCGAGCCGCCGCCAAAGGGTTCTTGAACTGTGAAGAGAGGCGAAGCGCCAGCTCACGAGCTGGATGACATTCAGTGTCATCACGGGTATCGTGATGACATCAGGTGTCGTCACGGCTGCTCGGCAGCCGCCGACGGCTTCGTCGCCCGGGAGGCGCCGCCTACCGGGCAATCGAGGAGGAGTTCCCCATGCGTGTCTTCGTGACTGGCGCGAGCGGATACATCGGTACGGCCCTGGTGGGGGAGTTGCAGGAGCACGGGCACGATGTGCTCGGCATGGCCCGCACGGAGGACGGCGCCGCGCGGCTCGCCGCGACCGGAGCCGAGGTGCTTCGGGGTGACCTGGCGAATCCGGGCAGCCTGCAGCGCGGAGCTGCGCAGGCGGATGGCGTGATCCACCTGGCGTATCTCCACGGGATGGGGCACATGTCGCTCGGCACCCGGCTCGGGGTCCTGCTGGGAGGCAGTCCGCGCGGCATCACGACGCGGTTCGCCGCGGCGGGCGCGGGCGCGGATCGGAGGGCGATCGACGTATTCGGGTCCGTGCTCAAGTCCTCGGGCGGTCCGCTCGTCGTGGCGTTCCCGACGATGACACTCGCCACCGGGCATCCGGTGACCGAGCTGGAGGCGCCGGATCCCACATCGCCGGGCGCGGCGCGGATCGGCTCTGAGGTGGCGACCCTGGCGCTCGCCTCGCAGGGCGTGCGCGCCTCGGTGGTGCGCATTCCGCCGACGGTGCACGGGGACGGCGACAAGGCGATGATTCCCCGGCTCATCGCGGCCGCCAGGAAGAAGGGCGTCGCAGCCTACGTCGGTCAGGGTGCGAACCGGTGGCCGGCGGCGCACAAGCAGGACGTCGCGCGCCTGTTCCGGCTGGCGCTCGAGGACGGCTCGGCCGGTTCGCGCTACCACGCCGTCGCGGAGGAGGGGGTCTCCATGCGTTCGATCGCGCAGCTGATCTCCAAGCGACTGGACGTGCCGGCGAAGTCGCTGACGAACGAGGAGGCGGCAGGCCACTTCGGTTGGCTCGCCGCCTTCGTGGCCCGGGACAACCACGTTTCGAGCGAGCTGACCAGGAAGGAGCTCGGCTGGAGCCCGGCCGGACCCGACCTGCTGACGGATCTCGATCGGCCGGCGTACTTCGCCGCGAAGTGAAACGGAACCTCCACGATGATCAAGCACACGAGGCCGGACGGGCCGTTCCGCATCGACGTCGTCGGCGACATGACCGTCGAGTGGGACGTGCCGATCGCGGTCGACGACGGGAACGTGCTGCGAGCCGACGTCTTCCGCCCGACCGCACCGGGCAACTACCCCGTCATCCTCACGTACGGCCCGTACGGCAAGGGAAAGCCGTTTCAGGTCTACCAGGCCGAGTCGTATCGGACCATGGTCGCGATGCATCCGGACATCACCGAGGGCACGAGTGAGGCCTTCCAGGTGTTCGAACTCGTCGACCCGGACAAGTGGGTTCCGGACGGCTACGCCCTGGTACGCGTCGACTCCCGCGGCTCCGGCCGTTCGCCGGGCTTCCTGGACCCGCTTTCCGAGCGCGAGATCCGTGACATGTACGAGTGCATCGAGTGGGCCGGTACGCAGCCGTGGAGCAACGGGAAGGTCGGCCTGAACGGCATCTCCTACTTCGCGATGAACGCCTGGCAGGTCGCCACGCTCCAGCCGCCGCACCTGGCCGCGCTGGTCGCGTGGGAGGGCGCGGCGGACTGGTACCGCGACGTCATCTACCACGGCGGCATCTACACGACCTTCGAGCGCTTCTGGTACGGCGCGATCGCAGGCGGCGCGCAGCACGGTCTCGGCGAGCGGGGCGGGCGCAACCCGATCACCGGGCAGTTGGTCTGCGGCGATGAGACGCTCACCGCCGAGCAACTCGCCGCGAACCGAGTCGATCTCGTGGCCGTGGACCGAAGCCATCCGCTGATCGACGACTACCACCGCGCGCGCACGCGCGATCTGTCTCGCATCACCGCGGCGGTGCTCTCCGCGGGCAACTGGGGCGGGCTCGGCCTGCATCTGCGCGGCAACACGCGCGGGTTCGAGCTCGCCGGCTCCGCGGAGAAGTGGCTCGCGATGCACGACGAGACGCACTTCTCGCTCTTCTACGCGCAGTACGGACTGGACCTGCAGAAGCGATTCCTCGGCCACTTCCTCAAGGGCGAGGACACCGGCTGGGACAAGCAGCCTCGCGTGCACCTGAGGACCCGTCACCCGGACGGCCGAGTCGGCGAGCATGCCTCGAGCGACTGGCCGCTTCCCGAGACGCGGTGGACGAAGCTCTACCTCGATGCCGCGGACGGCTCCATGAGCCCGGCACCGAGCACCGGGCGCGCATCGACGTCCTACACGGGAAAGCAGGGCCGGGCCTGGTTCGCCTACCTCCTGCCGGAAGACCTGGACGTGGCCGGACCGGTCGCGGCGCGCTTGTACATCGAATCCTCGACGCCTGACGCGGACCTGTTCCTCGTTCTGCGCGCTTTCCGCCCCGACGGCTCGGAGATCACCTTCCTCGGGGCCAACGATCCGCACGTGCCGATCAGCCAGGGCTGGCTGCGCGCCTCCCACCGCGCACTCGATCCCGAGCAGTCCCGGCCGTTCCTGCCCGTCCACCCCCATGACCGCGCCGAGCCGCTGGAGCCGGGCACGATCTACGCGGTGGACGTCGAGATCCTGCCGACCAGCCTGAACCTGCCCGCAGGCTACACACTCGCCCTCGACGTGCAGGCGCACGACTACGTCCATCCACCCGCGGTCGAGGCGGCCGCGGCCCACCCCGACCTCCGGGTCGCCTTCACCGGCTCCGGGCCGTTCCTGCACAACGACCCGTCGACCCGGCCGGACGACGTCTACGCCGGCACCCTCACCCTGCATACGGGGCCGGACCACCGGTCCCACCTGATCATCCCGGTCATCCCCGACTGAGCCGGCGGCGGACGCCGTCGCCCGCCGCCGGCCAGTCCGGCGATTTCGGTGGCCCCTTGCCTCAGGGCCGAAGGCGTGGCGGGTCAGCCGGCCGGCATCAGGACGCTGTCGATGATGTACACGGTCGCGTTGGCGGTCTGCACGTTGCCGCAGATCACGTTGGCCGTGTTCGAGGACGAGCCGCCGGTCACGGTGAAGGACTCGCCGCTGCCGGCCACGGTGATGCTGCCGCCCTCGAGCGTCTTGTGGGTGCCGGCCAGCTCGGCCGGGGTCAGCTGCCCGGCCACGACGTGGTAGGTCAGGATCTTGGTGAGCTCGGCCTTGTTCGCCAGCACCGAGGCGAGCGTGGCGGACGGGATCTTCTGGAACGCCGCGTTCGCCGGGGCGAAGACCGTGATGCCCTGCGCGCTGTTGAGCGTGTCGACCAGGCCGGCCTGCTTGACCGCGCTCACCAACGTGGACAGGACCGGGTTGTTCGAGGCGGCGGTGGCCACCGGGGCCTGGGCCATGCCGGAGAAGCTGCCCGCGCCCGAGCTCGGCACCGCGGAGCACGCGGAGCCGAAGTCGGTGCCGGCTGCTCCGCCGGCGGAGGCCGCCGAGGACGTCATGGGCGCGCTGGAGGTCATCGGGGCGCTGGAGCTGGACGAGGCGGTTGTGCTCGAACCGCTCGAGCTGCACGCGGCCAGGCCCGCGCTGAGCGCGATCGCGGCTACGGCGGCGGGGACCAGACGGCGGGACGTGCGAGTGGCGATCATGGGTGGGTCACTCCTCAGCGAAGGGAATCCGAACTCTTACGGGAGGCCATTCGGGCCGCTCGCCGAGACGGATTGAGTGGGGAATCCCACATCGTCAGGGGGCAATCCGAAGCACTCCTCGGTCGCGAAGTGGTCCCCGGGTGCCGGCTGGGCGGCGGGCGGCGTCGCCCGCGCCACGGATCTTCCGGCGACGGCAGCCGTGCGCGCACCCATCCGGCGGCCTCCGTGTTCCGAACGGTGACGGATGATCGCGGCACCGAGTGATCGCGGCACCACCGTTCGCGCCGCCTGGGTAATGCAGGAATGCACCCATCCGGCGGCCTCCGTGTTCCGAGCGGTGACGAGTGATCGCGGCACCGCCGTCCGCGACGCCTGGGGAATGCACCCATCCGGCGGCCTCTGTGTTCCGAACGGTGACGAATGATCGCGGCACCACCGTCCGCGACGCTAGGGAGAAGGTCCTGAGTCATGGCAATCCACGTTGATACCCGGGCGGCGGCGGCCGCTTCCCGCGATGTCGGGCGCTGGCCGGATGTGTTCACCGAGCCGCGGGCGCGGCTGCGCGGGGCGGTGGCGGCGAGGGTGGTGCGGTCCGCGGTGCGCGACCTGCCGGTGCGCCTGCGGCTGCTCGACGGGACCGTGCTCGGCGCGGGCTCGGCCGGCGATCCGGAGATGACGGTGCACCGGCCGCAGGCCCTCTACCGCAGGATCGGGGCGAGCGGGCTGATCGGTTTCGGCGAGTCCTACCAGGCGGGCGAGTGGGACTCGGACGACCTGGCCCGGTTGCTGGCGGTGTTCGCAGCGCACATCGAAACCCTGGTACCCGCGCCCCTGCAGAGTCTGCGCCGCCTGCACGTGGTGCGCCGCCCGCGCACCGAGAACCAGACCTCGAACGACGCCCGGGACAACATCTCCCGGCACTACGACCTGTCGAACGAGATGTTCGCGCTGTTCCTGGACCCCACGATGACCTACTCCTCCGCGCTGTTCGACCGCGACTCGGCGCAGAGCCCGCAGCAGCGGGCCGCCGCGCCGCGCCACGAACTCGCGCTGCAGGAAATGCACGACGGCGCGCCTGGCGTCGAGCAACTCCGCGTGGCCCAGCAGCGCAAGATCGACCGGCTGCTCGACCTGACCGGCGTCGGCCCCGGCACGGACGTGCTGGAGATCGGCAGCGGCTGGGGCGAACTGGCCGTCCGTGCCGCCACCCGCGGCGCCCGGGTGCACACGATCACGCTGTCCGAGCGGCAGCTCGCGTTCACGCGAGAACGCGCGCAGGCGGAGGGCGTGGCCGATCGGGTGCAGGCGCGGTTGTGCGACTACCGGGACACCGAGGGCAGGTTCGACGCCGTCCTGAGCGTGGAGATGATCGAGGCGGTCGGCCGCGAGCACTGGCCCACCTACTTCGGTGCGCTGGCCGGGTTCCTCAACCCCGGCGGGCGGATCGGCCTGCAGGCGATCACCATGCCGCACGCCCGGATGAACGCCACCGCCCGGACGCAGACCTGGATCACCAAGTACATCTTCCCCGGCGGCCTGATCCCCTCGATGACCGCGATCAAGGACAACGCCGCTCGCGTCGGCCTGCGGGTGGCCGACGACCTGTCCTTCGGCCGGCACTACGCGCACACGCTCGCGCTGTGGAGCCGGCGGTTCGAGGCCAACGCGGGTGGGCTCGGCGCCCTGGGCTTCGACGAGACCTTCCGCCGCACCTGGCGGCTCTACCTCGCCTACTCCGAAGCCGGCTTCGCCTCCGGCTACCTCGACGTCCACCAACTCGTGCTGTGCCCCTCGGCCTCGGCCGACCAGGACTGACGCGGGCTGCGGGTCCGTGCATAGCGCCAGGGCTCGACGGCGGTTCGACGATGCCGCCGCCCAGGAGCACTGAAGGAGTGACCGTCCTGCTCGCGATCCGTCGCGAGCAGGACGGGCGCGGGACGAGTGCAGGACGAGTGCAGGATGAGCGCGGGACGAGTGCGGGAACGGCTTGCATCGCGGCATGGAGCGCACTGCGCACACGCTCAGCTCCGGGTCCGCTACGCTGGCCGAATGAGAGACCGCGGCCTCGGAGACCCGCACGACCTGGGGGGAGACCATGTCCGCGCCCGCTGACCCGGCGGCACCGGAGCGGGAGCTCGAGGATCTGCTCGGCTACCTCCGCGACGCCCGGGGCTTCGACTTCACCGGCTACAAGCGGACCTCGCTGGCCCGGCGCATCAGGAAGCGGATGGCGGACGTCGGCACGGCGGCGTACGGCGACTACCGCGACGTGCTCGAGACGGATCCGGAGGAGTTCAACGAGCTCTTCAACACCATCCTGATCAATGTCACGGGGTTCTTCAGGGACAGCGAGTCCTGGGCGTACCTGGCCGCCGAGGCGCTCCCGCAGATCCTCGCCGACAAGGCGCCCGACGACGAGATCCGGATCTGGAGCGCGGGCTGCTCCACCGGCGAGGAGGCCTACACGCTGGCCATCCTGTTCGCCGAGGCGATCGGGCTCGAGGAGTGCGCACGCCGGCTCAAGATCTACGGCACCGATGTGGACGAGGAGGCGCTGCGCGAGGCGCGCGGCGGCGTCTACCCGCACCGGGCGCTCGAGGCGCTCGCGCCGGAACTGCGCGAGCGGTACTTCGAGACGGCCGGGGGAAACCACGCGTTCCGCGCCGACCTGCGGCGGCGGGTGATCTTCGGGCGTCACGACATCACCAGGGACGCGCCGATCTCGCGCCTCGATCTGCTGGTGTGCCGGAACACCCTGATGTACTTCAACATGGAGGCGCAGTCGCAGATCATCGAGCGCTTCCACTTCGCGCTGCGGCCCGGCGGCTACCTCTTCCTCGGCAAGGCGGAGATGCTGCTGTCCGAGGGCGAGCGCTTCCAGGTCGACAGCATGCGGCACCGGCTCTTCCGACGCCGGATCGGAAACACCCCGCTGCCGCACACCGCGGTGCTGCCCCGCCTCGAGGTCGCGCTCGGGCGGGACGTGCGCGACGTCGGCCGCAAGCGCCTCGTACGCGACCTCGCGCTCGACACCTCGCCGCACGCACTGATCGCGCTCGACGAGGAGGGGGCCGTGGTGATCTTCAACAACCAGGCGCGCACCCTGTTCGGCCTGACGCCGGCCGACGTGAACCGTCCGTTCCAGGACCTGGAGCTGTCCTATCGCCCGGTCGAACTCCGCTCCCTGATCGAGCAGGCCGCGGACGAGGGCCGCACGGTGCGGGTGGCGGCGGTGGAGCGGCCGACGGCCGGCGGCGAGAGCCAGTTTCTTGATATCAACATTCAGCCGCTGTTCAGCCCGGACGGCGAGCGGGTCGGGGTCGCGCTCAGCTTCCTCGACACCACCGTCGCCACCCGGCTCCAGCACGAGCTCCAGCGGATCCGGCAGGACCTCGAATCGGCGTACGAGGCGCTGCAGTCGACGAACGAGGAGCTGGAGACCACCAACGAGGAGCTCCAGTCGAGCATCGAGGAGCTGGAGACCACCAACGAGGAGCTCCAGTCGACCAACGAGGAGCTGGAGACCACCAACGAGGAGCTCGAATCCGGCAACGAGGAGCTCCAGACGATGAACGAGGAGCTGCGTTCGCGCACCGCGGAGCTCGACGAGGCGCACGCGTTCCTCGCCGGGGTGCTGACCAGCATCGCGGCCGGGGTCGTGGTGCTGGACGGCGAGCTGAGGGTGCGCAGCTGGAACCGCGGCGCGGAGGACCTCTGGGGCCTGCGGACGGCCGAGGTGGACGGCCAGCCGTTCTTCGGGCTCGACTTCGGGCTGCCGACCGCGCAGCTCCAGGAGGCGGTCCAGGAGTGCCGCGGCACGGGGCGCCGGATCGGCCCGGTCCACCTGTCTGCGGTCAACCGGATCGGGCGGCGCATCCTGTGCTCGATCGCCTGCTCGCCGCTTGACCAGGACGGCGGCGTCGTGCTGCTCATGGAGCAGGTCCAGGCGGAGGACTGAGGCGGCGGAAGGGCCGAACGGCCCTAGCCGCGCGGCCCGGCGCGCGGGTATTTTCGCCCAGTATTCAGCCATTGGCACCCGTGCCGGCCGCGCGTGCGGACCTGCGTATGCGGCGCGCCGGCGACGTGCGGGACGGAAAGGGGCCGGGTCTTGGACTCCAGGCAGGTGTACGACCTGCTCAACGACGGTGCCGACACCGCGGAGGCGGTGCACGACCTCGACGGGCACCTGCGCTACTTCGCGGCCGAGTGCTCCCGCGTGCTCGGCGCGCCGGGAGTGGCCCTCCTGCTGGCGTCCGAAGAGGGACGGCTCGAGTGCGGTGCCGCCTGGGGCGAGGGCGTCGAGCAGCTCGCCGCCGCGGAGATCCGCGCAGGGCTCGGCCCGAGCGTGGACTGCGCCGCCGCCGAGGTCGCGGTCCGCTGCCCCGACACGGTCTCGGACGGCGCGCGGTGGCCCGACTGGGCCCGGGCCGCGTCCCAGGCCGGATACTGCTCCGTGCTGAGCGTTCCGTTGCTCTCCCTGGACGACCGGCTGGGAGCGATGACCGTTTATTCGGGCGACCCCGGATTCCCGGACTCCGAGGCCGCACGGCTCGCGCCGGCGCTCGCCGAGGCCGTGGCGACCGGTCTCTACTTCCAGCGCCGCCGGCAGGAGAGCGCGGTCGAGGTCGCCCAGCTCCAGCGGGGTATCGCGTCGCGGGTCCCGATCGAGCAGGCCAAGGGGATCCTCGCGGAGCGGCACGGCCGGACGATCGACGAGGCCTTCGAGCTGCTGCGGTCCGTCGCCCGCAGGCGCGGCCTGCGGCTGCACGACGTGGCACGCGCCATCGTCGACGGTGTCGCCGAGGTGCCGAAGGACCTCGCGAGGCCGCGCTGACGCGGGTCGCGCGCGAGAGCCGGCCGGATCCGCTCACTTCGCCCGGTGCCAGAGCGCGAGGCCTTGCACGATCCGCTCGGCGAGGTCGCCGGGGTCGACCCCCTGCGTCTCGGCCTGCTGTTCGAGCAGCCGTGCCGCCGCGTCCACGGTGATGCCGTGCCGCTGCGCCACGATCCCGCGGGCCTGGTCGATCGTGATCTGCCGGCTCAGGGCGCTGCGCCAGCGGTCGACGGCACGACCGTCGTCACGGGCGGCCTCGGCCCGGAGCAGGCCGACGGCGGTGCTGTCCGCCATCGCCTGGGCGAGCGCGAGCTCCTCAGGCCGGTCGTCGCCGGGGTCGGCGCGCATCACGCAGGCCGCGCCGAGCACGCGGTCGTGGCGGCGCAGCGGGACGGCGGAGAACGCCCGGATGCCGGCCGCCGACGCCGCCGCGGCGAGCTGCGGCCACGCCGGGGCGGAGAGGATGTCGGGGCACTGCACCGGCACCCCGCGGCGGTAGCAGTCGACGAGCGGCCCCGACCGGTTCTCGATCTGCGCGAGGCCGAGCGTCCAGCCGACGCCGTCGGAGCAGCGCAGGAGGCTGAGCTCGCCGTCCTCGTCCGCGGCCGCCACGGCGCAGCATGCGGCGGGCAGCAGGGAGACGGCGCGATGCGCGAGGCGTTCGAGGAGCGCGGCGGTCACGTCGTGCCCCGACTCGAGATCCGTCAGGTCGAGCAGTGCGCGCAATACCGACTGGTCGACTTCGGCCATCGCGGAAGCTCCTTAGCCCTGTCGCGGTGTGTCCGGCCCGGGTCCGGAGTCTAGTGCGCATGCGGCCGGCTGGGGGCGGTCTCCGCGGCACTCGCGTGCTCGAGCGCGGCCAGGCGCGCCAGCCGGAGCGCCTCGTCCGTGTGGGCCACCGCGCTGTGCAGGTGGCGGGTCACCGGCGCCCGGGTCGAGGCTTCGAGCGCGACGTGCAGGTCGAGCCCGATCCGCAGCAGTGTCTCCACCAGCACGTGCCGCGCGGACTCCGGGGACGGCCCGGTGAGATCGCCCGTCGACTGCGCGGCCGCGGCGCCGCGACCGCTTTGGACAAGGCCGGAGATGTGGTCGGTGTGCACGGTGGACCTCGCACAGTCGTAGGCGTCTGATTGCGTGATCGCCGACTGTCGGGGTCCGGGACAGCAGACCTTCGGGCGCGGAGCTGTTCGTGCTCCGGCTAGCCCTGGTTGGAAAGCGCCTCCAGCATACGTCCCGGCACCCGGAGTAGCCAGCGCGCTACAGGACTTTCGGCCCTAGGCAGGACAGGCGAAGGTGTGGATGCTGGATGGCTTGGCGGGTATTCGGGTTAGATGTATCCCGCGTCTCGGCCGCGGCTCGCTCGCCGCCTCCCCTCGAGCGCGGTCCACACGATCGGAATCGACATTGAGCGAACAGGGCTCCAGGGCAGGCGGCCGCGGCGTCACGCCGCAGGGCATCCGGCGGGACGGTGATCGCGGCGCCTCGGACCCGGCGGCACTGCGCCGGCTCGCGGAACTCGACTCGGGCGAGGCGCTGCGGATGCTCGGCAGTGTGCAGTTCGGCCGGGTCGTGTTCACCCTCGACGCGCTGCCCGCGATCCGGACGGTCAACCACATCCTCGCGCACGGGCTGGTCATCTTCCGGACGGACACCCGAGGCACCCTGTCCGCGATCTGCGGGACGGACGCCGGCGGCTCCGTCGTCGCCTACCAGGCCGACTCGATCGACGTCGATACCCGCCTGGGATGGAGCGTCTCCGTGGTCGGCCGGGCCGCGCCGGTGACCGAGCCGGAGATGAGGGAGCGCTACCTCCGGCTGTGCGCGCCGTGGTTCGAGCCGGCCACGGACGAGGTCCTGTGCATCGTGCCCCGAATGGTTACCGGATTCCGACTCGTGTGACTTGAGGCCCTATTGGGCCCGCCGACGCCCGGCTAGCTTGGCGGCATGACGAGTGGCGCCGTGCCGGATCCGACGGTCGTGCGACGACCGCCCGGGTTCCGTGCCGACACCCACGCTGCCGGGGTCGCACGCGTGCTCGGCGTCGACGGTGTCGGTGTGCTGCTGGCCCATGACGGCGCTCTCGACTCCGTCGCGCTGGCGTCCGACGAATCCGTGTACGGGCTGTGCGCCCTTGAAGCCGGCGGCGCGCCCGGGCCCGCTGCCGTGAGCCTGGACAGCGGCGAGATCGTGCGCTTCGCCTTGGGGCAGCACGACAAGCGCTGGCCGGCCTACGCCGACGCGTTGCGCGCCAGCGGAGGCGCCGGCGTCATCGCAATCCCCGCAGACGACGGCGAGCATCCGGGAGCGATGCTGCTCTGCCAGCGGCGGGCCGTCCGGCTCTCGGCGGAGCGGTTGAGGCTGGCGGGGATACTCGCGACGCTCCTGATCGAGACCGCCGTGCGCGGTCAGGCGATGCGGCATCTGCAGGCGGCGATCGACTCTCTCGGCGCGACGATGCGCAGGATCGACGAGGAGGCTCCGGACGATGGTGTCGACACGCGCGGATGAGCTCGGCGCAACCTCCAGCGGTTACGCTGGTTCGGTGACAGGCGTCGGAAACGCCGGAGGCGGCCGACGGGTGCTCGCGCTCGCGGCGTCGGCAGGCGGGATCGCCGCGCTCCGCACGCTGCTCGCCGAGCTTCCGGCCGGATTCCCGATGCCCGTGCTCGTCGTCCAGCACCTCTCGCCGAAGTACCCCACCTCCGTCGCCCAGGTCCTCGGCCGCAGCAGCGCGCTGCCGGTCCGGCTCGCCGAGGACGGCGAGCGGATCGAACCGGGTGTGGTGTATGTGGCCCCGCCGGGCAGTCACCTGCTCGCCGCGTCCGACGGCACCGTGCGCCTCGCCGACTCCGAGCCGGTCAACTACGTGCGCCCGTCCGCCGACCGGCTGTTCGATTCGGTGGCCGCCGTGTACGGATCCGGCGCGATCGCGTGCGTGCTCACCGGCGCCGGCCGGGACGGCTCGGCCGGCGCCGCCGCGATCAAGCAGCACGGCGGGACCGTGCTCGTCGAGGACCCGGATACGGCCGCGGTCCGCGGCATGCCGGACGCGGCCGTCTCGCGCTGCGAGCCCGACGCGATCCTCCCCCTGGAGGTGCTGGCCGGAGAGATCGGCCGCCGCGTCGCGGCGTGACGGCCGGCCGTGGCGCGCGCCCGCACCTGGTGACTCCGCCGCTGCCGGGGACTACGCTGCCGATATGCCCGACGACTCGTCGCAAGCGCTGCTGCGGCAGGCGCTCGGCCGCGCTTCCCTGGAACGCGCGAGGGCCAGGCGCGCCGCCGGGATCGGCGAGCGGCACGAGCGGCAGGCGGACGTCGGCTCCGCGGCACAGCGCACGCTGCACCTGCGGATGGCCGGGACCCACCGGAAGGTGGCCGCGAGGCACGACGCGGCGGCCGCGATGCACTCGGCCTTCGCGGCCAGGCTGGTCGCGATGCTCGGCGATTCGGCACCGCTGAGCCCCACCGCCCTTTTCATGACGGCGGTGGCGGGGGTCGCGAAGGCCCGCGGAGCCGCGCTGACCCTGTTCGGCACGGCGTTCGAGGAACTGCTGTGCGCCGTCTCCGACGAGCGCACGAAGGCGGTGCAGGACCTGGAGTTCGTCTGCGGCGAAGGGCCGACCCTGACCAGCGCCGTGGAGGGACGGATGGTGGCCGCGACGGATGCGGAGCTCGACACGGACTGGCCCGCCTTCGGTTCCGCGGCCACCGGCCTCGGCGTCCATCGGCTGGTGGCGGTCCCGGTCGTGCTCCCCGGATCGGCCTCGGGCACGCTGACCGTCCTCGATCCGCCCGTCGTCGGCGGCGCGACCGACCTCCCGGGACTGCGTGAGCTCGCCGACGCCCTGTTCCACCTGGTGCTGCCCGACGTCCGGCGGGAGATGGGCGACTGGTCGCAGCTCGTGGACGCGGGCCGGCGATCACTGGTCAACCAGGCGACGGGCGTCATCGCGGAGCAGCTCGGCTGCGGGCTCGAGGACGCCTCCGCACTGCTGCGCGCCCGCGCCTACGCCTCCGGCGAGAGCCTGGACGAGCTGGCAGGAGCCGTCGTCGGCCGCCGCACGCGTTTCGAGCGCCCCTGACGCTTTCGAAGCACCCTGACGCGCCTCAGGCCGCCGAAGGCACGATCGCGACCGGGACCGGGCAGTGCACGAGCATCTCGTAGACCGTCGAGCCGACCCTGGGCACGCCGCCGGACCGGCCGTGCGCGCCGAGCACCAGCATCTGCGCGTCCTTCGCCGCGAGCAGCAGGGCCGGCGCGGGCGCGTCGCAGGCCGTCTCGACGATGGCCCGCACCCCGGGGTAGTGCCGCGCTCCGCGTCGAGCAGCCGCATCACGTCCTCGCCCTGCGCGCGATCCACGGCCTCGGAGCCGGGCGGCCGTGCTCCCTCGCAGCTGCGCCCGGCGGGCTGCCAGGCCCGCACCGCGAAGACGCGCGAGTCCTGCCGCGCGGCGCGCCGCAGGGCGAAGCGGACGGCCGCGGGATCCTGCCGCGGTCCGACGCCGAGCACGATGTCCCCGCGGTCGGGGTCGGTGGGCTGATCGCGCACCACGACGAACGGCCGCGGCGACCGGGCCGCCAGGGCGCAGGTCACCGAGCCCGGCGGCATGCCGGACGCCGACGCGTAGCCGCGGCAGCCGGTGACCAGGAGCTCGGCGCCGCCCCCGGCCGCGAAGACCAGTGCGGACGTCGCCGGCCCGGGCACGATCCCGGTGGTGACGGTCACGGCCGGGTGGTGGCGGCGCAGTTGCCGGGCGACGTCGTCGAGCAGTTCCTCCGCGGCGCGCCCCTGATCATCCGTATCGGGCTCCAGCGCGTGCAGAAGGTGCACGGACAGACGCCGGCTTTCGGCTTCGTACGCGGCCCACTCGGCCGCGCACCGCGCCCCGGGCGAGTGGTCGACCCCGGCGACGATGTATCGCCCGGCCGGCCCGGCTGTCATCGTCATGGCTCTCCTCCAACCGAGGTAGGCGATCGCTGCACGCGGCAACCCCTGCATTTCCACGGTCATCCGCCGACGCGGAGCGCACCAGGGGCGGAGGTCCCGGGACCTCACACCTGGTCGGCGGACCGCTCCAGCCCGCCGCGACCGGCGTCGGCCACGGGGCGGCTCCGGTCGAAGCCGCCGGCCATACCCCCCGCCTCGTCCACCACGGACTCGACCCGAGAGGGGACTCCGCTCCGTCGGATCGCCACCATCGCGATGTCGTCGGAGAGTCTGGTGCCCACGTACCGGCGTAGGTCGTCGTGGATCGCACGGAGGAGATCGTCGGGATGGAGGTCGGCGAGGCGGTTGAGCCGCTCGGCGAAGGGATAGAACTCGCCGGCCCGGTTGCGGGCCTCGATCAGGCCGTCCGTGTACAGCAGGATCGTCGCGTCCGGCGGGAAGGGCACGGCGTCGGCGGCGGGCGCCGGTCCGGAGAGGTCGCCGAGGCCGAGGGGGGCCGCGAAGGCGCCGGGCCGGATCGGTGTGGCGGTGCCCTGGCGGATCAGGAACGGCTCGGTGTGGCCCAGGTTCAATACGCTCAGGGCGCCGTCGCTCTTCGGGATCTCGAGCAGCAGGGCCGTCACGAAGCCCTCCTCCTGGTAGCTGCCGCCGCGGGTGCGCCGGGGATCGCCGCTCATCGCCGCGGACTCCGCCAGCTCCGTGCGGAACTCCTCGTCCATCGCGGCGGCCAGCGACGTCAGCGGCAGGCGTCGGCGGGAGAGCCGGCGGAACGCGCCCAGGACGTAGCTGGCCATCTCCAATGCGGCCAGGCCCTTGCCCTGGGCGTCGCCGATGAGGACGCGCACCCCGTCACCGGTGTCGATCACGCCGTAGAGATCGCCGCCGATCAGCGCCTCCTCGTCCGCGGCCAGGTACAGCGACGAGAAGGAGAGCTCGCCGATCCGCCGGGGCAGCGGCCGCAGCAGCAGCCGCTGGGTGACCTCGGCGACGGTTCGCGACTTGGCCAGGTCGCGTTCCCGCCGCGCGCGCACGATGCTCGCGCCGAGGGCGGCGATGGAGATCAGGGCGATGGCGCCGAGCTGGACGGGGAAGTTCGCCTGGTCCAGTTGCTGGTTCACGTCAGCGGCGAGGATGACGGCGACGAGCGTGGCCGCCAGGATCAGGAGCACTTCGAGCGGTGTGCAGAAGACGGCGGCGAGCGCGGGAACGGCCACCATCACGGGCCCGAGCCGGATGCTGGGCGGCGTGAATTCGTCGATGAGGAGCATCGTGGCGAGGACTACCAGCATCCCGGCGGTGATCGCACGCGGATGGCGCCACAGCGGTGTCCTCGGTGAGCTCATGAGTTCGGCCATAGTCGGTTCGGAAGTGCTGATCAAAGCCTTTCCCGCGCAACGCCGGTCGGACAGGGCCTTTCGGCCCTTGAGGTGCGGGCCGCGGGCCGGAGCCGGTCGCTGCCTGCGGTGAAGCGGTGCGCCGGAAGCGAAGTTCACCGGCGCACCGGCCGTGCGCGGGGGCGGCGTGACGGGCTCGATCAGGAGTCGATAGCGCTCGTCGCCGCGATGGTCGCGGCCCATGCCTCGATCTCGGACCAGTCGCGGTAGTCGCCGTAGCGGCCGCCGATCGCCCGGAAGGCCAGCCTGCCGGTCCACGGCAGCTGATCCGGCCTGACGACGCCGGAGAGCAGGCGATGGCCGAGCGGCTCGAGCACGCCCTCGAACTGGGCAAGCAGCTTCGGTTCCTCGGCGTACGCCCAGCGATTGAGCGGCCGGCGCAGCGCGCCCGGCATCCCTACGCTGAAGAGCCAGACCGGGTGGCCGGACAGTTCCCCGGCGTGCCGGCGCACCAGGTCCACGGCCGTCGGCAGCCAGCGCTGGTCGTGGACGGCGCTTCCGATCACGAAGACGTCGTAGCCGTCGATCGCGTCCACGTCCCCGGCGGACCGGACCTCGACGTCCGCCCCGTGGGCCGCCAGGACCTTCCCGAGATGCTCGGCGATCCCCTGGGTGGAGCCGTGCGCGGTCGCATAGGCGATCAGCACATGCATCTCACACCTCCGCGATTGTCGTGCGGGCCTCGATTCCAGCGTGCCGCGGGCCCGTGCCCGGCGTCCCAGGCCTTGCGGCGCACGGATTCGGGGACGTTCGGCCCACGGCCGTCCGATTCCTCCCGGCATGCGGCGATCCCGCCGGGAGTGCCGGGTTGGATGACATCGTGCTTACTTGCGCAAGTCTTTCCGAATCAGGACGCAAGCTATACGCAGGTTTTCCGCAAGAAGCTGGAAGTCTTGCGTTGGTACTGCTAGCTTTCTGGCTCGTGCCCCGATGACGGGGCCCCCGGGACGCGTGAGCCGTCTCGGGACCTTGGTTCTTTCCTGACTTTGCGGACAAGGAGCTCGTGTGATGCGACGAAGCATCCCGGCGGTTCTGGCATCGATACTCGCGGCGTCTACGCTCGCGGCGTGCAGCAGCGGGGGCTCTTCGAGCACTGCCGCCGCCGGCTCGACCGATCCGGCTTCGGCCAAGGGCACGGTCACCTTCTGGGACACCTCCGACCCGCAGGCCGAGGCGCCTGCCTACAAGGCCCTGATAGCCAAGTTCGAGGCCGCGTACCCCGGCATCAAGGTCACCTATGTGAACAAGGCGTTCGGCACCGCGGAGAACGCCTTCAAGACCGCCGCCGCGGGCGGCAGCGGCGCCCCGGACGTCTTCCGCTCCGACATCGGCTGGGTTCCCGCGCTGGCCCAGGCCGGGTACCTGCAGAAGCTCGACGGCACCCCGGCCCTGTCCGACGCCTCCGACTACCTCTCCGCCCCCGCCGCGACCACCAAGTACAACGGCGCGACCTACGGCGTCCCGCAGGTCACCGACGCGCTGGCGCTGCTCTACAACAAGGCCGAGTTCACCGCCGCCGGCATCGGCTCCGCGCCGACCACCTGGGCCGCCCTCAAGACCGACGCGCTGGCCATCAAGGCGAAGACCGGCAAGCCGGCGATCTTCCTGCGCGGCGACTCCAGCTACTTCATGCTGCCCTTCATCTACGGCGAGGGCGGCGACATGGTCGACACCTCGGGCAAGAAGGTCACCGTCGGGAGCGCGGCGGTGGTGAAGGCGTTCGGCATCGTCCAGGATCTGATCTCCTCGGGCGCCGCCGAGACGGACACGTCGTCGAACGCTTACACGAACATGCAGAACGCGTTCAAGTCGGGCAAGGTCGCGATGGTCCTCAACGGCCCGTGGTCCACCGCCGACGACCAGTCGGGCAGCGCCTTCACGGACAAGGCGAACCTCGGCATCGCCCCGGTGCCGGCCGGCTCGGTCCGGGCGGGCACCCCGACCGGCGGCCAGGATCTGGTCGTCTACGCCGGCTCGGCCAGCCTCAGCGCCTCCGAGCTGTTCGTGCAGTACATCAACTCCGCCGCCAGCCAGGCGTACGTGGCCTCCCGCAACAACACCCTGCCGACCCACCAGGCCGCCTGGTCCGACCCGCAGGTCACCGGGAACGCCGCGCTCACCGCCTTCGACGCGGTGATCAAGGACGACATGCCGCGCCCGGCCATCCCGCAGGGCTCCGACCTGTTCACCCCCTTCGACACCGGCGTGCAGAGCATCCTCTCCGGCAAGGCGAGCGCCCAGGCCGGCCTGCAGTCCGTCGCCCAGCAGATGCTCAAGGTGCTCAACAACGGCGTCGACTCCGGCTGGACGACCGGCTGACCCGGGCTCCGTCCGACCCCGAACTCCTCCGGGACCGCGTGCGCACCGCCTGTCGCCGCGCGGTCCCGGAGGGACCACCCGGCCTCCGCCGGCGCCTGCACCTCTCCCTTTCCGTCCGTCCGGCCGCGAGCCGGGGAACGAGCGAGCAATCGAGCATGTTCAGCAGACTTCGAAGAAGCTACGACCGCTACTGGTACGCCTGGGCGATGGCGCTGCCCGTCACCCTCGTCCTGCTCGTGCTGGTCGGCTATCCGCTGGTCATGGGCGTCTACTACTCCCTGACAAACATCAACGACCTCAACATGGGCCGCACGATCGGCGCGAACCACATCCCGGCGAGCTTCAGGTCGGTGGGCCTGCACAACTACGGCTACATCCTCTCCGGCGGCGACGGGCAGTTCTACCAGACGCTCGTCTGGACGCTCGAGTGGACCGTCGGCTGCGTGGTGCCGACCGTCGGCATCGGCCTCGGCCTCGCCCAGCTGCTCAACCGGCGCCTGCGCGGCCGCGGCGTGTACCGCGTGCTGCTGATCCTGCCGTGGGCCGTGCCCTCGTTCGTCGCCGCGTTCTCCTGGCGGCTGATCCTCAACAGCCCCAACGGCCTGCTCGACTGGGTGTTCACCCGGGCCGGACTGCCCGCGGTGGACTGGCTGGGCAGCGCGACCGGCGCCAAGTTCTCCGTGATCCTCGTCAACGTGTGGATCGGCGTGCCGTTCATGATGGTCGCCTTCCTCGGCGGCCTGCAGGCCATCCCCGGCGAGCTGCTCGAGGCCGCCGAGGTGGACGGCGCCAGCCCGCTGCGCCGCTTCCTCCACGTGACCATGCCGGGTCTGCGGCCGGTGGCCACCACGGTCACCCTGCTCGGCGTGATCTGGACCTTCAACCAGTTCGCCATCATCTACCTGGTCACCGCCGGCGGCCCGGGCGGCGCGACGAACATCCTGGTGACCCAGGCCTACAACGACGCCTTCAGCCAGACCCGCGATTACGCCGGCGCCTCCACCTACGGCGTGATCATCCTCTCGATGCTGCTGCTGTTCGCCACGTTCTACCGCCGCGCGCTCGGCCGCGGCCAGGAGGCCGCCGCATGACCGCACGCACCGTGTCCGCCGTCCGCAGCGCGCCAGACGAATCCGGCGCGCCCGCCGCCCCCCGCCGCTCCTACCGGCGCGGGCGCCGCTCGCCGGCCGCGTCGGCGGCCCTGCATCTGACCCTGCTCGTCGCGAGCCTCATCGCCGCCGCGCCGGTGCTGTGGGTGGTGCTGACCTCGTTCAAGCCGGACAGCACCGTCGAGATGACCGACCAGCTCGGTCCGCTCAGCCTGCACAACTACCGCGTCGTGCTGCAGCAGGGCTTCGGCGGCTGGATCCTCAACTCGCTCATCGTCGCCGCCGGCACGATGGTCTTCGGCGTGTTCATCGCCGCGACCGCCGGCTACGCGGTCTCGCGGATGCGCTTTCCCGGCGCCCGCCCGCTGATGTGGCTGTTCCTGGTCGTCCAGATGTTCCCGGTCGCGGTGCTCATCGTTCCGCTGTTCGTGGTGCTCAAGAACCTGCACCTGCTCGACAACCTGCTCGGCCTGATCCTGGTCTACGCGACCACGGCGGTGCCGTTCTGCGCCTGGATGCTCAAGGGCTACTTCGACGGCATCCCGACGGCGATCGACGAGGCCGGCCGGCTCGACGGACTGAGCCCCTTCGGCACCTTCTGGCGGCTGATCGTCCCGCTGGCGCGCCCGGGCCTGGCGGTGACGGCGTTCTACAGCTTCCTCACCGCCTGGGGAGAGGTCGCCTACGCGTCCCAGTTCCTGCAGAGCCCTGACAAGTACACGCTGCCGGTCGGCATGCAGACCTTCGTCAACCAGTTCGTGGCCGACTGGGGCCCGATGGCGGCCGGAGCCGTCCTGATCATCGTGCCGGCCGCGCTGGTGTTTTTCCTGGTGCAGCGGCACCTGGTGGCCGGCCTCACGGCGGGCACGGCCAAGGGCTAGGGCGTGTTTTGAAACTAGCGTCGGATCAGGCCGCGGCGTCTGACGCGTGCGATCGCAAGGCGCCGGGTCGTCCGCATACTGGGCGTACGTGGGCGATCCGGCAACGCGGCGAGCGTGCGTGGCAGGCGTCGCGGACCCGGCGATAGTTTCAAAACACGCCCTAGGTCCAAGCACAACCCCTCCCTCCCCGCACCCCACCGAATGAGGACTCGCACATCATGTCAGCGCCCGCACTCTCGCAGACGCTCCCGGACAGTCCGGAGAACCGCCCCGCCGCATGGTGGCGCGACGCCGTGATCTACCAGGTCTACATCCGATCCTTCGCCGACGGCAACGGCGACGGGGTCGGCGACCTGCTCGGCGTCCGCACCCGGCTGCCGTACCTCAGGGAACTCGGTGTGGACGCGGTGTGGATCACCCCGTTCTACGCCTCCCCGATGGCCGACGGCGGCTACGACGTGGCCGAGCACCGCGAGGTCGACCCGCTGTTCGGCACGCTCGGCGACGCCGAGGCGCTGATCGCCGAGGCGCACGCCCTGGGCCTGAAGGTGATCTTCGACATCGTCCCCAACCACACCTCGGCCGCGCACCGCTGGTTCCGCGAGGCGCTCGCCGCCGGACCGGGATCCGCCGCGCGCGAGCGCTACCTGTTCCGGCCGGGCAAGGGCGAGGACGGCGGCCTGCCGCCGAACGACTGGGAGTCGGTGTTCGGCGGTCCGGCCTGGACCCGGATCGCCGAGCCGGACGGCTCGCCGGGGGAGTGGTACCTGCATCTGTTCGACCCGGCGCAGCCCGACCTGGACTGGCGCCACCCGGAGGTGCGCGCCGAGCACGAGGAGATCCTGCGGTTCTGGCTCGACCGCGGCGTGGACGGCTTCCGGATCGACGTGGCGCACGGCATGGTCAAGCAGGAGGGCCTGCCGGACGCCGGGTACACCGACCAGATCGAGATGCTCGGCAGCTCCGTGCTGCCGTACTTCGACCAGGACGAGGTGCACGAGATCCACCGCTCCTGGCGCCGGATCCTCGACTCGTACCCCGGCGAGCGCATCGCGGTCGCCGAGGCCTGGGCGCCGTCGATCGAGCGCCTGGCGGCGTACGTCCGGCCGGACGAGGCGCACCAGGCCTTCAACTTCCACTTCCTCGGGACCGCCTGGGACGCCGACGCGCTGCGGCGGGTGATCGCGGATTCGGTGCGCACGGCGGAACTCGTCGGCGCCACGAGCACGTGGGTGCTCTCGAACCATGACATCCGCCGCCACGTGACCCGCTATGGCGGCGGCGAGGCCGGCCTGCGCCGGGCCCGCGCCGCCGCGCTGCTCATGCTCGCGCTGCCCGGCTCCGCGTACCTGTACCAGGGCGAGGAGCTCGGGCTGGAAGAGGTGCTCGACCTGCCCGAGGAGCTGCTCCAGGATCCGCAGCGGCTGCGCAGCGCCGACGGGTCCTCCGGCCGGGACGGATGCCGGGTCCCGCTGCCCTGGGGCGGCGAGGAGTCCCCGTACGGCTTCACGCCGCTGGGCATCGCCGAGGGCTGGCTTCCCGCGCCCGCCCGGTGGCGGGGGCTGACGGTCGAGAAGCAGTGGGAGGACCCGTCCTCCACCCTCGGCCTCTACCGGCGGGCGCTGAAGCTGCGCCGGGAGATACCCGGCCTCGGCGACGGCCGTCTCGAATGGCGAGATGCGCCCCGAGGTGCGCTCGTCTTCACCCGTGGGCCGGGGTTTGCGTGTACCGTGAACGCCAGTGGCCAGCCGGTGGCCGTGCCCCACCCGGGCAGGCTCATCCTGGCCAGCACCGCCCTGCCCGACGCCGCACAGGGCTGCGCCCCCGCGGCCGAGATCGTCCTCCCTCCGGACAGCGCCGCATGGTGGCACGCGGGCTGACCCGCGCCCCGCCGAATAGTCAGAGTACGGATACAGGGAACGGAACCGAGCACTGTGAGCGCCGAGCGAACCACAACGGGGATCCGGCTCGCGGACGTCGCCGCGCACGCCGGGGTGTCCGAGGCCACCGTCAGCCGGGTGGTCAACGGCAAGTCCGGCGTGGGCCTGGCCACCCGCCAGTCGGTGCTCGCCGCGCTCGACATGCTCGGCTACGAGCGCCCGCCGCGTTCCCGGCAGCGCTCGGCGGGGCTGATCGGGCTGGTGATCCCCGAGCTCGACAACCCGATCTTCCCCGCCTACGCGCAGGCGATCGAGCCGATCCTGACCCGGCACGGGTACACGCCGATGCTGTGCACCCTCACGCCGGGCGGCGCGAGCGAGGACGAGTACACCGAGATGCTGCTCGAGCGCGACGTGGCCGGAATCGTCTTCGTCTCCGGCCTGCACGCGGACACCACCGCGGACCCGGACCGCTACCGCCGGCTGGTCGAGCGCGGGTTGCCGATCGTGCTGATCAACGGGCACATCTCGGAGGTCAAGGCGCCGTTCTTCGCCACCGACGACCGGTACTCGATGCGCCAGGCGATCAGCCACCTCGTGGAGCTGGGCCACGAGCGGATCGGCATGGCCACCGGACCGGCCCGCTTCGTCCCCGTGGTGCGCAAGGTCGAGGGCTTCCTCGCGGCGAGCGGCGCGCTGCTGGGCCTCGACGAGGCCACCGCGCGCGAGCGCATCGCGCACACGATCTTCTCGGTGGCCGGCGGCCAGCAGGCCGCCAAGACGCTGATCGAGCGCGGCTGCACCGCGATCGTGTGCGGCAGCGATATGATGGCCCTCGGCGCCGTGCGGGCGGTGCGGGAGCTGGGCCTGTCCGTTCCGCAGGACATCTCCGTGATCGGATACGACGACAGCCCGCTGATCGCCTTCACCGACCCGCCGCTGACCACCATGCGCCAGCCGGTGCAGGCCATCGCCGAGGCTGCCGTCGGAGTGCTGCTCGAGGAGATGAACGGCATCCCGGGCCCGCGCGACGAGTTCGTCTACCCGCCGGAGCTGGTGGTGCGGGGCTCCACCGCGGCACGCAAGTGACGGCGGGCGCCCGCGTCGCAGGACGCGGCTGAGGTTCCGCCCCGTCGGCTTACCGGAAGGCGTCCATCAATGGGCTGCGAAATCGATGTCCTGGTGCTCGGGGGTGCCGGCGTCGACACCGTCGTGCGCGTGCCCGAACTGCCCTTGCCGTACGCCGACAGTTACCTGATCGATCCGGGCATCGTGACGCGGGCCGGGCAGAGCGGGGACTTCGTGGCTCTCGGCCTCGGCGCCCTGGGCCTGCGCACGCACCACGTCGACCTGATCGGCGACGACCCGGAGGGCGAGCTGGTCCGCGCGCTCCACCGCCACCGGGGCATTCCGCTGACCGCGGTGGCCTCGGCCCGGGGAACCAAGCGGGCGGTGAACCTGGTCGGCCCGGACGGGCGCCGGCTCTCGCTCTACGACGCGACCCGCGCCGGGGACGGCGACCCGCTGCCGGAGGCGACGGTGCGCGCCCTCGCCGCCGCCAGCCGGCACGCGCACGTCGTGATCACCCAGCCCTTCGCCGGGGCGCTCCCGGCGCTGCGCGAGTCCGGGGTGACCCTCTCCACGGACCTCCACGACTGGGACGGGATCAGCTCCTACCACGAGCCCTTCGCGCTCGCCGCCGACGTGGTGTTCCTGTCCACGACGGCGCTGTCCGCCCCGGAGCGCACCATGCGTTCGATCGCCGCCCGCGGCAGGGCCCGGATCGTGGTCGCCACGGCCGGCGCCGAAGGCGCGCTCCTGCTCGCCGACGGAGAGCTCACGCACGTGCCCGCGGCGGTCCCGCCGGGCCCGGTGGTGGATACGAACGGGGCCGGCGACGCGTTCGCCGCGGGCTTCCTGTTCGGCTGGCTCAGCGGCGATGATCCGCGCCGCTGCGCGTCGTACGGCGCGGTCGCGGGCGCCTATGCGTGCACTGTGCCCGCCACCCGCGCCGACGCCGTCAGCCGCGAGGTCCTGCTCGCCGCGTGTGGATGACAGATTGTCATCCGGGCATCGGTCGCCGGTCGCCGCGGCCGCTGGCCGCCGCTCTTCCGCTCACTGAGATGGGACGCGGCGGCGGATGTACCGGCTGCGCGGTCAGGGGTCTGCCGGGCGCTCGACGCGCTGCTTGATCCCCAGCAGCATCTTGCGTTCCATCACGAGGCTGCCGGGCTCCATCACGTAGCGGAACAACGCGCGGGAGACCGGGCCGGAGGGCGGCGCGGCGATCCGGTTGCGGCTGATCAGGCGGGTGGCGTCCGCCGCGGCGTCGCGCGGGATCAGGCCGAAGGCCCACACCCAGGCGCCGTCCTCGGAACGCAGCACCAGTGCGGCCTCCGGGTCCAGGATCTCGACGCGCAGTCTGGGACCGTTGCCCATCGCGAAGCTGTCGCCGACCCGGAGATCCTGGAACTCCGGCAGGATCCGGTCCGCGCTGTGCATGTTCAGGCCGAACAGGTTCTCGATCCAGTCGTAGGTGTACGCCCCGCCGCGTCCCGGGCCCATCTGCACCAGCCACGGCCAGACCGCCTTGGGCGGCGCATCGACGGTCACGGCGCGGGTGGTCACCAGCGGCGCCCCGCGCAGCAGGTCGTCGCCCGGCATCGGGGCCCGGACCTCGTCGGGCTCCGCGCCCCAGGTCAGGCAGCGCCGGCGCAGCAGCAGCGGGTAGCCCGCGGCCACGGCCGTCCCCGCGGCGACCGCCGTGCCCAGGCCGGCGGCGCCCCTTCTCAGCGTTCTGCTCGATCGCATGTCAGCTCCCTACGTCAACCGGCGCCGGGATCCGTTCTCGGGCGCCCTGGTCGAGGCGGAACGGGGGATAGGCGTCGGTCATCAGGCTCGCGTACGCGGCGACGCGCAGCACCCAACGGTCCGCCCCCATCGCCAGGCTGAACAGGCCCCTGGGGTACCGGCCGACGAACAGCAGGCTCACCCCGACGATCAGCATCAGCACGGCGATCAGCCCGTAGTCCTGAGCGCTCGTGCCGGTGTGGAATCCGCCGACGAGGACTCCCACGACGAGGTAGTGCGGAATCGCCAGCAGCCACCACTTCAGCAGCGCCTTGCCGCGGGAGAGCTCTCCCGGGTACTCGACGTGCAGCCAAGCCGGGTAGTCGGGATCGTCCTGCAGCGAGAACGGCGGGTAGCGGTCGGTGCCGAGCGCCCCGTACGAGTAGAACGCGACGCGCCAGCTCCATCGCAGCACGCCCACGTTGAAGTCGAAGATCCCGCGCGGGTACCGCCGCGTGACGAGGATCGCGACGAGTGCCACGATGCTCAGCAGCAGGTAGGCGATCCAGAGGAACCACAGCACGACGTAGTGCGGGATCGCCAGCAGCCACTTGACCAGCCACAGCCAGCGCGAGAGCTGTTCACTCAGTTCGCCCTCGACGCGCACCGGGTAACCCGCGGCCGGCGCGAGGGCATCGGTCTCTGTGCTCATGCCTCCACCCTCGCCCGCCCCCGCGGCTTCGTTTAGGGCATTGGGCCGCCGTTCACCGGGCCGAAGGTCCTCGGGCCGGTGAACGGCGAGGGAGCCACCGCCCGGAAGCAGGCCGCAGGTGTCTTCGGGCAGCTCGATCCGGACGTCCGGCCGGTCCAGCGCGATCCGGTGGTGGCAGGAGAAGCGTTCGAGCCTCACCCCCTCGTCGGCGCGCCCCACGCCGCCCTGCGCTGAGCGCCGCGGCCCCGCCAGGGTCAGGGTCCCGCCTGCCCGGCCGGTCCAGCCGCCGGGCGACGGCTTCGGCCGAAGCCGGCGACGGCGTCGACCACTTCGGCGAGGGCGGCGTATGTGTGGCCGCTGACGAAGGCGTGGCAGTACGGCAGGGCGGCGGCCATGCCGCCCGCCAGCGGCGCGTATCCGGGCGCGGCCTTCCTCGGGTTCACCCATACGATCCGGTGGGCGAGGCGGGCGAGCCGCTGCATCTCGCGGCCGACGGAGGCGGGGTCCTCGCCCTCCCAGCCGTCGGAGAAGATCACCAGGATCGCGTCACGGGCCATGCCGCGCCTGCCGTGCCGGTCGGTGAACGTGCCCAGCGAGCGGCCGATGCGCGTTCCGCCGGACCAGTCCGGTGCGGCGGCGCCGGCCCGGGCCAGCGCGGTGTCCGGGTCCGTGTGGCGCAGCAGCGGGGTGAGGCGGGTCAGCCGGGTCGCGAAGACGAATGTCTCCGCGGCCACGCGCTGTCCGGCGCTGCCGCGCGCGTAGAGCCGGGGGAAGAGCCGCAGGTAAGCACGCGTGTACGGCTCCATGGATCCGGAGATGTCGCAGAGCAGCACGAGCTTGCGGGGCCTGAGCCGGTTGCGCGAGCGTGCCAGCGTGATCGGCTGCCCGCCGGTGCGCAGGCTCAGGCGGAGGGTGCGGCGCAGGTCGGTGCGACGGCCGGCTCGATCCGCTTCCCGCCGGCGGCCGCGACGCGGCGGGATGCTGAACGCGAGCGCGCCGACGAGCCGGTCCAGCGCGGCGAGTTCCTCGGGCTCGAGCTTGCCGAGGTCCTTGTGCGCGAGCGCTTCCGCGGTGCTGGCCTGCGCACGGACCGGCATGGCCGCCTCGTGCGGCGCCGGCTCTCCGGGTGTGCGCCGCGGCTGCATGACCGGCGTGCCGCCGGGCAGCGGTTCCGGCCGGCGATAGCGGGGTTCGGCGCCGGAGGGCGAGGGTCCGGCGGCCGGCTCCTGCGACGAGGGGAGCGGTTGGCGGTCGTGTCCGCCGCGGCTCTCGGCCCGGTCGAGACTGCCGCCGAAGATGAGATCGAATACGCCGTCGAACCGCTCGACCTGGTCGCGATCGGAGACGAACACCAGCCGCGCGCACCAGTAGAGCTCGGCTCGGTGGGTCGGCGGTACCAGTCGCAGGGCGCGGAGAAACCGGTCGGCGCGTTCCGGCGGCACCGGAATCCCGGCGCGGCGCAGGGCGGCGGCGAAGCGGGCGCAGAAGACGGCGGAGTCGAAGAGGAGGAGATCAGGCATCGGATGCGCCGACGAGCCAGCCGATGCCGCGTTCGCGGACGAGTTCGTGGTCTTCGCGGTACTTCAGAAGCAGGCCGAGGGTGCTGCCCGCGGCGTCCGCGTCCAGCCGCGGCACGCCCAGCAGCGCCAGTGCGGAGATCCAGTCGATGCTCTCGGCGATCCCCGGCGCCTTCTGGACTTGCTGCAGGCCCCGGAGCCGGCGCACTGCGGCGGCGACATCGGCCGCGAGGTCGTACGGCGCTTCGGGCGCGTGCCGTCGTACGATCTCGACGAGCCGCTCGGTGTCCGGGTAGTCGATCCAGTGGTAGAGGCAGCGGCGTTTGAGGGCGTCGTGCAGGTCGCGCGTCCGGTTCGAGGTCAAGACGACGATCGGGGCGACGGCGGCGCGGACGGTGCCGAGCTCGGGAATCGTCACCGCGGTGTCGGCCAGAACCTCCAGGAGGAAGGCCTCGAAGTCGTCGTCGGCGCGGTCGATCTCGTCGATGAGCAGGACGGCGGGCATCGGCCCCGGATGGGTCAGTGCGGCGAGCACGGGACGGCGCAGCAGGTATTCGTCGGTGAACAGGTCGGCCTCGGTCAACGCCTCGCCACGGCTTTCCGCCAGGCGGATGCTGAGCAGTTGGCGCGGATAGTTCCACTCGTACAGCGCTTCGGCGGCGTCCAGGCCGTCGTAGCACTGCAGGCGGATCAGCGGGCTGTCGAGCACGGCGGCCAGAGCCTTCGCCGCCTCGGTCTTGCCGACGCCGGGCTCGCCCTCCAGCAGCAGCGGCTGCGGGAGACGCAGGGCGAGGAAGAGCGCCGTGGACAGCCCGGCGTCAGCCAGGTAGCCCGCGCGGTCGAGGGCCGCGCCGAGGGCCCCGGGATCGGGCGCGGCCCACGCGAGCGCCGAGGACGCCTCGGCCTGCGCGGAAAGCCCGGACTCCGCGCTCATGCGTGCACCGAGGCGTAGCGCGCGGGGTCGCCCTCGTACGCTTCGCGGCAGCCCGGGCGGCAGAACCAGTGCCGCTCGCCGTTGACGTCTGAGTGCAGCGTCTCCGGCACGACGGCCACGGTCATGCCGCACACGGGATCGACCGCGGTGGGCGGCTCAGCCGTCGCTTGCGAGGCCGCCGGCGATTCCGCGGGTGTGTCCGCGGTTGCCGACGAATCCGCAGGTGCGTCCGCCGCGTTCCCGACAGGCACGCCGTGCCGCACCGCGATGAGCTCGGCGAGGATCGAGACCGCGATCTCGCCGGGCGACTCGGCGCCGATCCACAGGCCGGCGGGGTCGTGGATTCTGACGCGCTCCTCGTCGCTGAGTTCGAGCCCCGCGAGGACCGTGGCGCCGCGCTTCCGGCTGGAGACCAGCGCGACATACGGGATTCCGAGGTGCACGGCCAGGGTCAGCGCGTCTTCCTCGCCGCGCCCGTGCGAGGCGACGATGACCGCCGCGGTATCGGAGAGGGCTGTTTCGCTGAGCTCCTCCGGATCGATGGTCCGGACGTCGTACTCGAGCACCGGCCCCAGCGCGACCAGCGCCGCGGCGATCGGCGCCTGCCCGACCACGACGATCCGCGTCGGCGGCAGCAGCGGTTCGAGGAAGATCTCCAGCTCGCCGCCGGACAGGCAGGGATTGGCGACGGTGAGCGTGCCGTCCTCCGCGGACTGCGCGCCGATACCCACCCCGGTATCCGGCGGGTCCGGCGAGATGCGCAGCAGCAGTGGCTCACCGGTCCGCAGGCTGCGCAGCGCCTGCAGGCGCACGGTGGATTCCGCGCACACGCCGCCCACGAAGCCCTCGATCCGGCCGTCCGGCAGGACGATCGCGGTATCGCCGGGTCGCGCGCTGGTCGGGCGGCGGCCGCGCACGACCGTCGCCCGCACGAAGGGGATCCGTCCCGTGTACAGCTCCTCCATCCGCCGGTCCAGCGCCGACCCAGGGATCATTGCGGCGCCCCGACGCCGCCGTGCATCGCGTGCCAGACCCGGCTCGGGGTGAGCGGCATGTCGGCGTGCCGCACGCCGATCGCGTCCATCACGGCGTTGACCACGGCGGGCGGGGAGCCGACCGTCGCCGACTCGCCGATGCCCTTGGCGCCGATCGGGTGGTGCGGGGACGGGGTGACGGTGTAGCCGAGTTCCCAGTCCGGCACTTCGAGCGCGGTCGGCAGCAGGTAGTCCATGAAGGAGCCGGACAGGCAGTTGCCGTCCTCGTCGAACCCGATCAGCTGCATCAGCGCCATGCCGACGCCGTCCGCGAGCCCGCCGTGCACCTGCCCCTCGATGATCATGGGGTTGATGCGGGTGCCGCAGTCGTCCACCGCGATGAACCGCCGCACCTTGACCACCCCGGTCCCGGGGTCCACGTCCACCACACAGATGTAGGCGCCGTACGGGAACGTGAGGTTGGGCGGGTTGTAGACGGTCGTGGCCTCGAGGTGGCCTTCGACGCCCTCGGGCAGTTCGAGCGTCCCGTGGGCCGCGAGCGCGATCTCCTGGATCGATTTTCCGGCGGACGGGTCGCCGCGCACGAACCAGCGGCCCTTCTCCCAGTCGAGGTCGTCGGGCGAGACCTCGAGCATCGCCCCGGCGATGAGGCGCGCCTTGTCGCGGACCTTGCGGGCGACCACCGCCGCGGCGGCCCCGGAGACCGGGGTGGAGCGGCTGCCGTAGGTGCCGAGGCCGAACGGGGTCTGGTCGGTGTCGCCGTGCACGACCTGGATGTCCTCCGGCGGGATCCCCAGCTCCTCGGCCACGATCTGCGCGAACGTCGTCTCGTGGCCCTGGCCCTGGGTCTGCACGCTCAGCCGCACCACCGCCTTGCCGGTCGGGTGCACGCGCAATTCGCAGCCGTCCGCCATGCCGAGCCCGAGGATGTCGAAGTGCTTGCGCGCCCCGGCGCCGACGACCTCGGTGAAGAAGGACACGCCGATGCCCATCGGCTTGCCTTCGGCGCGCCGCCGCCGCTGCTCCTCGCGCAGCTGCTCGTACCCCGCGATGTCCATCGCCTTGCGCAGGGTCGTCGGGTAGTCGCCGGAGTCGTACGTCCAGCCGGTCTTGTTCTCGTACGGGAACTGCTCCGGCCGCAGCAGGTTCTGCATCCGCAGCTCCGCCGGGTCGCGGCCCAGCTCGTTCGCCAGGCAGTCCACCATCCGCTCGACCAGGTACACGGCCTCGGTCACCCGGAACGAGCACGCGTACGCGACTCCGCCCGGCGCCTTGTTCGTGTAGACGCCGGTGACCTTGCAGTGCGCCGCCTCGATGTCGTACGAGCCGGTGAAGATGTGGAAGAAGCCGGCGGGGTACTTCGTCGGCTGGGCGGTGCCGTTGAACGCGCCGTGGTCGGCGAGCACGTCCGCGCGGATGCCGAGGATCTTCCCGTCGCGCGTCGCGGCGATCTCGCCCGTCATGTGGTAGTCGCGGGCGAAGGACGTGCTCATCAGGTTCTCCGAGCGGTCCTCCATCCACTTGACCGGCTTCCCGGTGACGATCGAGCCGACGACGGCGCAGACGTACCCCGGGTAGATGCCGACCTTGTTCCCGAAGCCGCCGCCGATGTCGGGCGCGACGATGCGGATCTTCTGCTCGGGTATCCCGGCGACCATGGCGACCAGGGTCCGGTGGGCGTGCGGCGCCTGGCAGGTCTCCCACAGCGTCAGCTTGCCCTCGACCGGATCCATCGAGGCGACGCAGCCGCAGGTCTCGAGCGGCGCGGGGTGCACACGCGGGTAGAGCATCTCCTGCCGGACCACCACGTCGGCGCGCTCGAACACCGCGTTCGCGGCCTCCGGGTCGCCGGCCTCCCAGTCGAAGATGTGGTTGTCGGTCCGGCCCTCCTTGTCGTCCCGGATGACCGGAGCGTCGGCGTCCATGGCGCGGCGTGCGTCGATGACCGCGGGCAGCGGTTCGTATTCGATGTCGATGAGCTCGACGGCGTCGCGCGCGGCGTAGTGGTCCTCGGCGACGACGAACGCCACCTCCTGCCCTTGGAACCGCACCTTGTCGGTCGCGAGGACGGCCTGGGTGTCCATGGACAGGGTCGGCATCCAGGCGAGCCCGAGACCCTCCAGCGTCTTGCCGGTGATGACGGCCTTGACCTTCGGATGCGCCTCGGCCGCGGACGTGTCGATCGAGACGATGCGCGCATGCGCGAAGGGACTGCGCAGCACCGCGCCGTGCAGCATGCCCGGCAGCAGCACGTCGTCCACGTAGTTGCCCTTGCCGCGGACGAAGCGCGGGTCCTCCTTGCGCTTGAGCCTGCCGTACCCGATGGGGCGCTCCTCGGGCGGAGCGGCGGTCGGTGCGGACTCCTCGACGTCGACGTGTTCGGCGTGCTCGACCGTGGTCATGTCAGACTCCGGCGGTCTCGGACTGGCTTGGGGATTCGGTCTGCGCCCGTGCCTGGTGCTCGGCGGCCCAGCGCACCGCGCGGACGATGTTCAGGTATCCGGTGCAGCGGCACAGCTGCCCGGAGATCGCCTCGCGGATCTGCTCCTCTGAGGGATCGTGGTTGCGGTCCAGCAGGGCGCGCGCGGTGAGCATCATGCCCGGCGTGCAGAATCCGCACTGCAGGCCGTGCTCCTCCATGAAGCCCTGCTGCACCGGGTCGAGCCCGTCCGGGCCCTCGAGGCCCTCGACGGTGCGCACGCTGTGGCCCGAGGCCATCGCGGCCAGGACCGTGCAGCTCTTGACGGGCTCGCCGTCCAGCAGCACGACGCACGTGCCGCAGTTGCTCGTGTCGCACCCCCAGTGGGTTCCGGTCAGGCGCAGATCCTCGCGCAGGAAGCGCACCAGCAGGTGCCTCGGCTCGACCTCGGCGTTGTAGTCGGTCCCGTTCACGTTGATGCTGACCTGCACGGCGATGCCTCCTCCTCAGACTCCGGCCCCGGCCTCGACGCCGGCGGCGGCGCGCGCCGCGGCTCGGCGCAGCGCGCGGGACGTCAGCTCGGCGGCCAGGTGCCTCTTGTACTCGGCGGTCCCGCGGTTGTCGGCCACCGGCTCGCAGTCGTCCCCGGCCCTGCGGCCGGCCTCGGCGAACAGCTCCTCGGAGGGCTCGCGGCCGCGCAGCAGCTCCTCGGCGGCGCGGGCGTGCACCGCGTCCGCGCCGACCGCGGCCAAGCCGATCCCGGCCACTTCGATCCGGCCGTCCTGCGCCAGCGCCAGCGCGGCGCCGGCCGCCGCGACCGCCCAGTCGCCGGCCTTGCGCTCGACCTTCTCGTACGCGCTGCCCGCCCGGTGCCGGACCGGGATCCGCACCTCGACGAGCATCTCCCCGACGCCCACCGCCGTCTCGTAAGGGCCGCGGTAGAACTCGTGGACGGGCACGACCCGCTCCCCGCCGCGCCCGCGGATCACGACCTCGGCGGCCAGCGCGCTGCACACGGCCGAGAGGTCCTCGGAGGGGTCGGCCTGGCACAGCGAGCCGCCGATGGTGCCGCGGTTGCGCACCGGCGGATCGGCGATCACCCGCTCGGCGTCGGTGAAGATGGGGAAGAAGTGCTCGACGACCTCGGACTCGAGCAGCTTCCGGTGCCGGGTCAGCGCGCCGATGCGCAGCCGGTCGCCGTCGAGCCTGAGGTAGTCGAGCTCGGTCAGGTCGTTGATGTCCACCAGGTATTCGGGCCGGGCCAGCCGCAGCTTCATCATCGGCAGCAGGCTGTGCCCGCCCGCGATGACCCGGGCCCCGTCGCCGTAGCGTTCGAGCAGCGCGAGGGCGTCGTCCACGCTCTCCGCGCGCCGGTAGTCGAAAGATGCCGGAACCTGCACCGCGCCCGCCTCCCAGATCCGTCCACGTCCTCGGAGTGATCGTCCGCCCTGCCACGCTGCTCCGCGGGCGCCGGGCGGTCAACGGCGAGTGAAGCGAAAGGTTAAGACCGTTTTCGGCGGATAATGGCCTCTATAGGCTCTTTCACCGGCGTCGGGACATCGTTCGGCCGGTCCGGGCGCGGAGGGCTGCGGCTGCGATGACGCTCACCCAGTTGAAGGCATTCGTGGCGGTCGCCCGCCTGGGCTCGGTGCGGGCCGCGGCCGAGGCGCTGAGGGTGACGGAGCCCGCGATCTCCGGGGCGGTCGCCGCGCTGCGCCGCGAGCTGGGCGACGCCCTGTTCGTCAGGTCCGCCGGCGGCATCACGCTGACCGCCGGGGGCCGGCGGCTCGCGGCCGGTGCGGCCGAGATCGTGAGCCTGGCCGAGGAGACCCGGTGGCGGGTGCGCGAGGCGGGGGAGGGCATCTCGTACCTGCGCGTCGCCGCGACGGAGGACTCGGCCGAGCTGGTCGTCCCGCCGCTGCTCGAGGCGTTCGGGCGCAAGCAGCCGGACGTCGAGGCCGAGACGGTCGCCGTGCCCGCCCGGATGCTCGGGCAGGTGCTGCTCGACCGGCGCGCGGACGTCGCCGTCGGGCCGGCCGCCGGACCGCTCGGCCCCGAGGGCCCGATCGAGTGCCTGCCGTTCCTGCGCTTCCAGCTCGTGGTCGTCGCCTCGCCGGAGCACACGCTCGGCCGTGGCCAGGTCACCGCGGCGCGCCTGGCGCGGGAGCGGTGGCTGCTCGGCCCCGGCGGGCTCGACACGGACAGTCTGGGCGGTGCGTTCCTGGCCAGGCACTGCGTCGATCCGGCCCGCGCGGTGGTCTTCCCGAGCGCCACGGCCGCGTGGCACGCCGCGGCCACCGGAGACGGCCTGTCGATCGCCGTCCTGCACATGGTGCGCGACGACCTGCGGCGCGGCAGCCTGGCCGCGCTCGACGTTCCCGGCACTCCGATCAACGGCATCCTCTACGCGAGCGCGCTCCGGGGCGAACGGCGTTCGCAGACAGCGGCCTCGCTCTGCCGCTTCGTGACCACGCCGCAGGCGACGCAGGCGCTGCTGGCCCGCGCCTCGGGGGTGCCGGCGGACCGCTATCACCCGACGGTCCACGTGACGCTGTGGGGCACTTAAGCGATGGCTGAAGAGCCCGTTGACGGGTGGGGACACCGCGCTGATCGTGAGGTCCGTGGACTTCACCAACGAGTTCCGCGTGAGCCTGCCCCTGGAATCCGCCTGGGAGCTGCTGGGCGACGTGGAGCGGATCGCCCCGTGCATGCCCGGCGCGCAGCTGACCGGCGTCGACGGCGACGAGTACCGGGGCACGGTGAAGCTCAAGGTCGGGCCGATGACCACGCAGTACCTCGGCACGGCGACGATCGAGGAGCGCGACGCCGAGCACCACACGATGTCGCTGCGGGCACGGGGACGCGAGAGCCGCGGCCAGGGCAGTGCCGATGCGACCGTGACCGCGAGCCTGCTCCCGGACGGCGACGGCACCGTCGTGAGGGTGGCCACTGAGCTGAGGGTGACCGGGAAGGTCGCGCAGTTCGGCAAGGGGGTGATCGAGGACATCAGCCGGAAGCTGATGGACCAGTTCGCCACGTGCCTGGAGCGGAAGCTCGCGGTTCCGGGCGAGGCGTCCGCGGCGCAGTCCGCGCCCGAGTCCGTGGCCGGGTCCGCGGCGGAGTCCGCTCAACCGTCGTCGTCGCCATCGTCGCCATCGTCGTCTCCGCCCTCGGCGCGGGCGGCGGCGCCGGCGGCCGAGCCCGAAGCCGTGGACGTGCTGAGCATCGTGCGCGGCCCGCTCGCCAAGCGCGTCGTGCCCCTGGTCCTCGTGCTGGTGGCCGCGGCCATTCTGGTCAAGAAGCTGACATGAAGGACCGCCCGGCGACCGCGGACACGCTCCGCGAGATCCTCGAGACCGTGTATCCCCGGTACGTCTCGGGCGAGACCCTCGCGCTCGCCACCGTGGTCTCCACGGTCAGGAGTGCGCCGCGCGGTCCGGGCGCGGCGATGGCGGTCGCGCAGGACGGCGCGGTCGTCGGCAGTCTGTCAGGCGGCTGCGTCGAGGGCGCCGTCTACGACGCAGCCGTGGAGGTACGCGAGTCCGGCCGTCCACGGCTGCAGACGTACGGCTTCACCGGCGGCGACCTGGAGGCTTTCGAGGTCGGGCTGACGTGCGGCGGCGTCATCGAGGTCTACATCGAGCAGATCTCGCGCGCCGCGTTCCCCGAGCTCGCCGCGCTGCGGGAATCGCTGGCCGCGGGCGAGCCGGTCGCCCTCTCGACCGTCGTCGCGGGCCCCGAGGAGGGGCCCGGCAGGATCGGTTCGCGGCTCGTCGTCTGGGAGGACCGGCGGGCCGGGACGTTCGGATCGGCCGCGTTGGACGACATCGCGGCGGCCGACGCCCGCGCCCGGCTCCGTCGGGGTTCCACGGACCTCCGGCACTATTCGAGCGCGGGCCGGCGCGAGGGCGAGGAGGTGTCGGTGTTCACGCAGTCGTTCGTGGCCGCGCCGCGCATGCTCGTCTTCGGGGCGGTGGACTACGCCGCGGCGCTCGCCCGCCTCGGCGCGTTCCTCGGCTACCGCGTCACCGTCTGCGACGCCAGGCCGGTGTTCGTCACCGCGGAGCGCTTTCCGGACGCTGACGAGGTCGTGCGGCGGTGGCCGCACGAGTATCTCGAGGCCGAGCACGCGGCCGGAAGACTCGACGACAGGACCGTCGTCGCCGTGCTCACCCACGACCCCAAGTTCGACGTCCCGTTGCTCGCCGCGGCGCTGCGTATGCCGCACCTCGCCTTCGTCGGCGCGCTGGGCTCGAGGCGGACGCACGAGGACCGTCTCGCCAGGTTGCGCGAAGCGGGTCTCGGCGAGGCCGAGCTCCGGCGGCTGCATTCCCCGCTGGGACTCGACCTCGGCGGCCGCAGCCCCGAGGAGACCGCGGTCTCCATCGTCGCCGAGATCGTCGCCGAGGCACACGGCGGCAGCGGCCGGCGCCTTCACGACACCGAGGGCCCCGTGCATGCGAACAACCGCGGGCTGGCCGCCGTGGACAGCGGGTGATCGACCCGCCGCGCCGGCCGTGATGGCGCCCTCGAGGCGTAGACGTGCACGGGTTGACGAGCGCGGCGGTTCCTATCCGGTCGGGCCAGTATCAGCCGCAGTGGCCGCCGATGAAGGCGCTCGCGTATTCGGTGCCCGTATCGATGCCGCCGAAGGCCTTGATGCACACGCCCGCCGCGCTTCCGAGGGTGTTGACCGGCCCGGCATAGGAGATGTAGTTCCCGTAGTCATCGTTCGCGGTGCCCGTTACGAGCGGGTCCGAGTCCTGGCAGGTGCTCACGGTCTGCCCGGTTCCGGCGGCACACCGCGTGATATACACGTCCATCTCGTGTCGGACACCTGTGTTGTTCGTGGCGTACGCGCAGTTCTTGCCCGTCGAGGAGTCGTAGTACAGGTACAGCGTTCCGCGGGCCACATCGGTGCCTTCCACGTCGACGAGCGATGCGTGGTCCACCTCCACGCCGCTGCACAGGGACGATGCCTGGGCGGGTGCGCTGCCTGCGAAGAAGAGCCCTGCTCCGACGATCGCGCCGGTGGCGGCCAACGCGGCGGTACGGCGGAACGGGGCCGTGCGGCGGAACGCGGCGGAGGGCAGAGGAATCCTCATGGGTGTGCAACCCCTTCATGGGTGGTGGCGGTGGATCCGACGGGTGGGGCCGGCGGGTGAGGGCCGCGCGCGGTCGCCGCGCAGCCAGGGTCGAACGATCGCAGGGCCGAGTAGCGCGAGGATCGCGCCGCCGTATCGCGCCGTATCGCGCCGCCGTGACCCGCCGTCGGCTGTGACCCCCGGTCACGCATCGACGGGGCTTGCAGTCCGGGCCGGCACGAGCGCCTGTTCGCGGGCGAACTCCCTGACGAACGCGGGAAAGTGGTAGCTTCCGGACCGCGCCGTGGCGAGGAACCGGTGGTCGACCAGGCATTCGAGCACCTGCTCGGCCCTCGGCCGGGGCACGCCGAGCAGTGCGGCCGCGTCCTGCACGCTCAGGGGCTGTTTGTCGGTCGCGGCCAGGCGGGGGAGGGCGGCGGCGGCGGTCGTCGGCAGCGAGCGGTAGCTGCTGGCCAGGCAGGCCCGCACGTCGAGCTGTCCGGTCCGGAGCTCGTCGAGGCGGCGGCTCCGGTCCGCCAGGCGGTCGGCCAGAGTGCGCACGCTCCATGATGGTCTGGCCGCCAGCCGGGAGCCCGCTATACGCAGCGCCAGGGGGAGGTTTCCGCACGCGCGGTAGAGGTCCTGCATGGGCTTCGGTTCCGCGGTGATCCGATCGCGCCCCGCGATCCGGGAGACGAGCTGCGCGGACTCCGCCTGAGAGAACAGCGCGAGTTCCATATGCCGTGCTCCCGCGAGGTCGTCGAGCCGAAGCCGGCTGGTGACGAGCGCCGCGCTTCGCGGGGTGCTCGGGAGCAGCGGACGGACCTGAGCGCTGTCGGTCGCCCCGTCGAGCACGATCAGGACCCTGCGGCCGGCGAGGTGGCTGCGCAGCAGCGCGCTGCGGCCCGCGGTCCCGTCGGGAACGGACCGCGGGTCCCTTTCGAAGGCCTCGAGGAGGGACAGGAGCGCCTGGCCGGAGGGGACGCGCTCGCCGTCCTCGGTGCGCAGTCCCGTATAGAGGATTCCGTCCGGGTACGACGCGCTCAGGGCGTGGGCGATGTGGATGGCGAGGCTGCTCTTGCCGATCCCGGCACGTCCGGTGATGACGATGACCCCTCCCGCTCGCGGACCGGCCGGCCCGAGCAGGGCGACGGCGGCCGCGGTCTCCCGGTCGCGACCGGTGAAATCGGCCAGGTCGGCGGGGATCTGGAAGGGTACGCTCGGCCCGCCGGCGGTGCGGGCACGCGGTGCCCGGTCCGAGACGTCCACGGGCGCGAGCCGGGCGCGCGGTGCCTTGTCCACGACGTCCACGGGCGCGGGCACGGCCCCCGAGAGACGCCGGTGCAACGCCCGTAGGCGCGCTCCCGGAGCGACCCCGAATTCCGTCTGCAGGGTCTGCCGGATGCGGTGGTACTCCGCGTCGGCCTCGGCTCTGCGGCCGTTCTGCAGCAGGGCGAGGATCAGATGCTCGCCCAGTGACTCGCGTTCGGGGTGGGCGGATGCGAAATGCCGGAGTTCGCCGAGGGACGTGCTGTACCGGCCGATGGCGTGCTCGACCTCGAGTTTGAGCTCCAGCGTGTCCACGCGGTCCGCCGTCAGCCGGGGGCATTCGTCGCGCTGCAGCGGATCGGAGTCCACGTCGCACAGCGCCGGGCCGCGCCATTGGCCCAGGGCCCGGGTGAGGGAGCCGGACGCCAGGGCGAGGTCGCCGCGTTCGAACGCGGCGGCACCCTCCTTGCGGAAGCGGTCGAATCTCAGCAGGTCGAGCTCGTCCTCGGCGACGTCGATCAGGTATCCGCCGTCCCGGCTCAGGATCCGCTCGCCGGCCGCTCCGAGGGCCCGTCGCAGCCTCATGATGTAGTTCCGCAGGCTCAGCACGGCGCTGGCCGGCGGATATCCGTTCCACAGCAGTTCCGTGAGGCTCTCCACCGGCACCGGCTGGCCGGCGCGCAGCAGCAGCACCGCGAGTATGACGCGCTGCTTCGCCGCGGTGACCGTGCGAGCCCCGCTCTCCTCACTGATCGTCAGCGGCCCCAGTATTCCGAACTCCATACGCCAATCCCTTCCCCCGACGGCCCGCTCGGGCAGGGTCGGCGATGTGGGTGGCGCCCTGCCTGCGGGATTCACGCGGACTGCGTTGGCAGTTCTACGGGGACGCCGATTGACCGGCAAGGCTTCGGCCCGCCGGTCAATCTATGCCGGACAATCCCGGAGGCGTGCGGGTCCGGCAACCGGGCGACCGGTCCCGAACCCGCACGTCAGAGAACGGATCCGGCTAGCAGTGGCTCCAGCCGCTCGTCCAGGACGAGCCGGCGTACGAGCCGCCCCACTCCACGCAGGAGGTCGGGGCGTACTCGACGACCGGGCCGGCGTAGTCCGTGAAGGTGCCCGGGTTGCTCGCCGAACTGCCGCCTTCGACGGCGAGGGTGGCGTTCATGGACACCGCGCTCGTCGGGCTGGTGGCCATGGTGGCCACGCAGTTGTCACCCGTCGAGGAGTTGTAGAGCAGGTAGATCGTCGCACCGGACAGCGGGTGGGAGTCCACCACGCCGTAGCCGGAGCCGCAGACCTGGGTCGGGGTGTACGGGTTGGTCGAGCCCGACGGGGAGCCGCCGGCGCCGCAGTGGCTCCAGGAGCTCGTCCACGAGCTGGTCTTGTACGAGCCGCCCCACTCGACGCAGCTGTTCGGGGCGTACTCGACGACCGGCCCGGCGTAGTAGGTGAAGCTGCCGGGGTTGCTCGCCGAACTGCCTCCCTGCACCGCCAGGGTCGCGTTCATCGACACCGCGCCGCTGGCGGTGGTGGCCAGGGTCGTGACGCAGTTGTCACCGGTCGAGGCGTTGTAGAGCAGGTAGACCGTCGCGCCGGACAGGGCGTGCGAGTCGATCACGCCGTAGCCGGATCCGCACACCTGGGTCGGGGTGTAGATGTTGTTGCCGGACGGGGCCGGGGCGCCGCTTCCGCCGCCGCAGTGGCTCCAGCCGCTGGTCCACGAGCTGGTCTTGTAGGAGCCGCCCCACTCGACGCAGCTGCTCGGCGCGTTCTCGGTCACCGGACCGGCGTAATAGGTGAATGTCCCTGGATTACTTGCTGAAGCTCCGCCTTGTACCGCGAGTGTCGCGTTCATCGAGACCGCGCTGCTCGGGGTGGTGGCCAGGGTGACGACGCAGTTGTCTCCGTTTCCGCTGTTGTAGAGCAGGTAGATCGTCGCGCCGGACAGCGCGTGCGAGTCGATCACGCCGTAACCCGAGCCGCACGCGGCGTTCGGGCTGTACGGGTTCGCCCCGGAGACGGGCGGCGGCGTGTTGCCCGAACCGCTGGCGACCGGCGTGACGTAGCCGGAGATCGTCATGCCGGCGGCGCCGACGTAGTCGCCGCTCGCCCGCTCGCTCGCCGGGATGGTCACGGAGACCACCGAGGAGCTCTCCGCGAACGTCGCCTGGGAGCTGCCGCTGATGCCGTTCCAGTCCCCGTTGGCGGTGACGACGTTCCCGCTGGAGTCGACGGACGTCACGATGCCGACGTGGTCCGCCGAGCCGCCGCCCGCGTAGTCGTACACCACCGCGTCGCCGGGCTGCGGGACGTAGGAGGACGAGGTGTGCAGCGTGCCGTTGTTCTCGCCGTAGACGTAGAAGCTGCCGGCCGCGGCGGTCAGGCCGCCGGTGTAGAAGCCGGAGTTCTGCCAGACCCACTCGGCGAAGTCGGCGCACCAGAACTCGCCGGCGCCGCCGTTGCCGCTGCAGCTGGTCTCGAACTGGTCGCCCCCGAGGCTGTTCGTGCTCGGGCTGTCCGCGCAGTACCCCGCGCTCTTGCCCAGGTTGGCGGCGGCGAGGCTGGCCGCGTTGCCGCCGGCCGCCGCCGAGGCCATCGGAGCGCTCAGCGCGCTCGCGAGGCTCAGCAGCAGGATCGCCACTGCCGCGCCGGCGAACCGGCGTATGTAACGTTTGATATTCACTGTTCTCCCGTGCTGCGGGTAAGGTCCGTGCGGACCGGGCCACGAATCAGTGGCCTGCGGCGAATTGTGCGCATCGGCGGTAGCGCTCGAGTAGCCGCCGCGTAGCGCGCGAGCCCCGGAGAACGGGAGGGAGGACGGGAACGGGAACGCGAACTGGCAGGGGGGTCAGGCCCCGGACGGATACTGGCACGCCGTCTGCTCCGCCGCGGCCAGCATCGAGGTGCCGAGCGGAGCGGGGCGCAGGGCCGCCGGCCGGTCGGCCGGCAGGGAGCCCGCGGCCACGACCCCGGTCGGGCCGTCGCCGCCCAGGCACGCGACGGCGACGACGGGGATGGTCGGCGCCGGTGGGGCGGCCGCCGCGTACGGGATCCGCAGCGCCGCGTCGAACGATCCGCCTGCCGACTCCGTCAGCGCGAGCTGGTGCCACCCGGTCGGGCCGCCTCCGGGGCCGGTCGCGTAGTAGGCGGCGAATCCGACGATCCACAGATTGCCGCCGGCTGCCCGCAGCCCGACGAACCCGTCGCCGGAGTCGGCGGCCGACAGGGTCAGCGTGATCGAGCTCGGACCGGGAACGTTGTCGGGGCATGGGCGCGGCGGCAGTCCGGGCGGCGGGTTGCCGTGCACGACGGCCGAGGCCACCTCGCCTTCGCCGGGCAGTATGAACCACCGAAGATCGGGCGTATCGGCGGTGGTGTCCTTGACCACGTCGCCCAGGCAGTAGCCGGAGAACCGCAACGTGCATCCCGAGGGGATCCGCTCGCGGACGTCGGCGGACAGGCTCGCGCCCGACCGCACGTTCGCGCCGGGCCCGTAGGTCTCGCCGGAGAACCCGCCCGCCGGAGCCGTCGGCGTGGCGGGGCACCGCACGGGCTGCGTCGCACGGGCGGAGGGCGAGGCCGCCGGGGCAGCCGTGGGCCGGAGATCGAGGACTGCGAGGGGCACTACGAGGACCGCCGCGGCGAGAGCCGCGATCTTGAAGCGGGACACGCGCCTGCCGGAACGGGCCTCGGCGGCGGGTTCCCCGGACGCGGTGGCGGGCGGCGGGTCCGCGGACGGAATGTCCGCGGGAGGCTGCGGAACCGTCGGCGCAATGGGGATCTCGCCGGGATTCCCACTCAGACGCGCGTCACCGTCGTCATCGTCGTCACTGGGGTCAACGCGGCTACCGTCGCAACCGTCGTCAGCGGGGTCGCCGTGGTCACCATCGTCGCCGGAGTCGGCAGGGTCGCCGTGTCTTCCGTCGCCACCACCGTCGCCGGGGCCGCCGTCGTCACCGTCCTCGCCGGGGCCACCGTCGTCACCGCGCCGGGTCGCGAGCTGCCGGTTGACCGATTGCCAGCGCGCCCGCCAGGCCGCAGTCTCGGCGCCGCAGGCCCCTACGTAGGCGAGCGTCACCTCGAGACTGGGCAGCCTGACCCCGCCGGCGGCGTCGCTGAGGGTGCTGGCGCTGAAGCCGGCCGTCCTGGCCAGCGAACGGTATGTCGGATTCCCCGCCGCCTCGCGCACCGCGCGGAGATCGAAGGCGAAGGACTGGATCGGACCGTCCTCCGGATTGACCGGACGAGCCGTGCGCGCCATGACTCCCCCCGAGTAGACCTCAATATACGCCGATACTCAGCGTTTCGCCCCGTGTGCGCAGAGACTCTACCCAATGCCGCGCCCGGATGTCGAACAGAGGTTCGTCAGGGAAAAGACGAGGGCCCATCCGCCTTCGGCCTGCGTCTATGGTCGCCGCACACCGAGCCGGAAGGCCCTCGCCCGCATCAGTACGCCCTCGCCGTCGCCGTGAATCGCTTCACGAACTCAGGCGGGCAGCTCTTTCAGCCGCAGTGGCCGCCGAGGTTGGCGGTGGCGACGACGTTGCCGTAGTCGATCTCGCCGTAAGCCTCGACACACACCCCCGCGGCGCTCCCGAGGGTGTTCGCGGGACCGGCGTAGGAGATGTAGTTCCCGGCGTCGTAATCCTCCCCCTGGATCAGGCTGTCCGAGCCCTGGCAGTTGTACCACTCCTGGCCGGTGCCGGGCGCGCACCGCGAGACCCAGACGGTCATGCTGTGCCGGGCACCGGTGGCGTTGGTGGCATAGGCGCAGTTACGGCCGGTCGAGGAGTTGTAGTACAGGTACAGCGTTCCGCCGACCGCGCCGCTGCCGTTGATGTCGGTCATCGACGCGGAATCCACCTGCGTACCGCTGCACACGGACGACGCCTGGGCCGGCGCGCTGCCCGCGATGAAGACACCCGTCGCGGCGAGAGCGGTGGTGACGGCCAGTCCGGCGACCCGGTGCATCGCGCGGGAGGTCTTGAAACCGTTCATGGATAGAGAGCCCCTCTGTGGGTTGTGGACGCGAAAAAAGCGTCTCAGCGCCGGGTAGCGCGGACGTATCGCCGCGGTAGCCCCACCCGCCGAGGCCCAGAGAGAGCTCTGATTCACTCCGCTGATCCGGCAACGGCCTCGCCCACCGTCCAGGTTGGACAAGGCCCGCGGCCCGGGGACGGCTCCACGCCGTCCCCGGGCCGCGGCCGGGTTCAGCGGGTCAGCAGAGGTTGTCCCACGTGGTGGTGAAGTTCTCCCCGCTGCTGAGCGACGAGGTGGTGTCGCACAGCGTGCTGCCGGACTCGATCTCCATCTGGTGCGTGGTGCCCGCCGAGCCGGCCGCCACGCCGTTCACGGTGAAGGAGGTGAACGGGTCGGTGCCGCTCCACTGGGTCAGCTCGTCCGCCGCCATCTCCATGATCGCCTCTGCCGACGAGTTGGCGTCGCCGCTGGCCGTCTTGGTGACGGTGTTGGTCCAGCCCTGGGTCTCGTCCTTGAGCGTCAACGTGTACGACGTACCCGAGCGGGTGACGGCGCCGTAGAAGGTGTCGCCCGCCTTGACGGTCTTGTTGATCGTGACGAAGTTCGCCGGGTACATCTCGTACCAGGCGTAGTAGGTCTTGGTCGAGCCGGAGCAGTCCACGGAGGTGCCGGTCTGCTCGACGGTGGACGAGCTGTAGCCGTCGATGCCGACCCACGGCGACATGTCCGTGTCGGTGTCGCTGGAGCTGCAGGTGCCCGCGTTCTGCACCCAGGTCGCCGACACGCTGGTGTACGTGCCTCCGGTCACCGCGTAGCCGGACCAGTTGCTCGAGTACTCGATCTTGCCGCCGGCGCGTGCGGCGTGCGTGCCGAGGGCGGTGGCCGGCTTGAACAGCACGCCGCCGGGCACGAAGCGGCTGTGCGCGGCGGGGGAGGCGGTCGTGGCCATGGCGGGGGTGGCGATCGCCAGCGATCCGGTGGCCAGGGCGAGCGCGGCCACGGGTATGGACCAGTGCCTGATCATCAGGGAGCTCCTTCAGTTGTGGGTAGTCGGCGGCACGGACCGGAGGTGGGTCGCGGATCCGATGGGCAGCCGCCGAGGCAGGGAGGACTCTACAACGCGAGGCGGCCGCAGTGAATGGTCAGGCATGAGTGTCCTGATTCACAGTTTGGGCAGTTCAATCGGCTTAGAGCGCGTCCGGATCCCCGCCGGACCGGCGCCTGAGGGCGAGCAGCAGAAGCAGTACCGCGACGTTCAGCAGCGTCACGGAGACCCGCACCGCGGTGTATGCGCCGATCTCGACGATGCCGGGAACGACCGCGGCGATCGCGATGAGCACGGCGGACGTCGCGATGACCGCCTTGCAGGCCGAGGCTGCGCGATTCCTGCGGAGCAGCCGCACCCCTAAGGCGTCCGAGCCGTGTTTCGCCGACCACGCCGAGGCCGCGAACAAGACGAGCAGCACCGCCTCGTAGCCGACCGCGAGCGCCCGGGTCCGCCCGGGCCCGCCTGAGCGGCCGGCGATGACAGCCAGAGTCGCGATCACCGCCAGCCAGCCCAGACCCCACAGGCGGAGCAGGACCAGGGCTTCGAGGTTGCGTTGCACCGTGTGATGCTGCGGGTCGGCGCCCAGCGCACGGCGGAAGCCGCGCCTTGCGCTCGCGAACCGCCAACGACGCTCATCGAGCAGGGCCAGTCCGTTCAGTGACGGCAGATGCTGCGGATCGATCTCCAACGCGCGCAGATACGCCGCACGCGCCTCATCCTGGCGGTATCCGAGCGTGGCCAGCAGGGCACCGCACAGGTAGTGCGGCTCCGCATTCTGCGGCGCCAGCCGGCGAGCCTCTTCGGCGGCGGCCAGGGCCCGTCCGCGGTTGACGCGGTAGAGGCTCTGGGCGAGCGCCGAGAACGCGCGCCACTCGTGGGGCGCGAGCCTGACCGCCTCGGCCGCCGCGTCCGCCGCCTCCCGATGGTGCTTGATCCGGCGCAGGGCCATGGACAGGATGCGGAATCCGTATTCGGCACCCGGGTCGGCGGCCACCGCGGCCCTGGCGATGCGCACCGCCTCGCGATGCTCGCCCAGTGCCATATGGCAGCGGGCGAGCAGGCGCAACGCGACGGGGCTGTTCGGCCGGGCCGCGAGCGCCGATGCCGCGAGCTCGCGCGCCTGCGCGGCGCGACCCAGGTCGAGCAGTTGCTGGGCGCGTTGCAGATCGGTGTCGGGGTCGTTGCCCATGGATTCTCCCGGGGTGGTCCGGTCCGGAACAGCTGCTGCGTCCGCGATGCGGGTGCGGCGGGCGCCGCGTGCGGGTTCGCTGTGTCGCGGTCGGTGGCAGGTGCTCAGAGCAGCTTGCGCACATTGAGATAGTCGACCAGCTCGTCGTAAGTGCCGGATTCGTTGGCGAACAACGCGACGTTGCGGGCCGCCTCGAGCCAGGCCCCGATGGAAGGGCGGATCTGCGCGAGGGCGGATTCGAGTTCCGCCATGGTGATCGGGTGCACCGTGTTGCTCGCGGCAGATCTCATCAAGGCCAGCTCGGCCGCGGAGTCGCAGAGGTGCGCGAGGTCGGCGCCGGAATAGCCGTCGGTGCGCGTGGCCAGCGCGTCCAGCCTCAATTCACCCACCGGCCGGCCCTTGAGATGATGCCGCAGGATCGCTTCGCGGGCCGGTCGGTCGGGGGGAAGCACCAGCAGGGTGCGATCGAGGCGGCCGGGGCGGCGCAGCGCCAAATCCACGTCCCACGGCGCGTTGGTGGCGGCGAGCACGAACACGCCGTCGTTGACCGCGTCCACGCCGTCGAGCTCGGTCAGGAACTGGTTGACGACCCCGCGCGCCGCGTTGTTGGCCAGCTGGCTGCGCTTGTGGCCGAGCGCGTCGATCTCGTCGAAGAACAGTACGCAGGGGACGTTGCGTCGTGCCGCGGCGAACACGTCCCGCAGGTGGCGCTCGCTGTTGCCGATGAACATGTCGAGCACGTCGGCGAGGGTGACGGAGTGGAACCGGGCGCCGAGCTCACCCGCGATCGCGCGGGCGATGAACGTCTTGCCGCATCCCGGCGGCCCGTAGAGCAGCAGGCCGCCCCGCAGGGACTTGCGAAAGGCGCGGCTCAGCTCGGGGTTGCGCAGGGGAGCGAGGAACGCGGCTTCGATGCGGCGCTTGACCTGCTCCATGCCGCCGACGTCGGCGAGGCGGACGGTGCCGGGCACGTCGTCCGAGACGTAGTCCGGCTGCGCCGAGCCGCGTTCGCCGGCATACGCCGCCGGGACGGCGTCGGTCAGATCCCGGGCGGCGCGATCCCAGTCGTAGCCGTCGTCGTAGCCGTCGCCCTCGGACGGCGGTGCGGGCGACGTGGACAGCGCGCGCCGCATCGCCAGGAGAGCGGGAGCGAAGTTCGGCTGCTGCCCGAGGATGACGCTCAACTGCGAGATGGCCTCCTCGTTGCGGCCCGCGTCAAGGAGATGGTTCACCAGCACGAGACGTAGTGGCCCGTCCATGGGCGCCGCATCCACGGCGCGCAGCAGGCTCGCGATGATCTCCGCTCCGTCAGACATCGAGCACACTCCCCCTCCGCGGCCCGCGCACCCACCTCCGACCGCTGCCTACAGTGTCGCAGAAGTCATCTTCAACCGCTGTCCAGCATTCGCCGTCATGGGAAAAGATTGCAGTTCATTCGCGGACGGCCCTACTCAGCGCCCTGCGTCTCGATCAGGTCGAGGTCGCGGACGCAGAAGCCGTGGTGCTCGAAGGTCTCGTTGAGCACCGTGCCGAGGCACTGTCGCACTGAGCGGCCCCGGGCGTAGGGCGGCCAGACATCGTCGTCGGGCACCGGCGCCCGCGCGGCGAGCTGCACTGCGGTGACCTCATCGAGCCAGGCCTCGAGCTCGGCAATCTGAGCGTCACGCACGCCCACGATCTCGTCGAGAGTCGGATCGAGCGAGAGGTCGAGCCCGTGTGCTTCGCGGTAGGGCTCGACGGTCGTCCCGATGCCCATCGGCGTGAACAGCTCCGTCGAGCCCAGGCAGCAGCGGCGAAACCACGAGTCATGGACGAAGACCAGATGGCGCAGGGTCTGCACGGCCGACCACTCGTCGTTCACGCTGCGACGCTCGATGCCGGGCGTACGGCGCATCCGCTCGATCGTGGCAGCCCAGCCGGCATGCAGCTGACGCGATGCCTCGCGCAGATCGGCGGGGTCCTCGGAGCGCAGGAGCACCCGCACCGGATGTCGCCGGTCGAGCTCTGCCTCGACGTACCCGGTGACCTCGACGCCGTTGACGACGAGGTTGGTGACGAGCCCGTCGATCTCGGCATCCTGCATGACCACGCCGATCAGGCGTGCCCCGGTCAGATCGCACTCGCGGAACTGCGCACCCCGGAGATCCTCGTCGAAATACCGCGCCATGCTCCGCATCTTAGGGGCACGGCAGTCAGGCCGCTCGCCAACGGGCGTACCGCAACCGCCGCCGGCCCCGGCGCGGAACCCGGCGCCGAGCTAGACCGGGTGCCGTAATGGTTCCATACTCAAGTGCGTATTCTGCGCCTCGGCTTCGGGCGTAGACGGGTTTTCGTGCGTGCAGGGGTGGGGACCGCCGACTTCCGGCTCGGCCGACTCGTGCAGTGCGCAGTGGGAGGGGATGGCATGCGTAGAAGAACTCTGCGATATATCGTCGCGCTGGTCCTGAGTGCCGGTACGGCGGTCGCGACGACGGCTGCCGCGTCGGCTTCGGACAGCCACGGCGTGGGGAGCGCGAGCAGCGGCACCGCCCCCGTCACCTACTACGTGGACAAGGCCTCGCAGGACTGCTCGAACACCGGGCCGGGCACGCTGGCGCGGCCTTTCTGCACCATCCAGGCCGGTGCCGATGCCGCGCACGCGGGCGACACGGTCGCGATCGCTGCGCAGGCCGACGGTGCGAACGCGTTCGGCGAGGCGGTGACGGTGCACAACTCGGGTACCGCTTCCGCGCCGATCACCTTCGAGCCCTACGGCGGCCCGTACTTCAGCGGGAACGAGTTCGGCAACCCCGGTTTCAAGATCGACTCAGTGCACGACATCGTCATCTCCGGCCTGGAGAGCGCCGGTAGCGAGATGGTGTCGGTCGACAATTCCACCGGCATCGTCATCGAGAACTCGGTGCTCTGGGCGGACGTCGAGAACGGCGTGGCCGTGGACGTCGAGGGCGCGAGCTCGGTGACGGTCCAGCGTTCAGATCTGGGCTCGACGACGAACGACAGCAACGCCGTCGTGCTCGGCCCGGGCAGCTCCGGCGTCATCGCCGACAACCTGGTCGCGCAGAGCGGCACGGCGATCGAAGCAAACGGCACCGCGGCCGGCACGGAGATCGTGGCCAACACGATCCATGACTCCTGCGGCCCCGGCATCGAAGTGGTGGGAGCCAGTGCGCACGCCGATATCGAGAACAACGTCATCGACAACACCCACTACGGCCCCGACGAATACATAGGCTGTGATGTCGGCGGTCCCACGACCCTCGTCGCCATCGAAGGCGCCTCCGGCGCCGGTTCCGGCGTGACGGAGCAGTACAACACCGTCGCGAACGACCTGGGTGGCACCGTTCCCTTCATCTGGAACGGCACCAAGTACACGACCGTGGCGGCGTACACGGCGGCGACCGGGAACGGGGCCTCGGACTACATCGAGTCGACGGTGGCCTTCGGCGGCAACACCGTCCCGACGGACCCGGACGTCATCGGCGTCGCGAACCCGGCCGCTCCGGGCCAGCCCGCCACGGACTACTACGGTCAGAGCCCGGTCGGAGCGACGCCGGACCGCGGGGCGTTCCAGTTCCAGAACTCGACCACTGAGACGCTCGAGGCCACCGGCGCGGAGACGCAGACCGTGGACGTGAATCTCGTGGTGCAGGGCATTCCGTGGATGACGGCCGGTGCGACGCAAAACGGCGTCACGTACTCCTGGGGCGACGGCACGCCCGACACAACCGTCGGCGTCTACGGTAGTTACATCAGCACCGACTTCCGCGGCAATTTCAGCAGCGCGCACACCTACGCGCTGGCCGGAACGTTCACCATCACCGCGACGCTGAGCGACACGGCGGGCACGTTCACGAAGACCATGCAGGTCACCACGGGTGGCAGCACGTACCTGCCGGTCAGCCCGACCCGTGTGCTCGACACCCGCCGCGGCCTCGGCGCGGCGAAGGCCGCAGTGGCCGCGTACGGCACGGTCGCGGTCGACGTGACGAGCGGCGTCGCCGGGATTCCGGCCGGCGACACGATCACCGCCGCGGTCCTCAACCTGACGGCGACCCAGCCGACGAAGAACGGCTACATCTCCGCCTATCCGGCGGGCTCGTCGCGGCCGACGTCCTCCAACGTGAACTTCGCCGCGAATCAGACGGTTGCCAACCTGGCGACCGTGCGCGTGGGAGCGGGCGGCAAGGTCGACCTCTACAACGCTTCCAGCGGTTCGACACAGCTGGTCGCCGACGTCGAGGGCTACTACGTGGCCGGAGGGTCTGGCGCCGGATACGTGCCCGTGAACCCCGACCGACTGCTCGACACACGCAAGGGAATCGGCGCCGCCAAGGCGGCCGTGGCGAGATACGGCCAGCTGTCGCTGAAGGTCGCGGGTTCCGGACCGGTTCCGGCGTCCGGGACGGTCGCGGTCGCGCTCAACGTCACCGTGACCACGCCGACCGCCGGCGGTTACCTGACCGTATGGCCGGACGGCTCGTCGCGGCCGAGCACGTCGAACGTGAACTTCAACGCCGGGCAGACCCTGCCCAACCTCGTGATCGTGAAGGTCCCCCTCGACGGGAAGATCGACTTCTACAACAGTTCCGGCGGCACGGTGCAGGTGATCGCCGACGTCGAGGGCTACTACGCGGCGAGCGGCGGCGGCGCGTTCGTGCCGCTCAACCCCTCGCGTGTGATGGACACCCGCGAGTACCTCGACGGAAGCCCGTTCACCGGCTACGGCCTCCAGACGTGGAGTGTCGCTCAGGCCGGCTTCGCCGACTACGCCGCGGTGGTCATGAACGTGACCGTCACGAACACCGCCGGCAGCGGGATCGTGACCGTCTACCCGGAAGGCGACACGCGGCCGACCACGTCGAACCTGAACTTCACCCGCGGGCAGACCGTGCCCAACCTCGTCATGTCCGGGTACACCGCGGGCACCACGGGAGGCGTGAACATCTACAACGGCTCGCCGCAGGGCATCGACGTGGTGGCCGACCTGTTCGGGTACTTCTCCTGATACCAAGGTAAGGACATCGAGACCGCTGCCCGCGGTTCCGGCCTCCGGGCTCGAACCGCGGGTAGCGGTGCCTCGAGCGGTGGGGCATCAGCTGCCCGAGAGCTAGCCGGCCTGGTCCAGGGCGCTCTGCAGCGACTGGATGTAGCCCTCGCTGGTGTACGTCGCGCCGGAGATCGCGTCGATCTGCGCGCTCTGGGCGGTCATCGCCTCCTGGTTGAGCTGCGGCAGCGCGTAGGAGTTGATCTGCTGGTCGCGATCGCTGTTCTCGGGGTATTCGAGGACTTCGATGTTGGTGATCTTCTTGCCGCTCATCGTCACCTCGACCTGGATCGGTCCGTAGCGGGTGTCGACGGCGCTGCCGGTGTAGTTCTTCGCCGCGGCGGACGTGCTCGCCGCGGCCGAGGGAGAGGACGTGGCCGAGGGGGAGGACGCGGTCGGCGAACCCGAGCCGGCTGCCGTCGAGGTCGAGCCGGTCGAGCCGCTCGAGCCGCTCGAACCGGTCGAACCGGTCGAACTGGTCGCGCCGGAGTTGGCGCTCAGTCCGATCGGGGTGCTCGCGGCGGCGGTGTCGGGGTGCCCCTTGATGCCGAGGAGCAGGACGACTCCGGAAACGGTGGCGGTGCCGGCGATGATCGCGCGACGCATGGGCTGGCTCCTTCGGTCTCAGAAGACGAACGACTCGTGGTGGATGCGGTGCCGCGGCACTCCGGCGCGGCGCAGCGCGGCGATGGCCGATTCGGTCATGGCCTGCGGCCCGCACAGGAACACGTCGTGCTGGCTCAGCCTGGGCACGAGCTTGACCAGGCTCCCGGCGGTCAGCGGGTCGGGGATCTGGGTGCGCCTGCCGACCAGGAACTTCAGCCGGGCACCGCGGGCCGCGGCGATCTGCTCCAGCTCCGGGCGGAAGAGCACGTCCTCGGCGCTGCTCGCGCGGTAGAGCAGGGTCAGGTCGCCGGGGGCGGCCGGGAGCGACTCGAACAGCGAGCGCACCGGGGTGATCCCGACACCGCCGGCGATCAGCAGGATCTTGCGGGCCCGTACCCGGTCCGCGGTGAACGCGCCGTACGGGCCTTCGGCGCGGACCTTCGTGCCCGGCGCCAGCGAGGTGACGGCCGCGCTGTGGCCGCCGAGGTCCTTGACGGTGAAGCGCAGGAACTCCGGGTGCGGCGGGGCGGAGAGCGAGTACGGGTTGGCCGCCCACCGCATCCCCTTGGCCTGGAACTGGAGCCGGAAGAACTGGCCCGGCTTCGCCCGCAGTTCGTCCAGATGCCGCCCGCGCAGGATCACCGAGACCACCCCGGGTCCTTCGGGCCGCACCTCGTGGACGCGGAGCCGGTGCCTGCGGTCGCGCAGGTACGGCTGGATGAGCCGGAACCAGGCGAGGATCGCGAACGCCGCGGCGTAGTACAGGCCCCACAGGGTCGCGTACGGCTTCTCGCTGAGGTCGGCGCCGTCCTCGATCTGGTGGCTGAAGCTCAGCGCGATCGCCAGGTACGTGGCCAGGTGCAGGTAGTACCAGGTCTCGTAGCTCAGGCGGCGGCGCGCGGCGCGCGCGGAGACGATGCCGGTGCCGAGGAACAGCAGCCCGGCCGCGGTGCCCTTGATCATCGACGGATAGTCCCAGACGATGTCGACGGTCTCGCTCGTCAGGCTCTTGTGCGCCGTGATCGAGTAGCCCCAGATGATCGTCAGGGCGTGCACGGTGACGAGGCAGACCAGGTAGCGGCCCGCGCTGGCGTGCCAGCGCGCCAGCCGGTCGGCGCCCACGTGCCGCTCCAGCAGCGGGATCCGCGCCATGAGCAGCAGCAGGAGCGGGGTGAGGTACCCGGCGAGCAGCCCGGTGATCCGCCCGGCCCCGGTGATCCAGTCCGCCGCGCCCTGGACGGAGTTCGTGTCGCGCCACCACAGCGCGAGCACCGCGACGGCGCCCAGAGCGGCCACGGTGAGCGCGAGCACGGACACGGTCTCGACCGGCGGCCGGGCCCGGGAGGCTGGTCGGTGGTGTGCGGGATTCGCCATGATCTGCTCCTTCTCCCGGTCTCGGGTCCCGGATGGGCGCCATCGTCACATCGGGACCTCTCAGTTCCCTCTGAACGCGCGTCCCCGGCCGCCCTGATGAGAACTCGCCGAGTATCCGTACGCGCAGGCCAGTGGCCCTTTCGGTGCCGGCGCGCGAGGTCGGCGGGGGCGCAGAGGCTCAGAGACTTCTCATCTGGTGCGCGACAATGTGGGTGATGACCAGCGCTCAGCCGTCCGCCGCCCTCGCGCCGCGCCCGCCCTCCGGCGGCCCGTGGCGCATCCTGGTTGTCGACGACGAACCGGACCTGGTCGAGGTCGTGTGCGGCGCGGTGAGGTACGAGCAGTGGTCGGCGCTGGGGGTCTCGACCGGCGCGGCGGCGGTGTGCGCGGCGGCCGACTGGCGGCCGCACGCCGTCGTGCTCGACGTCATGCTCCCCGACCTGGACGGGGTCGAGGTGATGCGCCGCATCCACGCCGAGCAGCCGGACATCCGGGTGCTCTTCCTCACGGCGCGCGACGCGGTCGAGGACCGGGTCGCCGGAATCACCGCAGGCGGCGACGACTACGTCACCAAGCCCTTCGCCCTGAGCGAGGTGATCGCCCGGCTGCACGGCCTGCTGCGCCGCGCGGGTGCCGCAGCCGTCCCGGCCGCCGCCGAGGCGGCCGCCCCTCTTCCGCCGCACGCGCTCGTCGTCGGCGACCTGGTGCTCGACGACCAGGCGCGCGAGGTGACCCGCGGCGGCGTCCCGGTCGAGCTCAGCCCGACCGAGTTCGCGCTGCTGCGGTACCTGATGGAGCATCCGCGGCAGGTGCTGAGCAAGGCCCAGATCCTGGAGGAGGTCTGGTCCTACGACTTCGGCGGCGACGCGCACGTGGTCGAGCTGTACATCAGCTACCTGCGCAAGAAGCTGCACGACGGCCGCCCGCCGGTGATCCACACCGTGCGCGGCATGGGCTACGTCCTCAGGGCGGCCGCCTCATGAGACTTCCGCTGCGCCGCCCCCGGCCCCTGTCCCGGCTGCGCCGGCCGCGCCTTTTCCCCAGGACCCTGCGGACGCGGCTCGTCCTCGGCGTCATAGCCCTCATGGCGGTGACGTTCGTGGGCATCGACTTCGCCACCACGCGGGCCCTGAGCGACTTCCTCGTGGCCAGAGTCGATCAGCAGCTCGACGACGCGGGCGTGCGCTACGCCGTGAGCCTGGAGCGCGACGCCGGCGGCGGGGGGAACGCGCATGCCGACAGCCGGGGCGTGTCCGCGGGCACCTTGGGCGTGCGGCTGGTGAACGGCCGCGTCACCACGGCCGCCGTGGTCGACGGCGGCACCCAGGACTCCGCGACGGCGGCCGACCAGTCCGGCCAGAACAGGATGCTGACCCTCTCCGCGACCGACCAGGCCCGGCTGGCGGCGCTCACCCCCGGCGGCTCGCCGGCCACAGTGGAGCTCTCGGGTGTGGGCAGCTACCGGGTCGAGGCGTTCAGCGGCCAGGACGGCGACGTCCTGGTCACCGGCCTGCCCATGCGGCCGGTCGAGGCCACGGTGCACAAGCTCGGCGACATCGAGCTGGCCGTCTTCGCGATCGCACTGGCCGCGGCCGGAGCGCTCGGCGCGGCCTGGATCGGTCTCGCGCTGCGCCCGCTGGACCGGGTGACCCGCACCGCCGAGCGCGTCAGCAGCCTGTCGCTGGCCAGCGGCGACGTCGCGCTCTCGGTGCGCGTCCCGGACGAGGACCCGCGCTCCGAGGTCGGCCGGGTGGGGGCCTCGCTCAACCGCATGCTCGGCCACGTCGAAGACGCGCTGGAGAAGCGGCACGCCGTGGAATCACGGCTGCGCACCTTCGCGGCGGACGCGAGCCACGAGCTGCGCACCCCGGTCGCGGCCGTCCGCGGCCACGCCGAACTCGCCCTGCGCAGCCCCGAACCGATGCCGGATTCCGTCCGGCGCTCCCTCACCCGCATCGATGCCGAGTCCCAGCGCATGGGCGTCATCGTCGAGGACCTGCTGCTCCTGGCCAGGCTGGACGCGGGCCGGTCGCTCGCCCGCGAGGAGGTCGACCTGACCAGGCTGGCCCTGGACGCCGTCGACGACGCCCGCGCGGCCGGTCCGGCCCACCGCTGGCGCCTCGACCTGCCCGAGCGGCCCGTCGTGCTGGTCGGCGACCGGCACCGGCTGGCGCAGGTGGTGGCGAACCTGCTGGCGAACGCGCGGATCCACACCCCGGAGGGGACGGCGGTGACCTTGCGGGTCGCGGTGCCGGCCGCTCCCGGGGAAGCCGGCGGGAAGGGCGGCGCCGTGGTCCTGTCCGTCACGGACGACGGCCCGGGCATGGATCCGGAGCTGGCCGCCCGCGCCTTCGACCGCTTCGTGCGCGGCGACAAGACCCGCTCGCGCGCCTCCGGGGGCACCGGCCTCGGCCTGGCGATCACGCGCGCCATCGTCGAGGCGCACGGCGGCCAGGCCACGCTGACGACCGCGCCCGGCCGCACGACCGTCGAGCTGACCCTGCCGGGCCCCGTCCGGTCGGAGAGCGCGGAGCGGCCCGACCCGACGCCGAACGAGGAATGCGTCGGATAACCGCAGGCGGCGAGCCTCAGCGGTCCTTTTCCCGCGCAGGGGCGGGCGCCGGTTCGGCGACGGCGTCGGGGGCCAGGTCTAGCTCCACGTCCGTCTCGTCAGCGGTGGCCGCCGCCTGGCCGCGTGCACGCGCCCGGCGCCGTCGCCGGATCACGAACAGGACGACGAGTACGGCGGCGGCGCCGAGGAGGTAGAGCGAGTAGCGGCTCACCCCGTCGTAGATCGCGGTGATGTGGTCGCCGGCGAGGTAGCCGACCGTGGTCCAGGTCGCGACCCACAGGGCGGCGCCGACGGCGTTGTAGAACAGGAACTTCGCCCAGTGCATGCCGGTGATCCCGGCGATGATGCCGTTGGCCTGGCGCAGGCCCTCGATGAACCGCGCGACGACGACGATCTTTCCGCCGTGCCGGTTGAAGAAGGTCTCGGCCTTGTCCAGGCGTTCCTCGGTGAGCTTCACATAGCGGCCGTAGCGCAGCACGAGGGCGCGCCCGCCGAAGTGGCCCACCGCGTAGCCGACGTTGTCGCCGAGTATCGCGGCGAAGAACGCGACCACCGCGACGGTGACGATGTTCAGCCGTCCGGCCCCGGCGTAGACGGAGGCGGCGATCAGCACGGTCTCCCCGGGTGCGGGCACGCCGAAGTCCTCGACGAACAGCAGGAACGCGACGGCCGCGTATCCCCAGTGGTCGAGCAGCGGGGCGAGGGCCTGGAGGAACCCGGGCAGTTGGACGGGTGCGCTCACCGGTGAGCGGTCTCCTTCTCGGACGTGTCGCTGAATCAACGGGTGGAACTGCTGAGCGGGTAACCGGCCGGCCGGCCCGTACACCTGCGCGCGGGCGGCCGATCCGCCGGGTCCACGTCCAGATCCACTTCTACATGCCTGTAGTACTTCTACCGTAGCGTAGATCGCGAGGCGCGGTTCGAGGGCGCGTTCGCAGGTTCGAAGCCTGGCACGGTCCCTCGCATCTCCTCCGGATGCGCCCGCCGATGAACCAGCGGCTGTGCACATACGTCCTGATGGCCGAAGGAGCCTTCGGACGAAATCGGACGAACTGCGCGCCGCCGCACGTGAGCGGCCTCCCAGTTCCAGCCTAGGGAGCCATCGTGAATCGTCTCGCCCTCTTCGCCGTCGGTGCCGGCGCACTCGCCGCCGTCGCCGCCGGCTGCAGCAGTTCCACCACGTCGACCGCGTCCGGCTCGGGCGGTTCGGCCACGACGAGCAGTGGCGCGGCCATTGTGAAGACCGCGAGCTCCTCGCTCGGCACGGTCCTGGTGGACGGCTCCGGCCGCACGCTGTACATGTTCAAGCACGACACCGGCAGCTCGCCGACGTGCACGGGTTCGTGCGCCTCCATCTGGCCGCCCGACGACACGACCGGCACGCCGCAGGGCACCGGCGTGAGCTCGTCGATGCTCGGCACCACGGCGAGCACCACCGCCCACGCGACCCAGGTCACCTTCGACGGCCACCCGCTGTACTACTACTCGGGCGACTCGAAGGCCGGGCAGGTCAACGGGCAGGGCGTACAGGGAATCTGGTTCGCCGTCAGCCCCTCGGGCAGCGCGATCACCACGACGCCCGCGCCCAGCACCAGCAGCACGGGCAATGGCGGATACGGCTACTGATCCCCGACCATCCGGCGGGTGGTGGAGGGCCGCCGCGGCGGTGATCGCGACCGTCGCGGCGGCCGTCGCCGGCGGTCTGGCCGGCGGCGCGGCCCGCACCGACGGCGCAGCGCCCCCGGCCCGACCGGCCGCCGCGTACCTGGCGATCGCGCAGGCGGGCAACGCGCGGCTGGAGACCGGCTTCGACCGGCTGCACGGACCCGACCGCGCCGATCCAGCCACCGCCGACGCGGACCTGCGCGGCATCGCCGCCACCGAGCACCTCTTCGACCAGCGCCTCTCCAGACTCGCGCTCCCGGCCGGCCCCGAGCGCTGGGCACGGACGCTGATCGGCGTGAACGAGGCGCGTGTCGCGTTGACCAGGCAGGCCGCGACGAGCCGTACGCCCGCGCAACTCGCCGGGTACCAGGCGCCGCTCACCGCGGCCAACGTGCCCGTCGAACAGGCCGTGCGAGCGATCCGCGCCTCACTCGGCCTCCCGCCTCCGGACACCGACTAGGTGTACTGATCACGAGGACGGGTGCCGGTCGCGCAGCACGGCCAGGCGCGTGGCGTATTCGTGTTCGTCGATCTCCCCGGCGGCGAAGCGCTCGGCGAGGATCTGCTCGGGGTTGCGGCGCGGTGCGGGAAGGGCGGTGGGGCCGGCGCCGGCGCCCGGGTTGTGGGCGGTGCGCGGGCCGGCCAGTGCGCGGGCGATCAGGATTCCCACGCCGACGATCACGGCCCAGAACAGGAGCATCCCGATGATCATGGCGGTGTATCCCCACGCGCCGGGATGGCCGTCGCCGTACCAGTACATCATCACGCCCACGCTCCTGTCGGTTCGCTGAGGCCAGCGCGTCCTGTCGCCTTCATGCTCCGCCGGTGGCGGGTTGCGGGGCACGGTCGGAGAGCCACCCGTAGAGGGGACGAACGTCCCGTTCGGGGAGCTGCGGACGGACTGCAGGCGGCCGGGCGACTGCGGCCGGCTCCGGACGGGTGCGGTGGCGCGGGTCGGCGACACGCACGGCCAATTCACCGATGCACCGGCAGCCGGATGTCCGTTTCGCATAGAGTCGTGCGCGGCAGGGTTCTGACGGCGAGCGAGGAGGGCGGCGGATGGAAGCGCGAGTTCAGGCCGCACTCGACGCGCCTACGCGAGGCTCGCACTTCGGCAGACCGCTGCGGTTGCTCGCCATACTCGTTCTGCTCGGACTGTGGCTGATGCACGGTGTGTCCGCCACGACCGGGGCGGGCTGCCACGGCGTGCCGGTCATGATGTCGATGTCGATGTCGATGTCGATGTCGATGTCGACGTCGGAGTCGATGCCGAACTCGGTGAGCGCCTCGGCGGCCGATTCCGGCTCGACTGTGGCTGCGGATCAGATGATGCGCGTCGACCCCCGGGCCCAGGCCAAGAGCGCCGATTCCCTGCGTGCCGAGTCGGGGGAGACCTGCCTTTCCGGCCAGCCGCCGTCACAGCGTGACATCCTGCTCGGCCTTCTCGCATGCCTCACTCTGGCCGTTCTCGGCTGTGGCGCGCCGACTTGGCCACCGCATGATGCGTGGGGCGCGGCGTGCCGACCCCGGCGCCGCGGTCCACCGGGTCGCGCGGGCAGGGTGCTGTTGGCCACGGTGTGCATTTCGCGGACGTGATCGGGCCCTCGCTTCGTCCGGGCTGGTTCCGGACGGGCAGACGCGCCCCCTGTCACCGTGCGCGAAATCTCTCGCGCCCGTCGCGAAAGTCGAACCGAACTCATGCGTACCCTGCGATCTACCCTGTCCCGGCACGCCGGCGCTGCCGGACTCGCCACCCTGCTCGCCGTCGGCCTCGGCGCCTGCGCCGCGAACACCGCACCCGCCGCCGACTCCTCCGCCTCCGCCAGCACCGCCGCCTCTGCGACCACGAGCGGGATGCCCGGCATGTCCGGCATGGACGAACCGATGTACACCGGCAACGGCCTGTCGGCCTCGTCAGGCGGGTTCACCCTCGTTCCGGCCGACGCCACTTCAACGCTCCCGGCGGACCGCGCCGTCACGCTCTCGTTCCGAATCGAGGACGCCATGGGCATGGCGGTCACCTCGTTCCAGGACGACCAGACGAAGCTCATGCACTTCTACGTCGTGCGCTCCGACCTGGCCGGCTTCCAGCACGTGCATCCGACGATGGCCGCGGACGGCACCTGGAGCGCGAGTCTCGCAGCCATGCAGCCCGGCGCTTACCGCGCCTACGCCTCGTTCATCACCAAGAACAGCGGCGGCACCGCGGTAGCGCTCGTGCTGAGCGAGCAATTCACGGTCGCCGGAACGGTATCGACAGCCGCGGCCCTACCTGCGCCGTCCGCCACCACCGAAGTGGACGGGTACACCGTGGCCCTCTCCGGCGACCTGATGTCCGGCATGCAGCACACCCTGACCGCGACCATCACGAAGGACGGCGTACCGGTCACCGACCTGCAGCCCTATCTCGACAGCTACGCGCACCTCACCGCGTTCCACCAGGGCGACATGGCCTTCGCCCACCTGCACCCGCAAGGCACCGTGAACGGCGACCACGGCGGACCGACCCTCACCTTCGAGGCGACGATGGCCGAAGCCGGCGACTATCGGCTCTACCTGCAGTTCCAGACCGGCGGCGTACTGCACACCGCCGCGATCACCGTCCACGCCGCGTAATCCGCTCGGCCGCCGGATGACGCCGGATTAGACGAACGCTTCGCCTGCGGACTCGGACTCGGACTCGGCGGACTCAGACTCGAACCCGGAGCCGGACTCGGTCTCCGCCGCGGTGACCTGGTCGCGCAGTCCGAGCCGCAGGTGCTCGCTGTGGTAGACGGCCTCGTCGAGGAGCGCGGCGACGTGGTTGTCGTAGAGGGCGTAGCGGTTGTTCTTGCCCTGCCGGGTGCCGGTGACCAGTCCGAGGTGCCGCAGAAGGCGGAGTTGGTGGGAGACGGCCGACTGCTCCATGCCGATCTCGCGGGCCAGCTCCGTGACCGTGCACGGGCTGCGGCGCAGCCGGACGAGGATGAGCAGGCGGCTCGGCGTCGCCAGGGCCTGGAGCGTCTCGGCGACCTTCGCCGCGGAGGCGGCGTCGAGCTCGGCGGCCTGCGGAGCGCGCTCGCGGTCGGTGTTCTCGTGCTCTGCGGTGACGTGCCCCATACGGACAGGCTACCAGGAGTGTTCGCATGAAGAAGTATTCATGCGATCCGGTAGAGTGGGACGGGTACCCGCCCCGACCCGAGGACCGCCATGCCCGCCGACGTACTCGATCTCCAGGCCACCGCCGTGCCCGCGGCCGGCCCCGCCGCGCCCGTCCGCACCCGCGGCGCGGGCGTCTGGACGCTGCCCGAGGTGCGCTGGGCGGCCCTGGCCACGGCGTTGTTCCTGGTCGGCCTGATCGCTCACTTCACGGGTGCGCCGGCGTGGCTGGCCTGGGCGTTCTTCCTGGCATGCTATGCGGCGGGCGGCTGGGAGCCGGGGCTTGCCGGGCTGGGGGCGCTGCGGGAGAAGACCCTCGACGTCGACCTGCTGATGGTGCTGGCGGCGATCGGCGCCGCGGCGGTCGGGCAGGTGCTCGACGGCGGGCTGCTGATCGTCATCTTCGCCACCTCCGGCGCGCTGGAGGCGGCGGCCACGCATCGGACGGCGCAGGCGGTGCGCGGGCTGCTGGATCTCGCCCCGGAACGCGCGGTGCGCGTAGCCGAGGACGGCGCCGAGGAGTACGTCGAGGCCGCCGCGTTGAAGGTGGGCGACGTGGTCCTGGTGCGTCCCGGTGAGCGGATCGCGGCAGACGGGCAGGTGACCGCCGGGGCGAGCGAGGTGGATCAGGCCACGATCACCGGCGAGCCGCTGCCGGTCGCGAAGTCGGAGGGCGACGAGGTGTTCGCGGGGACGCTCAACGGCACCGGCGCGCTGCGCGTGCGGGTGGACCGCGAGGCGTCGGAGTCCGTCGTCGCGCGGATCGTCGCCATGGTCGAGGAGGCCTCCGAGACCAAGGCGGCGACGCAGCTGTTCATCGAGAAGGTCGAGCAGCGCTACTCGATCGGCATGGTCACCGCGACGCTGCTGCTGTTCGCGATCCCGCTGCTGGCCGGTGCCGCGTTCCAGCCCAGCCTGCTGCGCGCGATGACCTTCATGATCGTCGCCTCGCCGTGCGCGGTCGTCCTGGCGACGATGCCGCCGCTGCTGGCGTCGATGGCCAATGCCGGACGGCACGGCGTGCTGGTGAAGTCCGCGGTCGTGATGGAGCGGTTCGGCACCGTCACGCGCGTGGCGTTCGACAAGACCGGCACGCTCACCGAGGGCACCCCGCGCCTGGCGCAGATCAGGGTCCTGGCCGGCTCGGATCTGACCGAGCAGCAGATCGTCGCGCTCGCCGCCGCCGCCGAGAACCCCTCCGAGCACCCGCTGGCGCGCGCGATAGTGGCCGCCGCGCGCGAGGCCGGACACACCCTCGTGCGCGCCAAGCACTTCGCCGCGATCCCCGGCCAGGGGGTGCGCGCGACGGTCCAGCGCCACCAGGTCGAGATCGGCAGCCCCTCGAGCCTGCACACGACGCCGAACCTCGAGCTGACGGCCGAGATCGAAGACCTCGAGGGCACCGGGCACACGGCCGCGCTCGTGCGCGTGGACGGCAAGCCGGTGGCCGTGTTCGGCATCGCCGACCGCATCCGCCCGGCCACGGCCGACACGGTCACCCGGATCACCGCCGTCACCGGCAGCGAACCGCTGCTGGTGACCGGCGACAACCGGCGCGCCGCCGGACTGCTCGCCGGCCAGGCCGGAATCACCGAGGTGCGCGCCGAACTCCTGCCGCAGGACAAGGTCGGGGCCGTACGCGAGCTCGAGGCCGCCGGCCAGCGCGTGCTGCTGGTCGGCGACGGCGTCAACGACGCTCCCGCGCTGGCCGCCGCGCACGTCGGCGTCGCGATGGGCCGCGCCGGGTCGGACCTCGCCCTGGACACCGCCGACGCGGTGATCATGCGCGACGACCTCGCCACCGTCCCGGCCGTCATCACCCTCTCCCGGCGCGCCCGCGGCGTCGTGAAGGCGAACCTGGTCATCGCCTCCACGATCATCCTCGGGCTCGTGACCTGGGACCTCGCGGGCCACCTCCCGCTCCCGCTCGGCGTGCTCGGGCACGAGGGCTCCACCGTGATCGTCGGCCTCAACGGCCTGCGCCTGCTGCGCAAGTCCGCCTGGACCCGGGCCCTCGGCGCCGCGGTCCGCCGATGAGCGGCAGAAAGAAGGCGGCGGAGAAGCGGAGCCCGGAGAAGCGGAACCCGGAGCAGCGGAGCCCGGAGAAGCGGAAGGCCGAAGCGGCCGCGGCCACCGTCACCGTGTGCCGCGGCTGCTGCTGCGGACGGCCCGAGAAGAACCCCGGCACCGACCACCGCGCCCAGCTCACCACGCTGCGCGAACGCCTTGGCGCACACCGGGTGCGCGTCTCCGACTGCCTGGACGTGTGCGAGCAGTCCAACGTCATCGTCGTCTCCCCGGCCCCGGCCGCACGCGCCGACGGCGCGCGCCCGGTCTGGCTCGGCCTGATCCACGACGCCGACGCCGTCGCCGACATCGCCGACTGGATCCAGGCCGGCGGCCCCGGCCTGGCCGAACCGCCCGCGATCCTCGACCTCTACCGCTTCGCGCCCTCCCGCCGCATCCGCGCCGAATCAGGGATCGAGGCGTAACCTGTCGCGCGCTGCCCGCGTTCGCCGGCTGCGACGGCCACCACGTTTCGGGGTAATTCGGACGGGCACCCGGGCGTCACGCTGCGGCACTTCGCCGCGGCCGAGGACGGTGGTCACTGGTGACGGGGTTGCTCGATGAGCTCGCGCAGGACGAGGCGGGACGTTTGCGCCCGGCCTCGGATTCCCCGGGAACGGCGATGCTCGCCACGCTCTCGGATCGGCGGGAGTTCGACGGGGGCTGGATCCTGGAGCGCAAGTTGGACGGGGTTCGCGCGCTGGCCACGCGGGAAGGCGGGCAGGTCAGACTGCTCTCGCGCGGTGCGAAGCCGTTCGACGCGGCGTTCCCGGAGCTGGCCGAGGCCCTGGCGGAGCAGGACTGCACCGACTTCACCGTGGACGGCGAGATCGTCGCGTTGCGGGACGGCGTCACCGACTTCTCCCGCCTCCAGCAGCGGATCGGGCTCACGAACGCACGGGCGGCGCGGGCGACCGGCGTGAGCGTGACCTACTTCGTCTTCGACCTGCTGCGGCTCGACGGCCGCGACACGACGCGGTTGCCGCTGCTGACCCGCAAATCGCTGCTCCACGACGCGCTCAGCTTCCGCAGCCCCTTGCGCTACACAACGCACCGCAAGGCCACGCGCGACACGAATCCCGTGCTGGAGGAGGCCTGCGCGAAAGGCTGGGAGGGCTTGATCGCCAAGCGTGCGGACTCGGCGTACGTGCACCGGCGTTCGCCCGACTGGCTCAAGCTCAAGTGCGGTCGCGGCCAGGAGTTCGTCGTCGGCGGCTTCACCGAGCCCGCCGGCAGCCGCGTCGGCTTCGGCGCGCTGCTGCTCGGGTACTACGACGGCGACCGGCTGCGGTACGCGGGGAAGGTCGGGACCGGCTGGGACACGCGGACGCTGCGGTCGTTGCGCGCCGAGTTGGACGAGCTGGAGCAGGACACGTCGCCGTTCGCCGGGACGGTGCGCGAGCGGGGCGCGCACTGGGTGCGTCCGGAGTTCGTGGCCGAGATCGGCTTCACCGAGTGGACGCGCGACGGGATGCTCCGTCACCCGCGCTACCTCGGGCGGCGTACCGATAAGCGCGCGCGTGACGTGGTGCGGGAAGAGCCGGCGGGCCGGTGACGGGAGCCGCGCTGGCGGTGCGGTCGCCGCGGTCGCGAAGTCCGGCCGGACTGAGGATCGGCGGCCCGGCTGAGCGCATCAGGAACCGGTGATGCGCTCGCGCAAGCGCCGAAGTCCGGCCGGGCTGAGGATCGCCGGCCCGGCTGAGCGCATCAGGAACCGGTGATGCGCTCGCGCAAGCGCGGTAGATAGTCGTCGAACGCCGCGGCCATGTCGTCGAGGTCGACCATCGCCGGAAGGTCGATGGCCGGCTGATGGGCCAGCAGAAGCGCCGCGCTCTGCTCGACCACGCGCCGGCCGTCGTCCTCCGAGGCGCCGATCTTCGCGAGGACCTCGGGCGTCACCCGAAAACGCGACTCCTCGACGCCGGTACTGTGCCGGACACGCACGAGATAGTCGTGATCGCCGAGTGCCTCGACTTCGATCTGCTCGGACATCCCGGGCCTCCTTCATCTCGCGGCTCGAGCCCTCGGCCTCGATCTCAGCCTAACTCCGGGCTCATCGGCTCGGGCGACGCCGCGCCAGGCGGTGAGGCCCGCCAGGCGGGTGGGGTCCGGCCGGCGTCCTAGAACCCGATCTGCTCGCGGTCCGCGCTCTCCTCGGTGATCTTCTCGGCGGCGGTGATCACGTCGGCGTCGTGCTCGGCGGCGATCTCGTCGAGGCTGCGTCCCGCGGTCTCCGGGATCAGCAGCGTGAGCAGGATGCCGAGCACCGAGAATCCGGCGGAGAGCTTGAGCGCCCCGGCGGTGCCGAGGTCGCGCTGGATGACCGGGAAGAGGAACACGCCGATGAACGCGCCGACCTTGGCGAAGCCGGAGGCGATGCCGTGCGCCGTGGAGCGGATGGCGGTCGGGAAGGTCTCGGCGCCCATCACGAACGTGGTGGTGTTGGGGCCGAACTCGGCGAAGAAGTAGCTGATGCCGAACAGGATCAGGAACGGCAGCACCATCGTCGTGATGCCCGGGATGACGCCGATCAGCAGGAACGCCAGGCCCATGCAGGCGAAGCCGATCAGCTGCAGGCGCCGGTGGCCGATCCGGTCCATGTAGACGACGGCCAGGTAGTAGCCGGGCACGGCGGCGACGGTGAAGACGATGAGGTTCAGTGCGAGGGTCTGCGTCAGCGTGTGGGTGCCGGCGCCGAGCACGCTCTTGACGATCAGCGGTGCGGAGACCGAGTTGCCGTAGTAGGCGTAGTCGAACACGAACCAGCTGCCGGCGGTGCCGAGCAGGGTCAGCAGGTGGCGCCGGTTGGTCAGCAGCGTGGCGAGGCCGGGCTTGGCCGCGGGCGCCGGCGCCGGGTTCGAGCCGTTCGCCCGCACCTGGCCGTCGGTGTAGGCGTTCAGGTGCGCGGCCGCGGCCGCGGCGTCCCCGCGGACGGCGGCGGTGTAGCGGGGGGACTCGGGCATCTTGTGCCGCAGGTAGATCACGCACGCGGCGGGGATCGCGCCGAAGCCGAGCAGCAGCCGCCAGACCAGCGCGTGGTCCACGCCGCCCGCGAGAAGTGCCAGGCCGGCGGCGTATCCGGCGATGGTGCCGAGCGCCTGCATGGAGAAGACCATGCCGACCAGGCGGCCGCGGTTGCTGCGGTTGGCGTATTCGGTCATCAGCACCGCGGAGACCGGGTAGTCGCCGCCGACGCCGATGCCGAGGATGAACCGGAAGACCAGCAGCCAGGCCAGGTTCGGCGCGAACGCCGAGGCCAGCGCGCCGAAGACCATGAGGATCGCCAGCAGCCCGTAGGTGCGCTTGCGCCCGGCCAGGTCCGCGACGCGTCCGAAGAAGAACGCGCCGAGAAACGCCGCGAGCAGCGAGATCGAGTTGATCAGCCCGGTCTGCGCCGTGCTCAGGTGCCACTGCGCGGCGATCAGCGTGCTGGCCGCCCCGACGATGAACAGGTCGTAGGCGTCGGTGAAGAAACCCATCCCGGAGGTGAGCACCGCACGCCGGTGGAATCTGCTGAGCGGGGCCTCGTCCAGGGCATGGGCGATCCCGGCAGTCGTACTGTTCGGCATGGGTGAGCGCATCCCGTTTCGCGTGGGTTAACAACAGGGGTACACACGTTAAAGTGCGCCCGCGCGGGAAACGGGTCCCCGCGAGATGGCAGAGTTGAGGCGACTTTCAGGTAAACAACAGATGAACACATCTGCCGTGCGCTGCGGACCGGCCTTCCCCGTCACACCCGGTCATCCCGCGGCTCGCCACCAGTGAGGAACCCTGTCCCGACTCTCGTCCCCGGTGAGGAACCCTGTCCCGGCGCTCGTCCCCGGTGAGGAAGCCTGTCCGGTGGCTGACGTGGCGGTTAACGGCTGACTGGCCGTAGGCCGTCGAGGAGGATGTCGAGAAGGCGGTCGGCGGTGACGGCGTGGCCGGGCTGGTGCGCGACGGTGAAGATCCCGATCAGGCTCGCCGCGACCTCCTCGGCGGTGACGTCGGGCCGGAGGTCTCCCGCGGCGCGGCCTGCGTCGAGGATCGATGAGATCGCGTTCAGCAGCTCGTCCCGGGTCCGGGCGTGGCCGACGGCGCCGGAGTCGATGACCGTCAGCAGGGTGTCGAGCATGCCGTTCTTCGTCGCGATCCAGTCGCCGAACAGGTCCATCCAGCGCCGCATCGCCACGGCCGGGGCCGCGTCGGCGAGCAGGTCGCTGGCGCCGTTCGTGAGGCGCACGACCTGGTCGCGGTAGACCGCCTCCACCAGGGCCTCGCGGGTTGGGAAGTGGCGGTAGAGCGTCCCGATGCCGACGCCGGCCTCGCGGGCGATGGCCCGCATCGATGTCTCCGCGTCGGCCGAGGCGAAGACCCGCGTCGCGACGTCGAGCAGCTGCTCGCGGTTGCGCGCGGCGTCGGCCCGCGGCGACCGCGGCTCCGAGTCTGTCAAGCGGATCACGCTCCGGTTGTGTTAGCTTGCTCCAAGCGGAGCATAGTCCGTTTCAGCGCCGCTCGACGATTACGAGGAGACGAGGACGCATGCAGCAGCACGACGAGGGATTTCGCGGCGGCACGAGCCGGGCGGTCCGGCTCGAGTCGTTCGGCGGCCCTGGCGCACTGGCCGTCCAGGACGTGCCCGCACCGGAGGCGGGCGACGGGCAGATCCGCGTCCGCGTGACGGCGGCCGGCCTGAACCCGATGGACTGGTTCATGACCTCGGACGCCGAGACCGCGGCACGGTTCGGCCTGAGCCTGCCCTGCGGGTTCGGGACCGACTACGCGGGCGTCGTCGACCAGGTCGGCGGGGGCTCGAAGGGATACGCGATCGGCGACCGCGTGTTCGGAGCCGCGTTGTCCCGAGCGGTCGCCGACTACGTCGTGGTCGACGCGGACGGGACCATCGTGAGCGGCGTCGCCCATCACACCCCGGACGGCGTCGACGACCGTACCGCCGCCACGCTCTCGATCGCCGGCAGCACCGCCGCCGCGGCCCTCGCCATTCTCGATCTCGGCCCGGACGACACGGTGCTGATCGGCGGCGCGGGCGGCGGCGTCGGCGTGTTCGCGGTCCAGTTGGCGCGCATCGCTGGTGCGCGAGTCATCGGGACCGGTTCACCGTCGAGCGCGCAGTATCTGCGAAGCCTCGGCGCCGACCCCGTCGCGTACGGCGACGGCCTGGCCGCCAGGGTCCGAGGCCTCGATGCGCGCCCCCTCACCGCCGCACTAGACCTGCACGGGACGGACGCGGTGCACGTCGCCCGGGAGTTGGGAGTCCCGGACAACCGCATCTGCACCATCGCAGCCGTGGTCGACGGCATCCCGGCCGCCAACGGAGCCAGCGCCGGCCCGGATGCGCTCGAGAACATCGCACGCCTCGTCGCGGCCGGCCGCCTGCGCGTACCGATCGCGGCGACCTTCCCGGTCACCGACATCCGCGCCGCCGTCGAACTCCAGGCCTCCCGCCATGCCCACGGCAAGGTCGTGGTCGATCTCTGACCTCCGGGTTGAGGGCACGCGCTGGGCCGGTGAGTGCGCGTGATGCGTCGGCGGGCCGAGGGGAGCGGCTACAGTTGTGGCGTACATCACATCATCGTCTGGATGGTCGGAAGCGTCTTCAGTGTGGAGCACTGCGTTCGACTCGACTGAGCCGGGCGGAAGCGCCTGCGGGGCAGTCGCATAGGAGACATGCACATGATGGGGGAGGAGGAGTTCGACACCTTCTATTCGGTGTCGTACTCCAGCTTGGCCGGCCAGCTATACGCGATGACCGGCGACTGGGCCGAGGCCCAGCAGGTCGTCCAGGAGGCGTTCGTCCGGGCGTGGGATCACCGATCGAGCTTCGATCTGGAGGCGGCGCCGGACTCGTGGGTCCGGACCGTGGCCCGGCACCTAACGGGCTCGCGGCGGCGTCGCGGGCACGAGCCTTCGTCGGGTCTGGCGGGGCAGGAGCCTGTTCGGTTCGTCGAGGCGCTGCGCAGGCTCGGGGACGATCAGCGCCACTTCGTCGTGCTGCACTACCTGTGCGACCTGGGCATCGAGGACATAGCGGCCGAGACCGGGGTGACGATCGAAGCGGTCCGGGCCGGTCTGGCTCGCGGCCGGGCTGCGCTGGCCGTGGCGCGTGACGGGGAGCTGCCCCATGAGGAACTCGTCGGCGAGCTCTACGACTTCGCCAACCGGAACGCGCATCCGCGCCTGACCGCGCAACGGGTCCGCGAGCAGGGCGACCGACGACGGCTGAGCCGCCGGAGTGCGACGGTGGGCGGCGCCGGCGTGCTCGCTCTCGCTGGAGTCGTCGTCGTAGCGCTCCTCGCGGGCAGCCCCGCCCCGCCGAGAGTGGCGCCGACGGCCGGGCATCCCACGGGCGCGCACCGCGTCGCCGCGAAGCAGTCACGGTCCTGACGCACCGGGGCGGCGGCGGAACGTGCGCGGCTATCCGCCGTGCTTTCCATGGCCGCGTCCGTGACCGTGCCCGTTCCGACCACTGTTCGCGGCCGCGGCTGCGGCCGGAGCCGCAGCGGGAGCCGCCGCCGTGCTTCCGGACCCGGCCGCCGTCGTGCCTGCGCCGGCCGCCGTGCTGCTCGCCGTGGCCGCCGCGTTGACCGAGATCTTGCTGTTGCCCGGCGATATCTGACCGCTCGGGGTGGACGGACGCGGTGAGACGGTCTTGGTCGACGCCGTCGGGCTCTCGTCCGTCTGGCTCAGCGGAACCACGATCGAGGCCGCAAGCGCCGCGCCGGCGGCGGCGAGGGAGACCGCGAGCCGGGTACGGCGGCGCGGGCGGTGGACCGGGCGCGTCAGATCCTCGTCATCCGCCGCCGCCGCGGTGGTCGCCACCGAGGCCGCTGACGACGCCGCCGATGCGGACGGCCCGAGGCTTGCGAACGCGCCGGCGACCTCACGTGCGCTCGGCCGGTCGTTCGGGTCCTTGCGCGCGCAAGCCTGGTAGAGCGCGTCGATCTCCGTCCGCCTTCCGCCGGTCAGCGGCAGTGCGGGAGGATCGGAGAGCAGGTGCGACATCCCCAGCGCGGGAAGCTCCCGGTCGGGATACGGGGCATGGCCGCTCAGGCACCAGTAGAGCAGGCAGCCGAGTGCGTAGACGTCGGACGCGGGCTGCGCGGGGGAACCGCGCCACTGCTCGGGAGCCATGCAGGCGGGCGTGCCGATCACGACCTGTCCGGTCAGGTCCGCGTCGGTCGCGCGGCGGGAAATGCCGAAGTCGAGGAGCACGGCGCCGCGCGCGGTGAGCATCACGTTGCCGGGCTTGACGTCGCGGTGCACCACGCCGGATGCGTGCGCGGTGGCGAGGGCGTCGGCCACCTGCCCGCACACCGTCAGCGCCTCGGACGTCGAGATCGGCCCGCGCTTGAGCCGAGAGCCCAGGCTCTCGCCGCTGAGGAGCTCGGTCACCAGGAACGGGCAGCCGTCCCCGTTCTCGTCGCCCTCGTCGCTTTCGACGAAGTCGAAGACGGTGACGATCAGCGGATGGCGCAGGCCGGCGAGCAGCCTGGCCTCCCGCTCGAGGCGCTCGCGCTCGTGGCCGCCGCCTTCGCCGGCGACGCGCGACAGCGCCTTGACGGCCACCTCACGGCCCAGCGCTTCGTCGCGGGCTGCCCAGACGTGCGCGGTACCCCCGGATCCGAGGGGCCGCAGCAGGCGGTAGCGCCCGGAGACGAGCCGGCCGCGCTCCCATCGCGTCCACCGTGCCGGGAAACCGCCCTCCTCCTCGATCCGGTGCGCCAGATCGGCCGCGGTCATGAGATGTCTCCGTCGCACGGCGGGATGACGGCGATCGGGGCCGACGAGCGCGACAGCAGCGCCTCCGCGACCGACGAAAGACCCAGCGAGAGCGGCCCGTGGTGGTGTGCGCCGAGCACGACCAGCCGCGCGTCGGCGCCGGCCTCCGCGAGCGCGGCGGCCGGATCGCCCGCCGCCGCGCTGATCTCGACCTCGACGTCCGGGTACTTCGCCCGGTAGGGCTCGATCGCTCGCGCCGCGTCCGCCGCCTCGTCCGCGTCGCTGTCAGAGGTCTGCACCGGGGCCGAGACGACGCCCGGGCCGCTGATCCCGAGAGCCATGGCGCTCATCGGAGCGGCCGCCATAGTCGGCGGTACCGCCGGCGTCCACGCACGGATGACGCGCAGCGGAGCGGCATAGCGTCGCGCCGCTGCGAAGGCGTAATCGACGGCCGTGTCGCTCGGGCTTGGACTCGCGCCGAACACGACGGCGCCGTCGACTTGCTCGGGCTCCGGGCCGCGTACGACCACCACCGGCCCCTCCGGGTGCAGCGCGACCGCACGGCTGACCGAGCCGAGAAGCAGTCCCTTGATCACGCCGTGGCCCGAGTTGCCGATGACGACCAGCACGTCCGGGGCGCAAATCCCGAGGAGCATGTTGGTGGGGGAGGCCGGCGAGAACTCGGCGTTGACCTCGAGGTCCGGGTACCGCTCGCGAATGCTCGCGGTGAGGCCGGAGACCAGTTCGCGCCCGGCGGCCTGCAAGTCCGCCGCCAGCTCCGGCGGCTCGTACGGCGCCACGGCGGCGGTGGGCAGGTGCAGAGCGTGGGCGAGGGTCAGCGGCACGCCGCGCATCGATGCCTCGCGCGCGGCCCAGAAGGCGGCGTGCCCGGAACTCTCCGAAGCATCGACGCCCACGACGACACGGTGCGTTTCCGACGGGTCAATGTTCGCAGTCATGCGTTGATCGCCTTTCCATACCGGCCACGTCATTTCGCCGAAACCAGGGTCGGCGCCCGCGTATGCCCGCTTGCCCGGGTTCCATGCGCCCGGCGGCCGGCGGGCCCGGCACTGACCAGCTGATTACTTCCGTGGCTGACGGGTACTCGGGCCCCGCAGCGTAGAGAGCGGAGCATGGAGCGATGGTCGTGGACAAAGAGTTCGAAGTGGTCGTCGAGGCGGTTGAGCACGACCGGGTCGTGGTCGCGGTATCGGGTGACCTCGACCTGTGGGGTGCGACGAAGTTGCACCGGCCGCTGATGGACGCGCTCGACACCCCGGTGGTGGTCGTCGACCTGAGCGAATGCGGATTCTGCGACTCCTCGGGTCTGCGCACGCTGGTGCAGGCGCTCGCCTGGGCGGGCCAGGAGGGCGTGTCCATCCGGTGGGCGGGTGTCGGCACGCCGGTGCTGCGCGTGTTCGAGATGGCCGGGCTGCTGTCCGAGCTGAGCCTGTACCCCGACGTGCCTTCGGCGCTGAAGGGCTGAAGAGAGCACGCGGAGCAGGCGGAGCAGGCGAATTAGGCGGGTGCGACGGTGGGTTCACTCGGATGGCCGGATCAGTCGGACCGGTCGGGTCAGTCGGATAGGTCTGATCGGGAGCCGATGACGGACTTCGGGCGCGCCCGCGACCGTGCCCGCGCGATGGTTTCGAACGCCGACGCCGAGGACGCGGTCGGCGCCCTCGGCCGCGTGGGCCTCGTCGCGCGCGGGCTGGTCTACCTGCTCATCGGCTGGATCACGCTGATGATCGCGCTCGCCCGCCGCTCGACAGAGGACGATCGGACTGGCGCTCTCGAACTGCTCGCGGGCAAGCCGTTCGGGTTCATCGTGCTGTGGTTTCTGATCGTCGGATTCGCCTGCATGGCGGTGTGGATGGCGGTATTGGCAGCAAGGCCGGATCAGCGCGGCGAGCGCGGCGCCGGGGCCCGGGTGGCGGCGGGATTCACGGCGCTCTTCTACGCCGTCGCCGGGTACACCACCGCGCGATACGCGGTGACCGGGCACGCGAGATCCACCAACCAGGTCTCGACCGACTACACCGCGGTCGCGATGCGGCGTGCAGGCGGCCAGATCCTGGTCGCGGCGGTCGGCGCGGGCCTGGTGATCGGCGGGGCCGTGATGATCAAGCACGGGATCGGCAGGCGGTTCGCGAAGGACCTCGACACCGGCTCCATGCCCGCCGCCGCCCGTCGCCCGGTCGTGTGGCTCGGCGCGGCCGGGCAGGTCTCGCGCGCGGTCATCGCGGTCGCGGCCGGCGCGTTCCTCATCGACGCGGCCGTCACCTACGACCCCGCGCAGGCCCGCGGCGTGGACGGCACGCTGCGCGCCTTCGCCTCCGCGCCGCTCGGACCGCTGGTGCTGATCCTCATCGCCGCCGGTCTCGTCTCGTTCGGCGCGTACTCGCTGTGCGAGGCCAGGTGGCGACGACAGTGATCGCGCGCGAGGCGGGAGTTGCCGGTTCGGCGCATGGTTTCGGCGTTCGCGGGCAATCGTTGATCCGCGAGATCGGGTAGCGCGAAAGCGGTCAGGCGCGGCTGACGCGTCCATCCCGGCCGGGCTCCGGCTAGGGTAGGACGGGCGGTGCGCGCCTTACGTATTGCCGGAAGGGAGGTGTCCATGCAGGTGGAATCGGGTTTGGACGATCCGCGGGCGGGGATCGCGACGGCGCTCGCGGCGTCCCCGTTCCCGGTCGTCGTGGTCGACGCGGCGGGTGTGGTGCGGGAGGCCAACGCCGCGGCCGTCGACTCGGTGCCGGGCGTGCTCGTCGACGCCTCCTTCGCGCAGTGCGCGCCGGAATGGCTCGTCCGAGCGCACGACGCGGGGGAGACCCAGGCCGTCGGCCCGGTCGGCGAACGGGTGCTGCACGGGCGGGTGAGCCTGTGGCCCGGCGGAAACACCGCCTGGTGGCTCTCCGACCGGACCGAGTACGAAGCCCTGCAGGGGGACCTGACCCGGGAGCGCGAGAGCAAGGCGTTCCTGATCGAGGCGTCGAACCGGCTGCTCGCCTCCCTGAACGTGGAGAAGACGACGGCCACGGCGGCGTCGCTCGCGGCGGAGCACCTCGCCGAACTCGCGATCGTGGTGGCTCCTCCGGCGCGGCGCGGCCTCGCGCTCACCTGCGCACGCCGCGGCGGCCCGGTCACGACCGAGGTGCGCAGGCTCGATCCCGCCGAGGTTCCCGGGCTCGCCGAGGCCCTGCAGGGCTTCCCGCCGGTGCCCTCGCGCTGGCTCGACCCGGCCGCCGCACCCGACTGGCTCGTCCCGGACGGATTCGGCCCCGTCGGCTCGCTGGTGGTGACGCCGCTCCCGGGCAACGGGGTGCCCGCCGGGGCGCTGATCCTGCTGCGCGGCGCGCGCAGCGGCGAGTTCACCGAGGACGAGGAGGCCTTCGCCCGCCTGTTCGCGGCGCGCGCCGGAGCGGCGATCAGCGCCGGCCTGCTCTTCGCCCGGCAGTCGACCGTCGCCCGGGTGCTGACGGACGAACTCGTGCCGCCCGTGCTCAGCCGCGTCGACGGCATCGAGCTCGCCGGCGGCTACCGGCCCGCGCTCGGCGACGAACGTGTCGGCGGCGACTTCTACGACTTCCATCCGCCGACGCCGCAGGATCCGAACGCGCTGATCGTGCTCGGCGACGTGTGCGGCAAGGGGATCGAGGCGGCCGTGCTCACCGGCCGGATCCGCAGCAGCATCGCGGCTCTGCGCACCGTCGAGTACGACCACGTCCGCATGCTGCGCCTGCTCAACGGCGCGCTGCTCAGCTCGCGCCACACCCGCTTCGCCACCATGGTCCTCGCCTCCGTGCGCTCGGACGGCGAGAACGTGGTCGCGCGGGTGACCTGCGCCGGCCACCCGCCGCCCCTGGTGGTGCGGGCCGACGGCGCGGTGGAGGAGGTCCGGAGCCGGGGGACGCTGATCGGCGCCCTGACGACGGTCAGCGCCGAAAGCAGCGAGGTGGTGCTCGCGCCCGGCGAGACGTGCCTGCTCTACACCGACGGGATCACCGAAGGGCGCGGCGGGGCGACCGGCCGCGAGATGTTCGGCACCGCGCGGCTGGCGCGCGTTCTCGGGGAATGCTCCGGCATGCCCGCCGAAGCCGTCCTCGAGCGCGTTCAGATGGTGGCCGCGCAGTGGGCCGGATCCGAGCCGCACGACGACACCGCGGTGATCGCCATCACCGCGCCGCTCTGGCCGGCCAGGACCGGCGAGGCCGTCGCCGAGGCCTGACGTACCAGATATCGAGGGAGGTTGAGATGCACCAGGCCGCCGAGCAGACGGCGACCGCCCTGCCCGCGCCCCCGCGGCAGACGTCCGGGTCCGCCGACGGCGTGAGCGCCGAGCAGCGACAGGCCTACTGGGACGCGCTGATCGCGCGCGACGAGCGCACGGCGTGGGGCGTCACCAGGCGGGCCCTGGAAGACGGCGTCGATCCCGAGTGCCTGCTGCTCGACCTGATCGGCGGCGCCCAGCGCCGGATCGGGACCGACTGGGCCGCCGCCCGGCTCTCCGTGGCCCAGGAGCATGCCGCGACCGCGATCGGGGACCGGGTCGTCGCCGCCCTCGCGGCGCATCCGGGGTTCCGCGACGCCCAGGCCCCGGCGGCCGGCCGCGTCGCGGTCGCCTGCGCCGACGGCGAGTGGCACGCCATGCCGGCCCGCCTGCTCGCGGAGGTGCTCGCGCTGCGCGGCTGGCAGGTCGACTTCCTCGGCGCCCACGTCCCCGGCCCGCACCTGGTCGCGCACCTGCATCAGAGCGGCCCCGACGCGGTCGCGCTCTCCGCCTCCCTCGCCACCCGCCTGCCCGCCGCGCACGCCGTGATCACCGCCTGCCAGGCCGCGGGCGTCCCGGTCCTCGCCGGCGGCGCGGCCTTCGGCCCGGACGGGCGCCACGCGCGGCTGCTCAACGCGGACGGATGGGCCGGCGACGCGCGCGCGGCCGCCGAGTCGCTCCAGTCGGCCCTTCCCCGGCCGCGCTCCCCGCACCAGGCCGTGGACGATCTGCCGCACCTGTCCGACCAGGAGTACACGCTGCTGCGCCGCGGCCGGCTCCAGTTCGCCGCCGCGATCCTCGCGGACCTGCCCGCGCGCTTCCCGCGCATGCGCGACTACAGCGAGAGCCAGATGCGGCACACCGAGCAGGACATCGACTCCATCCTCGAATACCTGGCGTGCGCAACGTACGTCGACGACGCCGAACTGTTCGTCGCCTTCAGCGGCTGGACGCGCGAGATCCTGCAGGCGCGCGGCGTCCCGGATCACGCGCTGACGGCAGGGCTCGAGGCCGCCAGGGACCGCCTGCGCGAGTTCCCGCGGGCGGCCGGGTTCCTCACAGCGGCCCTGGAGGACCTGAAGGAGGACCGCCGGTGAGCCATCTCGGCTCCGCGCGGCCGATCGCGCGGGTGAGGAGCGACGCCGGCGGCGCGCCCGGCCTGGACCTGCACGGCGAGCTCGACCACGACACCGTGGACGACTTCCGCGAGGCGCTGGACGCGGTGCTGGCCGCGACGCGTCCCGGGGAGTCGATCGTCGTCGACTGCGGTCGGCTCGAATTCTGCGATTCCACCGGCCTCGCGGCGCTCCTGATGGCGCAGCGCGACGCGGCGTCCCGGGGCGCGGGCATCACCATCAGCGGGATGACCGACTACCTGCGCGGACTCCTCGCCGTGACCGGTGTCAGCGCCCTGTTTCACGAATCAGGCGCGCCGTTCGGGGGCGCCACGCTGGAACGGCGCGAGGGAAGGGCGGTGGTCCGTCTGCACGGCGAGATAGACGACGACTGCGCGGACGAGGTCAGGAGCGCGCTGGACGAGGCGGCCGGCTCGTCACCCGCCGGGATATCCGTCGACGTGGCCGGGTTGCGGTTCGCCGATTCGACGCTGCTGCACCTTCTCCTGAGCGTGCGCGAGCGCGTCCCGGTCCGCGTACTGGGCCCGCTCCGGCCGGCGGTGCGGACGCTGCTGGAGGCCACGGGGCTGATCAGGGTGTTCGATCTCGCCGAAGGCGACGGCGACGTCGGCGGCGTCGATCCGCAGGAGGTGCGGGCTTGATGGACATGACACTCTCACGCTTCGAACTCGTCTCCGACGGCCACAGCATCGCGCAGGCCCGGGCGGCGGCCCGGCGGTACCTGGCCGAGCACTGCCCGTGGGCTCCGGCGGCGGCGGTCGCCCTGGTCGTCTCCGAGCTGGTGACCAACGCCGTGCGGCACGCATCCGGCTGGTGGCGCCTGCGCATCACCGCGGACGAGCAGCGGCTCGTGGTCGAGGTCGAGGACGAGAGCGCGGATCCGCCGCGCCGGCGCCCCTTCTCGACCGCCGGCGAGGGCGGGCTCGGTCTGGTGATTGTCGAGAAGCTCACGAACAAGCTCGAGGTCCGGCCGAACCCGGCGGGACCCGGCAAGACGGTGTACGCCTACTGGTTCAAGGCCTGAGAGAGGGCGGCAGACATGGACGGGAACCAGCCGTTCGCGGTGACAGTGTCCCACCCGCGCGAGGGCCGGGCGGTGCTCTCGATCCGCGGCGATCTCGACCTCGCCAGCGCGCAGGCGCTGCGCGAGCCGCTCGCGGAGAGCCTTTCGCGCAACAGCCTGGTGGTGATCGAGATGGGCGCGTGCGGCTTCATGGACTCATCCGGCCTGCGCGTCCTGCTGGCCGCGGCGCAGCGCGCCGGTCAGGCGGGAGGCGCCCTGCGACTGGTCGAGGTGGGGCCGGAGGTGGAGCGCGTGATCGAGATGACCGGCCTGCTGGAGACGTTGCCTATATTCGCCGACGTGGACGCCGCGCTGGCCGAGTAGCGGCCATCGCGGCTTACGCGTGCCGGTCGGCGCGATCGATCCAGAGCCGGATGCGCGTTCCCCGGCCCGCGCTACCGCGGCTTACGCGTGCCGGTCGGTGCGATCGATCCAGAGCCGGATGCGCGTTCCCCGGCCCGGGGCCGAGCGAAGCTGCACGAGGTCGCAGAGCTGGTTGACGAACCAGAGGCCGCGGCCGCCGAGCTGGCTTGCCGGGGGGCGGCGCTGGCCGACGAGCGCGTCGGTGATCACGCCGTCGTCACGCAATTCGCAGATCAGCGCGTCCTCCTGCGCCCACACGACCAGAGTCCCGGTTCCGCCGCCGTAGCGGATGCTGTTGGTCGCCACCTCGCTCACCGCGAGGATCAGCTCGCGCGTCCGCTTGAGCGGCAGGCCGTGGGCCCGGGCGAAGGAAGCGACCTTGTCGCGAACCGCCGACAGCTCGTCGATCGTGAAGGTCATGCACTCCACGGCCCCGGTCGGCGCGGTCAGATCGTCCTGCGCGTACGGCTCGAGGAAGTAGTCGGCGACCGGGGAATAGCCGGTGCCGTCCCATACCTGCGGGTGGCAGCGGGTGAGGGATTCGATCGCCGAGGCCGATTGCAGCCCCGTGTCCACAGGGCACAGCAGCGACCAGGCCGGGGCCTTGGCGAAGGCCTGGTTCAGCAGCCATTCGGCGTAGCGCGCCTCGCCCTCGTACGCCGAGCCGCGCTGCGTCGCGGTCGCGTCGTTGATGCCGTGCACGGCGCGTCCGTCCGTGCGCCGGTCGATCCAGTCCTGCCACGCGGGGATCAGGCGACCCGGGTTACGGCCGAGCGCGGCGGTGTCCATGAAGGTCACGCCGTCGTCGGAGGGCAGGTGCGAGCCGAGCAGGGCGCGGCGCTCCTGCGACGTCGCGACGAGGACGGCTGCCCCGGCTGCGCGCGCCTGTTCGATGTACGAGAGCGTGCCGGCGACGTACTGCTGCTGGCCCGCGTACGGGTAGATCATGTGCAGCAGGCCCGGCGAGGCGGCGGTGATCTGGCTCATGACCGCACCTGCACCGCGACACCGGAACCGCCGTAGCCGGACAGTTCCCACGTCCACCGGACGGTCTCGTTCGCGCGATCGAGCAGCACGGACGCCCCAGCGGTGGCGGCCACGGTCTCCACCAGGGCCCGCCACGCCGCCGCCTCGACGAGTTCGAGCCGCTCGCAGCTCAGCTGAAGGTGGGGCGCGCGCAGAAGGGCCCCGCGCAGTGCCGCGGTGAACGCGCGCAGCGAATCGAACCCGACACTGCCTTCGAGGGCGTAGCAGTGCGCGCCGGTCGGCCGCAGACGGAACCCGGACGCACTCTGCCTCACGTCGCTGGACGCGCCGACGACCCGCGAATGCACGGCCGCGATATCGCCGAGCAGCGTCGGCTTCCACAGCGGGGTCCGGTAGGCGCAGACGACGCCGGTATCGGCGTCGGCGGCCAGCTCGGCGAGCTCCAGTTCGACCGCGACCACCTCGGCCGCCGGCGCGTCCAGCGAGGTCAGGCACTCCATGGACGCCAGGACCCAGGGCGTGCGACCGGCGCGGCGAGCTTCGTACACGCGATCGCGTACGGCAATGAGGGCGGCGAGGGTGTTGCGTGACGTCGCGGCCGGGCTCTCGTCCTCGCTACCGCCGTGACCGGTCTCTTCTTCGTCGAGGACGATCAGGCCACCCGCGTGCCGACGAGCGTGCGCCGTGAGCGCATCGCGGCCTGTGGCGTAGTCCTGCGCCGACGCCGCCCGCCAGCAAACGTGCTCGCCCGCTGCCAGGGCCCACGGCTCGATCATGGTCTGCGTCACCGGTCCATTATCCCGTCCCCTGAGATGCCACGGCGTCACGCCCCGCTCCCGGAACTGTCTGCGCCGAGTTGCCCCGCTGCGCGCGCGCAAACGGGGTTCGGCGCTGCGGTTGTCCGGGCACTCGGGATCACCGAGGCTGGAGTCGAGTCCGAGGTGGCGAGATGAACGACCGGATCTGGACCATAGGGCACTCGACGCGGGAATTCGAGGAGGTCGTGGCCATGCTGCGCGAACACGACGTCGAATGCCTCGTCGACGTCCGCTCGTTCCCATCGTCGAGGAAGTTCCCGCAGTGGAACAAGGCGGCGATCATCGCCGCCCTTCCCTCCGACCTGGAGTACCGGTGGCTCGCCGACCTGGGCGGAAGGCGGCACACGCCCGTCGGCGTGTCGAGCCCGAACGGCGCCTGGCGGGTCAAGGCGTTCCGTGACTACGCCGACTACATGGCGACCGAGGGATTCGGAAAAGGACTGAACGAGCTGCTCGACGTGGCACGGCACAGCCGCTCGGCGATCATGTGCAGCGAGGCGGTACCGTGGCGGTGTCACCGCCGGCTGATCACTGACGCACTGATCGTCGAAGGTGCGCAGGTCGTCGACATCATCTCGCCCACCGACGCCCGAACCGCCGTCCTGAATCCGACAGCAGTGCTCGACGACGGCGTCCTGACCTACCCGCCGCGACCATGAACAGGCATGAACGGCGGGAGTCCGGAGACTCTGGAGGCGTGCCAGTCAGCGGCGCCTCTGAGGTCATCGTCGTCGGCGCCGGGTTAGCGGGTCTGACCTGCGCGGCGGACCTGTGCGCGGCGGGGGTGTCCGTGCGCGTGCTCGAGGCGGGGGACCGGCCCGGCGGCCGTATGCGCACCGACGTCCGCGACGGCTTCCGGCTCGACCGGGGATTCCACATCTTCAACACCGACTATCCCCAGGTACGTCGCCACATCGACGTGCACGCGCTCGACCTGCGCGGTTTCGCTGGCGGATGCCTGCTCTGCACGGATTCCGGCCGGCACCTGCTCGGCCATCCGCTGCGGATGCCGGGAGCTTGGCACGAGGCGGTCCCCGGCCACCTCGCCTCGGCCGGCGACCTCGCCAGGGTCGCCGCGTGGTGCGCCAAAGAGCTCGTCACCCCGGTCTCGCGGCTTGAGGCCGCCAAGGACACCAGCGCACGCGCGGCCCTCGAAAAGGCCGGCCTGTCCAAGCCCTTCATCGACGGTGTGCTGCGGCCGTTCTTCGCCGGCGTCTTCTTCGATACCGAACTCGCCACCTCCAGCCGCGTGCTGCACCTGGTGTGCCACAGCATGCTGCGCGGCACGATCGCGCTGCCGGCAGAAGGCATCGGCGCCGTCCCGCTCCAACTCGCCGAAAGGCTGCCAGCGGGTGCCCTCGAACTCGAACGCCCGGTCACGCAGCTCACCGACGCGGGCGTATTGCTCGCCGACGGTACCGAGCTACCGGCGGACCACGTCGTGATCGCCACGGATCCGGCGACCGCCGGAGACCTCGCGCCCAGCGTGCAGGTGCTCGATTCCGTGCCCGTCACCACGTACTACCACGCGGCCCTACGTCCGCCGACGAGCGAGCCGATCCTGCTGATCGACGGCACACTGCGCGTGCTCACCACGATCGTGATCTCGAACGCGCTGCCCGCCGCCGCGCCGGAAGGCACCGCCCTGATCGCGACGTCCCTCGCCACCGCTGCCCCGCCGCCCGAAGCCGTCGTGCGCGAAAGGCTGGCGGAGCTCTACGAGACGGACACCTCCGACTGGCACGAGGTGGCGACCTACCGGATCGCGCGTGCGCTGCCGCGGATGGACCCGCCGTGGCCGCTCACCCGGCCCTGCCGGATCGGCCCGGGACGGTACCTGTGCGGCGATCACCGGGCCACCGGGTCGGTGCAGGGCGCCATGGCCAGCGGAGCGCGAGCGGCCCGCGAAGTCGTCGCCGCACTCGGCTGAACCGGACCTCCGTCAGACGTTGCCGACGTCGAGAATGTGCGGCAGGCCTTGGCTCCACCGCTCACGATCGACGTCCTTCGCGCGCGCGAACTCAGGCAGCTCGTACCTGTCGAACGTCTCGACCGGGAACGATTCGGCGCCGCCGTTCGCCGCCTTTAGCAGGGCATTGACAGCGCGGCGGGCGGCCTCGTTCGCGGTCTCCATCGTGGCGAAGTCGACGTTGCTGTAGGTGCGCACGTAATCGGCGGCGAGGAAGAGGTTGCCGATGGCCGTGGACGCCTCCGGCCGCAGATCCCAGGAACCGGTGCTGTTCATCAGGAAGGGCTCGTCGTTGCGCAGCCCGTGCTCAGCCTCGATGATCGCCTCGTCCAAGTACCAGGAGTGGACCATCGAGTCTTCGAGTACGACGTCGCCCTCTTTGTTCAGATGAGCCTGCATCTGGGCCCAGACTTCGCGGGCGACCTCCTGCCGGGTGCACGCGCGTGCGGGCTTGCCGTAGAGCAGTCCGGGAGTGTCCCAGTCGGAGATGACCACGGACAGCGACTCCCGGGCCCGGCCGTCGCCCCACGTCTGCGCGAACGGAGCGCCCCAGAACCTGGATTGCGCGACGGACGCGAGCTTCCAGGGCGCGTCGATGTGGAAGACGTGGCCGGGGAAGGCGGGCACTGGACGGCGTAGGAAGTACTGAATTCCGTTGGACCACGTGTGCTGGAGCCGGTCCATCGCGGCCAGCCGCGGATCGGCCGTGCGCAATGCGGCGTTCCACAGGCGCACGGCCCGGTCTGCGGGGACGGCCGCGACGAACCAGTCGGCGTCGATACGGGTGGTGGTGCCGTCGGCGGCGCGGGCTCGGGCCGCGGTCACCCGTCCGTCGCGCACCTGCAGATCCTCGATCTGCCGGCCGAAGGCGAAGCGCACGCCGAGCGATCGCAGGTGGGCGACCCACGGGTCGATCCACGCCTCGCTGGTGGGTGCGTTGAAGACGCGGTCGAACGCGGCAGCACTGCCGAGCCCGAAAACGCTGAAGAAGATGGCTTCGAGCCCCTGGCCCACGGTGCGCACGCTCGCGGTGCGCGGCTTGAGCGCCTCGAGGATCTGCACGCCGCCGCCCCAGATCCGCTGGTAGTCCTCGGACATCCGTGCGGCCTGGATGTAATCCCACCAGCCCGTATGCTCCCATTGCCCGTACTGCCGCCCGTCGCAGCTGCAGAACAGGACGCTGACCTTGCCCGCGAGGAAGAGCAACTCGGCGGGCGGCAGCAGCGGATGGTCGTCGAGAAGCTGGGCGAGGGTGCTGACGAGGAAGCCCGCGTTCTCGCGCACCGGTGTCGAGAGGTTCAGATCTCCGGGCCGGAGCGGGATCGGGACGCCGGCCCGGTCGCCCGCGCGGGCGAGATCGAACCGCGGCACGGGTGCCAGACGGTCCTCGACCGTCGCGTCGGGCGCCACGGGGATGCGGCGCAACGTGTCGGGCAGGTGGTGGTAGAAGCCGAGCACCATCCGGTGCCCGTGCTCGCCGGGCAGGTCGCGCCGGCCCCCGGTGCCGGTGTCGGGGACGAACAGGGACCTGGCCTTGCCGCCGGCCACGCCCCGCCGCTCGTAGACGGTCACCTCGAAGCCCCGCTCGGCGAGTTCGTGCGCGGCGGTCAGCCCGCCGACTCCCGCGCCGAGGACGGCGACGCGGCGGCCGGTCGAAGCGGAGTTCTCGGCCATGGTGCCCTCCCGGACGCCGCGGCCGCACGCCGCGACGCAGCTCGATCAGCCGCTTTGCCCCTGCTCCGAACGGCTGGCCAGACTCCGCTCGATCACGGCGTGCACGAGGGCGAAGACCGCCCCCTGGAGCGCCGCGGCGAGCAGCACCGTCCGCCAGGAGCGGGCGGTGTCGGCCGGATCGGGCACCTCGCGTCCGCCGTCGGCCTTGCGCCACAGCGAGCGGAAGGCGACGCCGACGGCCGAACCGGCGAGGAGGCCGACCGGCTTGACGACGAGCAGCTTGCGTGTGTCCACGACTCCGACTCCCATCCCAGGCTCCGTCGCCGCGGGTCCGGTCCGCGGCGATCACAGGGGTGGTTGCCCCGATCTTCGGCGTCAAACAACCGACCCCTGAGCGGCGTAGCGCGACCCGGCCCATCGACCGTCGTTTCGCGTCGGCGCGACCCGGGTACGCGGCGGGCCCGTGACCGAGAAGAGACGAGAACGACGATGCTAGTCACCGATACCGCCGCCGAGCTGATCGACGAGCTGACCGACCGGCCGGGGGTGGTCCAGAGCCTCGGCCTGCGGATCACGGCGGGAGCCGGAGCCGGGGCCGGCGCCGACGGCGACGGCGGCGAGCAGGCGGACGCCGGGCGGACGGACGGCGCGCAGTTCGCGTTCGCGGTGACCGACTGCCCGGGACCGCTGGACGAGGTGCTGCCCGTGCGCGGCGGCCGGCTCTACCTCGACGCGGCCGTGGCCGACGGCCCGACGGACAAGATCCTCGACGCGCGGCGGTCCGACGACGGGCAGATCGTCTTCCACATCGGCGGCGAGCGGATCGGCTGACCCCGTGGACCGCGCCGGCTCGACCGCCCTGCGCACGACGGTGGTGATCGCCACCCGTGATCGGGCGGCGGAGCTGTGCGCGGCACTCGAACGGCTCGAGGCCCTGCCGGAGCGCCCGGCCGTCACCGTCGTGGACAACGCCTCGGCCGACGGCACACTGCGCCGCGTCGGCCACCGCTTCCCGTTCGTCCGGCTCATCGGCCTGCCGGAGGACCGCGGCGCCTCGGCGCGGACGATAGGGGCGCGGCTGGCCCGCACGCCGTGGATCGCATTCTGTGATGACGGCTCCTGGTGGTCGGCCGACGCGCTGGCCCGCGCCGCGCGGTACCTCGCGCGATCCCCGAGACTCGCCCTGGTCGCCGCCTGCGCTAAAAAGATGGCCGAGCCGGGCGGCCCCGCCGATCCGGCGCCGCGCGGGCCGGCGGCCGGCCCCCTGCCGGGCGGTCCTGGCGCATCCGGCCCTGGGGCATTCGGCGGTGGGGCATCCAGTCCCCGGGCATCCGGCGGTTGGGTATCCGGCCCGCGGGCATCCGACCCTGGGGTATCCGGGACTGCGCCATCCGGGCCGGGGGCATCCGGGCCTGAGGTATCCGGCCCTCGGGCATCCGGGCCTGAGGTATCCGGCCCTCGGGCATCCAGCCCGGCGGTGCTCGGCTTCCCCGGGTGCGCCGCCGTCGTGCGCAGGGATGCCTACCTCGACGTCGGCGGCTTCCATCCGCTGCTCTGCCCCAGCGGCGGGGAACGGCTGCTGTCCTACGATCTCGCCGCCGCGGGCTGGGACCTGGCGTATCAAGCCGACGTCGTGGCCTACCGCCAGCCCGCGGCGGCCGAGGACGCGGCTGCCCGACGCGCTCTCGACCTGCGCGACGACGCGCTGATCGGCTGGCTGCGCCGCCCCATGGCGCGGGCGCTCGGCTTCACCGCCGATCTGGCGCGCCGAGCCGCAGAGGACGACGCGGCCCGCCGGGCCCTGCGCACGCTGTGCGCCGGCCTGCCGACCGCCCTGCGCGAACGCCACCAACTGCCTCCCGCGGTCGAGGCGCGTATCCGGCTACTGGAGGACTGCGGGTCAGGCACCCACGCGCTACCGGCCTGACGCCACCAGCTGCCCCCCGCGGTCGAGGCGCGTATCCGGTTACTGGAGGACTTCGGGTCTGGCACCGACGCGCTACCGGCCTGACGCCACCAGCTGCCTCCCGCGGTCGAGGCGCGTATCCGGCTGCTGGAGGACTTCGAGGGAGCCGACGGCGCGCTACCGGCCTGAGGGCGTAGTACCGAAGCCTGCGGTCGCCGGCCGTCGAGCTCGTCAGCTCCCGTCAGCCGGAACGTCCGTCGTCTCGGCGGCGAGGTGGTCGACGAGGCCGGTCCACGAGCGGGTGCTTGCGTATACGGCGCGCTGCCGGTCGGCGCCGTTGCCCTCGCGCAGCAGCCGGCGCAGCGTGGCGGCGGCGAAGGGCAGGTCGCCGAGGGCTTCGAGTGCGGGTCCGGCGCGCAGCATCAGCGCGTCCAGGAGCGCGGGTACCGGGACCTCGGTGTCGGTCGCGGGATCGAACAGCCGCGCGGCCAGGCCGTGCCGACAAGCCAGGAGGTGGTTCTCGGCCAGGCGCCTGTCGTCGATCCGCTCCGCGATCTCGGCGGCACCGTCGCGCGCGAGCAGGTCCGTGGCCAGGGCCCGCAGCAGCACGGCGAGCAGGACGGTGGTGTCGAGGTCGCCGTTGACGTCGGCCACCCGGATCTCCAGCGTGGGGAAGTGCTCGCTCGGCCGCGCGTACCAGTAGAGCATCGCCCGATCGAGGATCACGCCCCGGTCGATCAGATCCTGGACGTGCTTGTCGTAGCCCTCTTCGTCGAGCACGGGCGCCGGGCCGACGGTGGGCCAGCGTCCGTAGGTGTAGCCGCGTCGGCTGACCCAGCCCGTCTCCTCCTCGGCGGCGAACGGCGAGTTGGCTGTCAGCGCCTGGAGCAACGGCAGCCAGGGCCGAAGCCCGGCGCTCACCGTCAGGGCCTCGCCCCGGCTCAGGGAGCCGATGTGGACGTGGCAGCCGCTGATCTCGCAGTCGGCTGCCGAAAGCACCGCGCCGAGGTGCTCGGCGACCTTCAGGTAGCGCCCGTGCTCGCGGATCGGCAGCGGGCGGCTGGTGCGGATCGCGCACGGGCTGGCGACGAGCAGGCAGCCGGCGCGGGCCGCCGCGCCGGCGGCCGTCCGGCGGCAGCGGGCGAGATCGTCGCGCAGCTCGTCGGCCGTGCCGCACGGTCGGCTCCGGGCCTCGAGCTGGGAGAGGTAGAACTCGCTGGCCACCTGGTCGCCGATCTCCTCGCGGGCGAGTGCGACGACCTCGTCCGACCGCGCGGCAGCCATCCGGGTACCCGCATCGGCGAGCAGGAATTCCTCCTCGACCCCGAAGGTCAGCCGGTCCCTGCCGAAAACCTGCTCAACCACGGCGCCTCCGTCGGTGTGTGATCCGGGAGCGGCCGGGTACCCGCTCGGCGGCTGGTTACGCCCTGGCCCCGGACGTACACCATGGGAAGGACACGCACATGTTGAGGCTCACCGACACCGCCGCCGACCTGATCGGCAAGCTGAGCACGCAGCCCGACCTGCCCGACACGGCGGGACTGCGCATCGAATCGGCGTCCGCGCCGGGCACGGAGGGCGGCCTGGCCGCCGAGCTGGCCCCCGGCCCCGGACTGGACGACCAGGTGGTCGAGGTGCGCGGCGCGCGCGTCTTCCTCGACGCCGAGATGGTCGACCACCTCTCCGACAAGGTGCTGGACGCCGAGACGAAGGAGGACGGCCAGGTTGCCTTCCACGTCAGGCAACAGTGAGAGCACCGGTGAGAGCAGGCCGAGCTCCGTCGTCGTCTGCGGCCCGGTCGGGCGTGATCTGGTGCTGCTCGTCGCCGAGGTACCGGACGCCGGTACCTCGGCAGCCGTCCGCGAGCGGCGCGAGGTACTCGGCGGGAAGGGGGCCAACCAGGCCGTGGCGTTCGCACGCCTCGAAACGGACGTGGCCCTGGTCGGCGCGGTGGGCGACGACGACGCGGGCGCCGACGTTCTCGCGCGCGCCCGCGCCGACGGTATCGACGTGTCCTGCGTCGCGCGGCGGGCTGCCGCGTCGTCCTCGACGGCGCACCCGGGGACGAGCACCGCGAGAAGCTTTTGGGGCTGGCCGACGTCGTGCGCGCGGATGCGCATGAGGCCGAATTGCTGACCGGCACGCACATCGAGGACGAGGCGGCCGCGCTGCGTGCCGCGAAGGACCTGCTGCGGCAGGGCCCGAGCCTTGTCGCGTTGGCCGTGGAGGGCGGCGGCAATCTGTTCGCCTGGCCGGACGGGCACCGGTACTTCCCGCTCGACGAAGTCGAAGCCGTGGACACGACGGGTGCCGGCGACGCACTGGTGGCGGCGCTGGTCACGGGACTTCACCGGGGCCTGTCGCCGCAGGAGGCGGGAAAAACCTGGGCGGTGGCGGCGGCATCGCTGACCGTGGAGCATCCCGGCGGGCGCCCGCGGCTGACGCCCGGATCGCTGCTGGCGCGCGTCGAGCGTCAGCAGGGGCGGGGCGCCGAGGACGGCTGACCCGCGCCGAGGACGTTTGACCCACGTCGAGGACGGTTGACCCGCGTCGAGGACGGTTGACCCGCGTCGAGGACGGTTGACCCGCGCCGAGGACGTTTGACCCACGTCGAGGACGGTTGACCCGCGTCGAGGACGGTTGACCCGCGCGTCCTCGCCCCGGCTCGCGCCATTCCGCCGCTCGGATGCACGCTGGATAGATGCCGTGCCGTGCCCGAATCCGACCCCGAACCTGTGGCCGACCCTGACCCCGACCCCGAACCGGTGCCCTAACCTGTGCCCGGACCCGAACCTATGCCCTAACCCGAACCCGAACCCGAACCTGCATCAGCTCGCCGATCGCGCGGAGGTATGGATCGCATGGATAGGAAATGGTGGACGCTGCTGGCGGTGTGCGTCGGGACGTTCATGCTGCTGCTCGACGTCACGATCGTGACCGTGGCGCTGCCCGATATCCAGCACGCGCTGAACGCGAGCTTCAGCGACGTCCAGTGGGTCATCGACGCGTACGCCCTCGCCCTCGCTTCCTTCCTGCTGACCTCCGGTGTCCTCGCCGACCGCTACGGGCGCCGCCGGCTGTTCCTGATCGGTTTGGTGATCTTCACCGCAGGCTCGCTGCTCTGCGGCGTGGCCCAGACGTCGGTCATGCTCATCGTCTCCCGGGCCGGGCAGGGCGTCGGCGGGGCGATCATGTTCGCCACCTCGCTGGCCCTTCTCGGCCACAGCTTCCGCGGCCGGGACCGCGGCGTCGCATTCGGGCTGTGGGGCGCGATCACCGGCGCGGCCGTCTCGCTCGGCCCGATCCTCGGGGGAGTGATCACCACGGGAATCAGCTGGCGCGGCATCTTCCTGGTCAACATCCCCATCGGCATCGCCGCGGTGGTCGTCACCCGCCTGCGGGTGGACGAATCGCGGGTGGCCCACCCCGGCACCCTCGACCTGGCGGGCTTCGCGCTGCTGACCCTGGGTCTCGTCGGCCTCGTGTACGGCCTGATCCGCGCCGGCGAGTCCACGTGGAGCGATTCCGGGGCGATCATCTCCCTGGTGGTCGGCGGCGTGCTGCTGATCGCATTCGTCTTCGCCGAGCTCAGCGTCGCCCACCCGATGTTCGACCTGAGCCTGTTCCGCAAGCCGACCTTCGTCGGCGGCCTGGTCGCGGCCTTCGCGATGAACGGCTCGCTGTTCGCGATGTTCCTCTACCTGGTGCTGTACCTGCAGAACGTCCTCGGCTACTCGGCACTCGCCACCGGTACGCGGATGCTGGTCTCCAGCGGATCGCTGCTGGTCGCGGCCACGATCGCGGGCAGGCTCAGCGAGCACGTCCCGGCCCGCTGGCTGATCGGGCCCGGGCTGATCGCCGTCGGCATCGGACTGCTGCTGATGACCGGCCTGACCGCGAGCAGTTCGTGGACGCACCTGATCCCCGGCCTGATCGTCTCCGGCCTGGGCGCGGGGTTCGTCAATCCGCCGCTCGCCTCCACGGCCATCGGCGTCGTCGAGCCAGAACGCGCGGGCATGGCCTCCGGCATCAACTCCACCTTCCGCCAGGTCGGCCTCGCCACCAGCATCGCCGCTCTCGGCTCGATCTTCACGACAGAGTTGCGCAACGAGCTCGCCAACGCGCTCGCGGGCACGCCGCTGGCCGCGCGCGCCGACCAGATCGTCAGCGCCGTCCGCCAGGGCCAGACCGGCTCGGGCAGCAGTGCTCTTCCACCGAACATGCGCGCCGAACTGCAGACCGCGATCCGCTCCAGCTTCACCGGCGCGCTCAACGACCTGTTCCTCGTCACCGCCATCCTCGCGCTGGTCGGCGGCGTGATCGCCGGTGCGCTCATCCGCAGCAAGGACTTCATCGCGCGCGAACCGGCCCCCTCCGAGCGCGACCGCGCCGCGGCGGCCTAGGTGTTCTGTCCTCTGCGGCTGTCAGGGCCTTTCGGCCCTTGAGCTACCGGCGGCGGGTGGTTTCCTCCCGGTGAGCCCGTTGATCCGGACGGGTGAGAGCGGTTCGTCGGTACGGAGCGTTGTCGCGGAGAGGGGGTTTGCCGCCCGGATAAATGGGAGACATGATCCGACTCTCTCTGATCCGATCTCGCGCCCTCCTCGCGCTGACCGCCACCGCGCTCATGGTCGCGTCGAGCGCGACAGCCGCCGAGGCCGCATCGATTCAGCCTTCGGACGCTTCACAGGCGAAGTTCCTGGCCGCCGAAGGGCCCCATTCGGCATCCGGCACCGGCTGGCAGACGGCGCGGTTCCTGCGGCAGTTGGGCAGGTACGGCTACGTGTCCCAGTCGGGCGCCGAAGCCGTGTTCGACCTCAACGAGCGGTACTGCTCCGGCGCCGTGTTCAGCGGCATGTGGCCCAACCCGCAATCGCCGTACATCGTCACCCGGCTGCCGGAGGTGCCGGGCCAGGCACCCAACACCAACCCTCCCGTCAGCTGGCGGCTGCGCCAGGACGAGGCCGTGGTGCTGATCGGAACGACGCCGCCCCCAGAGGAGTACTACTCCTTCGACCTCACGATGGTGCGGGGTTCGCTGCAAACCGGCCCGGTCCTGTGGACCTCGATCGGTGACCCGATCAACCTCAAGACGGTGCGCACGACCGGCCCGACCCCGTTCGGCCGGTCGTTCGCGCTGGTGATCACGGGCAACCGGCGCACGCAGGCCAAGGTCGACAAGATGCTGGCCGCTTCCGGCCTCGGCGCCGCGACGAACAACATGACGATTCCCCCCGCCATGTTCCGGCTCGGCCTCGACGCGGGCGCCGACCAGTTCCTGCTCGGCATGCGCACCTCGGCGCCCCTTCCCGGCTTCGAGCAGGCGCTCGAGCGGTACCGGGCGACGCCCCCGCTGCAGGTCTTCCGGGTGCGCCCCGGCGGTTCCGGCAACCAGACGCAACCGGTGTACCTGCCCGACCCGCTGCCCGTCCCCAATCTCCGCGTCTCCGGCACCGGTGCCACCGAGCTCAACCTCAACCCGACGCTGCAGCTGCTGCGGCAGCGGATCATCGACGCCCACCCGGGATACAACGCGACCGATGGCGTGGTGGAGCGCGGCTTCGAGGAGTCCTACCCGGGCCTGCAGGACAAGCTGGTGATCGACCCGCCGACGACCGGAGTGGGAGCCCTCTCCAACGACGCCGACGACCCGATCACGCCCAACTTCGCGCTGCCGGAAGGTTCCTTCCTCGTGGCCTACGGCACGAACCACTCGGCCACCGGGCAGGCGGCCTACTCGAGTGTCACGGTCTACGCCGATGAGAAGGCGGCGGTCGCACTCGCCGCCGAGAACAACCTCAACCTGTACGGCAGCGCGCGGGACTTCATCGGCGACCAGAAGAACGCCGACAAGTTCTACGCCTGGACGTTCAGCCGCGCCGGCGACGGCGGGCCGACCGGCGCGCACGTCACCATGCTCCCGTCGACGAACTCCGACTTCTGCGCGCAGTACGGCGGGAACCGGCCGGTCGACCTGAGCACGCTCCGCCTCGTCGCCCGCGCCTACATGCAGCCGGCGACGCTCAGCCGCCCCGCGCTCTCGTCACTCCTGCTGGACCGCGTCCTCGTCTTCACTCCGAAGTAGGACACCTGAGAAGCCTGCGACAGTAATCGCTGACCCGCCACTGCTGATGGTTGACCTGTCCCTTATACACATCTCCGAGCCCACGAGACTGCAGCTA
>NZ_JAGSOH010000039.1 GCF_018139625.1 Actinospica acidithermotolerans | reverse complement strand
GGTTCGTTCGGCCCTGGGGCGGCGGGTCAGGCCACCGCGGTGAGGCGGCCCGCCGGGCGCTCCCTCCAATCCCGGCCCCGGTCCCGGTCCTGGTTCCGGTCCAGGTCGGCGGGGGCGCGGACGGAGAGCGGGGCCTCGGGGCCGAGGCCGCCGGGCAGCAGCACCTGGACGGTGTGCCGCCGCCTGGCCCGGTCCTCGGCGTCGATCACGGCCTGGCCTGCGACGAGGTGGCCGGTGCCCGCGTCGAAGCCGGTCCAGCCGAGGCGGCGGACCCGCAGCACCGTGCGGGCGCCGGGCCACGCGCCGAGCACCAGCAGGGCCGCGCGGTGCCGGGACTCGTCGGCCGCCCCTTGCCGCAGCCGGGCGTCCACCCGGCGGGCCAGCTGCGCGGGGACCGGGTCGGGCGCGGCGAGCAGCACCAGGTCCACGCCGTCCGCCAGCACCGTCGCGATCTCGGCCCAGCGCTCCCCCGGCCCGGCCACGACCAGCAGCCGCTGCAGCGCGCCCGCGCGCAGCGCCTCGGCGCCGAGCAGCCCGGCCAGCGCCGCGCCGCCGAGCCCGCGTACCCCGACCGCCGCGCACCACAGCCCCTGCCGCAGCGCCCCGGCCAGCAGTGCGAGGGTGAGGTAGTCGACCGCCGCGGCCCCGGCCGGGCCCCGGCCCCGCTGCCGGCCGGCGGCCTCGTCGCCCGGCAGCCCGAGCGCCTCGCCGCGGCGGATCCCGCCGGGCAGCAGCGGGGCCAGCGGCTCGGGGACCGCGATCGGCTCGAAGGTCCGCGGCGGCGCGTCGCCCAAGGTCAGCCCGCCGACGGCGGCCAGCGCCGCGCGCCGTCCGCCCGCGCCGCCGCCCGCATCCGCGGCGACCCTTTCGAACACTTGAGCGAATGCCACGATGCCAGTATCGCCCGCCGCGGCCAGGCATGTCAAAGGCTAGAGATAGCTGACGGGGTCTCAGCCCAGCGTCCCGGGATCGCTTCGGTCCGGCGCCCGACGACGGCCCGGCCGTGATCGGGAAAACTGTCCCCAGGGACCCCACACCGGTCAGCGAAGCGCAGGTCACCGCCCATCTTGTGCCGGTCCCGCCCGCCTTGCCCGTCTCGTTGCGGCGTCTTTAACCTCCGGGACACGCGGCTCTCGTACGCTCGAAGCTACTGAAACACTCGTTTCCGTGGAGGCGGTGGACGATGCCGGGACCGTTCGAGGCGAAGCAGCCGAGTCCGTTCGACCTGACCGGGCGCACGGCGCTGGTCACCGGGTCGGTGCGCGGCCTCGGGCTGGAGATGGCGCGCGGGCTGGCCGCGGCCGGGGCCGCGGTAACGCTCAACGGGCGCGATCAGGCGGCGCTGGACACGGCCGCGGAGGATCTGCGCGCGCAGGGGCTGGCGGTGGCGACGGCCTGCTTCGACGTGACCGATCAGCCGTCGGCCGACGCGGCGTTCGACCGGCTCGGCCCGGTCGACATCCTCGTCAACAACGTCGGGAACCGCGATCGGCGCGGGACCGCGGAGCTCGGGCCGTCCGAGCTCGAGTCGATGCTGCGCGTGCACGTCGTCTCGGCGTACGCCCTGGCCCGCCGCTTCGCGCAGCGGCTCGTCGACCGCGGCGTGCCGGGCCGGATCGTCAACGTGTCCTCGGTCGTCGGCCAGGTGGGGCGGCGCGGCGACATCGCCTACGGGACCGCCAAGGCGGGCGTCGACGGGATGACCCGGGCCCTGGCGGCGGACCTGGGACCGCACCGGATCACGGTCAACGCGGTGGCGCCCGGCCCCTTCGCCACCGCCGTCAACGCGCACCTCGCCGCGGACCCGGACTGGGTCGCGTGGCTCGGGCAGCGCACCTCGCTCGGCCGCTGGGGGCGGCCGGCGGAGATCGCCGGAGCCGTCGTCTTCCTGGCCAGCGACGCCGCGTCGTTCGTCACCGGGCAGACCCTCGCCGTCGACGGCGGCCTCACCACGACCTTCTGACGGCGCCTCGGCCGACGCGGGATCAGCCGAGGCGGCGGATCGGCGCGCCCGCCAGGTAGGCCTGGATGTCCTCGACGGCCTGGCCGTAGTAGGTGCGGTAGTTAGCCTGCGACACGTAGCCGAGGTGGGGCGTGGCCAGCAGGCGGGGGGCCGTGCGCATCGGGTGGTCGGCGGGCAGCGGCTCGGTGTCGAAGACGTCGATGCCGGCGCCGGCGATCCGGCCGTCGTGCAGGGCGGCGAGCAGGGCGTCCTGGTCGACGACGGCCGACCGGGAGGTGTTGATCAGGTAGGCGCTCGGCTTCATCAGGGCGAGCTCGGCGGCGCCGATCAGGCCCCTGGTTCCCTCGTTCAGCACCACGTGGACGGAGACGAAGTCGCTCTCGGCCAGCAGTCGCGCCTTCTCGACCCGCTTGGCGCCCGCGGCTGCGGCGCGCTCGTCGGTGAGGTTCCGGCTCCAGGCCACCACCTCCATCCCGAAGGCCGCGCCGACGGCGGCGATCCGGCTGCCGATCTTCCCGAGGCCGATCAGCCCGAGGCGGCTGCCGTGCAGATCGGCCCCGACCGTGGACTGCCACGGTCCGCCCGCGCGCAGCGCGCTGCTCTCGCCGACCAGGTTGCGGGCCAGGCCGAGCAGCAGCGCCCAGGTGAGCTCTACCGGCGGCGTGGACGCGCTCTCCGTGCCGCACACGGTCACGCCGTGCTCAGCGGCCGCCGCGTAGTCGATCACTGAGTTGCGCATCCCGGAGGCGATCAGCAGCCTCAGCCGCGGCAGGCGCGCGATCAGCGAGGCGGGGAAGGACACCCGCTCGCGGAGCGTGATGATGACGTCGAAGCCGGAGACGGCCGCCACGAGCTCATCCTCGTCGGCGAAGTGCCTGGTGAAGCCGGTGACCTCGACGTGGTCCAGCACCGGGCTCCAGTCGGCGGCGGTGGTGGCGACGTCCTGGAAGTCGTCGAGTACGGCGCAGCGCAGCTTCATCCGGCGATTCTAGTGTGACGCGCCGAGCGGATCACGCGGCATAGAGCGAGGCGCACTGGCAGGGTTGGGGCTCGTGATCGATGAATTCGCGAAAGAGTACCTGCACGAGGAGCTGCGCTGGATTCGCGGGGTCATGCTCTGGAAGCTCGACGGCCTCTCCGACGAGGACCTCCGCACGCCGCTGACCGGCTCGGGAAACAATCTGCTCGGCCTGGTCAAGCACCTGTCGTACTCGGCCGCCCGCTACTTCGGCGAGGTCTTCGGCCGGCCGTTCCCCGATGTCCCGCGCTGGGACGACGAGGCCGCGTGGCACGGCGAGCACGAGGCCGCCGAGCACGAGTCACGCGAGGACATCCTCGCCTTTCACCACCGCGTATGGGAGTTCTGCGACGCGAGGATCGATGAGCTGCCCATCGACGCTCCGGGCCACGTCCCGTGGTGGCCTCAGCCGGACGTGAAGCTCTTCAACGTCATGGTCCACATCCTCAACGAGACCAACCGGCACGCCGGCCATGCCGACATCCTGCGCGAGCAGCTCGACGGCGCGACCGGACTGGCGCCGGGCGACTGACGTTCGCACCCTGGACCGAGTCAGCCCTTGTATGCGCCCGTCGGCCTAGCGGAGTACGGCGGCGGACTCGGCCGGGAGGGTCAGGCTGGTGCCCCGGCCGTGGACTCGGGCGCCGGGATCGGAGGCGAGCAGGATCTCGCCGACGGTGAAGGGCGCGGGGACGGGGACCTCACGGGGCTCGGGCGCGAGGTTGGCGGCCACGTGCAGTGCTCCCCGGCGCACGAGGATCCAGCGGGCGAGGTCGTCGACGTGCACGGAGACGGTGGCGAAGCCGGGTGCGGTGAGGTCGGGTTCGGCTCTGCGCAGCGCGATCAGGGCGCGGTACCAGGCGAGCAGGCCGGCGTGCGGCTCGCGGCCGGGCTCGGTCCAGTCGAGGGTGCTGTGGGCGAAGGTCCCGGGGTCCTGCGGGTCGGGGACCTGGTCGGGCGGCCAGCCGTAGGCGGCGAACTCGGCGCGGCGGCCCTTGCGGACGGCGTCGGCGAGCTCGGGTTCGGGGTGGGAGGTGAAGTACTGCCACGGGGTGCCGGCGTTCCATTCCTCGCCCATGAAGAGCTGGGGGGTGAACGGCGACGTGAGCAGCAGCGCGGCGCCGACCTTGCGCAGGCCCGCGGAGAGGGACGCGCCGATGCGGTCGCCCTGGGCGCGGTTGCCGACCTGGTCGTGGTTCTGCAGGGAGACGACGAAGCGGCTGGCGTCGAGCTGGCCGGTGTCGACCGGGCGGCCGTGGTGCCGGCCCCGGAACGTCGAGTAGGTGCCGTCGTGGAAGAAGGCTGACGTCAGGGTTTTGGCGAGGGCGTCCAGCCCGCCGAAGTCGACGTAGTAGCCCTGGCGCTCCCCGGTCAGCGCGCTGTGCAGCGCGTGGTGGAAGTCGTCGCTCCACTGGGCGTGGACGCCGAGGCCGCCGGCGGCTCGCGGGGTGACGGTGCGGGCGTCGTTGCGGTCGGTCTCGGCGATGAGGTGGAGTTGGCGGCCGGTGCTCGCGGCGAGCGAGTCGACCGCGGCCGAGAGCTCTTCGAGCACGTGCAGGGCGCGGTTGTCGGCGAGGGCGTGGACGGCGTCGAGGCGCAGGCCGTCGAGATGGTTCTCGCGCAGCCAGAACAAGGCGTTGTCGATGATGAACGCGCGGACCTCGTCGGAGCCGGCGCCGTCGAGGTTCACCGCCGAGCCCCACGGCGTCCGGTGGGCGTCGGTGAAGTACGGGCCGAATTCGGCGAGGTAGTTTCCACTCGGGCCGAGATGGTTGTAGACGACGTCGAGAAGCACGCCAAGGCCTCGGGCGTGGCAGGCGTCGACGAAGCGGCGCAGCCCCTCCGGGCCGCCGTACGGCTCGTGCACGGCCCACAGCGCCACGCCGTCGTAGCCCCAGCCCCGCTCGCCGTTGAAGGCCGCGACCGGCATGACCTCGACGAAGTCGACGCCGAGCGCGACCAGGTGGTCGAGCCGCTCGACGGCCGCGTCGAAGGTTCCCTCGGCGGTGAACGTGCCGATGTGGAGTTCGTAGATAACGGCTCCAGGCAACGGCCGTCCGTGCCAGCCGGAGTCGGTCCAGGCGAAGGCCGCCGGGTCGTCGAGCGCGCTCGGGGCGTGGACGCCGTCGGGCTGGCGGCGGGAGCGCGGGTCCGGGCGCGGGGGGCCGCCGTCCAGGCGGAAGGCGTACGAGCGCGTTCCGGCCGGGATCTGCGCGGCGTGCCAGCCGGAGCGGCCGGTGGGGTGCAGGGGGACGAGGGCGTCGCCGGTGTCGAGTTCGACCCGCTTCGCGTTCGGAGCCCAGACCTCGATCACGGTCATGCGGCGGCCTCGCGGACGAGCAGCGCGACGGGCAGTTCCTCGGTCAGCGCGCCCAGCGGAACGCCGATGACGGCCTGGCCGTCGACGTCGTATTCGCGGCCGGTGAGCCGGCAGCGCCAGTGGCCGGGCGGCAGCGAGAGCGTCGTGTCGCCCCAGCCGCCCGCGCGCTCCAGGCCGACGGACAGCCGGGTGCCGATGACGGCGACGTGCTCGCCGCGCAGGAACGCGATGGCGTGCTCGGCGGCCAGGCCGATCGGGAACAGCGGGGTCTGCGCGGCTTCGGGCGCGAACCAGTCCGGCCGCTCCCGCCGCAGCCGCAGCGCGCGGGAGGTCAGCCGGATCTTGGTCGCGGGCGCGGAGAGCGATCCGGCCGGCGAGCCGGAATCGGCCTCGTCGAGCAGCGCGCGGAGGGCGGCGAAGTCGACGGGCCGGCGGTTGTCCGGGTCGGTCAGCGCCCAGAACTCCGATTCGGTGGCCTGGTAGACGTCCGGGACGCCGGCCATCGTCAGCTGGACCAGCTTCTGCGTCAGCAGATTGCTGCGGACGTAGGGGGCGATGCGGTCGGTGAAGGCGTCGAGCTCGCCGCGGACCTTCTCGCTGTCGAGGGCGGCCTTGGCGAAGTCGAGGACACGGTCCTCGTACGCCTCGTCGGGGGCGCTCCAGGAGGTGCGGCCCTTCGCCTCGCGCAGGGCCTTGCGCAGGTACTTCTGCAGCCGGTCGGCGTCGATCGGCCAGGCGCCGACGAGGGTCTGCCAGAGCAGGTATTCGTCCGCGGGGTCGGGCGCGTCGGGCGGTGTGGCGCTCGCGCGGACCGCGACCTGGAAGCCGGCGAGGGCCGCGGCCCATTCGTCCGGGAGTTCGGTGAGCACGGAAAGGCGGGCGCGCACGTCCTCGGACCGCTTGGAGTCGTGCGTGCTGAGCGTCGTCATGGCCGCGGGCCACTCGGAGTGGCGCAGCGCGCAGAAGCCGTGGAAGCGGGCCGGCCCCATCGCGGGCTCCGTCGGCTCGCCGCCGACGTCGGAGGCGCCGGGCAGCGCGGTCCAGCGGTAGAAGGCCGTGTCCTCGACGCCCTTGGCCATGACCGCGGCGCACGTCTGCTGGAAGCGCACCTGGAACTCGTCGCGCGGTTCGTCGCGCGGGCCGACGCGGCCGAGCGCGAGGTCGCGGACGAGGTTGAGGGTCTCCAGGCGCTCGGCCGGGAGGGTGGCGGCCGCCGCCTTCGCCGCGGCTTCGACGCGCAGCACGGACTCGGCGGGCGGAGCCTCGCCGGGCACCGTGTACGCGCGGTAGACCCGGAGGTTCGCGATCAGGGCGTTGACGGCCTCGCGCAGTCCGGCCTGGGTGTGGTCGCGCAGCTCGAGCTCGGTGTGGCAGATCGCCACGAGCACCTCGACGAGGCGGTCCACCTCCGCGTGCAGGACGGTGTCGAGCACGTCGAGCCGTGCCTGGCGCGCGACCGGCCCGAACTCCTGGGCCGAGCCGGTCAGGCCCGCGTACAGCGCGACGAGGCGCTCGGCGCCCACGGGGTCGGTGAGCAGCGCGCCGATCGCCCGCTGCGCGTCGTAGCCGGTGGTGCCGGCGCACATCCAGTCGGCCGGCAGCTGCTCGTCGGCCGCGAGGATCTTCTCGACCACGGTCCACGCGCCGCCGGTGGCCCCGTTGAGGAAGCTCAGGTAGCCGCGCGGGTCGGCGAGGCCGTCCGGGTGGTCGATCCGCAGGCCGTCGAGCGTGCCGTCCTTCACGAGGTCGAGCAGCAGCCGGTGCGTGGCGTGCAGCACGCCGGGGTCCTCGACCCGGACGGCGATCAGGCTGCTGATGTCGAAGAAGCGCCGGTAGCCGGGTTCCTCGGCCGCCACCCGCCAGTACGCGGGCCGGTAGTACTGCGCGCGCAGCAGCTCGGGCGGCTCCAGGTCCTCGGTGCCGGGCCGCAGCGGGAAGACGTGGCCGAAGTAGCGCAGCACCGGGCCGCCGAACTCGGCGACGGCCGTGTCCGAGCGGTCCGCGTGCAGCTCGCCGGTGCGCAGGCACTCCCCGATCCGGCGGCCGAGCACGGGCAGCAGCAGCGCGCCGTCCTGCGCGGACCAGTCCACGTCGAACCACGCGGCGAACGGCGACTCCGGGCCCTCGCGCAGCACGGACCACAGCGCGCGGTTGCCGTGCTCCGGCACCGGCACGGCCATGTGGTTGGGCACGACGTCGGCGATCGCGCCGAGGCCGCGCTCGTGCAGCGCGGCGGCGAGCCGGCGCAGCCCCTCCTCGCCGCCGAGGCCGTCGGCGATCCGGTCGTGGTCGATCACGTCGTAGCCGTGCATCGACCCGGCCGTGGCCTGCAGGATCGGCGATAGGTACACATGGGTGATGCCGAGCCGGTCGAGGTAGTCCACCTGGGCTAACAGGTCGTCGAAAGTCATGCCCTCGTACAGCTGGACGCGGTAGGTGGATCCGGGTACCCGGTACCGCCGTCCCTCGGGCTTGTCGGTGTCCAGTTTCGGCTCTCCCTGCTCGTGTCCCCGTGCGCCGCCCGGCCGGGTGCGGGCGCCGTGTCGCATCCCACCTTTACCCGGGCTGGGCCGCCCTGCACGCCGAAACACTCCGCGAACCGCCGCGGCATGGTCGCGCCCCGGTCCGCGGCGGGGCGGAGAGGGGCGCGACCGTCGCTCCACTAGACGGTATGTCAGCTGGTCGGGAAGTCGAAGTAGTGCAGGCTCACGAACGCCGGGCTGCCGGAGGCGGCCGAGACGAACTTGAGGTACACGTTGTGCGTCCCGGTGACCGAGGACATGTTCGCCGGGATCGTCTCCCAGGTCGACCAGCCTCCGGTGTTGGCGACGTCGAAGGTGGCCACCGGCGAGTTCGAGGGGCTGTCGAGGATCACGTCGACCTCGCCGCTCACCCCGCTCGCCGCTCCGGACGCCACTCGCGCGTCGAACTGGGTGGATCCCGTCGATCCGAAGCTGACGTTCTCGTATTCCAGGTAATCGCCGTTGGACAGCTGCGCGACCTGGTTGGAGTCGACTCCGGAGGGATCGGTGTCGCCGGTGCTCGACACGGTGATGGTGCCGTTGGACGCGCCGTAGCAGTCGGCTGAGATGTCGGAGGTCGCGGTGGTCTGGCACGAGGCGGTGCCCGTCGACGTGCCCGTCGAGGTCGCCGTCGCCGACGCGCTCGCGGAGGCCGAGGCGGTGGCCGTCGAGGTGGAGCCGGACTTCTCGTAGACCGCGACGTAGCCCACGCTCATGGACGCGCCGGAGGCGGTGCTGCTGGACGGCGAGGTGCAGCCGCACACGGCGTTGGGGAAGGCGCCGCCCATCGCGTTGTCCAGGATGATGAAGAAGCCGTGGTCGACGGCTGCCTGCCAGTCGGCGGTCCCGACCTGGGACTCGGTCACCGTCTTGTAGGCGGTGCCGTTGAGGTACCAGGTGATCGACTCGTTGCTGGTGTCGGTCCGGTTCACGATCACCGAGTACGTGTTGTAGCCGGTCTGGCAGCCGGAGCAGGACACCAGGCCGCTGCCCAGGCCGGTGGTCTCGTTGCATGGGCCGCCGGGGTCGACGCCGCAGTGCAGGGTGCCCGCGACCTCGCTCAGGGCGTTGACGTCCTCCATGATGTCGATCTCGCCGGTGTACGGCCAGTTCGAGCAGTCCATGGTGCCCGAGGTTCCGGCGCCGGAGGAGCGGAAGCCCGCGCCGAGCATCCAGAAGGCCGGCCAGTAGCCGACGCCGGAGCTCGGGTTCGGCTGCTTGATCGAGGCGGTGACCTCCATCTCGCCGCCGGCCGGGGCCTCGTAGTTGTCGGCCGTGGTCTCGATCCGGCCCGAGGTCCACGAGCCGCTGCCGGACTTCACGGCGGTGATGTTGAGGTGGCCGGAGCCGTCCTCGGACACGTTGGCCGTCGAGCTCGTGTCGGTCTCGACTTCGCTGGTGCCGTAGTTCGCGGTGCAGCCGGTACCGGAGTAGGCCGTCCCCGTGTCATAGGTCCAGCTCGAGTCGACGCCGGAGCCGCTCGTTCCGTTGAAGCTGTCGCTGTACACGGTCGAGTAGCCGGACGGCGCCGAGGGCACGGTCGTCGCCATGGCGGAGGTGGGCAGGCTCACCACGGTCAGCAGTGCGGCGACCGGGGCGAGGGCGGATATGACGGCGATGACGGCGCGGCGCCTGGCCCGGCTGACGGCGCGTCGGCCGGGCGGGGGCGGGGTGGCGAGTGAGGGTTTCGAGGGCATGCGAAGGCTCTCCTCCGGGGTGGGCGGAGCGAGCGCGCGAGGCCGCGTGCGGTGCGGCGCATCCTCGCGCGACCTCGCTGGTCGTGCTCTCCGTAAACGTTTACGGAGGCCTTATCGCAGGAGTATGCGTTTCCGCCCGCGCCCCGTCAAGGCTCGCGGAGGTTTACGTAATCAGCAGCCGCACGGCCAGAAACGCGATCACGGCGCTCGAACCGAGCCCGGTGGCGAAACGGCCGCGCTCGCCGGTCAGCAGGCGGCCGAGCAGGGCGCCGCCGAGGGCCAGCAGGAGTTGCCAGCTCGCCGAGGCCAGGAACGCGGCGAGCACGAAAACGGCCTGGTCGAGACGGTCCGGAGCCGACCTGCCCTGCATACCGAGCACGAGCGCCGCGAAGTAGATCAGGGTGAGCGGGTTCATCATCGTGACGGCCCACAGGCCGAGGTACGCGCGCACCGGACTGTACGGGGTTTTTACGTTCGTGCCCTCATCGAGAATCCCATCCGGGTTCCCATCCGCGGCGGTCGAGGACCGCTTGCGTTGTGCGAAGGCTGAAACGGCGATGCGCACGGCGAGCGCCGCCACCACCGCGGCCGAGATCCAGCGCAGCGGGCCGACCACCGGCGCCAGGGTGCGCGCGAGGGCGGATCCGCCGATCTGCGCGATCAGGGCGTAGACGCCGTCGGCCGTCGCCACGCCGAGAGCGGCGCACGCGCCGATGCGCAGCGAGGTCCGCGCGGTGAGGGCCACCAGGTACGTCCCGATCGCGCCGACCGGAATGGCGATGCCGTACCCGGCGAGCAGCCCCGCGAGGAGCGCGGGCGTCATGTGCGCGGCAGGCTCGGACTCCCCGGTCGGCTCGGCTGCTGGCGGACACGCTCGAGGCGAGCGGCGGCGTCCGACGGCAGGAAGGCGGCATGCGTGGTCATGCGCCGATCGTGCTGCGGACGGCGCCGCCGCGGCAACCCAATATTCGGACTTGATCTTCTGAACCGACGTCGCGCGCTGCACCTGGAGCGGCGCAACGCGCTGCTGAGCATCAACGGCGGAACTCTGGTCGGCGGAACTGTGGTGAGCGTGGTTCTGGCGAGCACTCTCCCGTTCCGCTGATCGACGATGGGGGTAGTACCCCCGCATGACCTACGACGTGGCCGTCCTTCGTGCCGAATTCCCCGCGCTGGCCTCGGGGGTCGCGCACTTCGACGGGCCGGGCGGCACGCAGACGCCGTTCCCGGTGATCAACTCCATCGCGAACGCGCTCGCGAGCCCGCTGTCCAACCGCGGCGACGGCACGCCGGGCGAGCGCAACGCGAACGCGATCGTCGGGGAGAGCCGTCGCGCGCTGGCCGACCTGCTCGGCACCGATCCGGCCGGGATCGTCTTCGGCCGCAGCGCCACGCAGCTCACGTACGACTTCTCGCGCGCGCTCGCGAAGACGTGGACGCCCGGCGACGAGGTGGTCGTCACCCGTCTGGACCATGATGCGAACGTCCGTCCGTGGATTCAGGCGGCCGAAGGCGTGGGCGCGGTCGTGCGCTGGGTGGATTTCGACCCCGAGACCGGCGAGCTGACGGCGGATGACGTGCACGCGGCGCTGTCGGAGCGTACGCGGCTGGTCGCGATCACCGCGGCGTCGAACCTGATCGGCACGCAGCCGGACCTCGCCCCGATCGCGGAACTGGTCCACCAGGCGGGCGCGCTGCTCTACGTGGACGGCGTGCACCACAGCGCGCACGCGATGGTCGATCTCGCCGCGATCGGCGCGGACTTCTACGTGTGCTCGTCGTACAAGTTCCTCGGCCCGCACGTGGGCGTGCTCGCCGCGGCGCCCCAGCTGCTCGAATCCGTGTGGCCGGACAAGCTGCTGCCCTCGACGAACGCCGTCCCCGAGCGGTTCGAGTTCGGCACACTGCCCTATGAACTGCTCGCGGGTGCGCGCGCGGCCGTCGACTTCCTCGCCGAGATGAGCCCGGCGAGCGCCGGATCGCGCAGGAAGCGGCTCCTGTCGACGTACGCCGCCATCGAGGAGCACGAGAACGGCCTGCGTGGCCAGATCGAGGATGGCCTGGCGGAACTCGACGCCGTGCACGTCTATTCGCGCGCGAAGCGCCGTACCCCGACGCTGCTGCTCACGATCTCCGGGCGCAGCACGGTCGATGCGTACCGGTACCTGGCGGAGAGCAAGGTGCACGCGCCGTCAGGGTCGTTCTACGCGATCGAGACCTCGCGTCATCTCGGGCTCGGCGACTCCGGCGGCCTGCGCATCGGCCTGGCGCCGTACAACGACGCCGAGGACGTCGAGCGGCTGCTGAACGCGCTGACGAAGTTCGTCCGCTCCTAGTGCGTGTTTTGAAACTATCGCCGGGTCCGCGACGCCTGCCACGCACGCTCGCCGCGTTGCCGGATCGCCCACGTACGCCCAGTATGCGGACGACCCGGCGCCTTGCGAGCGCACGCGTCAGACGCCGCGGCCTGATCCGACGCTAGTTTCAAAACACGCCCTAGGACGCGGGGCTCGCCGGCAGGAGGCCCGGGTCGGTCACAGGTAGAGCTCCGGGCGCCGGTCGCCGAACAGGTCGTTGTTCGGGTTGAAGCTCTTGTCCCGGGTCGCGGCGAGGTCCGCCTCGTATTCGGCGCGGTGCTCAGCGCCCTCGGCGTCGGCAAGGGCGCCCGCCGACGACGACGCGGCCGACGCGAGCCAGCCGTACTGATCGAAGATCGCCGTGCCCTCGGTCCACTGCTGGCCGCGCTCGGTCCCGGTCCGGTCGCAGCACGCGATGACGACCCGGTTGACCCGCGCCGCGGCCTGCGCGAGATGCCACTCGGGCGGCCGCTCGCCCTCCGGGCGGCGCACCAGCGGCCAGTTCGTCGGCACGGCGATCAGCTCGGCGCCTTCGAGCGCGCAGCGGCGGGGGAACTCGGGGAACTCGAAGTCGTAGCAGACCATGAAGCCGATCCGGCCGAAGCGGGTCTCGACGACCGGCGGCGGCTGCGAGCCCGGGGTGAAGAACCGCTTCTCGTCGTCCCACAGGTGCGCCTTGCGGTACGTCGCGAGGACGCCGCCCGCGTCGAGCAGCATGGCGCCGTTGTAGAACAGGCCGTCCTCGCCGCGTTCGGCGAACCCGAGGATCACGACGGAACCGCCCCTGATCGCGGCGGCCCATTCGGACACCAGCGGATCGTGCGGTGTGATCGCGCAGGCGTCCACCTCGTCGACGGTCTCGAAGACGTAGCCGCTCGTGACCAGCTCGGGCAGCACGAGGACGTCCGTGCCGGCGGACGTCTCCTCCTCGATCACCCGCAGGATCTGCCGGTGGTTGCCCGGAAGATCGCCGAGGGTCGGGGCGAGCTGGCGGCAGACGATGCGGGTCACCCGGTGGCCTCCTGAGCTGGGTCGCGGGACGCCAGCGTAGCGGCTGCGGGTCACTTCCGGATCGCGGGGCCCGCCTCCGGCGAGGGGATTCTGCTCACGCGCGGTCCGTGAGATCGTGCAGCAGCCGGTCGATCTCGATGTAGTCGCCCTCGTAGCCCGGCGGGACCTCGGCGTAGCTCAGGAACAGGAAGGCGCGCACCTGCCGGGCGGGCAGCGCCATCAGCGCCGAGCCGGTCTCCGAGCACAGCTCCAGCATCACCAGGTCCGGTCCGCAGGGCCAGACGTGCACGTCGCCCTCGCCGGCCGGGCCGGAGAGCCCCTCGTCCAGCAGCGCGCGGCCGAACACCCAGTTCAGCAGGTGTCCGTCCGGGCCGAGGACCGGGAAGTCCAGCCGGACCGCGTACGGATCGGTCACGTCGTAGCTCGCGGTGATGGTGAAGTCCACCCCGGCCTCCTGGTCGATGATCAGGTGGGCGGTGAGGCATTCGGTCATCGTCGACATCTCGGGTTCCTCTCCCCAAGCCCGGCGGCGGGGCCGCGTTCACGCCGGCACCGGTCGGTACCGCCGTGCCCTCGACCCAGCCGGGGGGCGCCGCATTACATCTGTTTTCCCCGGATTTATGTGATGTAGCTCATATGCGGGAGGTTAATTTGTCCGCTTAAGGTGGTCCGATACCCTGGTCACCCACTGCTGAGGGGGATGTGACATGCCGAGCACGCGCACCCGAGACGAGTACGCGGCCCGCTACTCCGTCCTCTACAAGGAGCACAACGCGCAGCTGGTCGCCTATGCCAGGTCGCTGACCGGCAGCGCGGCGACGGCCGAGGACCTGGCCGCCGAGGCGCACTTCCGGGTGTGGCGCCGGATCCAGGCGGGCCACCGGATCGACAACGTCGCCGCCTATCTCACCACGACGGTGCGCAATCTCGCGGCGGGACTCGCCCGGGGGCAGCGCGAGATCGCCCGGGACGTCGCCGAGATGCCGCGGGACCCGGCGCGCGGGGGCGCGGCGACCGCGGACCCGGAGCACCGCGCCTCGCACGTGGACCTGATCTCCCGGCTGCTGAAGGAGCTGCCGGACCGCTGGGCCAAGGCGCTCTGGTACGCCGAGGTCGAGGACCTTCCGATGGAGGAGGTCGGCGCGAAGATCGGCGCGAACGCGGGCACCACGGCCGTCGTGCTGACCCGGGCGCGCGAGCGGCTCCGGCAGGCGTTCCTGCTCGCCCAGCCGGGCGCGCCGCTGAGCGGGGAGTGCGCGCCGTACTGGAAGCACATGGCCACGGTCGTGCGCGGCACTGCGTCGGCCAGGCGGACCAGGAACGTGACCGAGCACTGCGACGGGTGCGACGACTGCCGGTCCCGGATGCTCGCGCTGACCGCGGCCAACACGCAGCTTCCCGCGCTGCTCGGCCCGGCGCTGCTGGCGGGCGTCCTTGCCGGCGGCGCGTGGTTCGGGCCGGCCGTCGCGGGCGCCGACGTCGCGGCGGGTACCGCCGCGCGCGCGGGCAGCCGGGCCGGCCGGCACGCGCGCGTCGGCGCCAAGGCCCGCATCGGTCTCAAGACGCGCGGCGGCGCCAAGGCGCGCATCGACGTCAAGGCGCGCATCGTCAGGCGTGGAATGTCGCCGGCGAAGACCGTCGTCGCCGGTGCGGTGGCGGCGGTCGGCATCGCGGCCACGGTGGCGACGCTGGCACTCGCCACATCGGACAATCCGACCGCCGCCGCGCAATCCGCGCTGCAGCCGCACGCGACCGCGATCCAGCCGACGTCCGGGCCCGCGACCACGTCCGCGGCGGCGTCCGCCTCCGCGACCCTGGGCGCGCCGGCCTCGGCGAGCGCCGCCGCCACGGCCGCCGCCACGCAGCCGCCCGCTTCGACGCGGGCCGCAGCGCCCGCGACCTCCGCCGGGACGACGGCCGCCACCTCAGCGGCGGCGACTCAGGCCCCGTCGGGCGCCCTTGCGCAGGGCTCACAACCGCAGGCCTCTGCGACCACCGCCGCGAGCTCGTCCTCCGCCGCGGCGGCTGCGCCGGCCTCCGCGCCCGCGACGAGTGCGACCACTCCCCCGGTGCCGTCGACATCGGCGTCGGCCTCCGCAGGCCCGGTCGCCTCGGACACGCCGACGGCGAGCCCGTCCGAGTCCTCGTCTCCGGCCGCGATCCCGACACCGAGCCCGAGCGAGACCGTCTCCGGCACCCCGTCGGCCGATCCGACGTGCACGTTCGGCATCGTCGGGCTCTGTTTCGCTACGATCACCGGCGACAACTGAAAACCCTGCGGTAACAGACTACTCAGAACGCTCAGTCGGTCGCACCGGGTGACAGGCGCCCGTCTGCATACGAGATCTTTACTCCGTACGCTCCCGTGCGCCCCGGAGCAGGGGCTTTACGAAGGTCACGAACTCAGTAATCTGACCAGTGATCATCAGTGGACGCACTCCACTCACCCGGAGTATACGCCCACTTACTCGGAAGGCCGACTCAACCCGGAAGGGGCCAGATGGACATCCCGGACCAAGTCGTTCTGTGGTGCCCGATGACGCCCGCGATTCACCCCGCATGGCGGAGTTGGGAACGCGACACCGTCGACTGGATGGAACGCTTCGCACTCGACGGCGAGCAGCGCGAGGCCGGACGGCTCTACAGCATCACGGCCGGCGAGCTCGCCGGCCGCACCCTGCCCGACTGCTCCTACGAAGCCGGGGCGCTGTTCTCCGCGTACAGCCTGATCTGGCTGTTCGCCTTCGACGACGCCTACTGCGACGAGGGCCGCTACAGCCACGACCCGGCCGAGATGGCCCTGCTGGTGCACAAGATGCACCGGATCGTGGAGACCGGCCACACGACCTCGGACAGCCCGTGCGCGCGCGGACTGGCCGACCTGAGACAGCGCCTCGACGCGATGGCGGTCGGCCCGGCGGCCACCGCCCGCTGGGTGCACTCCATGAAGGCATACCTCGGCTACCAGGTGTGGGAGGCCTCGCACCGCAGGCGCGGCAGCGTGCCGAGCATCGACGAGTACGCGGTGGCCCGGATCCGCAACGGCAGCATGGAGGTCTGCGCGATGACGCTGCCGATCTCCGAGGGCTACGACGTGCCCGCGAACGAGATAGAGAGCCCCGACATCCGTGCCCTGACCGAGATGACCTGCTGCCTGGTCGGCCTGGACAACGACATCGCGTCGTACTACAAGGAGCACTCGCGCAGCGGAGACAAGATCAACCTGGTCGACGTGATCGCGAACGAGCGCGGGCGCGCCCCGCGCGAGGCCCTGCCCGAGGCCCTCGACTTCCGCGACGCCGTGCTCTCGCTCTACCTGCGGCTGTCCGAGCAGGTCCGGCCGCACGTCAGCCACGGCACGCAGCGCTACATCGGCGGCCTGTCGGCGTGGATCCGCGGCAACCTGGACTGGAGCATGCACACCGGCCGCTACCGCCGCGGCGACCGGTCCACCATCACCGTCACCGAGGAGGCGCGGCGCGAGCTGCCCACCGGCTTCGTGCCGCCCGCCGGAATCGCCTGGTGGTGGTCGCGCCCGGCCGCCCCGGCCGCGCCCGCCGAGCCGGTGCGCGCCGACCGGCCCCCCGCCGCCGAGTCCGTCCCCTACGTCCCTGGGCACGTCCCGAGCACCGCGACCGTAGCATGATCAGATCGCCGTCGGGTCGTGCTCACGATCCGGCGGCGAGTTCCACGAGGTGCCGCGCGGTGCCCTCGGGATCGACGATCTGATGAAGGTGGGCGCCGGGCATGTGCGCCACCTGCCAGCCGCGGTCGTGCGCCTCCGCGGCCAGTTCCTCGTACGACGGGCTGAACAGCAGATACGAGCACGGGTGGTCGTTCCAGCCGCTCGGTACCGGAACCTCCTGCTCGTAGTACGCCAGCGGCAGGCGCGGCTGCTCGGCGACCACCGTTCGCCGGATCTCCTCGTTCGGGAACAGCGGTGCCACGTCCGCCTCGTCCCACCAGTCCGTCCAACGCGGCAGCAGGCCGTCGGCGGATTTCGGGCGCAGGAACTCCAGCATCTCCGCCGACGCGGCCCGGGTGGATCCGCGGCGGGCCGGCAGCGCCGCGTCCACGAACACCGAGCCGACCACACGATGCGTCAGCCCGGCGCGGATCGCCGGCAGCAGCAGGCCGGCGTTGCTGTGCGCGACGAGCACGATCGGCACGGCGGCCGGCAGCAGCCCCACCTCGGCGCGCACGGCGTCCACGGCCCGCGGCCAGTACGGCGGCGCCCCCTCCCCCACCTTGAGCAGCGACGGAACGCATGCCTGGTACCCGGCGCCGGTCAGCCGATCGGCCACCGGCAGCCACGTCGACGGCCCGAGCAGCAGGCTGTGCACGAGGACGAAAGCGGGCTTCATGCCCTCATCATGGCAGTGCTCGTCGCCAGATCCCGGAAGGGTGCGACCGGGCGCGCAGGGAGCGGTCGGTGATCGGATCGAGGACGCTTGCAAGGTCCGTCTGCAATTGCCGGTAGCGCGAGGCCGGTTCGCGCGCCGCTTCGATGACCGCGCGCCGGTCGGGCGTCACGCGCACGCCGTCCGCGGCCGGCTCGCTACCTAGTCGCAGTCGGCCGTCAGTGCTTCAGGAACCTGAAGTAGAAGGCGCCGAAGACCAAAACGATCCCGACGTTGACAGCGAGTCGCGGCCAGAAGTGATCCCTGAAGATCAGAACGTCCACGGCCACGATGACGGCAACCATCGCGAGGATGTAGATCGCGATGACCACGTTCTTGTCCACGTCTTAATGATAGCGACGAATCGGTCGCCGAGCGATGGGGCCGGGGAGCTTTCACAGCACCGGCGCGGGGCGGCGATTCGCCGGTTGGCGGGCGTCCGCTTACGGCACGCAGCAGGGGCCTGAGATCACTGCTCAGGCCCCTGCTTCCTTGCTCCCGCGGCTACCTGCTCACTTCCTGCGGAAGATGCCGGCGAGGGAGGACCAGAAGCCGCGGCGGGAGCGGGCTTCGGCCTCGGCGGCCGCGTCGGCCTGGGCGATGGCGGCCATCGCGTCGGCGGCGGCGCTCAGGGCGGGCGCCGGGGCGGCGGGGGTCGCGGACTCGGCCGGGACCCGGCCCTGCGCCGGGGCGACGTTCGAGACAGGCTGCTGCGACACCAGGCGGGTGGCCGCGGCCTCCTGGTCGGGCTCGGAGCGGCGCTGGGGGGTGAACTGGACGGGAAGGGCGTCGAGGTGGCGAGACCACGTCGCCGCGGTCCAGCTGAGCTGCTCCTCCGGGACCGCCAACTGCAGGTCGGGCAGGCGGGAGAGCAGGACGTCGACGCCGGTGTCCGTGATGGCGCGGCCGATGTCCTGGCCCGGGCACTCGTGCGGGCCGCGGCTGAAGGCCAGGTGGGAGCGGTTGCCGTGCATGGGGGCACTGAGGTCCGGGCGGATCTCGGGGTCCGTGTTGCCGGCGGCGAAGCCGAGGACGAGCAGGTCGCCCTGCTTGATGTCCTGGCCGCCGAACTGCATGTCGTGCGTGGCGAAGCGGGCGGGGCAGACCATCAGCGGGGGCTCGTCCCACAGCATCTGCTCGACGGCGTCCGGCAGCGTCATCAGGCCGCCGGTCAGCGAGGCGCGGAACCGGGGGTCGGTGAGCACCATGCGCAGGGTCGAGGAGATCAGGTTCGTGGTGGTCTCGTTGCCCGCCACCAGCACCATGCGCAGGTGGTTGGCCGCCTCCTCGTCGGAGAGGCCGGAGGGGTGCTGCACCATCCAGGTCGCCAGGTCGTGCGCGGGGGTCCGGCGGCGCTCGCGGGTGAGGGTCTGCAGGGTCTCGATGATGAAGTTGTTGTACTCCATCGCCTTCTCGCCGCCCTTGACGATGCCGGCGCTCGCCTCGATCAGCTTCGGGCCCTGCTCCTCGGTCAGGCCGATGAGCCGCGCGAACACCAGCATCGGCAGGTGCTCGGAGAACTGGGCGACCAGGTCGGCGCGGCCGGCCTCCACGAAGCCGTCGATCAGCTGGCCGGCGTAGCGCTGGACGTGCCGGCGGATGCCGTGCCGGTCGAACTTGGCGAGGGTGTCGTTGACGGCGGCGCGCAGCCGCTGGTGCTCCTCGCCGTCCACGGAGACGACGTCGGGGCGCCAGCCGAGGACCGGCACCAGCGGGGAGTCCTGCGGGACGCGGCCCTCGTTGAAGTCGCGCCAGATCCGCGAGTCGCGGGTGAAGCGGGCCGGGTTGCGCGCGGCCTCGGTGTTCTCGCGGTAGCCGAGGACCAGCCACGCGGGAACGCCGCCCTCGAGCTCGACCGGGGCCACGGTGCCGTGCTCGGCGCGCAGCTTCTCGTACACGCCGTGCGGGTCGCTCTGCGCCAGCGGTCCGTAGAGGGCAGTCATCCCGGTGCCGCCCGCGTGGGCGGGGCAGCCCGGCGGTGGTACGGCGGCGGCGCCTGTTCCGGCGCCTGATTCGTCGATGATGGACACGGTCACTCCGTGGCGGCTGAGGCGGCCATCGGGGCCGCGGATTGGATGGAGAGCGAGTACAGGTAGCGCATCAGGGCCAGCAGGGTGTCCCTGCTCGAGGCCCGGCTGCGCGCGTCGCATTCGACGATCGGCACGGTGGGCGAGAGGTCCAGCGCGGCGCGCACCTGGTCGAGCGGGTGCGCCGGGGCGTCCGGGAAGGCGTTGACCGCGACGATGAACGGCACACCGCCGTCCTCGAGCCGTCCGATGACGTCGAAGCTGGCCTCGAGGCGCCGGGTGTCGACCAGCACGACGGCGCCGAGGGCGCCCTCGAACAGGCCGGTCCACAGGAACCAGAAGCGCTGCTGCCCGGGCGTGCCGAACAGGTAGAGCACCAGCTCCTCGTTGATGCTGATGCGGCCGAAGTCCATGGCCACGGTGGTCGCGTTCTTCTGCTCGACCCCGCGGACGTCGTCCACGCCGACGCTGACCTCGGTCATCGTCTCCTCGGTCGTCAGCGGTCTGATCTCGCTGACGGAGCCGACCAGGGTCGTCTTGCCGACGCCGAACCCGCCGACCACGACGATCTTGACCGCGGTGGCGGCCGAGGCGGGCAGCGCGTCCTCGCGCGTCGGCCCGACGGCCAGCTCAGAGCTTCTGGAGTCCATACATCACCGCCTTGAGCAGTTCGGGATCGGGAATGCCGGCGGTGCGCACGGTGGCGCGCACCTCGACGGTGGATTCCGCCAGCAGGTCGGAGACCAGGATGGCGACCACGCTGAACGGCAGCTTGAGGTACGCCGAGATCTCCGCCATGGACAGCGGGTAGTGGCACATGCGCAGAATGGACGCGTGCTCCGGCTGCATCTCCGGCCTGGCCGCGGCCCGCGCCACCACCAGGGTGACCAGGTCGAGGTCGGCGCGGCGGCCCGAGGCGCCGCGCCCTCCGGTGATCACGTACAGCCGCTCCGGGCCGCCCTGCTCCCAGGAGTTGGACGCGTCGTTGATCGGGGACGGGGTCACCCGGCCGTCCTCTCCTCCATCCGGGGCGGGCTGGTGAGATGCTCGCCGATGCGCGCGACGAGGTTGCGCATCTGCTGTCCCATCAGGCCCGCGTCCACGCCCTCGTCGGCGAGCACCGCGAGGTACGCCCGCGCGCCGGCCGCCATCAGGTAGAAGAATCCGCCGCCGACCTCGATCACCACGAGGCGCATCTGCTTGTCCCCGCGCGGGAACTCGGCGGCGACGGCGGCGGACAGGCTCTGCAGGCCGGCGCACGCCGCGGCGAGTCGGTCAGCGGTGTCCACATCGGTGTTGTGCTGGGCCATGCGCAGGCCGTCCGAGGTCAGGACGATGACGTGCCGGGTGCCCGGCACGCTCTCCGCAAGGTCCTTGAGCATCCAGTCCATGCTGGGCTGCAGGTGGTCCATCATCGACTACTCGCCTTCCTTGCTCGACGCATCGTCAGTCTTGGCTTGCTCGGCGCGCTGGCCCTCGCCGGAGACCGCGTTCTGGAACGCGGCCAGCCATAGGCCGGGCGGCGGCGCGGCGGGCGCGGTTCCGTTCGCCGCGGGCTCGGGCTGCTCCGCCTGGGCCGTGCGCGGCGCGGTCAGGCTCTGCTGGGCCCTGCTGCCGCCGACCGGCGGGGTGACGCCGCGCCGCCGCTGCGGCAGCCCGTTCTCGTTCATCTCGATGTTCCGCGGCTCCTCCGGCTGCAGGGCGATGGCGGGCACCGGGCGGTTCGGGTTCACGGTGACCGCGGCGCCGGGGGTGGCCGCGGACAGCGGCACGACGGTCGCCAGATCGCGCGGGATGATCAGCACGGCGCGCACGCCGCCGTAGGCGGAGGGGCGCAGCGAGACCTGGAAGCGGTGGGTCTGCGCGAGCCGGCCGACCACGGACAGGCCGAGGCGCGGGTTCTCGCCGAGGTCGGCGAGGTCGAGGCCGGTGACGACCTGGGTGAGCACCCGCTCGGCGCGGACGCGGGCCTCGTCGCCGAGGCCGACGCCGCCGTCCTCGATCTCGACCGCGATGCCGGACTGCACCTCGACGGCGGTCATGTGCACGCGGGTCTGCGGCGGCGAGTAGCGGGTGGCGTTGTCGAGCAGTTCGGCGAGCGCGTGGATGAGCGGCTCGACGGTCGGGCCCGCGATGGCGACCTCGACCACCGAGTGCAGTTCGACGCGCTGGTAGTCGGTGATCCGGGACATCGCGCCGCGCAGCACGTTGAACAGCGGCACGGGTGCCTGCCACTGGCGGCCGGGGCGCGATCCGCCGAGGACGGCGAGGGAGTCGGCGAGGCGGCCGATCAGCGCGGTGCCGTGGTCGAGGCGGAGCAGGTCGTCGAACACGTCGGGGCTGCCGCCGTGCCGCTCCTCCATCTCGCGCAGGTCCTGGAACTGCTGGTGCACGATGGCCTGGACGCGGCGGGCGACGTTGACGAACGCGCGCTGCGCGGAGTCGCGCAGGTCCTCCTCGGCCTTGACCGCGTCGAGGACGGTGCGCACGACGTCCTCGTGCGCCTTGACGAAGGCGGCCCCGAGGGCGGCCGACTGGCCGGCGCCGGACAGGGCTTCCTCGACGGAGTCGCCGTGGTGCAGCCGGCTGATCGCGGCGGGCAGCACCTCGACGGCGAGGCGGTCGGTCTCGGCCTCCTGCATCTCGAGCCGGCGCACGAGCTCCTGCTCGGTGGCGGCCTGGCGGCGGCGCAGCTGGGCGATCGCGCGCCCGCGGCGGCCGATCTCGGCGCAGGCGAGCCCGACCGCGATGACGGCGACGAGCCCGCACACGGCGACGGCGCGGCGCGCGTGCGGGGTGACGAGGAGGATCGCGGCCACCGTACAGAGCGCGGTCAGGCACGCGGGTATAAGGGCACTGTAGGCGACGGAGGAGCCGCCTTGCGAGCCACGAGGTGACGGTCGCTTGCGTATCATTCGCAGAACCTTGGTCTGGTCGTGGGCGTGTGTCGGTGACCGACGGGGACGGGGAGGGGAGTCACGGGCGCGGCCCGCGGAGAGCGCTGAGGACGCCGACGTCGCAAGGCATCGGACTTCGCGGGTCCGGTCGCCGCTCGTGGCGGCGGGGGCGGCTGCCGGCGGCCCGGAGATCACGGGAGGCGATCGCGGCCTCGGTCGAGGTGATCTTTCCAGGCACGCGGCCACCTTGCTCAGTGTTCGGATACAGCGGTTCAGATGTCTCTCCGGACAGGTCTGACGTTATATCAGACCTCGCTCGACGCGGAAAAGCGTCCGCGCCCCGCGCGCGCCGGGCGCACGCTGGCGGCAACCCGCGGCGGACCGGCGGATCCATCGTGTGACATCTCCCACTGCGGCCTCGGGTTTTTTGCGCAATCCATACCGTTCGTTGAAGCGTTTCAGCAGGTCGGCGACGGGATCCGTGGGGCGGGTGTAGCTCCGGCGCAGTGTCCGGCGCCGGTGGGATCGGACGTGATACGTGTGATCACTGTGAATAAGGGTGCGTACCCGCGGGTAGAGCCGCGATGGCGGTCCTGTCACCACGAACCCACAGGTACTCACGTGATCCAGGAAAAGGTCTGACATGTCCGAGTGCGCCTCGATCCCCGTGGCCCCGGGGGCCGTCCCGCTGCTGGGCCACCTGCCCCGGCTCGCCCGCGATCCCCTGCGCTACCTCGACACCCTGGCCGGCGAGGGCGGCCTGCTGCGGCTCCGGCTCGGGCCGAAGGAGATGATCGTGGTCTGCGACCCGCAGCTGACCCACCGGGTGCTGGTCGAAGACGACGTCTTCGACAAGGGCGGGCCGCTGTTCGAGGCGGCCGAGAAGCTGATGCCGACCGCGGTGGGCTTCGTGCCGCACGCACGGCACCGCCGTCTCAGGAAGCTGATGCAGCCCTCGTTCACCCGCGGCCGGATGCCCGGCTACGGCGAGATCATGACCGAGCAGATCGCGGCGACGGTGGCGGCCTGGCAGGACGGCCAGGAGCTGGACGTCGCCACCGGCCTGATGACGATCGCCGGCCGGGTGCTGACCTCGACGATGTTCTCCAGCTCGGTCTCCGAGCAGACGCTGGAGGAGATCGTGGCCGACGCCGTGGAGCTCACCCGCGGTGTGCTGATCGACACGGCCCTGCCGGCGCCGCTCGCCCGCCTCGTGCCTGGCTACCGCCGCTATCGCAGGGCCGTGGCACGGCTTCGGGCGACGATGCTGCGGCTGATCACCGAGCGGCGCGCCGAGGGCGAGGGAGCACTCGAACACGGCGACCTGCTCTCCGCGCTGCTGGCGAAGGCGCAGGACGGCAGCGGGGACCGGTTCTCGGACTCCGAGATCGTGGACCAGTTGGCGCTCATGATGATCGCGGGCACCGAGACGACCGCGCAGACGGTCTCCTGGGCCCTCTACGAGATCAGCAGACGCCCCGAGCTCGAGGCGGAACTGCACGCCGAGGTGGACGGAGTGCTGGGCGGACGCCCGGCCAACCACGACGACGTGGCGCGGCTCGAGGCGACGAACCGGCTGCTGGCCGAGGTGCTGCGGTTCCACAGCCCCTCGTGGCTGTTCACGAGGGTCACGACCGCGGAGACCGAGCTCGGGGGCCACGTCATACCGGCCGGAACCGACGTGCTCTACAGCCCCTACATCGTCAATCGGGACCCGCACGCGCATGAGTTCCCGCGCAGCTTCGATCCGGACCGCTGGCGGCCCGATCGCGCGGCGGGCATGCCGCGCGAGGGCTACATACCGTTCGGCACGGGGGCGCGCAAATGCATCGGCGACCAGTTCGCGATGGTCGAGACCGCGCTCATCCTCGCGGCCATCACCGCGAAGTGGCGTCTCGTGGCGGTGCCCGGCAACCGGCTGCGCGTCAACCGGAACGTGGTGAACACTCCCGCGGGCCTCAAGCTCCGCGTCGTCGCCCGAGAACGCTGACGTCGTCAGGGAAAAACGCCTGACGTGGCGGGAAAAGCAGTAGCCGGATAAGCAGCGGCCGGAAAAGCTCCAGCAGAAAAAGCACGAGCCCTGCGACGCCGAGGCGCGTCGCGGGGCTCGTGTCTGCGTTACGGGACCGTGCAATTAGCCGAGCGGCCAGACCCAGTCGCGGATCTCCGGCATGTCGTCGCCGTGCTCGCGCGTGTAGGAGCGGGCGGCCAGGCGGGCGTCGAGCATCCGCTGGCGCAGGTGCGCGCCGCGCTCGTGCAGCTCCGGGACGCGGTCGATCGCGTCGATGACGAGGTGGAAGCGGTCCAGGTCGTTCATCATGACCATGTCGAAGGGCGTGGTCGTGGTGCCCTCCTCCTTGTAGCCGCGCACGTGGATGTTGTCGTGGTTGGTGCGGCGGTAGGTCAGCCGGTGGATCAGCCACGGGTAGCCGTGGTAGGCGAAGATGACCGGGCGGTCGGCGGTGAACAGCGCGTCGAACTCGCGGTCGTTCAGGCCGTGCGGGTGCTCGGATTCGGGCTGCAGGCGCATCAGGTCGACGACGTTGACGACGCGGATCTTCAGCTCGGGGAACTCCTGCCGCAGGATCGCGGTCGCGGCGAGGGTCTCCAGCGTCGGGACGTCGCCCGCGCAGGCCATGACGAGGTCGGGCTCGGCGCCCTCGTCGTTCGAGGCCCACTCCCAGATGCCGATGCCGCGCGTGCAGTGCGCGACGGCCTCCTCCATGGACAGCCAGCTGAGCGCCGGCTGCTTGCCCGCGACGATGACGTTGACGTAGTGCTTGCTGCGCAGGCAGTGGTCCGCGACCGACAGCAGGGTGTTGGCGTCCGGCGGCAGGTAGACCCGGATGACGTCGGCCTTCTTGTTGACGACGTGGTCGATGAAGCCGGGGTCCTGGTGCGAGAAGCCGTTGTGGTCCTGCCGCCACACGTGCGAGGTGAGCAGGTAGTTGAGCGAGGCGATCGGGCGGCGCCAGGGGATGCGCTCGGTCGTCCTGAGCCACTTGGCGTGCTGGTTGAACATCGAGTCGACGATGTGGATGAACGCCTCGTAGCAGGAGAAGAAGCCGTGCCGGCCGGTGAGCAGGTAGCCCTCCAGCCAGCCCTGGCAGGTGTGCTCGGAGAGGATCTCCATCACCCGGCCGTCGGGGGCGAGGTCCGCGTCGTCGTCGGGCTCGGCGTCGGCGAGCCAGGTGCGGCCGGTGACCTCGAGCACGGCGCCGAGCCGGTTGGAGGCGGTCTCGTCCGGGCCGACGAGGCGGAAGTTCGCGTGCTGCTCGTTCGCGCGCATCACGTCGCGCAGGAAGCCGCCGAGCACGCGGGTCGCCTCGGCGCTGGTCACGCCGTGCTCCTTGATGTCCACGGCGTAGTCGCGGAAGTCCGGCAGCTCCAGGTCGCGCAGCAGCAGGCCGCCGTTGGCGTGCGGGTTGGCACCCATCCGCCGCTCGCCCGAAGGGGCCAGCGCCGCCAGTTCCGGGATCAGCGCGCCCTGCTCGTCGAACAGCTCGTTCGGCCGGTACGAGGCGAGCCACTGCTCCAGCTGGGCGAGGTGCGCGGGGTTGTCGTGCAGGCCGGAGAGCGGCACCTGGTGGGAGCGCCAACTGCCCTCGGTGCGCTTGCCGTCCACCTCCTTCGGGCCGGTCCAGCCCTTCGGCGAGCGGAAGACGATCATCGGCCAGCGCGGCCGCTCGACGACTCCGGTGTTCTCCCGGGCGAGCCGCTGGATGGCGGCGATGTCCTGGAACGCGTCGTCGAGCGCGGCGGCCATCGCCTGGTGCGCGGCATCGTGGTCCTCAGGGTCCTGCACCTCGACGGTGATCGGCCGGTAGCCGTACCCGGTGAGCAGGGCGTCGAGCTCCTCGCGCGGGATCCGGGCCAGCACCGTCGGATTGGCGATCTTGAAGCCGTTCAGCTGCAGGATCGGCAGGACGGCGCCGTCGCGCGCCGGGTCGAGGAACTTGTCGGAGTGCCAGGAGGCGGCCAGCGGGCCGGTCTCGGCCTCGCCGTCTCCGATCACGCACGCGACGACGAGGCCGGGGTTGTCGAAGGCGGCGCCGTAGGCGTGCGAGAGGGCGTAGCCGAGCTCGCCGCCCTCGTGGATCGAGCCGGGCGTCTCGGGGGCGACGTGGCTGGGGATGCCGCCGGGGAAGGAGAACTGGCGAAAGAGCCGGCGCAGTCCCGCCTCGTCCCGGCCGATGCCAGGATAGAACTCGCTGTAGGTTCCTTCCAGGTACGTGTTGGCGACCAGCGCCGGACCGCCGTGCCCGGGGCCGGCGACGTAGATCGCGTCCAGGTCGCGGGCCTTGATCTGCCGGTTCAGGTGCGCGTAGATCAGATTCAGTCCCGGCGTGGTCCCCCAGTGGCCGAGCAGCCGCGGCTTGACGTGCGCGGCCTGCAGCGGCTCGCGCAGCAGCGGGTTGTCGAGGAGGTAGATCTGGCCCACCGACACGTAGTTCGCCGCGCGCCAGTACGCGTCGATGAGGTCGAGTTCGCGGCGGTCGAGCGGAGTCGGTGCTGTCGTCGTCTGCGTCGTCGTCATGGATCCATCCTCCGGCCGGAGGGCCGCGCGCGACAGGGACCATAGGCCTAGTCGGGCGGGCCGCTCGGCCTTTCGGGTGGCCGGGCCGGACGCGTGCGACATGTGAGGGAGAATCAGCGCATGAGCTTCGGAACGCTCGCCGTCGTCGTGCTGATCGGGCTGCTGGGTCCGCTGCTGGCGTACCCGCCGAGCTGGCGGGTGCCGGTGGTCGTCGGCGAACTGGCCGCGGGCGTGCTGCTCGGGCCGACGCTGGCCGACTTCCTGCACCCGGACGACAAGACCTTCGCGTTCCTGGCGGAGATCGGCTTCGCGCTGGTGATGTTCGTGGCGGGCTCGCACGTGCCGATCCGCGATCCGCGGCTGGTCAAGGGGCTGCGCAGGGGCGCGGTGCGGGCGGTCGCGGTCGGCGCCATCGCGGTGCTGCCGGCGTTCGCGCTGGCCCGGGCGTTCCACACCGGCCATACGGCGATGTACGCGGTGCTGATCGCCTCGTCGTCCGCGGCGCTGGTGCTGCCGATGATCGACTCGCTCGGGCTGGAGGGCCCGGCGCTGCTCGAACTGGTGCCGCAGGTGGCGATCGCGGACACGCTGTGCATCGTGGCCGTCCCCCTGGCCGTCGATCCGGCGCACGCGGGCCGGGCCACGCTCGGCGCGCTCGCGGTGATCGGCTGCGCGGCGGTGCTGTTCGTCCTGTTCCGGGAGGTCGAGCGCTCGGGGCTGCGGCACCGCATGCATCGGCTCTCCGAGCAGCGGAAGTTCGCCCTCGAACTTCGCTTCAGCCTCGCCGCGCTGTTCGGGCTCGCGGCGCTGGCCGTGCAGACGCACGTGTCCGTCATGCTCGCCGGCTTCTCGCTCGGCCTCGCGGTCGCGGCGGTGGGCGAGCCGCGTCGGCTGGCGCGGCAGTTGTTCGCGATCACGGACGGCTTCTTCAGTCCGCTGTTCTTCGTCTGGCTCGGCGCCGAGCTGAATCTGCGCCAGCTCGGGCACCGGCCCGGGTTCATCCTGCTGGGCGTGGCGCTGGGACTGGCGGCGGCGGCCGCGCACGCGCTGATGCGGTTCAGCGGCCAGCCGATCGCGCTCGGCGTGCTCGCGGCGAGCCAGCTCGGGGTGCCGGTGGCGGCGGCGACGCTGGGAACGCAGGTGCACGTGCTGCAACCCGGCGAGGCCGCGGCGCTGATGCTCGGCGCGCTCATCACCATCGCCGCCGCGGCGCTCGCGGGGCACGCGGCCGCGCAGGCCACGGAGACGGCCGCGACGACTGCCCCGGCACCGGGCTGACCCCCGCGTGACGACGGTCGTCCGTCGGCGCGGAGCTGCGATGGCCATGGCGGCGGTCGGCGGTCGGCGGTCGCCGCGGACGTGACAGCGGTCGGCGGAAATCGGCGCGGCCGCGCGATGGCCATGGCGACGGCCGTGACGGCGGTCGTCGGTCGGCGCGGACGTGACGGCGGTCGGCGGACATCGGCGCGGCCGCGCGATAGCCGTGGCGACGGCCGTGACGGCGGCTCTTTCGGTCGGCGGCCGCGCGACGGGCCGTCAGCTCAACGGGGCGTGGGGAGGCGCAGCACCGCCGTCAGCCCCCCGCCGGGCGTCTCCTCCAGCGCCACCTCGGCGCCGTTCGCCGCCGCGAGCCGGTGCACGATCGCGAGCCCGAGGCCGTTGCCGCCGGTGCTGGACTGGCCGAAGCGGCGGAAGGCGTTCTCCCTCGCCTGCGCCGGCATGCCGGGTCCGTCGTCGGCCACGCGCACCTCGACCCGCTCGTCGGTGACGGTCGCGCCGACCTCGATCGCGCCGCCTTCGGGCACTGAGTCGAGGGCGTTGGCGATCAGGTTGTCGAGCATCTGCTCGAGGTCGCCGGGGCCGAGCAGCACCTCGGCCGCGCGCTTGCAGGAGGCGTCCAGCCGGACGCCGCGCTCCCTGGCGACCGGCTCCCAGGCCGCGACGCGGTCGACGGCGATCTCGTCCGCGCGCACGGTCTCCGGCCGCGGCACCGAGGCCTCCGCCCGGGCGACCGTCAGCAGCCCGTCCACCAGGCTGCCGAGGCGCGCGAGTTCGAGTTGCAGGCCGGCCAGTTCCTCGGCGGTCTCGCCCTCCGATTCCTCGGTGAGCACGTCCACGCGCAGGCGCAGCGCGGTCAGCGGCGTGCGCAGCTGATGCGACACGTCCGCGACCCACTCGCGGTGGCTGCCGACGAGCGACTGGATGCGCTCAGCCATACGGTTGAACGCCGTCGAGAGCTCGCGTACCTCGTTCGGCCCCGCGGTCGTCGTGGGCGCCCGGGTTTCCAACGCGCCGCCGCCGAATCGGGCCGCGCTCGCGCCGAGAACGGTGAGCGGACGCGCGACCCACCGGCCGAGCCACAGCGCGAACAGCACGCCGGCCGCGAGCACGATGATGCCGGTCAGCGCGAGCCAGGCCCAGACCTCGACGATCCGGTCGGTCATCGGGTCGGCGGTGCGCGCGAGCACGGCCACGCCCGAGGCGTTGCCGTCGTCGCCGACCGGCACCGCGGCCAGCAGCCAGTCGCCGTCGCGGGTGCTGATCTCGCCGGAGCCGGAGCGCACCCTCGCGGCGATTGCGGCCCACGACGCGTCGGTCGCGGTGGCGCACGGAGTCTTGGCGACGAGCTCGAGCGCCTTGCCGTACACGGCCGCGCAGTCGCCGCGCCCGGCGGCCTCGGACAGCGCGCTGTCCATGGCGGTGCGCGGGTCGTGGTCCGCGAGGTACTCCTCCGCGCGCGCCGAGAGCTGGTCGGCCGAGGAGAGCACCTGGTACTGGAAGTCGGCGCGCTCGTTGGAGGTCAGCGAGAAGCCCAGCGGCACCACCGCGAGCAGCAGCAGTGCGGCGACCAAACCGACCGTGACCAGCGCGATCCGCCGTGACACGTACTCAGTCTCCGGAGGCTGCGGCGACCGCGGCGGACGGGACCAGCCGGAAGCCGTGGCCGTACAGGGTCTCGATCAGGCCGTCGATCGCGAGCTTGCGGCGCAGCGCGGCGATGTGCACGTCGAGCACGCGCGTCGGGCCGTACCAGTTCTCGTCCCAGACGCGGGTGATCAGCGAGTGCCGGGAGATCGCCCGGCCGGGCTCGGCGATCAGGCACTCGAGGATGTCGAACTCCTTCGGCGTCAGCGATATCTCGCCGCCGCGCACCCAGATCTGCCGGGCGCGGGGATCGACGGAGAGCACCCCGACGACGTAGCGCGGCCCCGTCGGCCGGACCCGGCGCAGCACGGCGCGGATCCGCGCCTTGAGCTCCTCGAGGCCGAAGGGCTTGACGAGGTAGTCGTCGGCGCCGTCGTCGAGGGCCACGACCCGGTCGACCTCGCCGTCCCGCGCGGTGACCACGATCACGGCGGCGTCGGAGTGCTCGCGCAGCCGGCGGCACACCTCGAGGCCGTCCATGTCCGGCAGCCCGAGGTCGAGCAGCACGACGTCGGCGGGCCGCGCACTGAGCGCGGCACGGCCGGTCGCGACCGTCTCGACCAGGTATCCGCAGCGGGTCAGGCCGCGGCGCAGCGGATGGGCGATCCCCTCGTCATCCTCCACGACGAGCACGCGCACCGGAGGCTGTACGGGGGCGGCTGTCTGCGTCACCGCCTTAAGGTAACCCAGCCGCTGCGGATTCAGTACCAGCCGGTGTCGCACCTCCGGCCGGAACCGGGCCGCGACCGGCGCACGGGGTCTTCGCTGTTCGTTCCGGTAAAGCTTGCGCATTCGTCTTGTGACTGGTCAGAACCCTGGTTACTTCTGAGTAAGAAGTATCCACCAGGGAGGAACCCACCGTGATGCCCACGTTCTTCCGACGGAGCCTGTCCGTCGTCGCCACCACCGGCACCGCCGCCGCGATCGCCATCGGGGGCGGCGGCGCCGCGCACGCCTCCAGCGCCTCCTACGTCGCGCTCGGCGACTCCTACTCGTCCGGGGTCGGCGCCGGCAGCTACACCAGCTCCAGCGGCAGCTGCGACCGGAGCACCAACGCCTACCCGTATCTGTGGGACTCGGCCAACGCCCCGACCTCGTTCACCGACAACGCCTGTTCGGGCGCCACCACCTCGACCGTGGAGTCCAGCCAGCTGTCCGGCCTGAGCTCCTCGACGACGCTCGTGTCGATCACCGTCGGCGGCAACGACGTCGGTTTCAGCACGGTTATGGAGGACTGCATCCTCGAGGGCACCAGCGCCTGCGAGTCCGCCGTCTCCAGCGCCGAGACCGAGGCCGAGAACGACCTGCCGGCCAAGCTCGACACGCTTTACAGCGACATCAAGGCGGACGCACCGAACGCGCACGTCGTCGTCATCGGCTACCCGGAGTTCTACGACCTCGCCGAGTCGGGCACCTGCGCGGGCCTGAGCTACGACAGCCGGTCGGCGATCAACGGCGGCGCGGACACGCTGGACAGCGTGATCTCCACCGAGGCCGCGAAGTACAGCGACTTCAGCTACGTCGACATCCGCTCCTACTTCAGCGGCCACGAGATCTGCGACAGCAGCGCGTGGCTGCACTCGTTCGTGCTCACCGACACCTCGGAGTCGTACCACCCGACCGCGACCGGGCAGGCCGACGCCTACTACCCGGCGTTCGAGGCGGGCGTGGCCGAGTAGCCGCAGTCGCCCGGGCCGCCGCGCAGGGGCCCTCGGAACGGCGGGGCGGTCGTTCCGAGGGCCCGTTTCACTTCTTCGCGAGCTGGTCGAGCTCCGTGCGGGTCGGCGGCTCGGCGCCGCCGCGGGTGCAGGCCAGGGCGCCCGCGATCGTGCAGTGTTCGAGCAGTCTGCGCAGTTCGTCCGGCTCCTGCGGGATGCGGACCCTGCCGTCGGATTCGCCGCCGTAGCCGAGCAGCGCGTCGAGCAGCGCGGCCTGGAACGCGTCGCCGGCGCCGATGGTGTCCACGACCTCGACGACGGGCGACGGCGCCTCGACGCGGTGCTCCGGGGTGACGGCCGTGGCGCCGCGCGGGCCGTGGGTGACGACGGCGAGCCGCGGGCCGAGGGTCAGCAGCGCGCGGGCCGAGTCGACCGGATCAGCGCCCGGATACAGCCATTCGAGGTCTTCGTCGCTCGCCTTGACCACGTGCGCGTAGCGGACGAGCTGGTCGGCGGCCGCGCGGTACGCGTCGCGCCGCGGCAGCGCGGCCGGGCGCACGTTGAGGTCGATGGCGACGGTCCCGCCCGCCTTGCCGCGCACGTGCCGGCAGGCCTCTTGCACGCGGTCGGCGCCCGGCCCGATGATCCCGGCGAGCGAGCCGGTGTGCAGCAGCGCGACGTCCGCGGCGATGTCGATCGGCCCGGGATCCCAGGCGGGCAGGAACTCGTAGGTCGCGCCGCGGGTGACCGGATCGACGTAGGCCAGCGCGATCGTCGTGCGGTTCGAGAGGCTGCGCAGCCGCTGCACGTTCAGCCCGGCGCGCTCCAGATGCGCCCCGACCAGCCGTCCCGCCGGATCGTCGCCCCAGCAGGTGCAGAGCGTGGCGGGCACTCCGAGCCGCTGCAGGCCCAGCGCGACGTTCGCCGGACTGCCGCCGGGGTACGGCGTGATCCGGTCGGTCTCGTCGGTTCTCCAGATCAGATCGACGAGCACCTCGCCGACCACCAGCACGCTCATCGGAGATCGGATTCGGTTGTCGGCACGCACCGATTGTAGAGGGGTTGCCGCGGCGGGCGCCCGATCGGGCAGAGGTACCCGCAGCTCGTGCGGCAGGGCACGGATTGAGTCCCTGGTGCACCAGGACGGGGTCGGCGCCGCTGGAGTACGCTGACTATCGTTCAACAATCCTCCGCTCCGGGAAGGCCTCGACCGTGACGACCGGCACCGCCCACTCCGCCTCGTCCTCGCCCGCCATGTCCTCGCCCGTGGCCGCCACGGTCCGCGCCTGCGCCGAGCGCGCCGCGAAGGGCGCCGCGTCCCTGGTGAACGCACCCGGTTCGGCGATCGACGCGGCCCTGCGCGGCATGGCCGGGCGGGTGCGTTCCGCAGTCCCGGCGCTGATCGCGGCGAATGAGGCCGACCTCGCCGCCGCGCGGGCGAGCGGGATGTCCGAAGCGCTGCAGGACCGGCTCCGGCTGACCGGAGCACGGCTGGACGCGATGTCCGAGCAGCTCACGGCGCTGGCCGAGGTGCCGGACGAGCCGCGCGACCGGATCGTCGAGCGGCGGCCGGACGGGCTGACGCTGCTGGAGCGGCGCCGGCCGGTCGGCGTGATCGGCGCGAACTTCGAGGCGCGGCCGAACGTGACCGTGGACGTCGCCTCGCAGCTGCTCAAGTCGCGCAACGGCGGCGTGCTGCGTACCGGCTCGGCGGCGCTGCGCTCCAGCCAGGCGCTGATGGACGAGGCCGTGGCCCCCGCGCTGGCCGAGGCCGGCCTGGACCCGGACGCGGTCCAGCTCATCCCGGCCGAGGACCGTTCGGCGGCGTACGCGCTGGTCGCGGTGCCCGACCTGATCCCCCTGGTCATCCTGCGCGGCAGCGGCGAGAGCACCCGCGACCTGGCGCGCGAGGCCGCGCAGCACGGCGTGCGCACGCTGGCCCACGCGGACGGCGGCGGCGTGCTCTACATCGCGCCGGGCGCGACCCCGGAGCTCGCGCACCGGATGGTCGAGGAGAGCCTGGACCGGCTCGGCGTCTGCAACCGTCTCAATCTTCTGCTTCTCGACCGCTCGCTGCACGACGAGCTGCTGCCGGGCATCCTCGGGCTGCTCGGGCGCCTCGGGATCGACGCCTCGCTCCCCCCGCACGAGCACCCGCGCGGCTTCGAGTGGGCGCTCGACGCCGAGCGCGCCGCGACCGTCACCGTCGACGCCGTCGACGGACCCGAGGAGGCGGCCAGGATCGCCGACACGGAGACCTCCGGCCTCGCCGCCGCGGTCGCCACCGAGGACGCCGCGATCGCGCGCCGGTTCCTCGACGCCTACGGCGGTTCCGGCGGCTTCTGGAACTGCCCGACCCGGCTGCTCGACGGCTTCAAGCTGCTCCGGCTGCCCGAGACCGGCATCAACATCGACCGCGTCCCCGGCCCGCGCGGACCGGTCACCTTCCGCGACCTCTCGCTGCGCCAGTACGTGACCGTGCCGACGGAGTATCTGTCAGAGCTCTGAGCCGGCCAGGCTGAACGAGCGGCGGTAGTCGACCGGGGTGACGCCGACGACGCGGCGGAAGTGATGGCGCAGCAGGGCGCCGGAGCCGAGGCCGCAGGCGTGCGCGATCTCCTCCATGCCGAGCCCGGTCTCCTCCAGCAGGCGCCGCGCGTGCAGCACGCGCTGCTGGGTGATCCAGCGCAGCGGCGTGGTACCGGTCTCGGCGACGAAGCGGCGCGCGAAGGTGCGCTCCGACATCCGCGCGCGGCGGGCGAGCCGGGCGGTGCTGAACTCGGTGGTGAGGTTCTCGATCATCCAGTCGAGCACCGGCTGGAGGCTGTCGCACTCCGTCTCGGGAACCGGCAGGTCGATGAACTGCCGCTGGCCGCCGTCGCGCTGCGGCGGCACGATCATCCGGCGCGCGATCGCGTTGGCCACGGCCGATCCGAGCTCGCGGCGTACGAGGTGCAGGCAGGCGTCGATCCCGGAGGCGGTGCCCGCGCTGGTGATCACGCTGCCCTCGTCGACGAACAGGACATCCGGATCGACCTTCGTCTCCGGGTAGCGCCGGGCGAATTCGTCCACGTGCTTCCAGTGCAGCGTGCAGCGGCGGCCGTCGAGGATTCCGGCCTCCGCCAGCAGGAAAGCGCCCGAGCACACCGTGAGCAGCGTCGTCCCGCGGGCCGCCGCGGCGCGCAGCGCGTCGAGGATCGCGGGCGGGAAGCCGGCCGGCGCCCCGGCGACGGCGGGCACGACAACCAGGTCGGCGTCCTCGAGCGCGTCGAGGCCGTGGGACGGAACGAGCCGGAAGCCGGTGGAATCGAGTGGCCTTCCCGGGTGCTCGCCGCACACCCGGAAGTCGAACGGCGGCACGCCGTCCTCGGTGCGGTCGACGCCGAACACCTCGCACACCACGCCGAGCTCGAACGCGGCGGAGCCGTTCATCACCAGAGCCGAGACCGTCTTCAGCATGCTCTTAACGCTATCTGGCAGGATATTGTGGCACAAGGGCAATGGTGCCACTGTTGACGGACACTCATGGCTCGAATACTGGGACTTATGAACGAGACAGAGCTATTCCCCGAGGTCAGGACCGCCCGCGTGGTGGTCGGCGTGACCGGTTCGGTGAGCAGCGGTGCCGCGTTGCGCCGCGCCGTCTTCGAGGCGCGGCGCAACGGCAGCCCCCTCGTCATCGTGTACGCGTGGGAGCCGCCGGGCGGCGAGGCGGTCTACCGCAGAGCGCCGGTGCCCGGAATGCTGCCCACCTGGGAGCGGGAGGCGCGCGAGAAGCTGTCCGCCGCGATCGCCGAGTCGCTCGGCGCCATCCCCGCGGATCTGCACGTCGAGGTCCTCGTCGTGCGCGCACCGGCCGCCTTCGCGCTGAACGCGCTGGCCGACCGCGCGAACGATCTGCTGGTGCTCGGCGCCGGCCCGCGGCGCTCGCTCGTCGCGCAGCTGCGCGGCCGGATCCGCCGGGAGGTCGTCAGGACCGCTCAGGCGCCGGTGCTGCTGGTGGCCCCGGTATCCGTACCGCGTGCGATGCGGCGCGAGCTGCGCCGGGTCACGCCGGAAGACTTCCTGCGCTGAGCGGGTTCTGCGGGGCGCGGCAGCTTGTGCGGCGCGCAGCTTGGACGCGGCGGCAAATGCGACGCGGCTGCGCCGGACTCGCGAGAACTGACGCGGCGTCAGGCAGCGGCGATAGCCCGGAAAGAGGCGGGAATGCCGTAGCCCGGTCGGGTGGGTAGACCGACCGGACTACGTGCACTCCCCTCGGAAGTGGCTTTTCCTTTGCCTAGAAGGCGCCGACCCCGTCCGGCGTACCGAGGCCGGTCGGACCGTCCCAGCCGGTGCGCGCGGTGCACAGCTGGCTCGGCGAGCAGCTGCCGTCGCTCCCGGAGGTCACGTCGTACAGCGACGAGGAGTCGGCATAGGCGCGGGAGGCGTCGTTCACCGACGAGGTGTTGCCCGCCAGCGCGTAGACACTCGCGATGATCGGGGACGCGACGCTCGTGCCGCCGTACACCTGCCAGCCGACGTAGCCCTGGTACGCGGTCGAGTCGTAGACCGCGACGCCGGTGTTCGGGTCGGCCACCGCGGAGACGTCCGCGACGGCGCGCTTGGAGCAGCCGGTTCCGGCGCTCGACTGCTCGCTGGGCTTGGCCTCGTAGGACGAGCAGCCCGCGCCCGCACCGGACCAGGCGGTCTCGGTCCAGCCGCGCGTGTTCGAGGACGTGCTCAGCGAGGTGCCGCCGACCGCGGTGACGTACGGGCTCGCGGCCGGGTACTCGACTCCGTAGCCGCCGTCACCGGAGGACGCGGTGATGGCGACGCCGGGGTGGTCGTAGTACGTGGTGTCGTAGGTGGTGTCCGAGGAGGACTCGCTACCGCCGTAGCTGTTGGAGATCGCGTCGGCGCCGAGCTTGACGGCCTCGTTGACCGCCTTGCCCAGGTTGGCGTTGGAGGCGCTGGTGGCCTCGACCAGGATGATCTTGCAGTTCGGGCAGGTCGCGCTGACCATGTCCAGGTCGAGCGACTCCTCGGTGGCCCAGCCGGCGTTGGTCTTCGGCAGGCTCGTGGTGGAGCCGGTCTGGCTGACGATCTTCAGGCAGCCGCTGGCGACGGTGCAGGCGGAGAGCCCGTATTCGCTGCGGTAGACGGCGAGGTCGGCCGCGGCGTTCGGGTCCTTGTAGGCGTCCACGATGGCGACGGTCTCGCCGCTGCCGGCCGAGCTGGACGGCAGCTTGTACGCCGAGGTGATGGCGGAGGGTCCGTAGCCCGAGGGCGTGGCGTTCGCGACGGCGCCGGCCTTGTGCGACCTGGCGTCGTTGCGGATCGCGTCACTGTGCGCCCAGCCGGCGGCGGACGAGGCCTGGATGGCTGTGGTGGTGGCGGCGGTAGTGGCGGCGGTGGGTGTAGCGGCACTGGCCACGGCGGTGAGTGCGGGGGTAGCGCACAGACCCGCAGCGGCGGTGACCGCAAGAGCGAGCTTGGGTATGAGGCGTGGCATAAAACGAAGAATGGCGAACGCCGGCCCATGCCCGAGTAAAGCCGAAGCAAGGGCTACCCCATCCACGTTCAGCGTTGAGGGTATTCGCTACGCGTCGGTAAGATCACTCAGACGTACCAGTGTCCGCCATTCGAGACGCTGAGATCAACCCGCGAGGAGCTGCTCGAACGGGATGACCTCGTCTTCGTCCTCGATGTCCGAATCGCGCGGCTTCGGCTCACGGAGCGTCAGCAGCGCCGCCAGCTCCCCCGCCGCGCGGTCGATGCGCCCGACGAACTCGGCCGCCTCGCCGCCCCAGTCCTCCGTCGCCGCGTACACGGCGGTCGGCACGACGGTGGCGTGCAGGTAGGAGAACAGCGGGCGCAGCGCGTGCTCCAGGGCGAGCGAGTGCCGCGCGCTGCCGCCGGTCGCCGCGATCAGCACCGGGGTGCCGCTCAGCGCCATCGGGTCGATCAGGTCGAAGAAGGACTTGAACAGGCCGCTGTAGGACGCCGAGAAGATCGGCGAGACGACGATCAGGCCGTCCGCGTGCTCGACGTCGCGCAGGGCGTCGCCGAGCTCCGCGTTCGGGAAGCCGGTCACCAGGTTGTTGGCGATGTGCACGGCCAGGTCGCGCAGCTCGATCACCTCGACCCGCACGTCGCGGCCATGCAGCTGCAGGTCGCGCTCGGCGGCCGCGGCCAGCCGGTCGGCCAGCAGCCGCGTGCTCGAAGGCTGGCGCAGGCCCGCCGAGACGACGATCAACTGGAGCGCATCCATCCTCGTATACCTCTTCCCTGGTCTTTCCGATTCAGCTGTCCGACGCGTTCCGATTCAGCTGTCCGACGCGGTCGGCGACGCCGGCGGGTTCGACGCGGCGGCGAGCAGCGACGCGTGCGTCGGGGCGTCCGGGACGTTCGCCGGGCGGTTCCTGGCGAACTCCTCGCGCAGCACCGGCACGACCTTCTCGCCGAGCAGGTCGAGCTGCTCGAGCACCGTCTTGAGCGGCAGTCCCGCATGGTCCATCAGGAACAGCTGGCGCTGGTAGTCGCCGAAGTAGTCGCGGAACTTGAGCGTCTTCTCGATCACCTGGTCCGGCGAGCCGACGGTCAGCGGCGTGTCCCGGGTGAACTCCTCCAGCGAGGGCCCGTGCCCGTAGACCGGGGCGTTGTCGAAGTACGGCCTGAACTCGCGGACGGCATCCTGCGACCTCTCGCGCATGAACACCTGGCCGCCGAGCCCGACGATCGCCTGCTCCTCGCTCCCGTGCCCGTAGTGCGCGAACCGGCGCCGGTACAGGCCGATCAGCTTCTGGTAGTGCTCCTTCGGCCAGAAGATGTTGTTCGCGAAGAACCCGTCACCGTAATACGCGGCCTGCTCCGCGATCTCCGGCGAGCGGATCGAGCCGTGCCACACGAACGGCGGCACGCCGTCGAGCGGACGCGGCGTCGAGGTGAACCCGTGCAGCGGCGTGCGGTACTTCCCCTCCCAGTCGACCACATCCTCACGCCACAGCCGGTGCAGCAGCGCGTAGTTCTCCACCGCCAGCCGGATCCCGTCCCGGATGTCCTTGCCGAACCACGGATAGACCGGACCGGTGTTCCCCCGCCCCATCACCAGGTCCACCCGGCCGCCGGACAGGTGCTGAAGCATCGCGTAATCCTCCGCGATCTTCACCGGATCGTTCGTCGTGATCAACGTCGTCGCCGTCGAGAGGACCAGGCGCTCCGTGCGCGCCGCGATCCACCCCAGCATCGTCGTCGGAGACGACGGCACGAACGGCGGATTGTGATGCTCGCCCGTCGCGAACACATCAAGGCCCACCTCCTCGGCCTTCAACGCGATCGCCGTCATCGCCTTGATCCGCTCACCCTCGGTCGGCGTCCGACCGGTGGTGGGATCCGGCGTGACGTCGCCGACGGTGAAGATCCCGAACTGCACGGCACTCACCCCTTCGAGGTTGTTGACGATTCAACTATACCTCCGCGAACGCGGGTCCGCCGACCGCTATTCCCCCCGGACGATCTTCACCCGCTCCCCGCGCGACCGGGCCCTGCCGCACCGTCGCACCCGTGCCGCGCACGCACCCGCGCAGCCCGGACGTCAACACGATCGCCGGGCTCCGGGCAGGTCCGCGGCCCGTTGACCGGCCTATAGCAAAGTGATATCACTTTAAGCGTGAACACGCAGTCATCCGCGGGGCCGGCGCTGGTCGTCGACCGCCTCACCAAGCGCTTCGGGGAACGCACGGCGTTCTCCGAGGTCTCCTTCGCCGTCGACTACGGCGAGGTCTTCGGGTTCCTCGGGCCGAACGGCGCGGGCAAGACCACGACCGTGCGCACCCTCGGCACCCTCATCGCGCCGAGCTCGGGCACGGCGAGCGTCGCCGGGCTGCCGCTGAACGCGGCCAACGGCGTCGCGATCCGCGGCAGGATCGCGGTCATGCCGGAGTCCCCCGGCCTCTACCTGCGGCTGAGCGTCGCCGAGAACCTGACTTACTTCGCCGGCCTGTACGACCTGGCCGACCGGCGCGAGCGGATCGCCCGCGCGCTCAAGGCCGTCGGCCTCGAGCACCGCGCGGACGACCTGTGCCGCTCCCTCTCGAAGGGCCTGAAGCAGCGGGTCGGGCTGGCCCGCGCGCTGCTGAGCGACCCGCAGGTGCTCTTCCTCGACGAGCCCACCTCGGGCCTGGACCCGGTCGCGGCCCGCGAGGTGCACGAGCTGATCGACGGGCTGCGCCGGCGCGGCGTGACCATCTTCCTGACCACGCACCGGCTCGCCGAGGCCGAGCGGCTGTGCGACCGCGTGGGCATCATGAACACCACGCTGCGGACGATCGGGCGGCCGGACGAGCTGCGCGACCGGCTGTTCGCCAAGAGCATCGAGGTGCGCACCCGGGAGCCGCTCGCCGATCCCGACCGGGTGCTGGCCGGACTGCCCGGCTGCGAGGGCTGGCGCCGGAACGAGGACGGCGCGTACGTGCTGTCGGTGACCGACCCGGACGCCGCCGCCCCCGCCGCCGCGCGTGCCGTACTCGCGGCCGGGGCGGACCTGCTGGCGCTGACCCCGACCCGGCACTCCCTCGAGGACGTCTACCTCCAGATGATCGACACGGACGTGGAGGCCGAGCAGCGATGATCAGCACCCTGAGCACGACCCGCATCCGGGCTGTCGTCGGCAAGGAGATCCGCGACTACCGGCGCAACCGGTTCATCGCGACCACCATGGCGATCATGCCGATCCTGTTCATGATCGCGCCGATCGTGACGATCTTCTCGCTGCCCGCCGACGTGGCCTCGCAGAAGCTCGACGCCGCGATCGGCGTCTCGGTCCTCTACCTCACCCTGATCCCGGCGCTGGTGCCCGCGGTGGTCGCGTCCTACACGATCGTCGGCGAGCGCGAGCAGGGCACGCTCGAACCGGTGCTGACCACGCCGCTGACGCGCGAGGAACTGCTGCTCGGCAAGGCGCTGGCCGCCTTCCTGCCGACGCTCGTGATCTCCTACGCCATGTACGGGATCTTCCTCGCCTGCGCCGGGCTGTTCGCGCACCCGAACGTCTCCGACGACATCTTCCAGGCCGGCCGGATCCTGGCACAGGTGCTGTTCACGCCGCTGCTCGCCGCCTGGTCGATCTGGGCCGGGATCGCGATCTCGACGCGGGCGAGCGACGTCCGCGTCGCGCAGCAGCTCAGCACACTCGTGAGCCTGCCGCCGCTGGCTGTGACCGCGCTGATGGGCTTCGGCGTCATCACGCCTTCGCTCAGACTCGCGCTCATCCTCGGCCTGGCGCTGCTCGCGATCGACGTCGCGGCCGGCAGGTTCGTCGCGAAGCTGTTCGACCGCGAGCGGCTGCTCACCGGCGTGAAGGCTTGAGTCCGGCCGTCGTCACCACTGCACGGCGATGTACTTCGACTCCAGGTATTCGAGCATTCCCTCATGTCCGCCCTCGCGGCCGATGCCGCTCTGCTTCACGCCGCCGAAGGGCGCGGCCGGGTCGCTGACCAGGCCCCGGTTGAGGCCGATCATCCCGGCCTCCAGCGCCTCGGCGACGCGCAGGCCGCGCGCGAGGTCGCCGGTGTAGAGGTAGGAGACCAGCCCGAACTCGGTGTCGTTCGCGGCCGCGATCGCCTCCTCGTCGTCATCGAACACGACGATGGGGGCGACCGGCCCGAAGACCTCCTCGCCGAGGATCGGGTTGGTGCTGCCCACATTCGTCAGCACGGTCGGGTCGTAGTACCAGCCGGTCCGGTCCGGGCGGGTGGCACCGAGCAGCGCGCGGGCACCCTCGTCGAGGGCGCCGGCGACCAGCTCCTCGACCTTCTCCACGGCGGCCGGGTTGACCAGCGGGCCGAGCTCGGTGGCCGGGTCGCTGCCCGGCCCGACGACGAGGTGGCCCATCGCGTCGGCCAGCCCGCGGGAGAACTCGTCGGCGACGCTCCGGTGCACGTAGAAGCGGTTGGCGGCCGTGCACGCCTCGCCGCCGTTGCGCATCTTGGCGAGCATCGCGCCCTCGACCGCCGCGGAGACGTCCGCGTCGTCGAGCACGAGGAACGGGGCGTTGCCGCCGAGCTCCATCGACGTGTTGACGATGGTGTCGGCGGCCTCGTGCAGCAGCGCGCGGCCGACCTCGGTGCTGCCGGTGAACGACAGCTTGCGCACCCGCGGGTCGTGCAGCATCGCGGAGACGACCGGCCCGGACTTGCGCGACGGTACGACGTTGACCACGCCCGCGGGCGCCCCCGCCTCCTCCAGCAGCGCGCCGATCGCGAGGGCGGTCAGCGGCGTGTCACTGGCGGGCTTGAGTACCACCGAGCAGCCGGCGGCCAGCGCCGGGCCGATCTTGCGCGTCGCCATCGCGGCCGGGAAGTTCCACGGCGTGACCAGCACGCATACGCCGACCGGCTGACGCATCACGAGAATCCGGTTGGCGCCGGACGGGGCGGTGCCGAGCTCGCCGAAGCCGCGCACGGCCTCCTCGGCGTACCAGCGGAAGAACTCGGCGGCGTACGCGACCTCGCTGCGCGCGTCCCGCAGGGCCTTGCCGTTCTCCAGCACCATCAGGTGCGCCAGTTCCTCCGCGTGCTCGGTCATCAGCTCGAAGGTGCGGCGCAGCACCTCGCCGCGCTGCCGCGGCGGGGTCGCGGCCCAGCCCGGTCCGGCGGCGGCCGCCGCCTCGACGGCGCTCAGGCCGTCCTCGACGCTGCCGTCCGCCACTTGGGTGAAGACACTCGCCGTCGCCGGATCGTAGACGTCCATCAGCGCGCCGTCGGAGGAGTCCCGGCGTTCGCCGCCGATCAGCAGTTGGGTGGGAGCGAGCTTGAGAGCGCCGTCGCTAGTCATATTGTTCATTTTAGTACCGATTGGCCACGAAGAGCGCTTCCGTCGGGAAGAGGGTGACGGCGCGCGGTCCGTCCTCGGTGAGTACGACCTCTTCCTCGATGCGCTCGGCTTCGGACATGTCGGCTGCGAGCGGCGTCGGCCGACGCGGCCGGTCACCGCTGATAGGAGCCGCCCTCCAGCTGACTGCGCGAAACGCCGCCCTCCAACTGGCTGTAGGGACGGCTATCCAGCTGGTTCTGCCCGTACGCCTCCGGATGCTCGGCACGCCGCGGGCTCGAGGCCACCCGCTGCATCAGCCGGTTCAGCTCCTCCGGGCGCGGATTGATCAGCCCGCTGATGTTCAACACGCCCTGGCCGCCGCGCATCAGCCACACGTCGTAGATCTCGAGGCTGAACGTCGCGTCCATGAGGACGGCTTCGATGACGCCTTCCGCCGCGAGGATGTTGGGCCCCTCCACGAAGGTCGAGAGGCTGCTGATCCGCTGCCCGCCGCCCTGCGCCCAGGTCTGCTGCTCGCTCTGCAGTATCGCCAGGCTGCCGCGCTGGACGACGCCGGCCGACGCGCGCACGGCATCCGGCGCGTAGAGCTGCGCGAGGGCCGCCAGGTCGCGCGCGTTGGTGGCGTCCCAGACCTGCCGGTAGAAGAACTGCCCGGGCGCGGCGGACTCGGCGGGCAGCGCGGCGGGCGTGCGCGGCGCGACCGAGCCGCTGACGTGGTACCGCGCGAGGCCGCCCTCCAGCACGAACACGTCGTACGACAGCGTCGACGCGTACCCGCTGGACTGCCACGACTCCGCGACGTAGGCGAACCCGAGGTCGACGAAGCGCTCGACGCCGGCGGTGACGACCCCGCCGATCACCCCGAACGTCTCGGCGTACCCCGCCGCGATCGACTCCGCGCCCATCAGCACCTGTCCGGTGCCCAGGGACAGCTGAACCGAGGAACCGGGCTGATAGAGCGCGCGCAGCGCGTGGACGTCCCCCGCGGCCATGGCAGCAGACCAGCGATGGTGGAACGCCTGAGTGGGGGTCAGTTGCATCGTCCGTCCTCACGAGACAGTGAACCAGACCATTGAAGCATTTGATCAGGTCACGGGTCACCGCGTCGCCGGGGCGGTCCCGGCGAATCCGCGAGACCGGGTCGGACGGTCGAGATCGCGAGCAGCGCCAAGGGACGAAACTCAATGGTGGGAAGCGCGCTGCCCCACGGCGTGCAGCAGCGCGTACACGGCCGCCGCGGACGACCGCGTGCCGAGCGCATCTAGGGCGTGTTTTGCAACTATCGCCGGGTCCGCGACGCCTGCCACGCACGCTCGCCGCGTTGCCGGATCGCCCACGTACGCCCAGTATGCGGACGACCCGGCGCCTTGCGATCGCACGCGTCAGACGCCGCGGCCTGATCCGACGCTAGTTTCAAAACACGCCCTAGCGCTCGCGCCGGTTTCGGCGAATCCATGCGGAGGAGGTCGCGCCGACGAGTAGGAACGCGATCGCCAGTCCGACGACGGCCATCGTCGAGGACGAACTCGTGTCGGCCAGGTCGACGACGCCCGACGGCGGGCTGGAGGCGGCCGCGACCGCGGCCTTGGTCCTCGACGCGGACGAGGCCTCAGTGGTGGGCGACGCGGAGCGCGGCGGCGACGCGGACGTCGCCGGGGGGCTGGGCGGCGACGGGCTCGTGGAGGCTGGGGCGCGAACCTGAGATGCGGCCACGGTCGCGGCCTGCTCCGCGGCCGCCCGCGTCGAAGCCGGCGTGGTCGGCGCGGACGAGGGCGCGGCCTTCGACGGTTGAGCCGCCGGCGTGGTCGGAGACGGCGACGGCGTCGGAGCGGCGCCGATGAAGATGCTGCCGGTGATCTCGATCGGCAGTCCCGCGCCGTCGACGTCGGCGGTGAGCGGCTCGCGACCGCAAACCTCCATGGAGTTGCCACACGTCGCCGTCGCCGTGCTCACGTACACCCGGATGTCCCCGGCTCGCCACGTCGTGCCGCTCGGCTGGCAGATCCACGCGCCGGGCGAGCCGGAGCACGTTCCGCCGGCGCCGGATGCGGAGATGCCGGTGACGAGACCCGCGACGGAGGACACGCCCACCTGATCGGCGCTGCCCACGACGCGGGAGTTCGGCGCGATCGTGATGTCGAGCGTCTGGGTACCCGTACCGGCGGTGAACGCCGCGTCCGGCACCGTCACCCCGTAGACGGTGTCCGCGTGCGCCACGCCGCCGACCGTCACCCACGCCGCCGCGACCAGCGCGAGCGCCGTAGACCACCTCGTGCCCGACTTCACCGCCGCTCCCTCCCCAGCAGAACCTAAGCGGGCCGGACACTACCGGCGCGGGTCACGGCGTGCAACGGCGGTCGAGAGGGCTTTGCCGCAGCTTTTCCGGGCCCGGCGGATGCCGTCGGTTCACCGGGAGCTTCTGGCGATCTCGATCAAGCGCAGCAGCACGTTGAGATCGGGGATCTTCCCCAGCTTCACACTGAATCTGCGCTTCTCCGTGAGGTGGAAGATCAGCGCGATTCTGCCGAGTACCGTCACGGACGTGACTTCCGGCCAGGCGACGTCCAGCCGCTCATAGATCAGGCCCTTGCGGTCGATGTGGAGCGGACCGAACTCCAGCATCTCGCCGGCCCGGAACCGGTCCAGCATGAGCGGCAGGACATGGGCGGTACTCAGCCGCCGCGCCTGCGCGCCGACTCCGTTCCTCTCGGCCATCACATCCTGGTACCTCGTCTTGACGCCCCACCGCACTCTCCCGCCCTGCGGGAAGACGATCCGGTACTGCTCCGATCCGCGCGCGGCGCCCTGACCCCAATACACCTGCACGTCCTGCCAGGCCCCGTACCACTTCGCCCGTCCCGACGGGTGCGTGTAGACGATCCCGCCCGGGTAGAGGTAGAGCTTGCGATTGACGATGATCCGCAAGCCCCGCCACACCATCGCGGCCGCGCCGCCTACCAGCACCACTCCGATCAGAATCGTGATGACTTTGCCCACGGCACTGCCGTGGCCGAAGAGATTCGCGCTCGGGCTGAGCATGACGAACCCGGGTCCGCCCACGATGAAGGCGTAGCCCCACCACAGGAAGACGTAGACGGCGTTCGAGGGCCCGTTGTGGACCTCCCGAAGTTCGCCCAGACCAAGCGTCTGGGCGGCGGTAGCGACCTGTGCTGGTACGGGGTCGGCCATCGACGGCTCCTCCGGACACGAGATGCCAGAGTCCCTTTCAAGGCCACAGTACCCTTACTCACTATTCTGAGATAGAGGCTGCGGTGGCGCGCGCGTCCGTCGAGCGCCCTCAGCCGACGCCGAGGGCTGCGCGCACCTCCTCGCTGGAGCGGAGTTCCTCCGCGCTCGCCTCGTGGGTGATGCGGCCCTTGAGCATGACGTACCCGCGGTCGACGTGAGCCAGGGCGAAGAGGGCGTTCTGCTCGGTGAGCAGGATGCTCAGGCCTTGCTCGCGCAGCCGGTCCAGCCAGCGGCCGAGGTCGGAGACCACAGCCGGGGACAGCCCCTCGGTGGGCTCGTCCAGCAGCAGCAGGCGGGGGTTGCCCAGCAGGGCTCTGGCCAGTTTGAGCATCTGCTGTTCGCCGCCGGAGAGGAAGCCCGCGCGTCGGTCGGCCAGCTCGCGGAGCTTGGGGAAGACGGTGAGGACGTCTTCCAGGGTGCGGCCGTCGGCGGCTGCGCGCTTGCCCAGGGTGCGGGCGGCCAGTTCCAGGTTCTGGGCCACGGTGAGGCCGCCGAAGACGCGGCGTCCGCTGGCCACGAACGCCACGCCCTGGCGCGCGATCCGGTGGGTCTTGGCGCGGGCGATCTCGGTGCCGTCCATCAGGATGCTGCCGCGCTTGGGCGGGGTGAGCCCGAGGACGCTGCGCATCGTGGTGGTCTTGCCGGCGCCGTTGCGGCCCAGGAGAGCGACCGCCTCGCCCGCGCCGACCTTCAGCGAGAGGCCCTGGAGGATGTGGCTGGCGCCGTAGTACGTGTCGACGTCGGTGAGTTCGAGCATCGTCGCCATCGTCGTCGTGTGCGGCACGGATCTCCTTGCTTCGGTGGTCACGGGTCACGGCTCGCTTCCGAGGTAGACGGCCATCACTTCGTCGTTCGCCCGCACCTCGGCTGCCGGGCCGTGGGCCAGTACGCGGCCCTGGTGCATCACCGTGACCTCGTCGGAGATCGAGAAGACGGTGTCGAGGTCGTGTTCGGAGAACAGCACGGTCAGGCCGCGTTCGCGGGCGAGGCCGGTGATCTGGTCGACGACGCGCTTCGTCTCGAACGGGGACATGCCGGCCGTCGGCTCGTCGAGCAGCAGCAGGCGGGGGGCGGTGGCGAGGGCCAGGGCGACCTCCAGGGCGCGCTGGTCGCCGTGGGAGAGGGCGGAGCCCGCCCGGTGGATGTGCTCGGCCAGGCCCAGCGCGCCGCAGATCGTCTCCGCCTCGGCGCGGATGCCGGCCTTGGTGCGCGAGCGCAGGAGCCTGAGCTGGGCGTTGCGGGCCGCCAGAGCGGCGCAGACGGACTCGCCGACCGTGAGGCGGGGGAAGATGCTGGTGGTCTGGAAGGCCTTGGCGAGGCCGGCGCGGGTGACGGCGTGCGGGGCGAGGCCGGTCAGGTCGCGGCCGTCGAAGCGGACCGTCCCTGCGGTAGGTCTGCGCTCGCCGGTGATCAGCGAGAACAGGGTGCTCTTGCCGGCGCCGTTGGGGCCGATCACGGAGTGGATCGCACCCTGGGCCACGTCCAGGTCCACGCCGTCCACGGCGCGGAAGCCGCCGAAGTCGCGGGTCAGGCCCCTGATGGTCAGTAGCTCGGTCACTTGCGGCCTCGCAGTCGGCTCGGGAGTTCGAGACGGCCGGAGAGCCGGAGACGGCCGGGGCGGCGGAGGGCTCCGGCCAGGCCGTCAGGGCGCAGGATCACGACGAGCAGCAGCACTCCGCCGAGCACGAGCTGCCAGTCGGAGACGTAGCGCACCAGCCAGTCGTGCCCGAACTGGTAGACGAACGCGCCGACGACCGGGCCCGCGAACGTGTACATGCCGCCGATCACGCTCATCAGCACGGCCTGGCCCGACGTCGTCCAGTCGAAGAGCTCTGCATTCGAACCCTGGTTGTAGACCACGAACATCGCCCCGGCCAGCGAGCAGAAGGCGCCGGAGACGGTGAACGCGAGCAGGTGCAGGCGGTAGACGTTCGTGCCGAGGGCCTGGACGCGGGCGCGGTTCTCCCGGGAGGCGCGCAGCAGCAGGCCGAAGTCGGACCGGTAGAGCCACCACAGCGCCAGCAGCGCGGCGACGGCGATGCCGAGGAGCGTCAGGTAACCTTCTACGGGGCTTTCCATCCAGGCCGGGACTACGGGTGCGAACACGCCGTTCGCGCCGCCGGTGAAGCCGGTGTTCTGCTCGACGAGCTGGTAGAACAGCTGCGAGAACGCCAGCGTGATCAGGGCGAAGTAGAGGGTGCGGGCACGCAGGGCGACGAGGCCGATCAGCGCCGCCGCCGCGGCGCCGAGCACCGGGGCGAGCGCGAAACCCTCCCAGAAGCTCAGGCCGGCGTGCTCCCAGCCGAGGGTGACGGTGTAAGCGCCGAGGCCGAAGAACACCCCCTGCCCGAAGCTGACCAGGCCGGCCTGGCCGATGAGCAGGTTCGCGGCGACGGCGAAGACGGCGAACGCGGCGACCTGCTCGAGGCTGAGGATGGCGGAGACGGTGACGAGGTAGGGCGCGGCGGCCAGCAGCGCGAGGGCCGCGGCACCCGCGAGCAGCGGGAGGAGGCGGGCGGCCGGGCGCGGCGCGGGCCGCGCCGTGGCCGGGGGGATCTTCTCTTCGAGGACTGTCATGGGGTCTTCCGTCAGGTTCCTGTCTTTCCGGGCGCGGTCTTCCGTGCGCGGGCCGTGCGCGTGCTTTCCGCTCTCCGTCCGCTATCTGTCCGGGGTGCCGAACAGGCCCCAGGGGCGCACGGCCAGCACGAGGATCATCACGAGGTAGCCGGCGCTGGAGGCGTAGCTGGGGACCCAGAGCGTGCCCAGGCCCTCGACGGTGGCGATGACCACCGCGCCGAGCGCCGCGCCGACGACCGAGCCGAGGCCGCCGACCACGGTGACGATGAACGCCGCGACGATGATCTGCGTGTCGAGGCCCGGGCCGACGGATTCGAGCGGTGCGATCGCGGCTCCGGCGAGCCCGGCCAGCCCCGCGCCGAGCGCGAAGACGCTGGTGCGCAGGAGGGCGAGGTTCGTGCCGCCGACGGACAGGGTCTCCGGGTCCTCCACGGCCGCGCGGACCCGCCAGCCGGTGGCGGTGCGGGCGAGCAGCAGCCACAGCCCGAGGGCGACGGCGGCGGCGATGCCGATGACGATGAGGTCGTATTCCGGGACGACGGCGCCGCCCACGCTGAACCTCCCGGCGACCGGCGTGGCCACGGTCCGGTCCGAGGTGCCCCACACGCGCTGCGCGAGGTCGGCGGCGACGAGGACGAGGGCGAACGTGGCGAGCAGCTGGGCCAGCGGCTCGCGGTCGTGCAGGCGGCGCAGGATGCTGATCTCGATGCCCGCGCCCAGGGCCGCGCACAGCCCGACGGCGGCGATCAGCGCGACCGCGAATCCCCAGCCCCCGGTCAGACCGGAGGCGAGGGACGCGACGGTCAGCGCGCCGACCATGAAGAGGCTGCCGTGCGCCATGTTGATCAGCCGGAGCGCGCCGAAGACCAGCGTGAGCCCGGCCGCGACGACGAACAGCATGGCGGCGTTCGTCAGGATGCTGACGGTTTCGGTGACGAAGGTGTTCATGGCCGGACCAGCTACTTCTGCAGCGCCGTCATCTGGGCGCAGCTGTAGTCGATCTGGTCGAACTGCGCCTCGAACGCGGGAGTGTCCCACAGGTGGGTCGGGTCGCTGGACGAGGCGGCCTGGGCGGAGACGGTGCCGACGTATTCGGGCAGCTCCGTCTGGTGGTCGCAGGCGCGGATCTGCGGGCTGCCGAGGATCGTGGCCGGGGAGGCACCGGAGAGCGCGGCGGAGACGGCGTCGCCGGAGAAGGACTTCGCGTGCTCGACGCCCCACGCCCACTGCTGCACGGCCGCGTAGCCGAGGATCGCCCACTCGCTCGGCGCGTCGCCGTACTTGGCGCGGAACTCGTCCACGAACGCGCTCATCGTCGAGTTGTCATCCGTCCAGTACGGCGCGCGGTCGAAGCCGATCGCGCCGGTCGGGGCCGCGGAGCCGAGCGACTGGAGGACGGAGTAGTCGTACATCGCGATGACCTTCGTCTTCGCGAACAGACCGTAGCTCTCCGCCTGCTTGGTGAAGGCGACGAGGTCGCCGCCGAACTGGGCGTTGAACACGTAGTCCGGCTGGGCCGACTCGATGGCCGCGAGGTACGAGCTGATGTCGGTCGCCCCCAGCGGCGGGAACTCCTGCTTCACGAGCGTGTAGTGCACGTTCTCGGCCTTGAGCGCCTGGATGAAGCCGGCGACGGTGTCCTGGCCGAAGGAGTAGTTCGGCGCGAAGGTCGCGATGGTCACGCTCTTGCCGTGCAGCTGCGTGGCCAGGTAGTCGGCGGCGGCGCGCGGCTCCATCACGGTGTTCGGCACGTCCTGGAAGACGTACTTGCTGTACGTGGTCGTGGTCAGGCCGATGTCGTTCGAGGTGTGCAGGAAGATCGGGATCTGCTGCGCGTTGGTGATCTGCTCCTCTGCCGACGCGACGGAGCTGGCCACCGGGCCGAAGATCGCGACGGCGTGGTCGGCGTCGAGCATGGTGCGCACGTTGGAGACGCCGGTGGCCGGGGTCGCCGCGTCGTCCGCGCTGACCACCTTGATCTGCTTGCCGAGCAGGCCGCCCTTGGCGTTGATGTCGGCTGCGGCCAGCTGCACGCCCTGCAGTCCGGTCTGGCCGAGCGAGGCGATCGCGCCGCTGAGCGTGGTCGACTCGCCGATCGTGACCGTGCCGCCGGATCCGCTGCCGCCGCCGGCCCCGCCGCTGCCGCCGGTACCGGCCGCGGCGTTCGCACACGCCGCGGCCGAGCCGCACATCAGCAGGGCCGCCGCCAGGCCGGTCCATCTTTGAGCGTTGAAGCGCGCCATTGCACTGTCTCTCTTCTTGGGGCACTGAGGGTGATGGCGCGAAACGCTAGACAGGTCCGGCGGCCGCGGGCATGGTGTCCCGCCACACAAAGTGGCGCTACGGGCAGGTGGCGACCACTATGTAGTAACCCGGCGACGTCTCTTCGAGGCTTGAGGTCACGTACAGGTTCCACAGGCCCATCGCGTCGTTGGAGCCGTCGGCGAAGGTGTTGCCGCCGGACTGGTACGCGCGGCCGTCGACGGTCTGTGTGTAGTTGTCGGCGGTGTAGCAGCTCGTCGTATAGGTGCCGGAGCTACTAGCGGAAGCGGACGCCGAGGCGGTCGCCGTCGGCGTGGCGGTCGCGGTCGGCGTGGCGGAGGCGGAGGCCGAAGGCGACGACGAGGCCGTCGGAGTGGACGAAGCCGTCGCAGTGGACGAAGCCGTCGCGGTCGACGACGTGTTCAGGCCCCAGAACGTCGCGGCGTAGTACGTCGAGCAGATGTAGCTCAGGAAGTACGCGCCGGTCGCGCCGCACTGGTCGGCGCCCGAGCCCGGGTTCACGGCGAGGCCGTGGCCCATGCCGGAGATCGCGAAGGTCTCGACGACCGGCTGGCCGGCGCTGTTGTCGTAATCCTTCTCGGTGGTCCCGCCGGTCAGCGACTCGGTCGAGGAGGCCGTCTGGCTCACGCCCCACACGCCCGTCCACTGGTCCATCAACTCGGTCGAGTTCGCCGTGCTGACGGTGTAGTCGGAGGTGCCCTGCCAGATCTGCACGGTCGGCCACGGGCCCGTGTACCCGGAGTCCGAGTTCTCGGCGAGCGCGGCCCACTGCGCGACCGTGTTGCTGACCGTGCTGTCCATGCAGGTGTACGCCTGGGTCTGGCTCGTGGCGCACTGCGCGGGCAGTCCGGAATCGATCGATCCGGAAGCGAACACGTCCGGGTAGTCGGCCAGCAGGTCGGCGGTCATTCCGCCGCCCGCGGACAGGCCGGTGACATAGATGCGCTTCGGATTGATCGAATAGTGCGCCTCCATGTAATCGACCATCTGAATGATCGATTCCGCTTCGCCCGCGCCGCGCGAGTCGTCCGAGGGGGTGTACCAGTCGAAACAGTCCTGGCTGTTGTTGCTCGAGGTCTGGTTCGGGAAGACGACGTCGAAGCCCCATTCGTCGGCGTACCTCGGCCAGCCCGAGTCGTTGTAGTAGTCGGTGGCCTGCTGGGTGCAGCCGTGCAGCGCGACGACGAGCGGCGCGTTCGATCCCGCCGAGGTGGGCACGTAGTCGTACATCTGGATGTTGCCGGGGTTCGAGCCGAAGGACGAGACCTGGGTGAGCGTCGAACTGTTCGCGAGCGCGGTGCTCGCGCCGGTCAGCACGTAGACCAGCGCGAGGAGCACTGCCAGGACGGCGCCGACCGCCGACATAGCGCGGATCGAAGGGGATCTGGAGACCATAACCGCTGCCCTCTTCTTTGAGGTGGGTACGAGGATTCCGGCAGACGGTAGGTCCCCGTTCGCACAGCGGTCGATGGAGTGCATAGACATAGCGGCGCCGCGTGCTGTGTCGAGAAACCACACGGCACGCGGCGCCGGTCGAGCAGCCGGCCTACGTCGTCAGACCGCCTCCGCGGCCGCCTCGACCGCGGGCGTCACGACCCCGGGCGTCACGGTCGACTCGTCGGCCGACGCCGCGGCCGAACGGGCCTTGCGCAGGTAGACGGCCCAGGTGAGCGCGGAGCAGAGCACGTAGTACGCGATGAACGCGATGTACGCCGCGTCGCCGTTCTTCGTGGTCAGGAAGGACTCGCGGAACGCGATGTTGACGAGCACGCCACCGAGGGCGCCGATCGCTCCGGCGATGCCGATCACCGCGCCGGAGATGCGCTCCCCGTCGGGGCGCTCGCGGAAGGCGACGGGGATGAGCTTGTAGACGGAGCCGTTGCCGATGCCGCTGAAGGCGAACAGCAGCACGAAGCCGGCGATGAACAGGCCGAGCGACTTCGCCGAGGAGGCGATCAGCACGACGGCCGCGCCGCCCGCCATCAGCACGAACGTGGCGAAGCTGACCGGGCCGCCGCCGAAGCGGTCGGCGAGCCGACCGCCGACCGGGCGCACAAGCGAGCCGATCAGCGGGCCGAGGAACGTGATGTAGGCGGCCTTGAGCGGCGTCGGGTACGAGTGCGCGAACTGCACCTGCAGCACCTGCCCGAACGCGAAGCCGAAGCCGATGAACGAGCCGAAGGTGCCGATGTAGAGCAGCGAGATGGACCAGGTCTGCGGCTGCCGGGCCGCGAGCGCCAGCGCGCCCTTGTCGCGCTGCACGGCGAGATTGTCCATGCTCAGCGCGGCGGTCGCGGCGACGATGACGACCAGCGGAATGTAGACGCCGGTCATCACGGCCGGGTGGCCCTTGCCGGCCGTGGCCAGCACCAGCAGGCCGACGAGCTGTACGACCGCGACGCCGATGTTGCCGCCGCCCGCGTTCAGGCCGAGCGCCCAGCCCTTGAGCCGCTGCGGGTAGTAGGCGTTGATGTTCGTCATCGCGGAGGCAAAGTTGCCGCCGCCGAAGCCGGCGAGCGCGGACAGGACGACGAGCGTCGAGTAGGAGACGCCCGGGTGGATCAGGAACGTGGCCGAGATCGTCGGGATGAGCAGCAGCAGCGCGCTGACGATTGTCCAGTTGCGGCCGCCGAAGCGTACGACGGCGTAGCTGTACGGCAGCCGTAGCACGGCGCCGATGAAGGTGGGGATCGCGGTGAGGGTGAACTTGCCGGCGGCGTCGACGTGGTAGGCCGGGCCGAGGAAGAGCACCAGGACCGACCACAGGCTCCACACCGAGAAGCCGATGTGCTCGCAGGCGATCGACGTGATCATGTTGCGCAGGGCGACACGTCGGCCTCTTTCCTGCCAGAACGTCTCGTCCTCGGGGTTCCAGTCGGTGATCCAACGTGACATCGGGGACTCTCCGGATCGTTTCGTGGGGGCGGTGACCTCGCTGTATCCGACGTTCGCCGAGGGCGGTTTCCCGACCGTCTCCGCCGGGTTGCGCGTACGGAACACGGCACTCTCTGGCGGCACGGGCCGGATGTGAGGCGTTTTTCTGGGCGGTTCTTGATGGTCCGGTCGCATCGGGGAAACGTCGCGGAAACGCTCGTTGACCATGATCTGTGCATGCACACCCCGGCCGACGTCGCGTTCGCGGACCCCTACGGCTCCGTGCCGCTCGCCGGGTGCGTCGTCGGCATCACCGCCGACCGCCGCCGCGAAGAGCTGACGATGCTGCTCGAACGGCGTGGCGCCCGTGTGGTGTCGGCTCCCACGCTGCGCATCGAGCAGTTCGACGACGAGGCCCCGCTGTACGAGGCGACGAAGGCGTGCGTAAGCGGCCGTCTCGACTACGTCGTAGCCACGACGGGGATCGGCTGGCGCGGCTGGATGAACGCGGCGGAAGGCTGGGGCCTCGAAGAGGCACTGACCGCGAGGTGCCGGTTCGCCTCCGTGCTCACGCGGGGGCCGAAGGCGACGGGCGCCGTGCGAGCGAGCGGGCTGAGCGAGAGCTTCGCCTCGCCGACCGAGGAGAGCCGCGAGATCCTCAACTGGCTCACGGCGCGCTCACTGCAAGGCACCCGGATCGCGGTCCAGCGGCACGCCAACTACGACGCAGCCTTCGTCGAGGCCCTACGCGAGTGCGGGGCCGAGGTGATCGACGTGCCGGTCTACCGCTGGGGGCCCTCCCCGGACCCAGCCGCCGTGGACCGGCTCGTACACGCGATCGCCCGACACGAGGTGCACGCCGTCGCCTTCACCTCGGCACCCGGCGCTACGGCCCTACTCGATGCGGCGGACGCAATCGGCGAAGGCGCGCGGGTACGCGAGGCCTTCACCGAGCCGGTACTGGCGGCGTGCATAGGCGAGCTGTGCGCGCAGCCGTTCCTCTCGCAGGAGCTGCCGGCCCTCTGGCCCGAGCGCGGCCGGCTCGGCTCGCTGGTCCGGGTACTGACGGACGAACTGCCAAGCAGGCTGCGGCAGACGATCCACACGGCGTTGGGCGACGTCGTCATGCAAGGCAACGCGGTCGGCATCGGCGGGACCGTCGTCACACTGCCCACTCAGCCCGCGGCCGTACTGCACGAACTGGCGCGCAGCCCAGGCCGCGTCATCTCGCGCACCGACCTACTGCGCCGGGTGTGGGGACGGCGCGGCGCTGATCACATCGTCGAGGTAACCGTCGCCCGGCTGCGCGCCGCACTCGGCGAGCACGCCGGCCTAGTGGTGACCGTCCCGAAGCGCGGCTACCGCCTAGCGGCCGAACGCCAGCCAGTCGCCGCCGTGCCTGGCCGGTAGCTGCAGGGCCCAGGATCGATCGTCGCGGAAAATCGATCGTCGCAGATCATCAGTAAGCTGCGGATCATTGGCCGCTAGCCATTGAGCATCCACATTCGTCTATTGCTTCACCGCCTCTGCCGAGCTGGCTCTGAGTGCCCGTTGCAATGGTTGTTCGGCTGCGGTTTCGTGTCGCAGCTTTGCTGCTCCCCGGTTTGCGCTTGCCCTCCC
>NZ_JAGSOH010000395.1 GCF_018139625.1 Actinospica acidithermotolerans | reverse complement strand
CCCCCTGGTGGCGGAGGACGGCGACGAGCCGGCGCCCGATCCCGGCCCGGAAGCGGACTCCGGCACGGACGGCTCCGCCGACGCGGGACCGCGCAGTGCGCCGGCACAGGCCCCTCGGCCCGCGCCGGACGCCTTTCCCCAACGGCCCTGCCGCCCCGCGCGGCACGGCCTTTGCGATCGCCTGAACCGATGAACCGCCCGTACAACTTCTCCGCCGGCCCCGCCGCCATCCCTGCCGAAGTCCTGCAGCAGGCCGCCTCCGAAATGCTGGACTGGCACGGCAGCGGCATGGGCGTGATGGAGATGAGCCACCGGGGCAAGGAATTCCTGTCGATCTACGAACAGGCCGAGGCGGACCTGCGCGAGCTGCTCGCCGTGCCGCAGAACTTCAAGATCCTG
>NZ_JAGSOH010000394.1 GCF_018139625.1 Actinospica acidithermotolerans | reverse complement strand
TTTCCCGCCACGTTTCATGTAACGTGTCATTGCTATACGAGCAGATTCGATTTGACGAGATGTGATCCAAGATGTTGTTGTAGCTTGTAAACCAAACTCACCAAATGTTACGTAGTTACCGCCTTTAGAACGACCAGTTGTTTTAGGACGATGTTGACGACGATATTTTACACGTTTTGGTAGTAACATTATTATTTTCCTCCTCCACTAGTGTTCTTAGTAGGAAGAACTTCTCCACGATAGATCCATACTTTAACGCCTAATTTACCGTAAGTAGTGTCAGCTTCAGCGTGTGCATAATCGATGTCAGCACGTAACGTATGAAGTGGAACAGTTCCTTCTGAATATTGTTCAGCACGAGCGATGTCAGCTCCGCCTAAACGACCAGATACTTGAGTTT
>NZ_JAGSOH010000393.1 GCF_018139625.1 Actinospica acidithermotolerans | reverse complement strand
CGGGCGGACACCGTGTTCGGGCTCAAGTACTTCCTCTCCAGCCAGTCCGCCATCCTCTGGATGAGCATGCTGTTCTTCATCAGCACGGTGTTCTACTGGCTGGGCATGTTCGCCCGCGGCGAGCGCGGAACGCTGTCGCTGCTGGGCTCGCGCATCGCCTGGGTGGCGATCGCCATGGCGCTGATCGGCACCCTGGTGCGCTGGTACGAGAGCTACCTCATCGGGCCGGACATCGGCCACATCCCGGTGAGCAACCTCTACGAGGTGTTCGTGCTCTTTTGCTGGATGACCGCGGCCTTCTACCTCTACTACGAGGAGCAGTACGCCACGCGCGCGCTCGGCGGGTTCGCCATGCTGGTGGTGAGCGCGGCCGTGGGCTTCCTGCTCTGGTATACCGTGGTG
>NZ_JAGSOH010000392.1 GCF_018139625.1 Actinospica acidithermotolerans | reverse complement strand
CCACCAGCAACCGCCGGCACCTGCTGCCCGAGTACATGAAGGAAAACCTCAGCTACACGCACACGGCGGACGGCGAGGTGCATCCGGGCGAGGTGGTGGAAGAAAAGATCTCCCTGTCCGAGCGCTTCGGCCTCTGGGTGAGCTTCTATCCCTTCAGCCAGGAGGAATACCTCGCGATCGTGGCGCAGTGGCTCTCCGCGCTGGGCGTGCCTGCCGCGGCCATCGAGGCCGCACGTCCGGCCGCCCTCGTGTGGGCGCTGGAGCGCGGCTCGCGCAGCGGGCGCGTGGCCTACCAGTTCGCCCGCGACCATGCGGGGCGCACCCATGGCTGAGCCGCAGGTCGCCGCCGCCGCGCCGGCATCCCCGCAGCGCGCCCACACCGAGGTGGCGGTGGGCATCCTGT
>NZ_JAGSOH010000391.1 GCF_018139625.1 Actinospica acidithermotolerans | reverse complement strand
CTTTTGACCAAGATTACCAGTGTTAAAGATATTTCCAAAAACATTGTTAACAGATAAAAAGAAAAACAATGCCAAAAGAAAGGCAATAAATCTCAAGCCCCATTTACTTTCTAGCATATTATTTCACACCTTTCTTTTGAAAGCGTGTGCCAAACCAATGTTCAGCAAGCAACTCTTCAAAAATTTCGTTTGAAATGTCTCGTCGTAATTTTCCATCAAATGTTACCGAAATATCACCAGTTTCTTCAGATACAATAACGGTAAATGCATCAGATACTTCTGAAATACCAACCGCAGCTCTATGCCTTGTACCCAAACTTTTAGATATCTTAGGACTATCAGACAATGGCAAATAACTTGCTGCTGCTGCAATCTTCGTGCCTTGAATAATCATTGCACCATCA
>NZ_JAGSOH010000390.1 GCF_018139625.1 Actinospica acidithermotolerans | reverse complement strand
TTTTATAACTGGGCATTCATTAGGTGGTAGAGAAGCGGTAATATTAGGAATGAGTAATGGTATTCCGAATATTGTTGTTTATAATCCAGCTCCTATAGCAGCTAGGTATTTAAATCATAACTCCCGATTATTTAAACTATATAAAGGTTATAAAGGTAACATTACTAGAATTGTATCTGATAAGGATTGGTTAACTAATATTATAAAGGGATATACGAATTATACTTATTTCGGTAATGAAATTGTGGTTCATAACGGCAAGTCACATGATATGGCTGGATTTTTAACTGAACAAGAACAAAAAGCTATAAAAAAAGAACTTAAAAAAGTACAAGGTTATGTAGAAGAAAATAATAAGTCGTTCGTAAAAAATTCTAATAATGCTATGTCTAAATTAGCTAGTAT
>NZ_JAGSOH010000389.1 GCF_018139625.1 Actinospica acidithermotolerans | reverse complement strand
GCATTAAATGGGTTTTTCCTAAACCAACACCTCCATAGATAAATAATGGATTGTACGCTTTGGCTGGTGCTTCGGCCACAGCTAAACTCGCTGCATGTGGAAAGCGGTTACCAGGTCCGATTACAAAAGTGTCAAATGTGTTATGGGCATTGAATTGCTCTCTACCAAGCACATGATTATCCTCAGTTGTTTCAGTAGAAGGTTTTGTTGTTTCTTTTGGAGTAGCAGTTTCATTATTACTATAATTTGCTAATTCTTCAGTAGTAATAAAGTGAGGTTTTACTTCATAGCCTACAACATCAAATAAGATTGCTTGGATAATTTCAGCATATTGTTGATTTAACCAATTTGCATTAAAAGGAATACTCGATAATACGATAGCTTCACCATCTTTGATCGTGTAAAGC
>NZ_JAGSOH010000388.1 GCF_018139625.1 Actinospica acidithermotolerans | reverse complement strand
TGTAGGCCACCACGAAGGGCTGGCTGATGGTCTGCCCGCAGGCGATGCCGAGCGCGCTGTCGCGGTAGGCATGTTCGCGATCGCCAGCCGCCACGAAGACTTCGCGCGGCACCTCTTCCATGGCGCGCAGCACAGCCTGGTTGCTGATCCCCCGCCGCCGCAGGCTGAGCTGAAACATCATCTTCTCGGGCGGTTCTTGCGACATTGCGGTCTCGTGGGGGACTCTGCCGCCGATCCAATGCTTCGGCCTCGCCGAGATGTAATAGCCCATGCGCACTTAAGGAAGAATTTCCTCAAGATTTTGGTTCCTACTCCCGGAACTGCGGTCGTGACCCCGCGTTAGGGCACGGCAAATCCTTCGCCGGGAAGTTCTTAGCCTTATAGCGTGCCGGTTCATCTCGACGTTGC
>NZ_JAGSOH010000387.1 GCF_018139625.1 Actinospica acidithermotolerans | reverse complement strand
GTGTTTGACTTCTCAATAGTTGCATCCTTTTCATCTAATGTGAATGGATAGTGGTTAGTCAATGTAATTAAATGAGAATAGAATGGTGATTTCATCTTAGCTTGATAATTAGCAGAATCTTTAAAGAAAATTTTGTCTTTCAAGCCTAAGTTTACAACGTTTTTATCTGACATGTCATAGTATGTTGCATCATAGAATTTATCGATACCAAAGTGTTTATATACTTGGTCTCTGTTCCAGAATGTTTTATAGTCACCGTGCATGACATCAGATTTGTAGCCTTGCTTTTGATCTAAAATTGCTGGTAATGACTGATACGTATTATCTCCTTTTAATGAAAAGGCAGAACCTTGCGGTAAACCGTATAAACTGTTATCCATTGTAAATTCAGAGTCAGATGTTTTACCTT
>NZ_JAGSOH010000038.1 GCF_018139625.1 Actinospica acidithermotolerans | reverse complement strand
GCTCCCCGACGAGGAGTCCGCGTCAGCCGGATCGCCCAATCCCGCCCGCCGCCGCGGACGCTGGCCCGAGCCCGAGTACTTCACCCCCGAGCTCGGCGAGGTCTCCCTCGGCCGCGAGGGGCTGGCCAGGGCCGCCGGGATCGCCGAGGAGTGGCTGGACGAGCTCGCCGCCCACGGACTGATCAGCGGCCGCGAGCCGGCCACCGGCGCCGACCTGCTCGTCGCCCGTGCCGCGGCCGAGCTGCTCGGTTTCGGGATCGAACCGCGCCACCTGCGCCCGGTGGCCGCTTCCGCCGCCCGCACGGCCGCGCTGGTCAAGGCCGCGAAGGGCGGCTCCTCCCGCTCCGCGGGCGCGCAGACGGCGGCCGCGATGGTCCGCTTGGAGGCGGCCCTGCTTCGCGCCGGGCTGCTGGACGACTAGGCTAGAGCACGTGAACGAGCTCGATGTCGTTGGAGTGCGCGTCGAACTGCCCTCGAATCTCCCGATCGTGCTGTTGCGGGAGAGCTCCGGGGAGCGGTACCTGCCGATCTGGGTGGGCCAGTCGGAGGCGCAGGCGATCGCCGCCGCCCTGGAGGGCGCGCAACCGCCGCGCCCCCTCACCCACGACCTGTTCCGGGACACGTTGAAGGCCCTCGGCCGCCGGCTGACCGCGGTGCACATCACCGCGCTCCGGGGCGGCACCTTCTTCGCCGAGCTGCTGTTCGACGGCGGCGTCACGGTCTCCTCGCGGTCCTCCGACGGGATCGCGCTGGCGCTGCGCTGCGGAGCCAAGATCTTCGCCGCCGAGCCGGTCCTCGCCGAGGCGGGGATCCTGCTGCCGGACGACCAGGAGGACGAGGTCGAGCGGTTCCGCGAGTTCCTCGACCAGGTCTCCCCGGAGGACTTCGAGTCCTGAGGCGGAATCGACGGTACGGTGTGAAGGGTGCGGAGAACGACCGGAGCGTCCGCCGGCGGCCCGCGAGGCCTTGTATCGGACAGTCCGGGTCGATGATGGACGTCCGAAGTCCGGCTCGACGCGGAGTCGGCGTAGCTCCGTCGCGGGTTCCACCCCGGATTCCCGGCGGACCGGCCGCGGATTCCCGGCGATTGCACGCCGGATCGACGGCGAATCGCCGCAGCGTGCGCGATACTGCATTCGGGTGGCGTAATTCCCGGCGCGGCGGTCGTTGACGGAGCCCGGGCGGCGTGCGTAGCGTCGTGCCGTTCGCGCGGTCCCGTCACCGGTTCGGCCGGTCGGGAGCGCCCGTGGGGATTGGACACGCCGCCGACGGGACAGGATCAAGCTGAGGTGCATGTGCATCCCGGCGGAGCGTGAGCGGGCCGTCGGCGGCCCGCCGGGTGGGCGCGGCGGCCGTCGGACACGGCCCGGAACAGCCGGGTGGCAGGTGCGATCGGCGCCGCTGGTGGAGAGGTGGTGGGTGTGGGCACGCGGAATGAGGAGGCCGCCGGGCGCGAGCCTGCGACCGCGGCACGTGCGGCCTTCGGCTACCGCGGCACGGTCGCCTGCGCGGCGGCCGGCATCACGTACCGCCAGCTGGACTACTGGGCCCGCACCGGCCTCGTGGGGCCCACGCTCAGGGCCGGCAGCGGACCGGGCCTCTACAGCTTCCGCGACGTCGTCATCCTGAAGATCGTCAAGCGCCTCCTGGACGCCGGCGTCTCCCTCCACAACATCCGCGCCGCGGCGGGCCACCTCGGTACCCGCGCGGCCTCCGAGCTCGCCGGCATCACCCTCATGAGCGACGGCGCCGCCATCTTCGAGTGCTCATCCCCGAACGAGGTCATGGAGCTGCTCGAGGGCGGCCAGGGCGTCTTCGGCATCTCGGTCGGCGCCGTCTGCGCCGAGATCGAGGAAGTCCTGCGCCAGCTCCCCGGCGAGGAGCCGACCTCCGACGAGGTCGAGGTCCCCAGGGCCGTCCTCCCGCCCGGCGTGGTCGACGAACTCGCCGAGCGGCGCCGATTTCGCGCCGGCTGAACCGGATCGGCGGCCTGAGCGGCGCTGAATACCGCTCGGCAACGGCCTGTCGGCAGGACAAGACCGCTGCCCGGGCTGCGATCCCGGGTGCGCTCGCCCGCGTCGCCCGGCCGCTCGATGGAAAGAAAGGTTCTTTCATTCACATCTGCGTGTCGTGAACCGCCCGATCGCCGCCTGCCTGGGAGATTGGAGCCCAGTGCGCCGACCGGCGCACGGCGGTGGGCCCCAGGAGGCGTGATGGGCGAGACGGGGAGCGAGCGGAATTCGACGGCGGCCCGGCTGCTGGAAGCAGAGCCCCCGCGATCGCCTGCGGCGCCGCCGGCGGCGGCCGTCCGGCGGCGGGAACCCTCTCGGCGGATTGCGCTGGCCGCCGTACTCGTCGCGGCCCTTCTGGCCGTGGGGGGCTACCGCGCGCTGTGGCCGCGCGGACCGCTGGTGGCGTTCAGCACGGGCGACCGCCTCTTCGGTCCCCGCACGTTCTACCTGTCGCCGGACGGGAGTGATTCCGCCGCGGGCACCTCGCCGGAGAGCGCGTGGCGCACCCTCAGGCAGGCGGACAAGCATGCGTTCAAGCCGGGTGAACGGCTGCTTCTCCAGGGAGGCGCGCGTTTCACCGGAAGCCTGACCTTCCATCGCGGCGAGGCCGGTGATCCGCGGGACCCGGTGATCGTGGGCTCGTACGGCTCCGGCCGGGCTACCATCGCCGCCGCCGGCGGCCCGGGAGTGGACGTCTACGACACGGCCGGCATCGATATCGGGAGCCTGGTTCTGACCGGCGGGACGCCGGCCGACCGCACCGTCAGCGGTATCGCGCTTTTCAGCGACCTGGTCAAGGGCCCCAAGCTGCAGCACGTTTCGGTGACCGATGTGGACGTATCCGGTTTCCGCGTGGGGGTGTCGATGGGCGGTGCTTCGGTCGGCGCCGGTTTCCGCGACGTGCAGGTGACGGACAGTGTGCTGCACGGCAACCGGGACAGCGGACTGAGCAGCTTCGGCCCGCACTTCGACGCGGCCTCGCCGCAATACGCCAACGAGAACGTGCTCGTCTCAGGCGTTCAGGCGTTCGCGAATCTCGGCAACCCGCTCGACCATCTGCACAACACCGGCAACGGGATCGACCTCGGCAGTGTCCGCGACGCGATCGTCGAACGATCGGTCGCACACGGCAACGGCAAGTACTGCGACGCGCCCGAAGGGCCGGTCGGCATCTGGGTCTACGACTCCACCGGCGTGGTGATCCAGCACAACGTGTCGTACGACAACTACTCCGGCGGGTATACCGATGGCGGTGGATTCGACCTGGACCAGAACGTGTCCGACTCGGTCGCGCAGTACAACTACTCCCACGACAACGACGGTCCCGGCTTCCTGCTCTACACCGGAGCTGACAACAACGCATTCGCGCGCAACACCGTGCGTTTCAACGTCAGCCGGGACGACTCCCGGAAGTTTCCGCTCTACGCGAGCTTCGCGCTGGTGGGCCGGATCATCGACGCGAGCGTCTACCACAACACGGTGCTGACCCACGGCGATGCCGACGCCGCCCCCGTGCTGCGACTCGGGGACGGCCTGCGGGGCGTGACGATCCGCGACAACATCTTCGAGACCTCCGGCAGCGAGATGATCGCCGCCTCCTATCGCTTCTCGCCGGCCCAGGTCCTGCTCCAGGGCAACGACTACCACGTCGGGGACACGGGAACGTGGCTCGTCGGCTGGGGCGCAAGGTCCTTCCACTCGCTGGCCGCCTGGGCCGGGCGGACCGGTCAGGAAACGGCCGCGGCAAGGCTCGTCGGCTGGGATCTCGATCCCGGCCTGGTGCTGGTCGCGGCGCCCGCCTGGGACCCGACCCGCACGCCGCTGCCGGCGCCGCGGACCGGTTCGCCGATCACGGGCAGCGGCCTGGACCTGCAGGCCCGGTTCGCGGTGGACATCGGCCCGATGGACTACTTCGGCGCGGCTCCGGGCTCCGCCACCACGCCGGGGGCCGGCCAGCCCGCCCCCGCGCCCTGAGCGGGAAGTTCAAGCGATCAGTCCTGATAACCGTTCGGGTTGAGCTGCTGGAACCGCCACGGCCGGGGGCCGGCCAGCCGGCCCCCGCCCCCTGAGCGGGAAGCTCAAGCGATCAGTCCTGATAGCCGTTCGGGTTGAGCTGCTGGAACCGCCACGGCCGGGGGCCGGCCAGCCGGCCCCCGCGCCCTGAGCGGGAAGTTCAAGCGATCAGTCCTGATAGCCGTTCGGGTTGAGCTGCTGGAACCGCCACGCGTCGGCGCACATGGCGGACAGGTCCCGGGTCGTGTGCCAGCCCCACTCCCGCGCGACGGCCGTGGGATCGGCGACGAGATGGGCGACGTCTCCCGCCCGTCGGCCGACGATCTCGTACGGCAGCCGCTGCCCGCAGGCCGAGCTCATGGACTCCACCAGCTCGAGAACCGACGTCCCGACCCCGGTGCCGAGGTTGAGGACGTGCAGCCCGGGATGGACCGAGGATGCTTCGGGATACAGGCGTTCAAGGGCCTCGCGATGGCCGTCCGCGACGTCCATCACATGGATGTAGTCGCGAACCGCCGTTCCGTCCGGTGTGCTGTAGTCGCCGCCGAAGATGCTGAGTCTTTCGCGCCGTCCGATCGCGACCTGCATCGCGTACGGCATGACGTTGTTCGGCACCCCTCGCGGATCCTCGCCGAGCAGGCCGCTGGTATGGGCTCCGGCCGGATTGAAGTAGCGCAGCGAGAAGACGGTCAGCTCCGGCCACGCCCGGCACGCGTCGGCGAGAATCTCCTCGCACATCAACTTCGAGCGCGAATACGGATTCGTGGGACGCGGCGGCTCCTGCTCGCCGAGCGGGATCGGACGTGCGTCACCGTAGATCGAGCATGACGAGGAGAAAACGAGCCGGTGCACCTCGTGCCGGTGCATGGCGCGCAGCAGTGAGATCAACCCGGAGACGTTGATGGAGTAGTAGTCGAGCGGAATCCCGATGGACTCGCCGATGGCCTTCTTCGCCGCGAAGTGGACGACGGCGTCGATGCGATGGTCGCGGAAGACGCCGTCCAGCGACGCTTCATCGCGCACGTCCAGCGGGTAGGTCGCGAGGAGCGGACGTCCGGCGACCTTCTCCACGCGGTGCAGCGCGCCGGGGGAGCTGTTGGAGTGATCGTCGACGACGATCACTTCGTAGCCGTGCTCCAGCAGATCGACACAGGTGTGGCTTCCGATGAAACCGGCGCCTCCGGTGACCAGGACAGTCGCGGATTCGGTCATGACGATGTTGCCTCCTGCTTGTGCGGGAACGGAATCGCGGACGGGTGGGACTCACCAGCCCAGAACCCTCATCCCGTAGGCCGGGTAGTCCGCGGCGGCCAGTGCGAGGGGGGCTAGTGCGGCGATCCCGATCCCGATCGCGCCCCCCGCGGTTCTGAACGCCGCGCCGAGGGTCAGTCCGAAGGACCTTCTGGCCTCTCTGATGTGCAGCAGCGGTACGGCGAGCCCGACGACGCAGTAGCACGCGGCGCCCAGGACGCACAGCAGGATGTATCCCGGAGTGTGCCGTCCGAACTGCTCCCCGGCGTACGCGGCCAGCGACAGCGCCGCGGCGATGATCGCGTAGGGCGCGAGAAGGCGTGCGGGCAGCGTTTGGACCCCGCTGCCCGCTTTGGGTGTCACGCGGAACGTCAGCTGCTTGGGCCGGAACCTCTGGATGGTGGCGCTCAGGACGCCCAAACCGACGTACGGCCAGCGGGTGAACGTGAACAGCCAGTTCTCCCAGCTGATCACGGGCACGGACTGCGGGCGCATCAGTCCGCGCCGCCGGAGCAGCAGCACCAGAAGGATCACCCACACCGAGAGGCTGCTCAAGTGCGCCAGGAACGCCAGATAGTTGACCTTCATCCAGGTGATGCCGGTGACCGCCGAGATGACGGGCAGGGCGAGGCCGGCGACCGTGGACACCAGCAGCAACGGGTAATAGCAGAGGGCGTAGACGAAGCGGAGCGCCAGCCCCGGACTCATCCGCTTCAGGTGGGGCGGGAAGAGGTCGCACATCAGCGTGGTCAGGCTGCGCGACCACTGGAACTCCTGGGTGAGCATGTCGGCGAACGTGAGCGGCCCGTCCCCGCGCGCGATCGCGTCGATCGCGAAGCACCCGTGCCAGCCGGCCGAGTTGAGCAGGAAGGTGGTGGAGAAGTCCTCGGCCAGCTCCGGACCGAGGCCGCCGATCTCGCCGAGCGCCGCGGTCCGAACCGCGTAGTGCGAGCCGATGCAGATGGGCGCGAGGCCGAGGTTGTGGCCGAGTTGGATCGGACCGTGCCAGGTCGCCTCCCGGTGCAGGCGCCCGCGAGCGGCCCAGGAGTTGGCGGCGTTCAGGTCGCAGACACTGGGTGCGGCGACGTAGCCCACCGACGGGTCGGTGAAAGGGCGGACCATGGCGGACAGGTAGGTCGGGGCGGGCACGTGGTCGCAGTCGAGTTGGGCGACCACGTCGTAGTCCCGGTAGCCCCAATGGTCGTAGAAGTACGCCAGGTTCCCCTCTTTGCACTTGGTGCGCCTGGGCCAGGTGGCCCGATGGTATTCGGCGACTCCCGACCGGGTGGACAGCCGCACGCCGTGCTCCGCGCACCAGGCACGCACCTCGTCGGCGGGGGCCTCGTCGCACAGCCAGACGTCGAAGGCGGCCGAGCAGTCCTGGGCCAGCATCGCCATGAGGGTGTTCCGGGCCGTGGGCCAGGACTCGGAGGGCGCCTTGGTGACGACGAAGGCGATGCGCAGCGGCGGCACCTCGATGGCCGGATCGACGTGGCGCAGATGGGCGACCGCAGCCAGGAAGTAGCCGGGAACTCCGGTGAAGTAGAGCAGCAGCGCGCTGTTCACGGTGAACGCGGCGGTTCCGACCCGGTGGGCCGGTTCGAGCCACCAGGACCAGAACGCGATGAAGCAGACCAGCCAGGCCGCGGACAGCGCTCCGACGGCCACGCGGTCGGTGGCCTTGAGCGTCGCCACGAAGATGGACCCGTCGACGACCCGCTTCGGCCTCGGCGGCCCGAATTCCGGGCCGCCGGGCCGGACCCGGACCACCGTGCCGCGCGAGACCGCCCGGATGTGCTCTTCCGGGCAGAGTTCGAAGGACGGCTGGGCCGGGATCGCGTCCAATCGCGTCATGACGTCAGACCTGGGCCGAGGCGGCCTGCTCGGTGGCGGGCAACGGCTGAGCCTGCACCGGCAGCTGGTCGGCGGCCGGGCGGACGCGGTCCGCTCCCGACTGGCCGCCGCGCAGGGCGAGCGCGGCCGCCGCGACCGCGTCCGGACGGGCGGCGAACCACTGCACGGTTCGCCGCAGGCCCTCCTCGATCGAAACCTCCGGCGACCAGCCGAGGGCGTCCCGCACCCGGGTGACGACGGGGCGCCGCCGCGTCGGATCGTTCTGCGGGAGGGGGTGGTATTCGACGGCCGATGACGATCCGGTGATCTCCAGGACGAGCTGGGCGAGTTCCCGCACCGTCAGTTCCTGCGGATTGCCGATGTTGAGCGGTCCGGCCTCCGCGGAATCGATCATGGCGACCAGGCCGCGGACCAGATCGTCGACGTAGCAGAAGCTGCGCGTCTGATCGCCGCTTCCGTACACGGTCAGCGGCTCGCCGCTCAGCGCCTGGACGATGAAGCTGGACACGACGCGTCCGTCGCACGGGCGCATCCGCGGACCGTACGTGTTGAAGATGCGCAGGATTCCGGTGTTCGCGCGACGCCCCCGGTACGCCGTGGTGACCGCCTCCGCATAGCGCTTCGCCTCGTCGTAGACGCTTCGCGGACCGATCGGGTTGACGTTGCCCCAGTACTCCTCGTGCTGGGGATGCACGAGGGGGTCGCCGTACACTTCGCTGGTCGAGGCGAGAACGAAACGCGCCCCGTGCTGCGTCGCCAGGCGCAATGCGTTCTCCGTCCCGCGGCTGCCGACCGCGAGTGTCTCCAACGGCAGCCGCAGGTAGTCCGGCGGTGAAGCCGGGCTGGCCAGATGGGCGACCGCGTCGACGGTGCCGGACACCTCGAGCGGCATCGTCACATCCGCCCGCACGAACTCGCACCCGAGGTGCCGCAGGTGCTCGATGTTCTCCAGCCGTCCCGTCGAGAGATCATCGGCGCAGACCACGGCATCGCCGCGCCGAACCAGGGCTTCACACAGATGCGACCCGAGAAAACCCGCGCCGCCCGTCACCACGACCCGCATTCCAACCTCCAGCGTCAGTACCCGTCATGATCTGTGCCCGGGGCGCGGTGCCGTCCCAGGGCAGGCATAAATACGTAGGCTTGAAAATCGCTTGGTTCGTGTGGTCGGGCGGCGCTCAGCGAGCTCCGGCGCCCGCCGGAGCGGCGATGCCGTGCTGCGGGTGCAGAGCCGGGCGGCCGAGCTGCCAGACGTGCCAGCCGTTCGCCGACCACGGGTCGGCCTCGACCGCGTTGCGCACATCCACGAGAACGCGGCCCCGCGCCGCGGCGCTGGCCAGGGCCGGCAGCGAGGCGTCCTTGGTGAACTGCGGCCACTCGGTCGCGATGACCACCACGTCGGCGCCGGTGAGCGCTTCTTCCACCGTGTCCGCGCACCTCAGGTCGGGCCGCTGCCGCCGGAGGCCCGGGATAGCCTCGGGGTCGTGGATGACCGGCCGCGCGCCGAGCGCGATGAGCCTGTCGACCAGCGCGAGCGCCGGCGAGTGGCGCAGGTCGCTCGTCCCGGCCTTGAAGCTGGCGCCGAGGAAGGCGACGGGCACGCCGTCGAGCGGACCGCCGTGGGCCCGCTCGATCAGCTCGACCGCGATGGCGATGCGGGCCGCGTTGACGTCCCGGACCGATTCCAGCAGCGCCCGGGCCCGATCGGCCCCCAACTCCCCGAGGCGATGCGAGAAGGCGGCCACATCCTTGGGGAGGCAGCCGCCGCCGTAGCCGATGCCGGGCCGCATGCCGGCGTGCCCGATCCGCTCGTCGATCCCGATCGCGTGCGCGACGGTGTTCACGTCGGCATCGACCAGGCTGCACGCTTCAGACAGGGCATTGATATATGAGATCTTGGTGCACAGGAAGGCGTTGGCGGCGGATTTGACGAGCTCGGCGGTCGCCGGATCGGTGACGATCATCTCCACGCCGCGGGCGAGGATGGGCGCGTATACCTCCTCCATCGCCTTCTGGGCGGCTGCGGAGCTCACGCCCACCACGATCCGGTCCGGGCTGAGACTGTCCTGCACGGCGTGGCCTTCGCGCAGGAACTCCGGGTTCCAGACCAGCTCGATCTCGCCGATCGTCGACCGGGCGTCGATGATCCGCTGAAGCGCCGCCACCGTGCCGATCGTGATGGTGCTCTTGCCGACGATGGTGCACGGCCTCCACAGCAGGGGCGCCAGGGACTCCACAACGCCGGTAAGACAACTGATGTCGTAGCCGCAGCCGTCCTCCCGCAGCGGGGTGCCCACCGCGAGGAAGTGCATTTCGGCGAAGTCCGCCGCCTCGGCGAGGTCGGTGCTGAAACGCAGCCTTCCGGACCCGACGTGCTTGGCCAGCAGCTCGCCGAACCCGTCCTCGTAGAAGGGCGCGATCCCGGCGCTGAGAGCCGCGCACTTGTCCTTGTCGAGCTCGACGCCGATCACCTCATGCCCGAGCTCTGCCATCGCAGCAGCGTGCGGCGCACCTAAGTGGCCGCATCCGATCACGGAAACACGCATGAACGCCACCCGTCTCTGTCGTCTGTTATGGAACCAGCCGAGGACGGGCGACTCCGTGTCCGCGGTGCCCCTGGTTCCAGGCACGGGATGATCCCGTGCCGACCAGGCTGTCATGGTGTCGGCGAGCCAAGGCGGGCAAAACGGGTCATTAGCGAAAAATTAGAGCAAAATGCCCCGTTTGTACTATTCGGCCTACGGATTGCCCGCGCGGCCGAATGACGCTATTCGGCGCATTGGCCCGGGTAATACTTAGGCCGGCGTCGAGACCAATTGGGCCAGGGCCCTGACCGTGCTGCGGACCTCGAGGAGATACTTGGTGGCGGAGTAGTGCGAGAGGGCGATACGGGGACGCTCGGTGGGCTTGCCGCCGATGGTGTCCACCTCGACGCCGTAGGGGAGCGCGAGGATGCGCAGGGCGGCGACGTGCTGGGGGAGGACGTAGATGGCGGTGCTGATCAGCAGGAGGCGTTCGCCGCGCTTGAGGTTGGCCACGTGGTCGGCGAAGAACTTGTAGGAATCGGCTGAATTAGCACGCCTTGTGCCGGGTTCGGAGGAAGGGGCGGCGACGACGCGGACGGGGAGGCCGTCGGCGGTGCGGTAGTGCTTGACGCCCCAGGTGCTTCCTATGTCGTCGAAGCGCTCGCCCTCCTCGAACTCGGGCTCGCCGAGCTCGAAGGCGCGGCGGGTACCGGCGTCGAGGGCCTCGTACTCCTCGGTGAGGTCGCCCCAGCCGAGTTCCGCCGCCTGCTCGAACTCGTTGCCGACGAAGGGGCGGTGGGCGCCGAGGGTGGTGACCTCGCCGGCGGTGATCTCGCGTTCGCGGATGATGTGCGCGGCGTACGAGGGGCGGGCTACGCAGGCGCGGATGAGGCCGCCGAGCATGAGCATGTGGTCGTAGTGGCGGTGCCGTGGCGGGTCGCCGCGCAGGCCGAGGGCGTTCGACGCGTCGATGACCAACGTCTGCTGGGCGTCGGTGAGGTCGAGTTCGGCGGCGAGGTTGCGTTCGAGGCCGCGGCGCGTGTCCCAGCGCTCGGTGAACGTGTCGAGGGCGGCCAGCCGGGCCGGGAGCGGCAGGTCGGGGCGGCCGTGCCGGGTGTAGTCGGCCGGGTCGCCGCCGAATTCGGTGATCAGCGCGCCGAGCGGTTCCGAGGCGAGCCACGCCTCCGTGTCGGCCACCAGATCCCCGCTCGCCCCGATCAGCGGCTGCCGCTGGAAGCCGCGGACGTCGGTGCTCGCGCTGATCGGCGGTTGCGGTTGGGAGTCGCGGGCGCTTGCGCGTGCGCCGATTGCCGGCTGTCGCTGGAAGTCCCCGGCGTCGGTGCTCGGCACGCGCAGTGTCCTCTCGGTTCCCGGCCTCGTGCGGCGCCGGCGGTCGCTGGCGGAAGCCTAGCCGCTTCCCGTAAGCTGCTCGGTGTTTACGTAAACATGACCCCGCGCGAGGAGCACCATGCCGATCGAGACCGGTCCGTCCGGCCGCTTCTGGCTGCTGTCCGGAATCCGTTCCAGCTATGCGATCGGACTCACTCCGGACGACGGGCTGCTCAACCTGCATTGGGGTCCGCGGATCTCGCTCGCCGACGCGGAGGCGCTGGCCGCCGAGCCGGTCCCGCAGGCGCACGCCTTCGAGGGCGCCGCCGACGGGTACGAGGAGTACCCGACGGAGGGCGGCCTGCGGTTCGCCCGTCCCGCGCTGTCGGTGCGCGGGCGTGCGAGGGACTCGGTGATCCGGGGCACTGAGTGGACCTTCGCGGGATTTGAGACCGGGGCTCAGGCGGGACCGGGGGCCGGGACGGAGGCCGGAGCCGGCTCGGACGCCGCCGCGGACGAGCTGCATCTGCGGTTCGTGGATGAGCTTCTCTCGCTGGAGATATCGCTGCACTACCGGCTGCGTGCGGAATTCGACCTCGTCGAGCGCTGGGTGACCGTTGCAGCTCGCGCGACGGCGCCGGCGCCCGTCGAGTTGCTGCGGGCCGATGCGGCGGCGTGGACCCTGCCGTTGCGGGACGAGTGGCGGCTTTCGGAGCTGCACGGGCGGTTCGTGGGGGAGTCGCGACTGGAGCGCGGGACCTTGCTGCACGGCGAGCATGTGTACGGCTCGCGGCATGGGCACACCTCGCACAACCACCTGCCCTGGTTCGCGCTGGACGACGGTTCGGCGGCCGAGGAGCAGGGGCAGGTGTGGAGCGGGGCGCTGGCGTGGTCGGGGAACTGGCGGTTCGCGGTGCAGCTGCTGCCGATGGGGCGGGTGCAGGTCACGGGCGGTGCCGGCGGCGACGAATCGGGACTCGTCGAGTTGGCGCCGGGGGATGTGTATGAGAGCCCTGTCTTCGCCGCGCTCTACTCGGAGGACGGGTTCGGGGGCGCTAGCCGGGCGTGGCACGCGTATCAGCTTTCTTATGTCGTGCCCAAGGCCGATCGGCTGCGGCCGGTGCTCTACAACTCCTGGGAGGCCACGCATTTCGACGTCTCCGAGGCGAGTCAGCGCAAGCTGGCCGACCGCGCCGCGGGGCTCGGCGTGGAGCTGTTCGTGGTGGACGACGGGTGGTTCGGCTCACGGCGCGACGACCGGGCCGGGCTCGGCGACTGGACGCCGTCGGCCGAGCAGTTCCCGGACGGGCTGCGGCCGCTGGCCGAGCACGTGCACGGGCTCGGTATGCAGTTCGGCATCTGGGTCGAGCCGGAGATGGTCAACCCGGACAGCGACCTCTACCGCGCGCACCCCGAGTGGGCGCAGCACTATCCGGGCCGGCGCCGCTCCGAGTGGCGCAACCAGCTCGTGCTCAACCTCGGCCTGCCCGCCGTACGCGACCACCTCTTCGAGCAGCTCGACGCGCTGCTCGGCTCGGCCCCGATCGACTACGTGAAGTGGGACTTCAACCGCAGCTTCTCCGAACCCGGCTGGCCCGGCGAGCCGTACCCGGAGCGGCTCGGGCTCGAGCACGTGTACGGGTTCTACGGGCTGCTCGACCGGCTGCGCGCGGCGCATCCGGACGTCGCGTTCGAGTCCTGCTCGGCGGGCGGCGGCCGGATCGACCTCGGCGTGCTCGCGCGCACCGACATGGTGTGGGTCTCGGACAACACCGATCCGCTCGACCGGCTGCGCATCCAGCACGGACTGAGCCAGCTGCACCCGGCCCGGGTCGCCTCCGCGTGGGTCACCGACAGCCCGAACGCCATCACCGGCCGGGTCACGCCGCTGAGGTTCCGCTTCGTCAGCGCGATGGCCGGGCTGCTCGGGCTCGGCGGCAACCTCGTCGAGTGGAGCGACGCCGAGCTCGACGAGGCGCGCGAACTCGTGGCCCGCTACAAGGAGATCCGGCACGTCGTGCAGCACGGCGCGCTCTACCGGCTGCGTCCGCCGGGCGCCGGCCTGACCGCCGTGCAGTACGTGCTCGGCGACGAGGCGGTGGTGCTCGCCTGGCTCGGCGCGCAGGAGTTCGCGGCGGCGCCCGGACCGCTGCCGCTGGCGGCGCTGGAGGCCGGCGCCCGTTACCGGGATTTGGAATCAGGGGTCGAATACAGCGGGGCGCTGCTGCGGCACCGCGGCCTGGTCACCGGCCTGACCGGGGACTACGCGGCCGGGATCTTCCACCTCCGGCGGACCGCCGGGTAAAGGGCCGGCCATCTCCGGGTATGGGTTCGCGGTGGAATCGGGTGTTCCGCCGGAATTCGTTGACCATGAATCGGCCCTGCTGATATGAAAGATCTGTGCCCGTCGAGTTCCTCGGCTACGCCGCCACCAATGACGGCTCGGAGACCCGTGCGCGCAGCGGGCCGAGTTTCGATCCCGAGTACACGGTCCGGCTGGCTCGCGCGCACGAGGAATGGGGCTGGGACCGGATCCTGTTCGCCTACGGTTCCGGCAGCCCCGACCCCGCAGCCGCCACGGCCTACGTAGCCGCACACACCGAGCAGCTGCAGCTGCTGCTCGCGCACCGCCCGAACGTCTCGTACCCGACGTACGCGGCGAAGACCTTCGCCACGCTCGACCGGATAAGCGGCGGGCGGCTGATGGTGCATTTCATCACCGGCGGGGACGACACCGAGCAGGCGCGCGAGGGCGACTTCCTGAGCATGGCCGAGCGCTACGCCCGCACCGGCGAGTACATCGGCATCGTCAAGCGGGCCTGGACCGAGCGCGAGCCGTTCAGCCACCACGGCTGGTACTTCGACTTCGACTCCTTCGTCAGCGACGTGTTCCCCGCCGCCGGCCACTGCCCGCTGGTCTCGGTCGGCGGCTGCGTCCCCGAGGCGTACGCGGTGGGCGCGGCCCAGGCGGACGTGTACTGCCTGTGGGGAGAGCCGCTGGAGCGCACCTTCGAGCAGATCGAGGCGATCCGCGCCGCGTCCGACGAGGCGGGCCGCGAGGTCCCGCCGCGCATCCAGGTCTCCTTCCGCCCGATCATCGCCGCGACCGAGCAGGCGGCCTGGGACAAGGCGAACCGGATAGTCGCCGAGATCAAGGGCAACCGGGGCCGCCGGCTGTCGATGGTGCCCGCGCAGAGCACCGGAAGCAGGAGGCTGAGCGCGCTCGCCGGGCACAGCGAGCGCTTCGACCGCGCCCTGTGGACGCCGGCCGCTCTCGCCACCGAGGGCGCCGACGCGTCCAACGCGCTCGTCGGCACGCCCGAGACGGTCGCCCAGGCGCTGCTCGACTACTACGACCTCGGCGCGCAGATCTTCTCGGCGCGCGGATACGACCTGCTCGAGGACGCGATCGACTTCGGCCGGCATGTCATCCCGATCGTCCGCGAGGAGGTCGCGAAGCGGGACGCGGCCCTCGGCTCGGCCGCGCGCGCCTACGCGCCCGAGTGCATGTGACGGAGCGGCCCTCGACGCCGGGGAGGGCCCGGCTGACCGGCTGACCGGCTCGGACACGGTGACGAGCTGGCGAATCAGTTTTCTGAGTGTGCCTGCCGTCGCAATCGCGAGCGGCATGCGAGCCTTGGCGCCGTGTGGGCCAGTGGAGCCGCGACGGCGCGGGCCGTGGCGCTCGTCGAGGGGATCGACCTGGTCCGGAGACGCCCGTGGACCGTCGAGGAGGCCGGCCCAAGCGGCTGATGATCATGCGTCCCTGGCCGCGGGTGCACCTAGTCCCCGACTCCCGGGAGGGTGTCCAGGAGGGCGTTGAGCTGGTCGATCGAGCTCTGCGTCTGGCGGACCTCGGGGTCGGTGCGGTGGCGCTCGATCTCGGCGCGGAAGGAGCTGACCTCGGCTCGGAGTTCGTGGACGAGGGCCTGGGTGCGCTGTTCGGCGCGGGCGCGCTCGCGGGCCTTGGCGCGCAGGGCCTCCAGGCCCGGGTGGCTGGGGGAGCGGGCGGCGAGGACGGAGATGTCGCGGTCGAGGCGCTTGCGCTGGGCGGCGATCTCGGCGAGGCGGCGGCGGGCGTGGCCGAGCAGGCGCAGCTGGCTGTCGTAGGCGTGGTCGAGCTCGACGCGCAGGTGCTCGTCGGCGGCGGACTCCAGGGACGGCGAGCGCTCCGCGCGGGAGCGCTCCAGGCAGAATTCATTGCCCTCGGGGTCGGCGAGCACGATCCAGCCGGTGCCGTCAGGCTCGCGGCGATCGTCGACCAGGCGCGCGCCGAGCTCCAGCGCCCGCTGCAGCGCCTGATCCCGGGTCAGCGGAGCGCCGCCGTCCGCGGCGTCCGGCCAGACGTCGAAGTGCACGCGGTTCTTGGCCGCCTTCGGCTCCGGCACCCGGATGAACAGCAGCCCGGCGGTGCCCTGCGGATCCAGGATCAGCGCCTCCTCGGCGTCCCGCGGATTCGGGTCGCGCGGATTCTCCCGGTAGCCGAGCAGATCGGACCAGAAGCGGGCGAGGAGGTACGGATCGGCGCAGTCGAAAGTGATGTGCCTGATGCGAAGGCTCATGTCGCCAGGGTGCCATGGCACTGAGACACGGTCCAGCATACGGACGATCGGCTGCGTCGAGCGGTCGGCCTCGCGCGGTCGGCCTCAAGCAGTCGGCCTCGAGCGGTCGGCCTCGAGCGGTCGGCCTCGAGCGGTCGGCCTCGAGCGGTCGGCCTCGAGCGGTCGGCCTCGAGCGGTCGGCCTCGAGCGGTCGGCCTCGAGCGGTCGGCCTCGAGCGGTCGGCCTCAAGCGGTCGGCCTCACGCGGTCGGCCTCACGCGGTCGGCCTCACGCGGGCCTCACGCGGTGTGGACGACGGCGAGCAGGTGCGCGTTGGCGGCGAGCATGGCGGGCTCGTCCTCCACCTGCCGCGCCGCGCGCACGGCGGCCTCGAAGTACTCCGGCCGGTCCTCGGCGAGGCCGCTCCGGATCAGCGGCAGCAGCGGGCCTTCGATCCCGTACACGGACGGCTCGTCGAGCCCGGCCGCCGCGAAGTCCGCGCGGATCTCCTCGAGGCGGTGGAAGTAGGCGACGGTGAAGCCGGTCCCCGGGTCGTTCGCGCCGGTGTTCCGCAGCCGGCTCACGTGCCCGACCATGGCGTCGTCGTTGATGCGCAGCGTCGCGGCGACGTCGAGGATCGGTGCGTGCCGCGAGATGAAGGCGGCCGCGATCACGCCGCCGCCGGGTCGGACCACGCGGCGTGCCTCGGCGAGGGCGCGGGAGCGGTCGGCGGGATCGACGAGGTGGTAGAGCGGGCCGAGCATCAAGACGACGTCGGCCGACGCGTCGGGCGCGGTCAGAGCCCTGGCGTCGCCGTCCTCGACCGCGAAGGTGCCGAAGATGCGCGCCTGTTCGCGGTGCCGGGCCACGGGATCGACGAGCGTCACGTCGTACCCGATCGTGGCGAGCCAGGAGGCGTACACGCCTGGACCGCCGCCGACGTCGAGCACGCGCGCCGGAGCCGGCGGCAGAAACCGCAGCAGCAGCTCCTTGGTGCGCTCGCGTTCGAGGCGCCCGACCGCGTCGATGCTCAGGCGGTCGATCTCGTCGAAGTCATCGGAGTAGTAGCGGTCGATCTCCGTGTCCACCATGGAGGAATCCTTCCGCCTCCGAGGGCCGGCGCGCCACGGAATTACGTCAGGGGCCGATCACTTCGCGGTGCGGCGCGGGTGGATGGTCTCACCCGCGTGCAGCATGGCGACGAACTTCTCGATCCGCTTGGCACGGGTGTCGGCGCGCTTGGCCTCGTTCACGCGGTAGAGCACGGCGTAGCGGTTCGCGCGGTCGAGGGTCGCGAAGAACGCGGCGGCCTGCGGATCGGCGTCGAGCGCGGCCTGCAGGTCCGCGGGAACCTCGGCCGAGCTCTGGCTCTCGTACGCGGCGTCCCAGCGGCCGTCCTCGCGCGCCCGCTCGACCTCGCGCAGGCCAGCCGGACGCATCCGCCCGGCCTCGATCAGCGCCGTCGCGCGGTCCCGGTTGATCCGCGACCACTTGCTGCGCGGCGTGCGCGGGGTGAAGCGCTGCAGCCAGAACGACTCGTCGAGCGGACGCTTCCGGCCGTCGATCCAGCCGAAGCAGAGCGCCGATTCCAGCGCGGTCGCGTAGTCGATGCTCGGTGTGTCGCAGCCCTTTTTCGCGAGCTTGAGCCACAGGCCGGCCGAGTCGGCGGGCTGGGCCGCGAGCCAGTCCTCCCACTCCTGCGCGGTCGCGAAGATCAGCGTCGGTTCCATAGGGGAGTCAGCCTACGCCGCCGGAGCCCCCTCTGCCGCAGCTTCCCGCCATCCCGCGCATCCGGGACCCGCGTGCTCTGGAACGCCGCCCCCGCGCCCGGCGGACCCCGCGCGCGCCGCCCCACATCAGTTGCACTCGGGCACGCCACCCCCGCGTCCGCGGTCCCCGGCCACGCCGCCCACCTCAGCCGTGCTCGGGCACGCCGCCCCCGCGCCGGCGGTCCCCGGGTGCGCCGCCCCTGTGTCCGTCCATGCCGTCAACGTGCCACAGGGGGCCGGCGCCGTTTCTTCCCGCGCTATCCGGCCTTGCGGCGGAAGGAGCGCTTGCCGCCGGCCTGGCCGTGCGTCCCGTGCGCCTTGCCGGAGTTGCCGGAGCCGCTCTCGGTGCGGTGCGACTGCGCCTGCTTGCGCTCCAGCGCCTCCCGGAACTTCCGCTTGACCTCGTCCTGCTCGGTCTCCGCGGGATCGGCCGGCGCGGCTTGATCGTGTTCAGCTTCGCTCATGGGCCAAGAGTGGCACAGCGGGAAGCGCCGCGGCCAGGACTTATCGGGAATCTCCGGCACGGCGCGGCGCGTCCTGCGGGGCAGTCACGATATAGCTTGACTTTCGAAAGACATGCCATCGCCGACCGCGCAAGGGACTGGCACTCGGAGAACGCCGAGGCGGGCGACCATCGGCCGCCCGCCGTCGACTGCTGATCCCGCACGATCAGCCGTCCTTCGTTCCCTTCACCCGTCCTGCGTTTCCTTCGGCCGTCCCGTTCCCTTCCTGACGGCCCCGGCCTCCGGTCAGCTCGACGAGCACACGTACAGCGTGCCGACGCTCGAGCTGACGGACGAGGACGAGACGGCCTTGCAGTTCGCCTTGACCCAGGACTCGATCGCCGAGGTCGAGCCGGAGCCCGAGCCGCCCATGCCCGCGCCCATTCCGCCGGAGCTGCTCAGCAGCACGTACTTCAGCTCGCCCTTCGCGATCAGCTCCTTGAACTGCGCCAGCGAGGGGTAGCCGTTGTTGCCGCTGAATCCGCCGACCGGCAGGACCGAGGCGCCGGCGTTCGCGATGTAGTCCTCGGCGTCGCCGGAGCTCATCACCGCGAACAGGTACTTGGCGCTGCCCTGATGGGCCTTCAGGTACGTCAGCAGCTGCTCCTGGGCCGTGGACAGCGTGCTGCCGCTGCCGCCGGGGGTGCTGCCGCCTCCGCCGCCCATACCGCCGCCGCCCATGCTCGGCGCTCCGGACGAGCCGGATTCGCTGGAGGACGAGCCCGGGAAGCCGCCGCTCGGCGCGCCGCTGTTCGACGAGCCCGACGAGGTGGAACCGGAGCTGCCCGAGGACGAGCCGGGGAAGCCGCCGCTCGGCGCGCCGCCCAACCCGCCGGACGACGAGCCGGAGCCGGTGTCGCTCGACGAGCCGCCCGGCATCTGGCCGGTGCCGCCGGGGCCGCCGGACGTGCTGCCCGAACCGCCGGGTCCGCCGCTCATCCCGCCGGTGCGCCCCGCGCTGCCGAACTGGCCCGAGTACGGGCCGGCCGCCGCGTTGATCGAGGTGCCGTTGTAGCCGTCCGAGGTGTCGAAGGTGGACAGCGCCCAGGCCGCGGGCGTGGCCACCATCGCCGCGGTGCCGAGCACGATCCCGGCCGCGAGCACCTTGCCGATCCGGCGCACCCGGTACGCGATCAGCAGCAGGATCGAGGCCAGGCCGAGCGCGATCACCAGCGGCGGCAGCCAGCTGAGGAACACGGTGTTCTCGTACGAGAGCCGCGTCGCCCACAGCACCGTCGCCGCGATGGCCGCCGGCAGCAGCCAGCCCAGCTTCTCCCCGTCCCGGAAGGCCCGGAACATCCCGACGATGCCGGCCGCGCCCAGCGCCGCGAGGCCCGGCGCGAGCACCGTCATGTACTGCGAGTGCGGGATCGTGCCCGCGCTGAACGCCAGCGCCGTGATGCCGAGCGTGCCGCCCCACATCAGGTAGCCCGCGCGCACGCCGTCGGCCCGGCCGGCTCCGCGCGCCTTGATCAGGCCGAAGACCAGCGCGATCAGGGCGAGCGGGTAGAGCCAGCCGATCTGCGAGGCGAAGCTCGCGCCGAGCAGCTTGCCCCAGTCGCTGCCCCCGCCGCCGAAGCTGCCGCCGCTCGTGGTCGAGCTGAGCGAGCCGAAGCGGCTGGTGAAGTTGTAGTCGAACACCATCGTGAAGATGTTGTTCGACCCGTTGGACCCGTCGATGAACGGCCGGTCCGCGGCCGGGGTCAGCTGCACGACGACCATCAGCCAGAGCGAGGCCACCGCGGTGACCGCGCCGAAGGCCAGCGTGTGCCGGATCCGCTTGAGCAGCGGGTGCGGCGCGCAGATCAGGTACACCAGGCCGAAGATCGGCACGACCGTCCAGGCCTGCACCATCTTCGTCTGGAACGCCATGCCGATCCAGAACCCGGACAGCGCCAGCGAGCGCAGCCGGCCCTCGTTCGCCGCGCGCTGGAACGCGTCGGTGGCCAGGATCAGGCACATCGTCAGCGCGTTGTCCTCGAGCCCGGAGTGGCCGAACGTGGCCGCCACGATCGGGGTCAGCGTGAACAGGCCCGCCGAGAGCAGGGCGACGTCGCTGCGCCCGGTCCAGCGCCGGGCCAGCCGGTAGAGGACCAGGACGCTGATCACGCCCTCGATCGCCTCGGGCAGGGCCAGTGCCCACGCGTGGTAGCCGAAGATCTTGACCGCCAGCGCCTGGGGCCACAGGAAGCCCCAGAGCTTGTCGATCGTGACCGAGCCCGCCGGGTCGAATGCGCCGTAGAGGAAGTTCTTCCAGCTCATCGACATGCTGCGGGCGTCGGCCGCGTAGAAGTTGTTGGTGGCCGTGTGGAACGCGCCCCAGGTGAAGATGAGCGCGGCCAGCGCGGCCACCGCGAGCAGTCCGGGCCTCGCCCAGCGTGGTTGGTCCGCGGGGAACAACCAGTCTCGGGAGGGCCGGAAACGTGACGGCCGCGGCGGTTCGCTCGCCGGGACCGTGGTGTCTTGCGTTGCCGTGATCGCCATGCCGACCAGGTTGTCCGGACGCGATTAGAGCATCATGAGACCGCGTTAAGGCGCGAGTCCGAATCGGGATCGAAGGTGTTCAGAGCGTATTCGGACCTGCATAACGGATGGTCAGAGCGTCAGAACTGCGCGTCTTCCTCGGCGTTGAGCAGGGCCCGCTGGCTGTAGCCGGCCTCGTGCAGCGTGCCGAACAGCTTCGGCAGCGAGGCCGGGTCGATCGGGTCGTCGGAGGCTGCGTCGACCGCGAGGGCGACGAGGTAGCAGCCGTGCCCGCCGATGTAGAGGCGGTCGCCGGAGCCGTCGTCGGCGACCCAGCGGCCGGCCGAGGTCTGGCTGCAGGAGAACCGGTCGCCCTCCGCGACGGAGTAGTCCGCGCTGCTCCAGTCGACCGAGCAGGGCGAGCCGGTGCCCGGGGCGACGATCACCTCGAGGTCGTCGGCGGCCGGGGTCGGGGTGTCGTGGCCCGAGTAGCTGATCGTGGCGACGCCGTCGACGTAGCCGTACGAGCTCGCCCTATAGCGGCTGGGGGGCTTCACCAGCAGCAGCATCGCGGCCGGGGCCTCGGGCTCGGCGGTCGCGGAGCGGACCGGCATGTCCGCGGCGGTCGCCTGGCCGTTGCCGACGCTCTCCATCGCCAGGCCGCCCGCGAGGACGGCGAGGCACGCGGCGCCGATCGCGTGCGTCCGGTAGCGGAGTATCCAGCGCGGCGCGATGGTCGGCGCGGGCACCGCGGCCTCGGCGGCCTCGCGCGCCGTTTTCGCGCTTACCGTGGCCATGGCCCCGACGGCGGCCACAGCATCCACCACCGGCCGCAGCGCGCGCCGCTGCACGATCGCGGCGGCCGCCGGGTACGGCAGCGTCAGCGCCGCCCACTCGAGCGCGAGCTGGTTGATCGAGGAGCCTGCCGGCAGGTCGAGGAACTGCACGAGCAGCCAGCCGGCGCTGCCGAAGCCGAGCACGAGCGCGGCGCGCTTGGCCGCGACCCTCCAGCCGGTGTTGAGCGTGCTGTGCGTCATCCACACGAACGCGCCCCACACCAGCAGCAGTCCGGCGCACGGCGCATAGGCGCTGCCCGGGCTGAAGTGGACCTGTCCCTCGTCCGCGTCCCCGCTGGCCATCCAGTAGCCCGCGGCGAGCAGCGGGCCGGCCAGCCAGCCGCACAGCGCGGCATAGCCGAGCCAGTGCAGCGGGTGAGGCTGCGTGCTGGCCGGCTTGGTCTGCGCAGCGGAGGGCGGCAAGGGCGGCTCCTACCTTTCTGCGGAGATTGTGCATGACGATCCTGAGTATTCCTAGAGGCGCAACAGCGGACTCCCGGGCACGCAGCGTGCGTGCCCGGGAGTCCGGGGGGTCGGAAACGGCCGGAACCGGCCGCCGGGGCCGGCCGCCGGGTCAGTCGCGCTCGTCCAGCCGGAACCAGAAGAAGCCGTGGCCGGAGAGGGTCAGCGGGTACGGGACGTCGCCGATCTTGCGGAACGGCACGCCGCCGATCAGCTCGACCGGTTCCGTCGCCTGGAAGCGCGCGAGGTCGAGCTCGGTCGGCTGCGGGTAGCGGGAGAGGTTCGTCGCGCACAGCACGGTCGACTCCCGGCCGTCGGGCGCCTTGTCCGCGTCGAGGTGGCGGACGAAGGCCAGCACGGCCGGGTTCGAGGACTCGATCGCGATGTACTCGCCCATGCCGAAGGCGAGATTCTGCTTGCGCAGCTCGACCATGCGCTTGGTCCAGTGCAGCAGCGAGGACGTGTCCTTCATCTGCGATTCCACGTTCGCGCGCTGGTAGCCGTACACCGGGTCCATGATCGCCGGGAGGTACATCCTGCCGGGGTCGCACTGGCTGAACCCGGCGTTGCGGTCGGGATTCCACTGCATCGGGGTGCGCACCCCGTCCCGGTCGGCGAGCCAGATGTTGTCGCCCATCCCGATCTCGTCGCCGTAGTACAGCACCGGGCTGCCGGGCAGCGAGAGCAGCAGGGCGTTGAACAGCTCGATCTGGCGGCGGTCGTTGTCCAGCAGCGGGGCCAGCCGGCGCCTGATGCCGACGTTGGCCTTCATCCGCGGGTCGGGCGCGTAATGCTCGTACATGTAGGCGCGCTCTTCGTCGGTGACCATCTCGAGCGTGAGCTCGTCGTGGTTGCGCAGGAAGATGCCCCACTGGCAGGTGTCCGGGATCGCCGGGGTCTGCGCCAGGATCTCCGCGATCGGCTGCGCGGACTCCTGCTTGACCGCCATGAAGATGCGCGGCATGACCGGGAAGTGGAAGGCCATGTGGCACTCGTTGCCGCCGACCTCCGGGTCGCCGAAGTAGTCGATCACGTCGGCGGGCCACTGGTTGGCCTCGGCGAGCAGGACCGTGTCCGGGTAGTCGCGGTCGACCATTGCGCGGACCTCCTTGAGGAACGCGTGCGACTGCGGCAGGTTCTCCCCGTTCGTGCCCTCCTCGTGGTAGAGGTACGGCACCGCGTCCAGCCGGAAGCCGTCGATGCCCAGGTCCAGCCAGAAGCGCAGCGCCGCCATCATCTTCCGGCGCACCTTCGGGTTGTAGTAGTTCAGGTCCGGCTGGTGCGAGAAGAACCGGTGGAAGAAGTACTGCTTGCGCACCGGGTCGAAGGCCCAGTTCGAGGTCTCCGTGTCGGAGAAGATGATCCGCGCCTGGGCCATGCCCTGGTCGTCGTCGGCCCAGACGTAGAAGTCGCCGTAATGGCCCTGCGGGTCGGTGCGCGAGGCCTGGAACCACGGGTGCGCGTCACTCGTGTGGTTCATCACGAAGTCGATGATCACCCGGATGCCGCGGGCGTGCGCCGCCTCCACGAACTCGACGAAGTCGCCGAGGTCGCCGAACTCCGGCAGGATCCCGGTGTAGTCCGACACGTCGTAGCCGCCGTCGCGCAGCGGCGAGTTCAGGAACGGCGGCAGCCAGATGCAGTCGATGCCGAGCCAGTGCAGGTAGTCGAGGCGCGCGGTCATCCCCCGCAGGTCCCCGGTGCCGTCCCCGTTCGCGTCGAAGAAGGTGCGGACGAAGACCTCGTAGAACACGGCGCGCTTGAACCAGTTCGGGTCGCGCTCGCTCGTGGGCAGGTCCAACGGCGAGTCGGCGACCGGCTCGATCGGCGGGGCCTGGCGCGCCCCCGCTGTGGTGATGTCGGACAACGCAGGGCTCTTCCTTCGCAGACGCGCTCGGCCTCGAGCGGTCGGATGAGTCAACGATGGCTGGTCGTCGGACCGGGCTCCCGGTCCCCGCACCGGCGCGCTGAATCACGCACCGGGTGCGGTGCGGAGTATTCGGGGCCGGACTGCGGCGACCGGCGAGTTCGTCGCCTGATGCTGCGTCATGGCACGAGGATCGGGCTAGTCGGACGATTCGTCAAGTATCCACATAATCGACCGCGAAGCGGCGTAACGCGCGGGCGCGCTTCATGCGAAGAGAGCAGGGGCTCAGTGCGTTCGGGTGACCGGCACCTGCGGCACGCCGGCCGAGCGGCCGTCCGGGTCCTTGGCGGGCGTCGCGCCGCGCAGCATCGAGGCGAGCGCCGCGAGCAGCGCCATTCCGGCGGCCGTGGCGAACACGATCATCAGGCCGTGGTGGAACGGGTCGGAGATCAGGTTCGGGAAGAAGGTCTTGCCGGTGACCGTGGCCCTCGCGGCGGGCGAGAGCGTCTCGAGCACGCCGGTCGGGCCGAGCAGCGTCTGCATCGGGTTGGCGCCGAGGAACGCCGCGAAGACGGTCGAGACCGCCGGGAGCTGCGCCGCGTGGTGCGCGGCGGCCGAGGACACGCCCTGCGAGCTCAGCCCCGAGTAGAGCGCGCCGGGAAGGCGGCCGGCCAGACCCGCGATCAGCAGGGAGAAGAAGACGCCGATCGAGAGCGACATGCCCGAGTTCTGGAACGTCGAGCGCATGCCGGACGCGGCTCCGCGATGAGTCGCCGGGACGCTGCTCATGATCGCCGACGTGTTCGGCGCCGAGAACATGCCGGAGCCGAATCCGTTCAGCGTGATCAGCAGCGCGAACGCCCAGTACGGGAAATCGAGCGGAAGCAGCAGCAGTCCGATGAAGCTGAGCGCGAAGAGCGTCAGGCCGCCGGTCGTGAAGTAGAAGACGCCGTACCGGTCGGACAGGTATCCGCACAGCGGCCCGGCGAGCAAAAACCCGGCCGTGAGCGGCAGCAGGAATATGCCGGCCCACAGCGGCGTGTCCGCGTAGTCGTATCCGTGCAGCGGCAGCCAGATGCCCTGCAGCCAGATGATCAGCATGAACTGCATGCCGCCGCGCGCCACGGAGGCGAGCAGCGCGGCCGCGTTGCCCGCCGCGAAGGCCCGGTTGCGGAACAGCGAGAGCCGGAACATCGGCTGCTCCACGCGCTGCTCGATGAGGCCGAACAGGATCAGCATCACGACGCCGACGATCAGTCCGCCGAGCACGTACGGGTTCGTCCAGCCCATCGAGTGCCCGCCGTAGGGCTGGATTCCGTACGTGATCGCGGCCAGGAGCAGCGCGAGGCCGCCCGCGAACGTCAGATTGCCCCACCAGTCGATCTTCGCGGGCCGCCGCTCGCCGACCTCGCGCAGGCTGCGATAGGCCCAGATCGTGCCGAAGACGCCGAAGGGCACGTTGATCCAGAACACCGCGCGCCAGTCCCAGACCGAGAGCACGCCGCCGAGGACCAGTCCGATGAACTGCCCGGCCAGCGCCGCGATCTGATTGACGCCGAGGGCCATGCCGCGCTGCTCGGCCGGGAACGCGTCGGTGATGATCGCCGCCGAGTTCGCCATCAGCATCGCGCCGCCGACGGCCTGCACCAGCCGCCAGACGATCAGCCAGAGCGCGCCCCCGCCGCCGTGCGCGGGGTCGAAGGAGAGCGCGATCGAGGCCAGGGTGAACACGACGAAGCCGAGGTTGTAGATCCGCACCCGGCCGAGGATGTCGCCGAGCCGCCCGAGCGTGACCACCAGGACCGCCGTGACCAGCAGGTATCCCATGATGATCCACAGCAGGTAGCTGATGTTCCCGGCGGCGAACGGGTCGAGTCCGATGCCGCGGAAGATCGCGGGCAGCGAGATGATGACGATCGAGGCGTCCACCACGGCCATGAACATGCCCAGCGTGGTGTTCGACAGGGCCACCCACTTGTACCGGTCCTCGGACACGACAGCACCTCCCGTGTCGAGGATAATTCCTTAGGAGCGCTAAGCATAGAGTGTTATGCTGAGCTAAGCTCAGTGATTTCGCGCGGGAGGAGATCCGATGAGCGGCACGAGCAGTTCAGCGGCCCGGCCGTCGACGACCTCCACCTTCTCCTCGCTCCGGATCCCCAACTACCGCCGCTACTTCACCGGGCAGGGCATCTCCCTCGTCGGCACCTGGATGCAGATGACGGCCCAGGCCTGGCTGGTGCTCACGCTCACCCACTCGCCCACCGCGCTCGGCCTGGTCACGGCCCTGCAGACGCTCCCGGTGCTGCTGCTCGGCCCCTACGGCGGCGTGATCGCCGACCGCTCCGACAAGCTCAGGCTGATGACCGTGCTGCAGGCGATCATGGGCGTCCAGGCGCTGCTGCTCGGCCTGCTCACGGTCTTCCACGTGGTCCGCTTCTGGGAGATCTGCGTCCTCGCGGTCTTCCTCGGCGTCAACAACGCCTTCGAGAACTCGCCGCGGCAGTCCTTCATCCGCGAGATGGTCGGCGTCGACCAGCTGCGCAACGCGATCACGCTCAACTCCGTCACCGTCAACGCCGCCCGCGCGGTCGGTCCCGGCATCGGCGGCCTGCTGATCGCCGGCGTCGGCGTCGGGATCTGCTTCCTGCTCAACGCGGCCAGCTTCGTCGCCGTGGTCGCCTCGCTGCTGCTGATGGATCGCGGCCAGCTGCGGCCGAGTCCGCCCGCGCCGCGCGCCAAGGGCCAGCTGCGCGAGGGCCTCAGGTACGCGATGCAGACGCGGCAGATCATCGTCCCCCTCGGCATGATGGGCCTCGTCGGACTGCTCGCCTACGAGTTCCAGGTCTCGCTGCCGGTCCTCGCCCAGCGCACCTTCCACGGCGGCTCCGAGGTCTACGGCTTCATGACGGCGTCGATGGGCGTCGGCGCCGCGGTCGGCGGCCTGATCACCGCGCGCCTCGCCCGCACCGGCATCCGCTCGATGGTCCTCGCCTCCCTCGGCTTCGGGGTGACGATCCTGCTGACCGCGTACGCCCCGAACCTGTGGGTCGTCTACGTCGCGATGCTGTTCGCGGGCTGGGCGAGCGTGTCGTTCATCTCCATCGGCAACTCGACGATCCAGCTCGCCGCGCGCCCCGAGATGCGCGGCCGGGTGATCTCGCTCTGGCAGGTCGCGTTCCAGGGCACGACGCCGATCGGCGGACCGCTCGTCGGCTGGATCATCGCCGTCTCCGACCCGCGCACCGGACTCGCCGTCGGCGGCGTCGCGTGCCTCGTCGCGGCGCTCGGCGCCGTGCTGTACGTGCGCCCGGGCCGCTCGACCCCGACGGCGCCGCCGGGATCGACTCCGCCGACGGCGCCCACGGTCGAGCAGCCCCCGGTTCAGCAGCCCGGCTGAGCCGTCGCCGTCGCCGGGCCGGTCTTCGCCGCGGGAGACGTCGAGACGGTCATCGTCACCGGTCCGCCGCAGTACGGCTGGGACGGGATCAGGTTCGCGACCACGTAGTTCGTGCTGCCGGACAGCTGGACGGTCCGGGTGACGGCCGCGCGGCCGCCGGCCCCGGAATACGTGTACGTCAGCGTGAACGGCTCCGAATTGCTCGTCGTGACCGTGGCGACGTACGCGATGTTCTGATTCGACTGATCGCCGCCGACCATCGACAGCGTCAGCCCGGTGACGGTGACGCGCTTCGTCCCTCCCGACGGCGAGGCGCCGGGGTCCTGGCTCGGGCCGATCGGGATCGTCCCGGGCGAGGGCTGCGGCCCGAGCGGCACGCCGGGCGTGGGCTGCGCGCCGATGCCCGCGGCGACCGTCGACTGCGAGGCCGACGGCGCCGCCGACGCGCTCGGCTTGGCCGCGGCGCCCCGCTTCGCCAGCGCCCTGATGCGCTCGGTGCTCATCACGCCGGGGGCGGTGGAGATGGCGTGGCCGATCGACTGGGCGGCCGGGGTGCGCGTGGGGTCGTTCTCGGTGTCCACCGACAGCCGCACGATCGGCGGCCCGTCCTCGTGCAACAGCACCGTGGCCAGCACCGACAGCAGTACGCACGCGCACGCCGCCGCGGCCATCCAGCCCATGCTCAGGGTCGGGCGGTACCACGCGTGACGAACCCGGTGGAGAGCGCCCGCGGCGCCGGCTCCCGCGGGGCCCGCCTCCGCGACGGCCGGCGCCGCCCTGCCCGGGTACAGCGTGACCGGATACGCCACGCCGTCCGGCTCGATGCTCGTCGCCACGACCGGCCCGGTCGCCCCCGACGCCGCCGCGAGCGCGACCGCCGCCTGATACGCGGCGTCCCGCATGTCCTGGCCGGGCCTGATCACGACCGGGGCGCCGTTGACCGTGGCCGTGCCGTCGGCGCGGTAGACGATCCGGACTTCACCGGAGATGGACGAGGAATTTCGGCGGTGGGCGGTCACAGACCCCTAACGGTGCACATCCGGCCGGTACTCTGCACCCGATGCGCAATTCATCAGAACGAGCGATCGGTAGCCAGATCGCGTACGGGGACCACCCCTCCCAGTTCGTCGAGATCCACCGGCCGGCGCGGGGCGGCGGCGGGCCCGGGCCCGTCGTCGTGCTGATCCACGGCGGCTTCTGGCGGCTGCCCTGGGACCGGACCCTCATGGACCCGCTGGCCCGGGACCTCGTCGAACGCGGATACACCGCCGTCTACGTCGAGTACCGGAAGCTGGGCGAGGACGGCGGCGGCTGGCCCGGGACCTGCGAGGACGTCGCCGCGGCACTGCGCGCGGCGGCGAGCGGGCTCGACATCGGCCGGCTCGCGCTCGTCGGACACTCGGCAGGCGGCCACCTCGCGCTGTGGGCCGCGCACCACGCCCCGGCGCCGGTCCGGCTCGTCGTGTCCCAGGCCGGCGTCTCCGACCTGCGCGCGGCGGCGCGAGCGCGGCTCGACGCCGGCGCGGACCGGCTGCCCGCGGCGGAGGAGTTCATGGGCGGTGAGCCGGCCGACGTGCCCGACTACGCGCTCGCCTCGCCGATCGAACTCCTGCCGCTCGGGCCGGCCGTGCACCAACTCGTCGTGCACGGAGACGCCGACGACCGCGTCCCCTTCCGGCAGGGCGTCGACTACGTCGCCGCCGCGCGGGCCGCGGGGGACAGCGCCGAACTGGCCGCGTTCACCGGGATGGGCCACTTCGAGCTGATCGATCCGGCGCACGAATCCTGGCTCAGGACCGTCGCCGAGCTGGACCGACGCCTCGGCGGGGACCCCGGCGCGTGACGGAAGCCGGGTCCGGTGATCGGACGTACGCTGAGCGCGTGACAGATTTCGCGATCCGCGCGGCCCGGCCCGACGAGGCCGCGCAGCTCAGCGCGCTCGCGCTGCGCTCGAAGGCGCACTGGGGGTACGACGCCGCGTTCATGGCGGCGGCCAGCGAGGAGCTGACCCTGCCCGCCGACCGGATCGTGGAGCGCCGCACGCAGGTGGCGGTCTCCCGCGAGCCGGACACCGACGGGCAGCTGCTCGGCTTCGGCACCATCGAGGGCGAGCCCCCGGCCGGCGAGCTCGGCATGCTCTTCGTCGACCCGCCCGCGATCGGCACCGGCGTCGGCGGCGCGCTGTTCACGCACCTGACCGCCCTGGCCCTCGACCTCGGCTTCCACCGCCTGACCATCGCCGCCGACCCGAACGCCGAGCCGTTCTACCTGGCCAGGGGCGCGGTCCGGATCGGCGGGGTGCCCTCCGGCGTGGCCCCGGGCCGCGTCCTGCCGCTGCTGGCCGTCGCGCTGTAGCGGCAGGCCCGCGACAGCCTGCTCTGGCCCGTTGTCGGTGCCGGGAGGGAGACTGCCCTCATGTGCAGAAGCATCAAGACCCTCCGCCCGCCGATGGCGACCGAAGTCGGCCCTGAGGACGTGCACGCCGCCGCGCTGCAGTACGTCCGCAAGATCTCCGGCTTCCGCGCTCCCTCCGCCCGCAACCGCGAGGTCTTCGACGCGGCAGTCGAGGCGGTCGCCGCCGCGACGCAGCAGCTGCTCGACGAGCTGGAGATCAGGCCTGCCCCGGCGGCGGCGGCGTCGGCGACCTGAACTCGTACCGGAGGCGACGGGGGACGTCCGGCGCCATGTCGCGGCTCATCAGCATGACCGCGGCCTCGAACGGCACGCCGCCCGCCGAGTAACTCGTCCGGACCAGCTCGATGACCGGCGAGTCCACGAGCACGTCGCGGAACTCCGCAGGCGTGTCGACGACGGCGACCTCCTCGACATGGCGCGCGGCCACGTAACCGAGCTCGGCGAGCGCCCGAACCGCGCCGCCCTTGATCGGCCGATCCGCCGCGAGCGGCGTTCCCTCGGCGATCGCCGCCGGATACCAGGAGTCTGAGACCTCGACCGGAACGCCGTCGAGCGTGACGAGACGCCTGCGAAGCACCGCGGCCGCCCCCTCAGCGACGCCGAGCAGACCGCTGACCCGCGCGGGCGGCACCTTCATCCCGACCAGGATCAGCCGATGAGCGCCCACGCGCCCGGCGTCGGCGGCTTCCCGCTGCCAGGGGTCGGGCGACGCCGCGTCGCGCGGCGAAAGATACGACTGCGAGGAGCTGACCCACTCGGACATACCGCCGATCCTCGCACGCCCGGGGCGCCGCTACGGGTGCTTCGCCGTCCCCGTGTTCCGCGCCGGAGGTTTCAGCACGCACAGGACCAGCGTCAGCACGAGCCCGGCCAGCACGTACCCGCCCATGATCAACATGGGGTAGCCGGTCTGCGCCCCGCCGAAGTACGAGATCGAACGCACCGCGTCCGTCCCGGCGCCCGGCGGGAGGAATGCGCCGATCGCGCGCCAGAACGGGGGCAGCATCGAGCGCGGGAACGCCCCGCCTGCCGACGGATTCCCGAGCACGACGACCAGCAGCACCGCGAGGCCGATCCCGGCGACGCCGAACGCGATCTGCAGGCCCATCGTGACCGCCCCGACGCCCACGATGAGCAGCGTGCCGGTCGCGACCATCGGCCAGAACCGACCGCTGAGCGCGCCGAGGACGTGCTGCTGGACGAGCCAGGTCCCGACGATCGCGGCGACGAAGCCGGCCAGCGCGATCGCGCCGAGCCGGACCGCCGCGCGCGTCGGATTCGCCGGACGCGAGCCCGCGCTGACGCCGAGGATCGAGGCGATCAGATACCCCGTCACGCACCAGCCCACGACCAGGTAGAACGCGGAGAGCCCGTCGAAGTCCCGGGACCCGGCGGGGACGACGTCGTCGACCTTCAGCGTGCGATTCCGCTTCTCGTCGAGCGAGGTGAAAAGCTTCTCGAGGGCCGTCGCCTGCGCGCTGCCCGCCGCCGACGCCACGATCAGCGTGTCCTGCGTCCCTGTCAGATCCGGGATGAACGCCCCGCCGGTTTCGCGGTCCTTCACCTGCTGCGTGGCCGCCGCGACCGAAGTGCCTGCCGTCGGCACGATCATCCCGGGCGGCACCGAGGACGAGAGCTGGCCCACGACCTGCTTCGTCGCCGACGGGCTCGACGAGGCGACCGTGACAGGCAGATTCCGCAGCTGCGGATCGTGCAGCGCCCCTACATACGAGAGCACGAAGCCGAGCCCGAGCCCGAGCGTCGCCACCACCAGCAGGAACGACCGCGGCGAGACGGCGTCGCGCACCTCGGCCCAGACCCCCGTGCCGCCGGCGCTCCCGGCCCCGCCCGAGCCGTCGTCGGGCTCCGTCCGCTTCGAGTCCGTGATCGCCATAGCGCCCAGCATCGGCGCCGGTCGGACCATCCGCATTTCCGATTGGTCCATCCCGGCTCCGATTGGTCCTTCCCAGCGAAGTTACCGCGAGTACGCTCGGCCGAGGCGAACCGCTTCTGGACATTCGGGAGGCCCGATGCGTTCGACACCCACCCGCACCGCCGCGGCGTACGCCATCGTCGTGGCGGCAGCACTGGGCCTGACGGCCTGTTCGGCCTCGTCGGGCGGCGACGCCCAGCCCGGCCCGGCATCCACCGCGACCGCTACCGCCACCGCCACGGGAGCCACGGGAACCGGCAGCGGCGCCGCGGGCACCGCGTCCGCCCGGCCATCCGACGGCGGCAGCTACACCACCAGCTCCGACGTGATCAGCGCCCTCAAATCGGCTGGCCACCCGTGCACGCCGCTGTCCGGCGACAGCATCACCAGCGTCAAGGCTCCCGGCCTGCAAAGTGTGACGGCGTGCTCGATTCCGAATGCGTCGTCCAGCACGGTGGCCGGCACTAACGTCACCGCGACCGTCTTCGACAACCACACCGACGCGCAGGCCTACGCAAGCACGCTGACCTCCGCCCAAGCCTCCGGACTCCTGATCGGCAGCACGTCGGAACGAGCCGTGCTAGGCCGGAACTGGGTCGTCCTCGTCCCCGACGACACCGCCTATGCCCAGCAAGTGAGCGCCTCCCTGGGCGGCACCGTCCTTGGCGGCTCCTCCAGCTCGGCAGGCTGAGCAGAAAACGGCGTCTCAGCAGGACCTGGTCACCGTCTGCACGGTCTGCCTGGACTCCAACTCACCGAAGACGATCAGCCTGCGCCACGCGTTGTACACCGGATCGCACGTCGTCAGTGTGATGTAGTGCCCTGCCTTCGTCAGGCCCGAGTGAGCGGGGATGCTGTCGAGCACGTCGCTCTCGGTCGGCGCGACGTACACCGGGTCCTCGATGACGCGGTAGGTGTACGTCGTGTTCCCGTCCTGAACGATCACGGTGTCGCCCGTCTTGACCTCGTCGAGGTAGCGGAACATGTCGCCCCACGTCCGCCGGTGCGCCGCCACTGCGAAATTCCCCGCGCCGCCCGGCTGCGCCGTCATCGGGTACCAGCCCACGCCCTGGCTCAGCTCCGTCTGCGCGGTGCCGTCCAGCACCGGCCAGACCTCGGGATTGCGGATCTGCGGGATCTGAATCGTCGCGAACGGCTGCGCCGCCTGCGGCTGCACGCTCACCGACGCCGCCCACTCCTTGCGCAAGGTGCACAGATTAGTGCGCGCCGCCTTCTGCGCGACGACGCCGGTCCAGAACAGCAGGTACAGGACGTACAGCCCGACCAGCACGCCGAGTGTGATCAGCAGCTCGCCCGATACAGCGGTCGCACCCTGCATCGCCTTGCGTAGTCCCGACATGCCATCGGATCATGCCATCGGCTTTCCGGCAATCCGGACATACAGCGCGGTATCTTTCCCTCAATCGGCCTATCCGGATGCTGATCGCAGATCTCGCGACTCGGTCGGCCTACGCCGGGGTCTCGGCGGCGGTGACGGCCATGAGGACCAGTTCGGCGACGGCGCCGGGGGCGCGGAGGGGGACCATGTGGTCGGAGCCGGGCAGGGTGAGTACGCGGCAGGAGGGGAGGCGGTCGGCGATCGCCCGGCAGCAGTCGGCGACCATCGGGTATTCGAGGTCGCCCACGAACATCGTCGCGGGGGTCCTGATCTCGCCGAGGCGGTCGAAGACCGGCGGGTCTTCGTCGAGGTACCTCGCCTGGCGCTCCATGCCTGCCACCGCGCTGCGTATCTGGGTCTCGACGGCCTCGCCGGAGCCGGCGCGGGCCCAGGTGCGCAGGCCTATCTCCACGGCGCCCTCGACGTCCCTCGCCTGCACCGCGGCCGAGATGTCGGACATGAACGGGTCGTCCCGCGGCCACGGGTAGCCGGAGGCTCCGGGGGCCAGGAGTATCAGCTCGGCTACTCGGTCCGGCTCGGCTATCGCCATGCTCAGGGCCGTTCCGCCGCCGCCGCTGTGGCCGGCGAGCACGGCGCGGCGCACGTCCAGGCGGTCGAGGACCGCGCGCAGTTCTTCGAGGGCTGTGTACCGCTGCGTCGGGGCCGAGGACTCGCCGTACCCGAGGGAGTCGTAGCGCACGACGCGGACCTGCTGGGCCTCCAGTTCGCGCGCTATCTCATCCCAGATCCCGGAGTCGCCCCAGCCGGGATGCAGCAGGACGACGGGAACGCCGTCGCCGCCGCTGTCCCGGACCCAGACCTCGCCACCGCCCGTCTGCACCATGAGCTCCATGACGGCGAGTATGCCCGTTGCCGCCGGTTTGTGGTGGAGGCGCGCCGTACGGGAGCGTGTGGCAGAGGTTACGGGTCGGTGACCGGTATGCGCGCGGCCGCTTTGGTCGCACTCGTCGCGTACCGCAGCCAGACCGCCAGCGCGACGCAGACCGCGGAAACGATCGTCAGCGTCCACGCGATGGAGCCGCCGCCGAAGACCTCGATCGCCAGGCCCAGCAACGGTCCCGCGGCCACGCCGCCGAGGTTCGCGGCCAGGATCGCGGCCGTCGCGGCCCAGCGTACGCCGGGCGCGGCGCGGTTGAGCCAGGGGAGTCCTGCCGGGAAGACGGGTGCGTTGAAGAGTCCGGCGCCGACCAGGGCGTACGGCGCGATCGACGGGACCGCGGCCAGTGCCAGGCACACGGTGGTTCCCAGGCAGCTGACGCAGACGATCGTGGGCTCGCTCCAACGCAGCGTCAGCGGCGCGACGAGGAATCGGCCGAGGGTCAGGCCGAGCCAGTAGACGGAGGTCGCGTTCGCCGCGTAGTCCGCGCCACGGCCGAGCAGCTGAAGGTATGTCGGCTCCCACGCTCCCACGCCCGTCTCGACTGCGACCTGGAGGGTGTAGAGCGCTAGGAATGCGATAATGATGGGGATGACTACGCGGGTCGGGTTTCCTTGCGTCCGTACGAAGCTGGAAGCGTGTTCCGGTTCGCTGTCTCGGCTGTCTCGGACCGTGCGCAGGACGCATGCGACGATCACCAGGAGCACCGAGGTGCCGGCGAAGGCGTACGGGTAGTTGTTGGCGCCGACCAGGCTGATCAGCAGCGGTCCGGCGACCGCGCCGACGCCGTAGAACGCGTTGAGGACGCTGAGCATCGCGGGGCTGCGCCGGCCGAAGCCGACCGAAAAGAGCTGATTCAGGCCGTAGTCCATGCCGCCTGCGCCGAAGCCGAGCACCAGACTCGCAGTCAGCGCGAGAGACCAGGTCGAGGCGAGTGCGAAGCCGAGCGAGCCGACGGCCATCAGCAGGAACGATATGAGCAGCAGGCGGCCGTTGCGCAGCTTGCGGTGCAGCGTGCCGCCGACGAGTACTCCCGCGCACGCGCCGCCGAAGTACATGCTCAGCGCTAGGCCGGCGACGGAGGGCGCCAGCCCGAAGCGGCTGCGCAGCGCGGGGATCGACGGGCCGTAATACGCCGAGAGCGCGCCGAGCAGAACGAAGCCCGCGCAGGCCGCGACCGTGGCGACGGTGGTGAACAGGGGCGCGGCTGTCGTGGGGGAGTCCGCGGTCGAGTCGGTGACGGTGCCTGCCGACGTCTCTGTCGCCTCGGACTGCGTCGTCTCGGGCTGCCGCGAACGATCCACCCGACGCACTCTAGAGGAAATATGCTGTGAACGCTCCCAGCCGTTACCGCGCAGCGGTAACCCTGCGGCGGTAGCCCCGAGGGGGTTACCCGCGCAGCCGCTACCCGTGCCGCCGCTACCCGTGCAGCCGCTATCCCGCGTCCTTGACCGTACGGAAGGGTGCGCCGTCCAGCGTCCAGTGGCGGTCCGGCTCGATGGCGAGCGCGGCGAAGGCGTGGGCGGCGACGTCGACGTGCCGCAGTTCGCGGTCCGGGGCGACGCCGGGGGCGAGGTCCGGGCCGCAGGCCGCGATCCACGCCGTGCGCTCGAGGGTGGATCGGCCGCCGTGGCCGCCATCCTCGACATGCCCGTGGTCGGTGACGACGATGACCGTCCAGTCTTCGCGCTCGTACTCGGGTCGGCCGCGCACGGCGGCGAGAAGGCGTCCGAGCCGCGCGTCGGCGTTCTCGATCGCGTCGCGATACCGCCGGCCGCAGCCGTGCAGGTGCGCGGTCTCGTCCGCGGCGCCGAGGTAGACGAACGCTGCGTCCATCGGGTCACGGCGCAGCACGGCCTCCGCGTCGACGGTGATCTCCTCGTCGACCTGCTCCCACGCCTCGGCCGTGTGCGCCTCCGGGTTGACGTAGAGCAGCCGGCTCGGCGCGCTGAACAACGGACCGCCGTCGCGGGCGAGCACCAGCGGGTCCCAGCCCGCCGCGACGAAGGTCCTGCGGCCGTAGAAGCGCGCGAGCCGCGTCGTGAAGTCGGGGAACGCACCGAGCCGGTTGCCGGTGAAGTCGTTGCTCCAGACACCGTGCTTGCCGACGTGCACGCCGGTCGCGATCGTCGCCCAGCAGGGCCCGGACATCGTCGGCGTCTGCTCGTCGACCAGCACCGGCGCGAGGAAGCCCGCGTCCCTGACCCCGTCGAGATGCGGCGTGTCGAGGGCGTCGAGCAGGTCGAGCCGCACCCCGTCGATCCCGGCCACCAGTACGCGTCGTATGCGTGCGTCATCCACGCCGGAAGACTAGCCGCCGAGCCGGAACCGTGGCGAAGGGCCGTCTGCCGGGAAAATGTCCGAACCCGGGTCTAGAGTCGGATTCATGGCCGAAACACTGCTGTTGGCCGGTACGCGCAAGGGCCTCGTCCTGGCCCGCCGGCGCGCCGGAAGCTGGGAGACCGAGTCGCTCCAACTGCCGATGCAGGCGATCTACGCCGTGGGCATCGACACGCGGGGTACCGCGCCGCGCCTGTTCGCCGGGGCGACGAGCGAGCACTGGGGGCCGACCGTCCTGCACTCGGACGACTTCGGCCGCAGCTGGCAGGAGCCGGACCACGCGCCGGTGTCCTTCCCCGAGAAGACCGCCGCCGCGCTGGGCCGCGTCTGGCAGATCCAGCCCGGACCGGAGGACCAGCCCGGCGTGGTCTATGCGGGCACCGAGCCGACCGCGCTGTTCCGCTCCGAGGACGGCGGGCGGACCTTCGAGTTCAACCAGGCGCTGTGGGACCACCCGCACCGGCCGGAATGGGCGCCCGGCGGCGGCGGGCAGGCGCTGCACACGATCGTGCCGTACCCGGGCGACCCGGACCGGATGCTGGTGGCGATGTCCTCCGGCGGCGTCTACCGGACCAGGGACGGCGGCCGCAGCTGGAGCGCGGCGAACTCCGGGATCAAGTGCACCTTCCTGCCGGAGGGGGAGCAGTACCCTGAGTTCGGCCAGTGCGTGCACAAGGTGGCGCCGGACGCGGGCGATCCGGACCGGCTCTACCTGCAGAACCACAACGGCGTCTACCGCAGCGCCGACTGGGGCGGGACCTGGACCGAGGCCGCGAAGGGGCTGCCCGCCGAGTTCGGCTTCGCCGTCGCCGCGGACAAGCACCGGCCGGGCAGCGCCTACCTGTTCCCGCTGACCAGCGACGGCTTCCGGTTCGCCCCCGACTTCCGGCGCCGGGTCTACCGCACCGAGGACGGCGGCGAGGCCTGGAGCAGCGCGAGCGAGGGCCTGCCGGCCGAGGATTTCTACGGCCTGGTGCTGCGCGACGCGCTGTGCACCGACGACGCCGACCCGGCGGGTGTGTACTTCGGCACCCGGACCGGCGAGCTCTACGCGTGCGCCGACGACCGCTGGACCACCGTGGCGACGGGCCTGCCCGACGTCCTCTCGGTCCGCGCGACGGTGCTCGATTGAGGCGGGATCAGATGCACGACAGGACCGGGACCGCGCGGCCGGCCGAGGAGTCGGTGAGGGCCGGGGAGCCGGGAACGGCCGAGTCGGTGAGGGCCGAGGAGCCGGGAACGGCCGAGGAGTCGGAGACGGCCGGGGAGTGGGCGACGGCCGCGCGGGTCGTCATCCCGAGCGCGCTCGCCGGCTTCGCGGGCGGCCGCTCCGAGATCAGCGTCGAGCTGCCGGCCGACGGCGTCGCCGGGCCGCGCTCGCCGCTGACCCTCGTCCTGGACGAGCTCCGGCGCCAGGTCCCGGCGCTGGAGCGGCGGATCCGGGACGAGCGCGGCCGGGTCCGCGGGCACGTGAACATCTACCTCGACGGCACCGACATCCGCGAGCTCGGCGGCGTCGAGACGGTCGTGGTGCCCGGCGCGACCGTGCAGATCATCGCGGCGATCAGCGGCGGCTGAGCGGCCGGCTCCGCGGCACCCGCCGGCTGATTCCGCTCAGCCGAATGTCCCTGCCCCTTGACGCGCCGGTCGGCGACTGCGCCCAGCCCTACCGGCTATCCTGCGAAGATGCCGACACAACGACGGGAGCAGGCGCCGGGCCCGGTCACGCAGGCGATCGTGCTGGCCGGCGGCAAGGGCTCGCGGCTGCGGCCGTACACCGACACGCTTCCCAAGACGCTGATCGAGATCCCCGGCACCGGCCGCACGATCCTCGAGCACCAGCTCGACTGGCTCGCGGCCGAGGGGGTGACCGACGTCGTCATCTCCTGCGGCCACCTGTCCGAGGTGCTCGAGGCGTGGATCGCGCGGACGGACCTCCCGGTGCGGGCCACGACCGCCGTCGAGGAGACCGAGCTCGGCCGCGGCGGCGGCCTCAAGTTCGCCGCGCGCCGGCTGCCGCGTCCCGACGAGCCCTGGTACGCCCTGAACGCGGACATCTGGACGCGCTTCCCGCTGCGCGACATGGCCGATCTGCACGCGCGCAGCGGCGCCCTCGGCACGCTCGCGCTCGCCCGCCCGCGCATCCCGTGGGGCGTCATCGAACTCGACGGCGACGCCGCGATTCCCGGCGGCAGCCTGATCGCCGACTTCGTCGAGTCCCCGCCCACCCCGTGGCCGGTCAACGCCGGCGTGTACGTCTTCGCCCCCGAATTCACCCCGTTGCTGCCCGACCTCGGCGATCACGAACGCAAGACGTTCCCCGCCCTCGCGCGCGAGCGCAGGCTCGCCGGCTACCTGATCCCCGAGGGCGTCTACTGGCGCGCCATCGATACGGCCAAGGACCTGGAGACCGCCGCCCGGGAACTCGCCGCCGAAAGCTGAGCCGGCCGGCCGTGTCAGGCTGAGTCCTTGAGCGGGCATCCGCTGAATTCATGCGAGGGCATCCGCTGACCCTTCGCGCGGGCGTGCGCTGAATTTTCGCGGGGGCGTCCGCTGACTCCTCGCGGGGGCGTCCGCTGGACTCAACTCTCGCGCGTTTACCTGACCAGGTAGAGAGCCAAGGCGACTGCTCCGGCGACTGTCCCCAGGACGAGCGCGCCGGTGAGGCAGGAGAGGGTTATGCCCGTCATGAGCTGGGCGACGGCCATGACCGGACCCCGTGGCTTGCCGCTGCGGCGCACTTTCGGCGCAGTGGGCGGTTCGACCACCCGGAGCGGCCGCGGGGCGCGGGTGCGCGCACTGCCCGGGGTGCGCCGCGGCCCGTTCGAGTGCCCGGCCATCGGCGACCCCCTCCTCGCGCCCCAACTTCTACACGATCGTAGTATTTCTGCGTTAGTGTAGACGGCGATGCTGAGAGCAGCGTGATGCCGGTATCCGGCCACGCTCGTTCACCTGGTTGACGGCCCGTGTTCACGAAGCGGCCGTGGAGCGTCTATGATCGCATCGGGCTTCTACAAGTTTGTAGATGCTCCGCCGACCGCTCCGCGAGAAGAAACGGCCCCCGCCCATGGCACCAGCGCTCGCCACCACCGCCGTCTCCACCGTGACCACCGCCGACGACGGCTGGTACCGCGACATCACCTCGTTCGCCCGGCACACCGCCTGGCTGCACGGGATCATGAGCCTCTACACCGTGGGCGCGGTCGCAGTGCTCGTGCTCATGGCCTGCTACGCCTGGTGGTCGGCGCGGGCGCGCGCGGACCGGGCGGCGATGGCGGCCGTGGCCTGGATCGGGATCGGCACCGTCGTCTCCGTCGCCTGCGGCCTCGGGCTCAAGCAGGTCTTCAAGGAGACGCGCCCCTGCCTGGTCATCCACGTGGCCACCGTCCAGGCCTGCCCCGGCGCGACGGACTACTCCTTCCCGTCCGACCACACGATCATCTCCGTCGCGCTCGCGGTCGGACTGCTGATCTACAGCCGCAAGCTCGGCGCCGTCGCCGCGATCATCGCGCTCGTCGAAGGCTTCTCGCGGATCTACCTCGGCCAGCACTACCCGCACGACGTGTTCGCCGCGATCGTCGTCAGCACCGTGATCATGCTTGCCGGCTGGGTGCTCCTGCGCGGCCTGCTCGACCGGCTGATCGGCGCGCTGGAGGCCACGCCGCTGCGTCCGCTGCTGACCAGCGCCGGCCGGGCCGCGGCGGCCGGCGCGAACACCGCGGCGCGGACCGAGGCCGTGCCCGGCGACGCCGCGGGGAAACTACAGCAGTCCGGTCGGCCGCTCCCGTGGTGACGACCGGGCCGCGGCAGCTCCCGTGGTGACAACCGGGCCGCGGCAGCTCCCGTGGTGACAACCGGGCCGCGGCACTGGCATAGTCGGCCGCGGCCTGCCGACCGGCCGGACGAAAGGATCCCGATGGCCCCGCTGCGCAAGGCCCGTACCGCCGAAACCCCGCGCGCCACGCGCCGTGCCCACGGCACACTCGAATCGGCGGTCCTCGCGATCCTCTGGGCCGCCGACGGCCCGCTCAGCCCCGCCGACGTGCGCGAGCGGCTCGCCGCGCACCACGGCGACGGCGCCGACGAACTCGCGTACACCACCGTCGTGACGATTCTGACCCGTCTGTTCGACAAGGGCGCGCTCTCCCGCGAGCGCGACGGCCGCGCCTTCCGCTACGCGCCGGTCGCCGACGAGGCGGGCCTGGCCGCGCGCCGGCTGACCGCGATGCTCGACGCGGCCGCGGACCGGACCGCGGTGCTCTCCCGATTCGTCGAAGACCTCGGCGATCACGACGAGCAGCTCCTGCGCGGCCTGCTCGACGCGCGCCTCCAGCAGCCGGCCGCAGACGCCGAGTAGGGGACGCGGCATGCGCGTGTTCGTGTACGTCACCCTGCTCTTCCCGTTCGCCGCGCTCCCGCTGGCCCGCCTGGCCACCACGCGCCTGCACCCGAGATACGCGACCTGGCTGCTGACGCTCGCCGCCGTCGTACTCGCCGGGACCAGTTGCGGCGCCCTCGGCCTGCTCGCGCTCGCGGCACTCGTGCGCGTCCCGGCGTTCGCGCGCCTCGGGCACCTGTCCACGACCATCGTCGAGGGCGGCGATCCGGTCTCGGCCGCGATCGCGCTCGTCGCCGGGGTACTGTTCGGCGCTGCGCTGCTCGCAACGGCGAGTTTCGCCCTCGAACGGACCCGAGCGCTGCGCATCGCCTTCACCCACGCCCGGCATCTGCCCGGGCAGCAGAGCCTCGTGATCACACCCGATCCGGCCGCCGACGCCTACACGGTCCCCGGCCTGCCCGGCCGCATCGTCGTGTCCGCCGGCATGCTCGACGCCCTCGACGAGCCCGGCCGCCACGCGCTCCTCGCCCACGAGCACGCCCACCTGAGCGGCCACCACTACATCTACACGAGCGCCGCGCGGCTCGCCGCGGCCGCCAATCCGCTGCTGCGTCCGCTGGCCGGAGCGGTGGACTACGCGGTGGAGCGCTGGGCCGACGAGGACGCCGCGCGAACCGTCGGCGACCGCCGGCAGGTCGCGACCGCCGTGGCGCGCGCGGCCATCGCCACCAAGCACGCGCGCGCACACCGCAGCCCGATCCTCGCGCTCGGCGCGGTATTCAGCCGCGAATCAGGGCGTTCGCTCGCCGGCGCCGGACCCGTGCCGCGCCGTGTCGCGGCCCTGCTCGATCCCGCACCGGCCACAAGCCTCATCGCACTCGCCGCCGGCCTCGGCTTCCTCGCCGTCGCCAGCCTGTGCGCCCTCGAAGCGGCCAACGACCTCCAGGACCTTCTCTCCCTCGCGCACTTCGTCGACCGGCACTGAGCGAAATCCCTCAGAGGGGTCGCCGGTGAGGGTGTGCGCCGCAGCGCGGCATATCGTCTTGCACGCTTCCGCGGTGTCGGTCAGCCGCGTCACTAGCAGATGAAGCTCGCGCACGGGCCAGCGTCGGCGGTCGGCTGCGATGCTCTCGACGTTCTGGCTGATCGCTGTTTCCACCAGTGCCAGTGCGGCCCAGATCATAGTGTCGAGTTCGGCCTGTGGGTTCGGCCCGCTCACGTCGCGCAGGGCGATCTGGGCGAGCGCACCGCTGCGCATATCCGGTTGGACACTGCCCGCGCCGCCGCGCCCGCAACGGATACGCGAGCGGCTGCAACGCACGGTAAAAAAGGCCAACCACACCTCCGAGTAAGGAGCAGCCGGCGGACGCAGGCCGTGCCGCGATATTCCACGGCGCCGCGGCGGCTGCTCCGATATCGTCCCTGCCATGTGCGTTTCGATGGCACCGGCCGAGTTCTCGGGCACTATCCTTTACTGCGGTCGGCGGTGTCATCCGCAGCACGGGTGGATCGAGGTGCTCGGCTACCAGAACGCCGCGGTCAACCTCGCGACGGGCCCGAACGCCATGCTCCTGCACCTATCGGCGAAATCAGTGTCCTCCCGCCAGTTCCTGCGAGTCGGCAGCGCCGACCGGGTGCTGCACAGCATGGTCGACGCGGTCAGGCCCATACCCGCTGGCCCAACGCTCGGAACGCGCGGCCCCATCGCCATCGCCGCCGCGCCTCGCGTCGAGATATTCCAACACGACATCTACACCGTTGTGCTGGCGCACAACGCCGCACACATCCCCGACGCACTCGAACGCGTCGAGCCCCGCAAGCGCCCCGCGCTCAACCGCGACCTTTTCGACTTCTACGCCGACCTATACCCCGGCCAACCCATCGTGTTGTGCTGCTTCGACAATAAAGACGCCGCCGACGCTAAGCCCCTGATGCTCTGGTACGAGCCGCGAGATGAAGACCGCCTCGTCCTGCCCGCTATCGACTGCCACACCGGAGCCATCCCCGACCTCGACAGCAACGTGCTCACCGACCACTGGCTGCTCTTCGGTTCAGACCGAGCGGACTGGCTCTGGGGCGAGAAGGTCCACTATGGCAGGAAACCGTCCCCGAAACTCCTCGAATACCTTCCCCCGCGCGTCATGGGCTGGCACTTCGACGAAACCATGCCGAACGGCGACTTCGCCATCGCCCACGACGACCTGCTCAGAGGCGAGCCGACCGCGATCGAGCGCGTCAGCCCACTGTAGGCAGACTGGCTTTCGGCCGGCCGCCCGGATCATGGTTAGGTCGGATCGTGAGCACGCCACCCGTACCGCGGGATCGGCCGAGATGCGCGAAGCGCTAGTCTCAGCTCCCGCGAGCGAGGCGACGAACCCTGGCACGAACCGCTACCTGGTGCTGCATGACTACGGGATGGGCGGACTGTGGTGGTGGGTACGCGCCCGCTCACCCAGGGAGATCGTCGGGTGGAAGATAAACCGGAGCCCGGCCCGCAGTGGCTCATCGAGCTTGGACCGTCCGGACGCTGGATCCGGCAAGTCGAACAACACCCGAACGGCGACGGTGTCAGATCTCGTGCTGAGGACTGGCCCGTCAACCCACCGCTCGATCTCTACGATCCCAAGCTTGCCGCCATGGAGATCTCCCACGACGAGTTCGAAGGCGCCTGGACCCGAGCACACACGGAATCCTATCCTCGTCTTCGACTGGCCGGCCGTGCACATCTACCGCCGACTCTGACCACGAGTCCGCACACCGGGTCGCGTGCTCACCCATCCACCTGAATGCCGCATACTCGCGATCCGCGAGAGCGCCAGGGGGCACACCACTCTGCGGGGCCGACCGGCGTGGCCGGCACGGCAACGAGACACCGGAGGCTGATAGCGATGCGCGCAGTCCGTTTCGAGCAGTACGGCGGCATCGACGTGCTGCACGTGGCCGAGGTCCCCATGCCCGAGCCCGGTCCCGACCAGGTACTGGTCCAGGTCAAAGCGGCGGGGATCAACCCGGGCGAAGCCGGGATCCGGGAGGGAGTCATGCGTGAGCGGTTCCCGGCCCACTTCCCCTCCGGCGAGGGCAGCGACCTAGCCGGGATCGTGATGCGCATCGGGCCGGCGGTCAGCGCGTTCGCTCCGGGCGACGAGGTGATCGGCTTCACCAATCAGCGGGCCAGCCACGCCGAATACGTCCTGGTCGAGGCCGCCGACCTCGTCCGCAAGCCGCCGGGAGTCTCCTGGGAGGCGGCGGGCGGCTTGTTCATCGCAGGCACCACCGCGTACGCAGCGGTCCGGGCGGTGGCGGCGGGCCCCGGCGAGGTGGTCGTGGTCTCCGGCGCGGCCGGCGGCGTCGGTTCGATCGCCGTCCAGCTGGCGCGAAACGCCGGTGCCACGGTCATCGGCCTCGCTGGCGAGGCGAACAGGGCCTGGCTTGAAGAGCACGGAGTCATCCCCGTGGCCTACGACGGGGACAACCTGGCCGCGCGGATCCGCGAGGCGGCGGGCGGCCGTATCGACGCGTTCATCGACACCTTCGGCCACGGATATGTCGATCTGGCGCTCGACCTCGGCGTCCCGCCGGAACGCATCGACACCATCGCCGACTTCGCCGCCGCCCAGAAGTACCCGATCAAGACTGACGGCAACGCCGTCGGGGGCAACGCCACCGTCCTTGGCGAACTCGCCGACCTGGTCGCCGCCGGCGACCTTGAGATCCCGATCGCCGCGGTCTACCCCCTCGACCACGTCCGCGACGCCTACCGAGACCTCGAGCAACGCCACACCCGCGGCAAGATCGTGCTGCAACCCTGAAGGAACGCAATCGGCAGAACCGAGTCACGCCCCGAAAGAGCAGCTCGGTGGATCGAGGCTGAACACGGTGATCCGCCCCTGAGCCCCTGAACACGGTGATCCGCTGCTGCCGACCATGGTGACCCACCCCTGACCACGGTGATCCACACCCCCTGACCACGGCGATCAGCCGCCGAACACGGCTATCGACGCCCACACGCGCAGCAGGCCGAGCCCGGTGTGCTCGCTGCCCCAGTCCTTCGCAAGGGTGTCGACGATGAGCAGGCCGCGGCCGCTCTCGGCGTCGTCGGAGCGGGCCGTGGCCGGGATCTCGGGCTCGTCGTGGGCGTGCCCGAACACCTCGGTCAGCACGCTGTCTCCGGTGTAATACATCATCATCAGCACGTCGCGGCCGACGCCGTGCACGATCGCGTTCGTCACGAGCTCGCTGACGCAGGCCTCGATCGTCTCGCCGGATTCACGGTGCAGTCCCCAACGGTGCACGGCGCCGACGGCGTGCCGCCGGAACCGGCTTGCGGCCTGCGGGGAGGCCGGGAGCGCGAGCGCGGTCCAGTCGTAGACCGGCGCCGCGCCGGGTTGGCTGTCCGGGACGGCATCAGCTCCCGGATCCGCGGACGTGCGCGGTGCGTGGTCGTGCGCCGAGGGCTGCGGAGACGACGGCCCCGACGGGGGTGGGAGGGCGGTCATGCGCATCGACTTCGTCACCGGCGGGCCGTCGGCCCGGGGACGACCCGCGGGTCGAGTTCGACGGGTGGGCGCGGCGCGCAGACGGTCGTGATGAACGTCAGGACGCTGTCGTCCCTGGCGACGCTCGCGGGCCGGCGTTTGTCCCGGCGACGGGGCTCCGGCTCGTGCGGCTCGCTCCATACAGCTGCGCTCATCAGGCCTCCGCGGTGCGGTCCCATCGCAGAATGTGTAGTACTACAGGTGTACCGCCGATTCGGTTGTGGTACCACAATGGTGGTCCGTCTTGGCCGAATCTTGACCGAATGAGACCTACACTCAGGAGCAAGAGCGGCAGAAGGATCTAGGCATGACGTCGTACCGTGACATCGCCGACCTGATGGCAGAGGAGATCCTGCAACAGGAGCTCGAACAGGGCAGCAAGCTTCCCTCGGTACGCGATCTCGCGGCCCGGTACGAGGTGTCCGCGAAGACGGCGCACGCCGCGATCCGTGAGCTGCAGGCCCGTGGCCTGGTGCGTTCCTACCGCGGCGGAACGATCGTCTCGCCCTTCCAGTCGATACCGACTCCCGCCGAACGTCTCGAACGGACGCTGGTCGGCGCCGGCGCGCTGCGTCCGATGGAGCGCGCGCAGATCACGTACGCGGGCTGGGCCGGTCCCGACGTCGAATCCGACGATTGGCACGTGAAGCACGTTCATCAGGATGTGTACGACGTATTGAAGCTGCCGGAGAACGTCTCCGTCGCACGGCGCGAATACGTCATCTATCAGCGCAAGCGTCTGATCTCGCTGACCGTCTCCTGGCATCCGCCGCATATCGTCGAGCTCGTACCCGGACTGCTGGTCGCGGAGCCGATCATGCAGGGCACGGTCGCGGCGCTGCGCGAGGCGGGCGTCGAGTTCGGCTCGGGCGCGCAGACCCACCTCACGGCCCGCCGGGCCAGCGAGCGCGAGGCGCGGCTGATGGGCACCGAGGCGGACGACCCCGTCCTCGCGGCCGTCTCGCTCCGCGAGGACGCGGAGGGTCGGCCGGTCGAGTACGTCGAGACCGTCTACCGCGAGATGGAGATCCTCTCGTTTAACGTCTAGGCCTCCCGTTGGTGCGCCTGGATCGCCGTGATCGCGACCGTCGTCACGATGTCGGGCACGGTCGCGCCGCGCGAGAGGTCGTTGATCGGTTTGCGCAGGCCCTGCAGCACCGGGCCGATGGCGAGCGTGCCGGCGGTGCGCTGGACCGCCTTGTAGGTGTTGTTGCCGGTGTTCAGGTCCGGGAAGACGAACACGGTGGCCCGGCCGGCGACGGGGGAGTCGGGCAGCTTCGTCGCGGCCACGGCGGGCTCGACGGCCGCGTCGTACTGGATCGGGCCCTCGACCGGCAGGTCCGGACGCGCCTCGCGCACCAGCTCCGCCGCGCGGCGAACCTTGTCGACGTTCACGCCGTGCCCCGACGTCCCGGTCGAGTAGGAGAGCATCGCGACGCGCGGCACGACGCCGAAGTCCGCCGCGGTCCGCGCGCACTGAATAGCGATGTCCGCGAGCTGCTCGGCGTCCGGATCCGGGTTGATCGCGCAGTCGCCGTAGACGAGCACGTGGTCCGGCAGGCACATGAAGAACGCCGAGGACACCAGCGCCGCGCCCGGAGCGGTCTTGATGATCTCCAGCGCCGGGCGCAGCGTCGCCGCGGTCGAGTGCACCGCGCCGCTGACCATTCCGTCCGCGAGCCCCTGATGCACCATCAGCGTGCCGAAGTAATTCACATCGAGCACGGAGTCGAGGGCCCGCTCCAGAGTCACGCCCTTGTGCTCGCGCAGCTCGGCGTACACGGCGGCGAACCGCTCGCGCAGCCCGCTCGCCGGATCGGCCGGGTCGAGGATCCGGGCGCGGGCCGGGCCGATGCCGGGCGCACCGCCGAGCCCGAGCTGCGTCTCCATGCTCAGGCCCAGGTCGCTGATCCGGCGCCGGACGGCCGCGGGCTCGCCGAGCAGCGTCAGATGGCACACGTTGCGGCGCAGCAGCAGGTCCGCCGCGCGCAGGATCCGCTCCTCGGTGCCCTCGGCGAGCACGATCTCGGCCAGCCGCGGGCTGCGCGCCCGCTCCAGGAGCTCGTGCTCGAACATCAGCGGCGTGACCCGCTGCGGCCGGTCCAGCTCGATCCGGCCGATCAGCCCGGCGACGTCCACGTGCAGGCCGAACAGGCCGAGCGCCGTCTCCACCTTGCGCGGGCCGGTCGCCGAGAGCCGGCCCTCGAGGGGGGCGAGCCGCTGGGCGGTGGCGAAGCTCAGATCGGGCACCAGGATGACCGGCGTACCCGGGGCGAGGCGCGCGGCCAGGTCCATCACCTGCTTGTTCGGCTCCTCGCCCATGGTCAGCACGACGCCCGCGATCGCCGGGGACCCGGCTGTGTGCGCGGCCAGTGCGCCGATCAGCAGGTCGGCCCGGTCGCCCGGGGCGATGACGAGCGAACCCGGCTGCAGCGCGTCGAGGAAGCGCGGCAGCATCGCGCCGCCGAACACGTATCCGCGCACGTCGCGGTCCAAGCCGGCCGCATCGCCGAGCAGCACGCGTCCGCCGGTCTCGGCGACGACCTCCGCGACGGTCGGCGCGGCCAGCGCCGGATCCTCCGGCACCACGTAGACCGGCACGCTCGGCGCGTGGTCCAGCAGCCGCGCGGCCTGCGCGGTCTCCTCGGCGGGCACGCGGTTGGCGACGAGCGCGAGCAGGTTGCAGCCGAGCGCCGAGTACGCGCGCTCCGCGTTGCGCACCTCGGCGACGACCGTCTCAGCGTTCTGCCGGGCGCCGCCGACGACCGGCAGCACGAGCGCGCCGAACTCGTTGGCCAGCCGCGCGTTGAGCGCCAGCTCGTCCGGGATGCTGGTCTGCGCGAAGTCGGTGCCCAGGATGAGCACCGTCTCGCACTCCCGCTCGACGGCGCGGAACCGGTCCACGAGCTCGCCGACGAGCTCGTCCTCGCCGCGCTCCGCCCGCAGCGCCGCCGCGGCCTCGTAGTCCATGCCGTACAGCAGTTCGGGCGCGAGCCGGATGCGGTAGCGGACCCGCAGCAGTTCGAGGATGTGGTCCGTCGAGGGGTGGGCGAGCGGCCGGAACACGCCGACCCGGTCGGAACGCCGCGAGAGCAGCTCCATCAGCCCGAGCTCGACGACCTGCCGGCCGTCGCCCCGGCCGATCCCGGTCACGTAGATGCCGCGCGCCACGTCCGCCCCTTCCCTGCCGTCCGGACCGCCGGCTCAGAGCCCGAACTCGGCGCGCCGGTTCGCCGGGACCAGCGCCGCGTAGTCCGGGTGCTTGCCGATCCAGTCGCGGAAGAACGGGCAGAACGGCAGCACCTCGAGCCCGGAGGCCTTCGCGTCGTCGAGCGCCTTCCTGGCCAGCTGCCCGGCGAGGCCGCGGCCGCCGAACGCCTGATCCACCTCGGTGTGGGTGAAGGAGATCTGCCCGGGCCCGCGCACGTACTCCGCGCGGCCGGCGAGCACCCCGTCCACCGTCACCTCGTACCGCTCGGCGTCGGGATGGTCGACGACCTCGACCGCCTCTGCGGCCTCGTGCTCACTCATCTGTCCGCCTCGCCCTCGTTGGATCGGTGTACCACAATCATGGCAGGAGCATCCGACACAGTGATCGTCAGGAGCGTCGTGAGCAATCTGGACCAGGCCCCCGCCGTCACCGTCCGCGGCGGCCTGCAGCGCGTCTCCGCCGCCCCGGTCCACGAGGTACTGACTGCGCGGACCGTGCAACTCGGCGAGAATACCCAGGTCAGAAGGCTGCTGCCGAACATCCGCCGGCGGATGGTGGGTGCCTGGTGCTTCGTCGACCACTACGGTCCCGACGATATCGCGGACGGCTCCGGCATGCAGGTGGCGCCGCATCCGCACACCGGCCTGCAGACGCTGAGCTGGCTGCACGAGGGCGAGGTGCTGCACCGCGACAGCGTGGGCAGCGTGGCGACGATTCGGCCCTACGAGTTGGGACTGATGACGGCGGGCCACGGTATCGCCCACTCGGAGCAGTCCCCGGTCGAGCACCCGCGGCTGCTGCACGGCGCGCAACTGTGGATCGCGCTGCCGAACGCCGCGCGCGAGACTGCCCCCGCCTTCCAGCACCATACCGCCGACGAACTGCCGCTGGCCAGCACGATGGGCGGGCTGAGCGCCCGTCTGATGATCGGCCGCTTCGACGGCGCGGTCTCGCCCGGCACCGCCCACTCGCCGCTCGTCGGGCTCGACGTGGAGCTGCGGGCCGGCGCGATCGGCGCGCTTCCGCTCGTCGCCGACTTCGAATACGCCGCACTCGCGATGAGCGGCGGCGTCGAGGTGGACGGCGTGCCGATCGAGCCGGGCACGATGCTCTACCTAGGTTGCGGCCGGCGCGAGCTGATGCTGCGCAGCGACGCGGGCGGCTCGGTGATGATCCTCGGCGGCGAGCCGTTCGAGGAGGAGATCGTCATGTGGTGGAACTTCATCGGGCGCACCGCCGAGGAGGTGGCGGCCTACCGCGAGGCGTGGCAGGCCGCTGATCGGCGCTTCGGCGAGGTGGTCGGCTACGAGGGCGACCGCCTCGCCGCGCCCCCGCTGCCCGAGGTGCCGCTCAAGCCGCGGGGACGCGTGCGCTAGCGGCCGGTTGCTCGCACTCGGCGACCGGCGCGCTGATCCAGGAGACCGAAGGCGGCGATCCGTGCGCGACGTCCGACTGGAGATCGTTCGGGTACGCGGAGGGCGCGAAGGTTGGTGCTGTCGGGTGAATTCGCGACCGCACGCGAAACTTCTACGCTGCGTGATTCGTCATGTACGGTATGGCGGTCATATCCGGCGAGCGCGCGACGTCCCGTGCGTGGAACCACGACATCGCGTACCACGGCGTCGTGCGTCGCGCCGTTCCCGCAAGTGCGCGGGATCTCCTCGATGTCGGCTGTGGGCGCGGCCGACTCGCTCGCGCGCTCGCCACGGCCCGCCCCGGCCGCCGCGTCCTCGGCCTCGACCCGTCCCGCGAGATGATCGACGCCGCGCGCGCCGCGAACCAGGGCATACCAGGGCTCGAATTCGCCGAGGGCGAGTTCCTCGACCTGGACATACCGCCCGAGAGCTTCGACTTCGTCAGCTTCGTGGCCAGCCTGCATCATATGGAGCAGGCCATGGCGCTGACCAAGGCCGCCGAGATACTCCGCCCCGGCGGCCGCCTCGTCGTCATAGGCCTCGCCCGCGCGACGACCGTGCCCGAGAAGGTCGTCAGCGCGGTGCTCACCCCGGTCGCCTGGTTCAACGACCTGCGCCCCGACTTCGACGGCACCCGCGACGCCCCGGTCGTCGAACCGCTGCCCGGCTGGCACGAGACCGCCGACATGGCCCACGCCACCCTGCCGCATTCGCACTACCGCCGCCGACTCTACTTCCGCTATTCGCTGCGCTGGGCCAAGCCACGCGCGTGACGCGCTGGCCGTGCGGTGAACTGCGGTGATGTTCAGGAGCGCTTCGGCCGCCGCCGGAGGGGTGGCCTGCGGCGATATGCGACGGTTCGGCTGTTGCCGGAGGGGTGTGGCCTGCGGCGATACGCGACGACGCTTCGGCTGCCGCCGAAGGGGTGTGGCCTGCGGCGATATGTGGCGACATTTTGACCGCCGAAGGGACGACCTGCGGTGATATGCGGCGACGCTTTAACCGCCGTTGGAGAGTTGACCTCTGGCGATACGCGGCGACGTTTCGGCCGCCGCCGAAGGTTCGCGGGCATAGCGTGGGCCACATGAGCGAAACCGAGTTCGCCGCCCTCCACCGCCGCGCCGAGCCGCTGCTGCTCCCGAACGCCTGGGACCACGCGTCCGCCGCACTGCTCGCCGACGCAGGGTTCCGCGCCGTAGCTACCACGAGCCTCGGCGTAGCCGCGGCCGCAGGCCGGCCGGACGGCGCGCGAACCACGCGCGACGAGACCCTCCGCGTCGCCAAGATCCTGGGCGCAGACCGCCGCTACCTCCTCTCGATCGACGCCGAAGACGGCTACAGCGACGACCCCGCCGAGGTCGCCGCCTACGCGCGCGAACTCGCCGCGGCCGGCGCCGTCGGACTCAACCTCGAAGACGGCCGCCCCGACGGGACCCTCACCGATCCCGCGCTGCACGCCGCCAAGATCGCCGCCGTGAAGACCGCCGTCCCGGAACTCTTCGTCAACGCACGGACCGACACCCACTGGCTAGATCGCCGGCGCGAGGAAACGCTGCCCCGACTCACCGCGTACCGCGACGCCGGCGCCGACGGCGTGTTCGTGCCCGGAATCTCCGACCCGGCAGAGATCTCCGAGCTGGTCAAGGCGATCGCCCTGCCGCTCAACGTCCTCTACCGTCCCGGCGGCCTGAGCATCACGGAGCTCGGCGACATCGGCGTGCGCCGGATCAGCCTGGGCTCGCTGCTCTACCGAGTCGCCCTCGGCGCCGCGCTGCACGTCGCAGGGGAAATCGCCGAGGGGCGCCCCGCCGGCCCCGCCGAACTGCACGCCCCCTCATATGCCGACGTGCAGCAGCTCAGCGCCCCGCCAGACTCGGGCTCCGACGTGTGAAATCTCCCCCCGCTTTCCGCTGACAGGGGTAATGACAGGGGTACGGACGTCCGTGCTTACCACTGGTCTGTGCTTACCACCGGTTTGTGCTTAGGCCACGGGTCTGTGCTTAGCCACCGGTCTGAACAGCGCCGCGCCGTCGACCTCCGCCTCTATCGCGGCGACGTGGATTGCCCACGAGTTCCGGGCCTCGGCTCGGCCCCGCACATGGGCGCGCCCCTCGCCTGGATGTGGCCCGTCAGATCGTCCACAGTCCGACGCGGTGCGCGGCGGCGAGGATCCGGTCCCGCTCGGGCAAGCTCAGGGAGCCGCGGCAATCGCGCAGTTCGGCGTCGAGCCGCTCGCCGGCCACGACCAGTACGTCCGGATGCCCGTCGTGCGTATCGATCGCGGTGGCGCCGACGAAGGCCAGCACGGGGATCACCGGTACCGCCGTCGCGCCGCCGAGCGCCGAGCCGAGTCGCCGTGTGACCGCGGCTGCCTCGAAGCGCGCGTTGCGCAGGTACTCGCGGACCGCGTCGTCCACCCACACCACCTGGCTGCCCACCCGGATGCGTACGCCCCGGTGGTGCAGCGTTCTGATGGTGAATACGCCGGGTGGCCCGATGACCAGGTGCTCGACCTCGTCGCCGCCGTGCTCCTGCACCGCGCGCAGCACGTCCCAGCCGTCCCACCCGAGCCGGGCCAGCCGCCGTGCCACGACACGCTCGCCCTTCGAGCCGCGCCGCCACGGCGCGAGCCGACGCGTGCCGCGCTGCTTGGCGCGCGGGGTGCTGGCCGAGAAGGTCTCGTACCCTTCGGTCTCGGCCAGCAGTTCCGCGCTCGTCGCAGGGTACTGTGGCATCAGGTGCTGCAGCCCCGCCGGCACCGATCCGCTCAGAAAGGGCCGCAGCACGTCGACGATCTCGTACGAGCGCGCGTCGTCCTTCACTGAGAGCCTGCCGGTGCGCACGTCGTAGTAGCCGAGCTGCGCGCGCGTGTCAGTGTCCTTCACGTACAGCCGGTGCTGTCCGTTGCGCTGCCATCGCTGCACCACCAGGGCCATCGTCCGCGCCCACCCCCTTCATGATCGGCACCTACCCGGCCCGCGGCCTGCTTAGTCCGCCGCCGATTGCCGGGACTGCGTGCAGCCGCGACCTCAAGCAGCCGCCGACCGCATCAGACTGCCGCCGACCGCGTGCTCTGCTCAGCCCGTCTTCGGCTCTCCAAGGCCGCCCTCGATGTCGAGGGCCGAGCTGCACCTTGTCGCCGAGGAGAGGGGGCCCGTACCCACCTTCTCGCCGAGCCGCCCGAGATGTCCAGCCGCATGTGAGTGTTCTGCTATCGAGCGGCCGCGGTGAGCCGTCACAGGGCACCGTCACAGCGCACCGTCCCGCCACGCCGCCCGCGCGGTGGGGTAGATCGGTCGAAATCCCAGCTCACGGTACGCGCGCGTGGTGTCGGGGATGCCGAACCACGGATCCGCCACCTCGCGCCCCGCGGCAGCCTCGACGTCGAACGACCGCCCCGCGAGCTCGAACAGCTCAACCACCGTCGACGCCCCGTCACCCGCCACGTTGTACGCCCGATACGCCCCGCGCCCCCGCTGATCCGCCCGGTCCGCCTGGCCCGGCTGATCTGCTTGGCCCTCCTGATCCGACAGACCTCCCAAACACGCCAGGGGCCTAATAGCGATAGCGCCGCGAACCGCCTGGGCCACGTCCGCGTGATGCACCATCGCGAGCAGCGAGTGCGCAGCCTGACCCGCGAACCGCGGCAGGATCTCCTCGATATGCGGGTCGCCCTCGCCGTATACGAAGGCCAGCCGCAGCGTGACGACGTCCAGCCCCACCTCCGCGCTCAACGCCCGCAGTTGCTCCTCCGCCTCCGCCTTGCTGTGCGGATACGCCGAGTACGCCTCCCCGGCCACGGCCCGCAACTCGTCGCCCTCGCGCAACGGACGTCCGATGCCCGGCCCGTACGCAAGATTCGTGCTGATCTGGACGAACCTCCGCACGCCCGCCTCCGCGGCCTCCCGCGCCAGCGCCACCGCCGCGTCCCGGTTCACCACGTACATCGTCTCCGGGCTCTGCGCCAGACCACGGAATGCCGCCGCGCTGTTCACGACAACCGTCACCCCGTCCAGCGCCCGCTTCCGATCCGCCGCGTCGGTCACGTCGCCGACCACCGCCCGCGCACCCAGCGCCTCGAATCGCGCCGCCGCGTCCGCCGTGCGCACCAGCACCCGGACCTCGTCGCCCGCCGCCCGCCAGGCGAGCAGCCGCGGCACCAGCCGCTCCCCGACCTTGCCGGTAGCCCCTGTCACCAGAATCGTCTCGCCCATCGCCGCTGCACCCGTCCTGCCCGCCACCGCTGTACCCGTCCCGCTCGTCACCGGTGCACCCGTCCTGCCCGCCACCGCTGTACCCGTCCCGCCCGCCACCGCTGTACCAGTCCCGCTCGTCACCGCTGTACCCGTCCTGCCCGTCACCGCTGCGTCCGTTTCCGTGGCCATCGCGCTCGTCTCCCTGCAGATTGATCGGCTTCTGCTCTCGTCGTCGACTTCCATCGACCCTCGTCAACCGTCATCGACTTTCATCGACCTCCATCGACTCTCGTCGACTTCCGTCGACCTCCTGACCCCACCCAGCCTTCCGCGGCGTGCCCGGTTATTGCAGAGACCGCCGTAGCCTCGGACTCCCTGTCCCTGGCTACGCCGCACCAGCCGGGGGAAAATCGACTCCATGACCGGGATCGTCGACCGCGCCGCCCTTGCGGACTTCCTGCGCCGCAGCCGGGAGCGCGTGGACCCCGCGTCCGTCGGCCTCCCGCCGCGCGGACGCAGGCGAACGCCGGGCCTGCGTCGCGAGGACGTCGCCCAGTTGGCTGGAATCTCCGTCGACTACTACGCCCGTTTGGAGCAGCAACGCGGCGCCTATCCGTCCGAACAGGTGATCAAGGCCCTCGCCCGAGCCCTGCGGCTGACCGAGGACGAGTGCGATTACCTGCACCGCATCGCCGGCTATCAGACCATCGCGCGCGAATCGGCGGCCGCCCACGTACGCCCGGGGATCCTGCTCATCCTCGACCGGCTCGTCGACGCACCAGCCCAGGTCGTCAGCGACAGCGGCCAGATCCTCGCGCGCAACGCCCTGGCCGCGGCCCTCTTCGGCGCGCCCGCGCTGCCCGGGCGTCTCGGCAACGCCACCTGGAACCTCTTCACCAACCCGGCCGCGCGCACCACCGTCGTCCCCGAGGATCTCCCCGGCGTCCTCGCCAGCAACGTCGCCAACCTCCGCGCCGTCCACGCACAGCGTCCCCAGGACAGCGACGTCAACGACCTCATCCGCGACCTCCTCGACGCGAGCGCCGAGTTCCGCGAGCTCTGGGAGCGGCACGACGTCGCCGTACGCCGCAGCGCCTCGAAGACCCTCCTGCACCCCGAAGTCGGCCGCCTCGAACTCGACTGCGAAGTCCTCCTCGCCCCCTCCGGCGAGCAGAAACTCATCCTGTTCACCGCACGTCCCGGCACCGACACCGCCGACAAGCTCAAGCTGCTGCGCGTGCTCGGCAGCCAGTCCTTCGCCGGCGATCCCGCCTCGCCGAATGTGCGTTGACCCGGCGAGCGGGTCGGCGGGAGGATGCGGGAATGAATGAGCTGATACATCCCGCGCTGCCGTTCCCGCTCGCCCCGGCAGGCGGAAGGCACTGCGCCTTCGCCGTGGACGAGGCCGGCACCCTCACGCTGACCGGCGAGGGCCGCTCCGACCTCTTCCACGATCCCGCAGGCGGCGACTACAACCCGGACGCGGGATTCCTGGTCGGCGTCCCGCCGCAGGGCGATTTCACCCTCTCCGCCCGTGTCACCGTCCCGTTCAGCGCGCAGTTCGACGCCGGTGTGCTGCTGATCTGGTCCGACGAGGACCACTTCGCGAAGGCCTGTTTCGAGCTCAGCCCGCACGGCAAGCCGATGGCCGTCAGCGTCGTCACCCGCCGCCACTCGGACGACTCCAACGCCTTCACCGTCGAGGACGGCAACACCTTGTGGCTCCGTCTCACCCGCACCGGTCCCGCCTGGGCCTTCCACACCTCCGCCGACGGCACGCGCTGGGACATGCTGCGCTATTTCACCCTCGACGAACCCGCCGAGGCCCGTGACTCCGTCCGCGTCGGATTCCTCGCCCAATCCCCGGCCGGGGACGGCATCACCGTGACGTTCGCTCAGATCGCTTACAGCGAAGGCGCGCCGAAGAACCTTCGCGACGGAAGCTAGCCGCCGGGGTATGCCGCGTCCGGGGGCCGACGGGGCCGACGGGGCGTCGGGGACGTCGGGCGCCGCCGATCACTTTGGGGGACCCTGGGCCGCCTTCCCAACGCTCGATGTGAAATTTCGCATCGTGCCTGATCGGGCGCCGCCGATCACTTTTTCGCAGTGAGCTCGTCGAGGAGTACGGCCAGGTGGCTGTGCGACGGGTCGGCGGCGCCGGTCAGGAGCGTCACCGGGCCGGATTTCGCCTTTGCCCGCAGGTCGGCGAGGCGCTCCTGCTGGTCCGGGCTGGACAGCTCGGCGGCGTAGCGGTGCGCGAACTCCTCGAAGCGGGAATCGCGGTCGGCGTGGAACCACCTGCGCAGCTCGGTCGACGGGCTGAGGTCCTTGGCCCACTCGTCGAGGTGCGCGTTCTCCTTCTTCACGCCGCGCGGCCACAGCCGGTCGACCAGCACCCGCGTGCCGTCCTCCTTCGCGGCAGGGTCGTACACGCGCTTGAGTCGAAATCTATTCGGCATACGGTTCAATGCCTCCTAGTCCACGCTCACCAGGACCTTGTCGCCCGGCTCGATCCTTCCGGGCACTATGACTCGAGCATAGGCTCCGGCGCAGGGCTCCGGAGCGACATCTGCGAGCGGGGGGATGCGGTTGTGAGTGGCGACGGTGCGCAGGGCCATCGGGTCCCGAGGCAGCGGACCGTGCTCCAGCGTCGGGATCGCGCAGCGCGGGGTCGCGGCGATGATCTCAATGAGAAGGTCGGGACCGATGCGGACCTCGCGGCCGAGCCAGTCGTTCTCGAGGAAGCCGGTGGCGGGGAAATCTCCCATTGCGACGCCGCGGCCCGTGGTGCGGATCACCAGGTTCGGACGGTAGCGCTGCGGTTCGATCGCTCCGCGCGGACTGAGCTCGGCGATCCGGTCCAGCGTGGACGTCGTGATCAGGTGCAGCGGCGCGAAGTCGACGAACGTCCCGGGCGGCGAGCCGCTCCCGATCTCGACGAGCGCCGCGTCGACCTCCGCGTTCACGCCGGCGGCCAAGATCGCGTCGGGGATCGAGCGCTCGAGCGTCGCACCTTCGGGCGGTGTGTCGGTCAGGTGCACCGAGCGGCCTGTGTACGAGGACAGTCGCTCATCGACGTCGGCATCCGTAGTCCACAGCGGCTTCGCGCCGGGCAGCGTGATGCGCACGGCGGCCGCGGCAAGCGCTGCGCCGTACCGCTCGCCACCGCCACCGCCACCGCCACTGCCGGCGTCGTCGTCACGGGCTCGTGCTCCGTCATCGATTGCTGCGACGCATTTCAGCAGTTCACGCCACAGTCGCGGCGTCTTCGCGCTGGCGATCCTGCCGGTCTCCCGGTCGACGAGCGCCAGCCGTCGATCCCCGGGAAGTCCGTGTTCGTCGACCTTCGCCTCCGCGAGCCGTTGGCCCAGCATCGACTTGACGGGATACCGCCACAGCTCTTCGATCGTGCCCACCTCGCGCACAGCCCCGCTCCTCCCGTCGCGCGATACGCATTGCGCGCCCGCGCTTTTCCGCCCTCCAGCCTCACCCTACGCCGTGCCCCGACAGCGCCGATCGAATTTTTTCGCCTCAATTGCCTGACCCTCCGCCGTCCGAATCCCCGC
>NZ_JAGSOH010000386.1 GCF_018139625.1 Actinospica acidithermotolerans | reverse complement strand
CACTTTAATTGTGACGTTGAATCAACACAACAACATTTAAGATAAATATTTTATTAAGCTATATAGTTTCAATCTATATATAATTAGTTAATTTGTATTGGTCTGAAAATAATTCAAACTATACAATTATATTAAGTTTTCAGATTTTTCTAAATTAAAATAATGATTCATCTCATTAAGGGGAAGATGCATCATACAGTTTTGTGTATTCATTTAAACAAAGGGGTTGCTTTAATGAATCAATATCATTCTAATGCACAACAACCAAGTGCATGGCGTTTTTTTGTCTATAGTTTAGTGGGCATACTATGTTTCTTTATTCCTTTTACGATTAATGGTAACAACACTATTTTCGTCGATCATGTTCATCTAGCCATTCGCTCAATCATAGGTCCACTTATGCCATATG
>NZ_JAGSOH010000385.1 GCF_018139625.1 Actinospica acidithermotolerans | reverse complement strand
GTGTATGCCGAATGCCCCGCTTCGCTCGTCTACGAGATGTGCGACCTGCCGGAACTGGCACGCATCGCCCATGCCCACGGCGCGCTGCTGGTGGCGGACAACACCTGGGGATCGGGCCTGCAGTACCGCCCGCTCGCGCTGGGGGCGGACGTGTCCGTGATGGCCGCCACCAAATACCTTTCGGGCCATTCGGACGTGATGATGGGCACCGTCTCCACCACCGAGGCGGCGTGGCAGCCGCTCGCGGATCGCTGCGACGCCTTCGGCATGGCGGTGAGCCCCGACGACGCCTGGCTCGTGCTGCGCGGCATGCGCTCCCTGTCGGCACGGCTGCAGATGCACGAGCGCCATGCGCTGCAGGTGGCCCGCTGGCTGCAGGCGCAGCCGCAGGTGCGCCAGGTGTTCTGCCC
>NZ_JAGSOH010000384.1 GCF_018139625.1 Actinospica acidithermotolerans | reverse complement strand
GGCCTTCAATGCCGCCATCGAGGCCGCGCGGGCCGGCTCGCACGGCCTGGGCTTCTCGGTCGTCGCGGACGAGGTGCGCAAGCTGGCCGAGAAGTCGTCGCAGGCGACGCGCGAGATCACCAAGCTGATCGCCGAGTCGGTGGGGCGCGTGCGCCAGGGCGGCGACATATCGTCGCAGGCGGCGGAGAATTTCGAGCGCATCGTGCAGGGCGTGGAACAGACGACCGCGTCCATCGCCGGCATCCACGACGCGACCGAGGCGCAGACCGCCGCCACCCGCAACGTCGCCCAGCTGCTGGAAGAGCTGACACGGCTCTCGATGCGCATCCGCACGGATGCCTCGGGCCGGGCTGCGCCTGCGGCGCAGGTGGGCGCATGACGGCCGGCGCGACGGTGCTGCACTTCGGCAT
>NZ_JAGSOH010000383.1 GCF_018139625.1 Actinospica acidithermotolerans | reverse complement strand
ATATTCATCTTTATATAACCAACATTCGCACCATCTTCTTGATAAAAATAATGAAATGAATCTACATGGTTAATCTCTTGTGTAAATTTTTCTACAGTATAATTGTCTTTAAAAAATTGATCAAAATCTTTGTCATCATAGTAAGAACCAAACGTGTCATAAAATGTTCTAGTTGCTAATTCAACTAATTCACTAGCATCTTGTTTTGAAATTTCTTTGATTATACCAGCCATATAAATCCTCCAATAAACAGTGATCGAATCAAAATATTACTTATGTTATTTTTCAGCCAAAACTATTTAAAAATACATTAACACAAATCAATTATAAATTGTATTGATTGTGTGTAACATCAATAAATGATACATTTATTCCAGTAAAATGGCCGTACTTTCAAAAGAGAAAAAGAG
>NZ_JAGSOH010000382.1 GCF_018139625.1 Actinospica acidithermotolerans | reverse complement strand
ATCTAACTGTGCAAAATACATTTTAATCACCTAACTTTATATATTATGTTACCACTATTATATAATCTCTTTAGAATCATATCAATATCCTTATGATTGAATTTTTTTATATTCTTATTTTTATTATATTTTTTTATACAATCAATACAAGTTGATTTGCAATATTCTTTTGTCTTAGTTAAGTACTTTGTTTGACCTTTATTTGTAACAATTGTCAGTGTTTTAATAGAATTATTAAATATAAATAAATACAAGTCTGTAAGAGAAAAACTAGACTGTCCAGGATGGTTATGTAACATAACAATTGAATTCGGTTTACTGTCAAATAATAATTCGGTTGCTTTTTCCCCTGGCACAAAACATACACTATTTTGATCGCCATATACTTTTGTAACTTTAGCACCTTTTAAT
>NZ_JAGSOH010000381.1 GCF_018139625.1 Actinospica acidithermotolerans | reverse complement strand
GGTGCGGGCGTGGGAGCATCGGTGGGGCAGGTGCTGCAGAGCGGCAATGTGTTTGGAGGTTTTGAGAGCGATTTCGCGACGGGGTTGGCGCGTGGAACCGTGTCGGGCTTCGCAGCTGGGATGGCTACCGCGGTGCTGAAGGGTGGGCGTGTCAGCGTCCAGCAGGTGGCGACTGATGCGTTTGGCAATGCCCTTGGGCAAAGCCTGGCAGCCAGCATGTCGACAAGCTCGCTCTACACCTTCGGCAGTGGTCGCAGCGGTAATCCTGGCATCACGCCTGACGCTGCAGGCTTGGGGGTACGACTGGATGGTGGCGCTGGCCTGAGCTATGCCGGTTTGAGAGCCAACAACGGGTCGGCGGACCTTGAGGTATATGGCGGCAATGGGCTGACCGATCGGCTTCCACTGGAC
>NZ_JAGSOH010000380.1 GCF_018139625.1 Actinospica acidithermotolerans | reverse complement strand
GCCGTGAGGTCCACGTTGGAATCCTCCAGCGCGCCGGAGCGCAGCCCGCCGAACTTGCCTTCGGTGGGCGTGCCCAGCACCGGCTGGCCCGACTGGAACGTTTCCACCCAGTTGTTGTTGCCCACCGAGGCCAGGCCCTGCGTGTTGCGGAAGCTGGCCAGCGCCACCTGCCCCTCGGCGCGCGTCACGCCGTTGGAGTAGCGCGTCATCACCGTGCCGTTGTTCTCGATGCTGATGCCCGTGAGTTCGCCGGCCGTGTAGCCGTCCTGCGACAGGTTCGACACGGCGAAGGCCTTGCCGTACTGCGACACGCCGTCGAGCTTGATCTGCACCGTGTAGTCGGCCAGGCCGTTCGGGTTGGGCGGCGTGGGCTTGACGGTGAGCGGCATCTGGAAGCCGGTGTCGGGCGCGGT
>NZ_JAGSOH010000379.1 GCF_018139625.1 Actinospica acidithermotolerans | reverse complement strand
ACTATCAACCGAATCAATTTGCTCAAAGTTTAAGAGCGAGACAAACACACCTTATTGGTGCCATTATACCTAGAATGAATTCATATGCAGTAGATGAAACAATCAAAGGATTGGCAAAACAATGCCAAAAATATGAATCACAATTAATTTTAAATTACACAGGATTAAATATCGAAGCAGAAATACAAGCGCTTGAAACATTAGCACGCAGTAAAGTAGATGGTATTGTTTTAATGGCTACAGACATAACAGAGAGACATATAGAAGTCATTAATAAAATGAATGTACCAATCGTAATTGTTGGTCAACAACATGAACAACTTCATAGTATTGTGCATGATGATTATAAAGCAGGTCAAATTATAGGTGAATGGATTGGTCAACAGGGATATCAACAAATTGAATTGTTTAGTG
>NZ_JAGSOH010000378.1 GCF_018139625.1 Actinospica acidithermotolerans | reverse complement strand
CCCAACGCCACGCCGGTGGGCGAGATCATGCGCTATCGCCTCAAGGGCGACGGCCTCACCACCACCGACATCCGCACCATCGAGGACTGGACGGTGGAACGCGCGCTGCGGCAGGTACCCGGCGTGGCCGACGTGGTCGCCATGGGCGGCGCCATCAAGCAGTACGAAGTGCAGCCCGACATGGACAAGCTGCGCGCGTACAAGGTGAGCTTCCAGAACCTGCTGGACGTGCTGGGCCGCGGCAACGCCAACGCGGGCGGCAGCTACGTCGCGCAGGGCGCGCAGCAGTACACCATCCGCGGCCTGGGCCTGCTGCGCTCGGCCGAGGACATCGGCCGCATCGTGGTCGCGTCCCGGGGCGGCACGCCCGTGCTGATCCGCGACATCGCCCAGGTGCGCATCGGCGCCGTGCCGC
>NZ_JAGSOH010000377.1 GCF_018139625.1 Actinospica acidithermotolerans | reverse complement strand
GGCTTCCCCCGCTCCATAGCCCCTCGCTCGATCCGGACACCGCCCCCGCGGTCCTGCCCGCCTGGGCGCTGCACCGCGTGGTCACCGAGTACGCGACCCCGCACCAGTCCGTCGTCGCCGCCGACTCGCGCGGCTTCTGCAACGACAACCGCATCCTCGCCTACCAACCCCTGCCCGACCGCCACGATCCGCACACCGCGACCCGTCCCCGACCGCGCCGCGGCAAGGTCCACCTGGCCGTCCTCGAGATCCAGAACAGCCCCGAGGAAACCCTCGAGCACCACCCGCTGGACCTGCTCTACGAGTTCGCGAACCCGGCGCTGCGCGCCGCCGCCTGCCACCTGGCCCCCGGCGGCATCCTCGCCATCGCGCTGTCCGCACCCGCACCCGGAACCGCCGCCGCGAGCACCTCGAC
>NZ_JAGSOH010000037.1 GCF_018139625.1 Actinospica acidithermotolerans | reverse complement strand
GAGCCCCAATCCTCCTCCGGCCTGCTAGCCGGCACCGGCACCGGCGCCACCGGCTGGCTCCGCTCCGTCGCCAAGGAGCGCCGCACCGACCTAGCGCTCCCCACCCCCGAGGCCCGCGACCTAGCCTGGTTCGTCCGCGAAGCCTGGCCGTCCCCGACCACCGGCGCCGACCTCACCGAAGGCGTGATCAAGGGCGACCAGGCCCTGACGGTGCTGGTCCGCAGCGATTCGCTGGTCATCTTCGGCGACGGCATGGAAGCCGACCGCATCCAGCTCGCCTGGGGCCAGACCGTCACCATCACCCCGGCGACCCGCACCCTCCGCCTGGTCGTCTAACGCCGCGGGGCGGCGGGTTGCGCTTGCGCTTGCGCTCCGGCGGCCAGTGGGTCTCGCTCCGGCGTTCCCGCGCGTCGTGCTGCCGTCCTGCTCGTCGTCCTGCCGTACCACGCCTCGTGCTGCCGTCCCGCGCGTCGTGCTGTCGTCCTGCGCGTCGTCCTGTCGTCCAGCGCCTCGTCCTGTCGTCCTGCGCGTCGTCCTGTTGTACCGCGCGTCGTCCTGTCGTCCCGCGCCTCGCGCTGCCGTCCCGGTGCGTCGTCCTGTCGTCCAGTGGGCCGCCTGCCAGCTTGAGGGTGCGCGTCGCCGTCGCCCGGCCGGTCATGGGTCCGCCCGCAGCCGAGCGTGCGCGTCGCCGTCGCCGTCGCCCAGCCCCGGCCGGCCGCTTCCGCTCGACGAGCGCGCGTGTCGTACCCGCCATCCGAGCTCGCCGCGGCCGCTTCTGCTCGACGAGGGCACCTGTCGTCCCCGCCACCCGCGCTCGCCCCACCGAGAGCCCATCGCACCCGGATCCGCGCTAGCTGACCGAGCGCGCGCCGCGCCCGAATCCGCGCACCCACGGATCTCCTCCGACGAGTCCCTGCTAGCCCTTAGCCCTCCACCGGGTCCAGGACGACCACCGGAATCTCCCGATCCGTCTTCGTCTGGTACTGGTTGTAATCCGGCCAGATCTCCGCCATCAAATCCCAGAGCCGAGCCCGCTCGTCCCCCTCGGCCACCCGAGCCCGCGCCGCGAACTCCTCGCCCTTGACCTGCACGTGCACCATAGGCTCCGCCACCAGGTTCGTAAACCAGGCCGGGTGCGCCGGCGCCCCGCCCTTGGACGCCACCACCACGTACGCATCCCCCGACCGCCCATAGATCAACGCGCTCCGCCGCCACACCCCCGACTTGCGCCCCAGCACGCTCAGCAGCAAGATCGGCGCCCCGTTCCGGAACTCGTGCCCCTCGGCGCCGTCCGAGGCCACGTACTGCTGAATGTGCGAGTTGACCCACTCCGTCGGGCTGTCGACGACCGCGCCCTCGTCATACGCCGTGCCACTCATCTCATACCTCCGCGCTAGCTACGGGTGCCCCGCCGTGATCCAACACGATCTACCGAGGTGAGATTCCCGCCACGGATGCGGTATGGTTCTTCCTGGTTACAGCGGCGCAAGCCGCGACCACAGTAGTTCCGGGCTGTAGCGCAGTTTGGTAGCGCACCTGACTGGGGGTCAGGGGGTCGCAGGTTCAAATCCTGTCAGCCCGACCAGAGAAAAAGGCCGCTGGGCCGGGAGAAATCCCAGGCCAGCGGCCTTTGCTTATGGCAATGCCTTTCTAAGGATGGGAGCCTCCCAGAGGGTCTTTGGGACCAGTTTGGGACCAGGGGCCCACAAGGTAGGTCTGGAGGGCGTGGCCCGCGCTGTGGATCTTGTCGTGACTCGCGTGAAGGTAGCGCTGGGTCGTCGCGAGATCTCCGTGCCCGGCGATCTCCCGAAGCACGTGCAGCGGCACTCCGGCATCGGCCATCCACGTCAAGCCCGTGTGCCGGAGATCGTGCCGCCGAAGGTATTCGTATCCGAGCTGGGTCACCACGTTGTCCCAGTCGGTGGCGTCACGCAGGACAGCGGTCGTGATGCGGCCACCGCGCGGGCCGGCGAAGACCCGCGCCATCTTGCCGCCGTTCGCCATCGCGAGTTCGACACGGCGCCGCACCATGGGACGGATCTCGGGCATGATCGGCACGTGCCTGGCTCGCTTGCTCTTCGGGCGCTTGTCCTGAAGTCCGCCAGGGCTCGGTGTCGTCTGCCGCGTGAGCGTCCAGATCCAGGTCTCCAGGTCGATGTCAGCCGCGCGCACGCCGGAGACCTCGCCGATGCGGCTGGCCGTACACGCCATGAACTCGACGACGTCGCCCCACCCGTCATACCCGCGACGGTCCTTGTAGCGCTTGTCCGCCGAGGCCGCGACGAGAGCGTTCGAGAGCTTCTTGAGCGCCGCGTAGTCGGCCAGGGCGAGAGCGCGGGGGTCTTCGAGCTCTGCCACGGCCTTCGCGTACGCGCTTTGCCACCCGGTGATGCGGAACGGGTTGGTGCTGATCAGGCCATCGCGGATTGCCTGGTCTCCCACGCGGCCCACGGCGGCGAGCGCGTTCTTCACCATCGACTTGCCAATCCCTTCCGCGATCCATGCGTGGACAGCGCGGTCGGTGATCCCGATGGACTGCTTGCGGACATCGATGTGACCGATCGACGGCACGACGAGCTTTCGCCATCCCAAGCCATACGGGTCAAGCGTTTTCGGCTCGAGCCCGCGAAACGCCAGGGTCCACACGGATTCTCCGTACTCCTTGAGCGTCATGTTCGCCTTGTCGGGATCGACTCCGACGGACGCCTGCTGGACGAGTCCGTCGAGCCAAGCCTTGGCCTCGTCCTCGGTGCTGAACGAGTCGGAGGCGGACCGACGGCGCTTCTCCGCCGGATCCCACCAGCGAGCGCGGGCGCGGTACGGGCTGGGGTAGGGGCCGCGATACTCGATGTCTGTTGAAACCTTGACGCCGAGCGGGATTTCAATCTTGTCGACCATCAGTGGCCCGCCTTCTTGGTCGCCGGGGCCGCGGTGACGACGCGCATCCGGCTGAGCCAGCCGAGAACGTCGCTCCTCCAGTACTTCGTGACTCGCTCGGAGATCGGCACGAAAGTCGGCCCCTCGGGCGGCTTCGCGTTCCGCCAGCGGCGAAGCGTCGAGGGGTCAACGCCGAGCAGGGCAGCGACCTCCTCGGTGCTCAGCAGGCCGTCGGCGTCACCAGCCCACGCGGCGTTCGCGACGTTGGTGGGATGGAGCGCGGACTCACTGTCCACGCCAGATGCGCCGACCGCGAACGGGCCGACGAACGCTCCAGTGTCGGGAGCGGGAGTACGACTGGGGGGTTGGGGCATCATGGGATCGCCTCCTTGCAGGGGGTGCGGCCCCGGCGGACTGTTTGGCGACTGAGCGCCGGGGCCGCTTTCTATGTCCACTGTTCGCTCCAGCTGAACGATCGCGTCCGACTGGGCTTACTGTTCATGCTGGATTACGGTTATCGTTCGCGCAAGCTAACGGGCATTGGCTGCTTATGCGGGAATGAACACCCGGAAGCCCTTTTACCTGCCGCTCAAGCGCCTGCCCGGTCGCTGGGCACTACTCCATTCGGCTGAGCACTGCGCGGACTTCGGCAGCGGTCAGTGCGTGGACGGCGAGTTGGTGGCACCACGCTTCACGCTCGGCAGCGCTGATGGGCGACTCGACGAACGCCGTGGCAACCGCGCGGGTGCAGCCGTTCCAGCCACGACGCCGCTGCAATGCGGAACGGATCGCGTCAGCCAACTCGCTGTCATTGGGTGAAGCGCCGGTCCTGAGGTCGGAGCAGAACAGCGCGTCGGCGATCAGCGCTTTCGCAACGTAGCTCTCGTTGAGGTCGGACATGGCAATCACCGACCGGTCGGAGGCGAGTTGCGGTCGGCCAACTGGCCGAAGACGGTGACTTGGCCGGCGGTCCGCGAGAGCCAGCCGAGCGCGACGAGTTGACGCGACTCGCTCCGCACGCCAGGCGGGGGAGCGGCGGCGGTGGTCATGATGACTGGTACTCCGGCGAACTTGCGCCGGGACATGGTGAGCTGAGGCATTGAAGCCCTCCTATACAGGGACGTCGTGGCCTGGCTCGGCGCTCGAACGCCGAGCCAGGTGGGTGAGACGTGAGGCTGGGTGGCAACCCAGCCCCACGGATTCGGGCGCGCTCCGCTAGCCCGCGGAGGGCTCGTCGCCAACTTCCAGTCCGAGGCGCTCGAACGCCTCGACGACTTGCGTGGATCCCAGCCCTAACGGCCCTTCAGGCGAGCCGCCGGTGATCAGCACGGGTCCGCAGATGATCTGCAACGGTGTGCCGACCGTGCTGGCGAGGATGTGGCTGACCACCACGTTCGCGTCCCGCATGCGGCGTCGGCCGTACCCGTCGACCCAGGCAACCAATTCGATGGTTTCCCGGGATCTTGGCGCCTTGCGGATAAGCCGCGTCGAGGAGGCTGCGGACGTGCCAGAGCCGTCCTCCCGGGTGATCGGGTTCTGCGATTCCGGCGAACGGCGGGGTGGTGATCGCACCGTCGCTTTCGATGAGGATCGCCGTTTGCCCGCTCACCAGGCCCACCTCTCATCCGACCCGAAGCCGATGATCGCCGCGAGGACCACGGCGATCAGGTGCGGGCTGGCGTCCATCAGCAGCATACTGAGGCGCCCCAGCGGGTCGAGGGGGGCGTCGGCGCCGTCGCTGAGGAGGCGGAAGAGCTCGTCCTCCGCGGGCGAGGGAGAGTCGCCGGGGGTGGCAAAATGGAACATTGGATTCCCTCCTATACAGGGTGTCCTGGCCCGACCGGTGCTCGAACACCGAGGCGGGCATCTGTTGAGGGGGTCGGGCGGCAACCCGGCCCCCTCTTGTGCTTCCATAAACATCGTACTTCCGAAGTTCGAAAGTTCAGAGACTCCAAAAGGGTGAAAGTTCTGGGAAACCGAACTCCGACGGGCTAGAAATGGACTGAGCACTCGCTACGTGCCACGTGCGACCCAGCCCGAGAAAGGTCACCATGACCCCCTCCGAAGACGTCGAACTCAGCGAGTCGACAGCGATGGCGTCCACACGTCCAAAGACGGCGCGGATCAGGCCGGATCAGTGGACCAGCCTGGATGACTTCGCTCGCAACCTTCACGACGCGCGGAGCACCAAAGTCGAGCGCATCACGTCCAACACGCTGATCCGCGTCGCTGTCGACGGCATGCTTCGGCACCGCGGCCGACTGCACGGCGACACCGAGGAGCAACTCCTGGCTTCGTGGCTGCTGTTTCTCGAAGAGCGGGAGATGACTCAAAACCGCTGAGCTCGATGTAAGGCAGCCCCGGTGGAGATCTTGGCCGATGGCCACCGGGGCCTGATCAGAGGAGCGAACCCCTGATGTACGACCAGACTATGGCTTTACACGCACGCACGGCCACATCCGCCCGCCGACACGAGCAGTCCTCCGATGCTGCGGAGCTGCCCACGTGGGTGGTCAACGGCCTGCTGATTCTGGCGAGCGTCGTATTGCTCGTGCTCGCCGGCGCTTCCGCGTGGCTTTCGTACCACGCTCAGGTCGACTACGTCCTGGCCCACAACGGCAACAAGGCGCCCGAAGCCAGGGTCTGGGCTCTGCTGCTGGATGCGGGCACGGCTGGCGTCTCGATGCTGCGCCTGTACGAGGCGCTGCGCCGACGGCGCGGAGCCTCAACGTGCCTCACGCTCGCCAGCTGCATCGGCGCGAGCGTGGCGATGAACGTGCTTCATACGCCGTCTCATAACCCTGGCGGCTACCTCGTCGCTGCCATTCCGCCGTTGATGTACGCCGTCTTTCTGGAGCACCTTCTGGCCAACCTGCGCAATCTGTTGACCAAGGAAGAGATGCGGCGCGGTACATGGCGCACCTTCGTGCTCTGGCTCAACTTCCCTTCGATGATGTGGCGCACATGGCGTGCGGTGCTGCGCCACGCAGCAGAACCGCCGCGCCCTGAGCGAGTGGAAGAGGAGCAGGAGGATACCAATGGCGCATTGTGCGCCGCTCCGGCCCAGGCGGCGGATGAGGAACCGGCGCAGACAGACGCGCCGCGCAAGAACCTTGGCAAGCGTGCAGACGGATTTCCGTGCCAGGGGCGCGGCCGTGGCCCTGGGCCGAAGCGCGTCGCGTTCGAATCCGCACTGGCGCAGCAGGTGGCTCTCGGCGATCTGCGCCTCTTCTCGGTAGATGAGCGAGAACGCAATGCCGCTGCATACGACGCCGCTGCGTCACTTCCTGCGCCGCTCTCCCGCGGCACGGCGCGACGTTATGTGGTGCAGGCGCTTCCGCGCCTCGGAGCCAATCGCGCAGCGAACAGGCGCGCGGATGCTGACGCTCTCCTCGCGCATCCGCCGGAGTGCCGGGCCGAAAGCTCTCTCATCGAATAGCGCGCTGCTGCGCTGACAGCGGGCGTCGGCGCAGCAGTAGTAGACGGTCCGACGCGGCACGGTTGAGCGCGCCGGCTCAGCGTCGGACGCTCAGTCACGCCACTGTGGCAGCTGCTGAAGCGCCCACTTGTTGCCGTCCGGGTCGGCGAAGAAGACGAACCGGCCCCAGTCGAGGTCCTGGATGTCGCTGACCGCCACGCCGCGCTTGGCAAGCTCCGCGTGTGCGGCCTCGATGTCGGTGACCACCATTTGCAGGCCGCGCACGCTCCCCGGCTCGCCCTCGACGATGCCTTTGCCGATCGCGATCGAGCACGCCGACCCGGGCGGAGTCAGTTGCACGAAACGGATCTCATCGCTGACCGTGTGGTCGTGGTCGGCGTTGAAGCCAACCTTGTCGGTGTAGAACGCCTTGGCAAGGTCCACGTCAGAAACCGGGACGGCCACCAGTTCAAGCTTCATGTCCACCATTGACTTGCCTCCTTGTGTCCTCGCTGTCTACCTCTTCACGCTAGGCGGCCATTAGGAAGATTACGTTCCTCATAGTGCCGCAGACGATGCGCGTGGCGACCGGACAGGCGCACCTCACGGCGTTGCCGGCTGGCGCAAGCAGTTGAGCTCGCGGTGGACATGGGTCACGTGCCGCGTTGCGCCGGGATTATCACGGTGGCCCCACCGCTTCTCCTCAAGCCGCGCGCTCGCCAGAGTCCGAGTGACTCGCCGGTGCACTGCGCGGTTACTGTGAGCCTTGTGCGGCGTGCTCGGCGAGTTGCTCGCGAACACGGCATAGCGGCAAGCCCGTGAGGCTCGCTATACCTCTCCGGGTTTCGCCGAGGGCTTCGAGGCCGTGTATGGCGGCGCACATTGCCGCGTCGAACGGCGCGGCGGCCTCGTCGGCGGCGGCCCGGATGCGGTCCGCTTCGCCCTGGGCGTGGAAGTACTCCGCCAAGGTGGCTGCGAGGCGTTTCTCCCGTTCGATGCGCTCCGCGTCGCGGCGGGCCACTGCTTCGGTCGCTTTGGTCAGCGCTAGTGCTTTCGCTGACGCTCCGGTTCGTCGAGCCATGTTCACCACCGTAAGCAGATGGCTGTAAATCTGCCACTGCTGCCGCCCTGAGCTTACGTTCGGGCGTCCCCCAATCGAGTGAAAGTTCCTGTTTCTTCGGAGCGATCACGCATTGAACAAATTTAAGAGCGGTATATTAGAGATGTTGCAGCGGAGTGGAAGCCGCAGCAACGACACCAACGCAACGGCAATGCATGAAGGAGCTTGAGATGAAGATGTGGGACAACAGCGCCAACCTCGACAGGGAGCAGAAGGTCGAGCTGGTTTCGAAGCTCAGCCAGGAGGACCGCACCCTGGTGGACCGCGTGGTCCTCGGTGTCACGGTCGCCCACAAGATCGCGGGTGACCCGTGGGCGGCGACGTTGCTGCGCCGGATCGCCGAGGACGTCGTGGTCCGTGACTACCTCTGCACGTTCGCGCACACCGGGGAGGGCGCGCGCCGCGTACTCGGCGTGGCTCTCGGTCTCTCGCGGATGGCGGGCAAGGCGGACCTCACCGGAGCCGCCCCGCTGGCGGTCGCCGGGTGGTGCGCCCTCTCGCTCGGCCGATGGGAGTCCGCGGACCTGCTCGGCATCTGGAGCCTCAAGGCGTGCGACACGTACTCGCTGGGTCACCTGATCCGTCAGCTCATTGCCGAGCGATGGTCGTCAGACCTTCTCGGCATCGAGTCCAACGTCACTCAGGCGCAGGTTCGCTGGTGCTCCGCCAAGGTGCTGCGGAGGCTCACCGAGCCGCGAGCGCACCTCCACGTGAACTAGCGGGCATGGCTTGACTGTGGGCCGGGGCGACTGCCCCGGCCCACAGCTTTTGCCCGGGACGCGACGCGAACGTCGCCATGCATGCCCACCGCGGTTGAGCGGAGTGGTCGGCGCATTCGCCCCTGTCGGCGACGTCGTCGTGGAGTTGCGCGCGTGAAGGCGCGGCGCGGGCCGACGAGGTGGCCGCTCAAGCGGGTGGAAGCCTCGCCGGCCCATCACCAACGCAGGCTACGAAGGTGCCTGCAACCTCAGAGTCTAAGCCGTAGGCTCGGGTCGTTCGGGCATGCCGGAACGACCCGTTTCGGTCACGTGAGGTGGAGGATGACGGTGATTCCTGCGGATGCCGACCCTGTCGATGCCCCCGAAGTCGCCCGGATCCTCGGGGTGAGCCTGAGCAAGCTCCGACTCCAGAAGATCGTTGACCGGCCCGGATTCCCGCCTCCGCTCAATCCGCATCGAGCACGAGACCGAGTGTGGAATCGGGCCGAGGTAGCGGCGTACGCGTCTGGACAGCCTCGCGCGCCCCGCCAGGAACCTTCCGACGACGACCTACTCGACGATTCTGAGGCCGCGGAGGTCGTTGGAGTTTCGGTGGAGACATTCGTCCAGCAGGTTCAGCAGTTGCCCGCGCGACCGCGGTCCATCGAGACCCACAGCTTACGGTATTGGCGTCGTGGTGATCTTGTACGTCGCCACGAGGCGGCGCCAGGTAGAGTCGGCAAGCCGGCTGGAGCGAAGGACCTGGCACCGAGACGACGACGGGGAACGCCACCGCGAATCGCCGCCGATGCGGAAGCGCGGATCGACGTCCTCGCTTCCTACCTGGACCAGCTTGCCGATGAGGGGCAGCCGCGGCCTCGGACCAGTGATCTCGCTGTTCGGTACAACGTCACCACGCAGACAATTCGAAGGTGGCTGGCTCGTATTGACCGCAGTTCGGCGAGCTGAGACCGTGAGTCGATCACCACATGTACGCGGCTAGAGTCTCAACTTGTCTTTGAACTTCGCGGGCCAGGTCAGCGCGTTGATCGTAGGGTGCCGGAGTCCCGAACGTTCGTCGGTGCGTCACCATGATGGTGTTTCGATCGCAGGCGCCGCTCGCGCCCAACCGTGGTGGTTGTTGTTCGGATGAAGGCGTCCGGTCGGGTCCGCGACCTCGTTAGAACGGCGGTTCGTCGGCCCAGGCGATCATGGTGTTGTCGGCTGTGCCGGGTTCGGTTCGTCGGAGCATCGTGGTGTCGTGTCCCCATGCGTCGAGGCTGTCGAGTGCCCTGGCACGGTGGTAACGGTTTGAGCTGGTTGCCAGGATCTCCTCGACGAGTTGGGCGTACGCGGTTTCGTGGCGTCGGCGCTCCTCGATGGTGTCGAGCAGCAGCAGCGTCGTGGTTACGGCGGCGTGCCGGACATCGGAGTCTTGGGAGTCGGCGAATGCCGTTGCGGCGTTCAGGAGCGTCGGGCGTAGTGCGCGCAGCGCTGTTTCCTCGGCGGTGGTTGCATAGCCGAAGCGCTGGGCGATTGCGGCGGACTGTTCGCCCACGTCATCGGCTAGTTCTCCGAGCCAGTCGAGCAGCGCAGCCCGCAGCGTTCGAGGGACGTCGTTCCGACCGTAAACACCGACGCCATCCGTTCGTGGGTCGAAGAGCAAAGCGGCGATATACAGTGCCACGGGCGTGGTGGAGGGGTAGATCGTGTTTTGGTGGTGTACGGCCGACTGGAGATCGTGGAGCGCGTTGGCTCGCGTCGCGGCGTCGTCGTGCAGGAGCAGTGTGAGCGTGCTGGCCAGGTCGAAGTCGAACGGGTTCGCGTGGCCCAGCGAAGCCCAGTCCGTGTGCGTGTAGAGCTGGGCGGCCGGCGGCAGCGGGCTCGGGGTACCGGGTGAACCGACTGTCTCCGGTGTCGTCATGCGCTTTAGGGTATGCCGCCGGGTACTGCCGGTGTGGTGGGAGGATGGCGCGGTGGTCACGGCGGGGCAGTGGATGAGGATTCGTGCCGGGCTGCGTTTCGGGCAACGGCTCCCTGGGCGGGTTGTTCATGTGCCGCGGCCCGGTGGCATCGGAGTGTTCGTCGAGGTCGCACTTCCAGTCGGAGGGTTCGTCGACGCGCTTCTGCTGCCTGCTGAAGCGGGGCGGTGGCCGGTGGACGGGACCGAGACGGATTTCGAGGTCTGGTGGGCCGATGAGCGGGTGCAGATCCGGCTGTTGCCAGTAGATCCTCAGTACGTGCGTGAAGACTTCGCCGCGTATCTGGCACGATGGCGACCGAGCTGGCCTCAAGAGCGCGGTCGACCGGTCCTTTCAAGGCCGTGATCCTGGCGGCCGCGCGTCACATCCCTGTAGAGCACGGATGCGGGTGGGTAGAAGAGGACCTCGACGAACATGATGCGGCCGTGGACGACGTCGAGCAAGATCATGCCGCCGTGACCGTTGCTGAGCAGCGACGTGTTGCGGTGACCGGGCCCGTATGCGCCGTCTGGCTTCGGTGCAGTGTAGAAGCTTTGGCAGAAGTCGTCTGACTCTTCCGCCAGAGGATTTTGAGCAGGCGCGCTGTCGTTGGAGAGGGCAGGCTGGAGCGTGCCACTTCAAATGACAAGACTCCGCGGTCCAGGCCGTCCTCGTACGCAAGAGGCCAGCTCATAGCCTGCCGACGGGAGCACGCTGCTCGCCCTCCTGAACAAAACAGCTCAAATGGCATGAACACACCTTTTGCAGTTAATCTGATCATGGGCGCCGCGACGGGCGCGGCGGTGCAGTTCGCCCAGCCGAGGTGGTGATCAGGCTCGTGATGACGGTCCACAAGATCACCGCAGGTGACGGTTATACGTACCTGACCAGGCAGGTCGCTGCGGGAGACACTAGCCCGGAGCGCGGCAGGTCTGCTGCGGAGTACTACACCCAGAGTGGCAATCCGCCGGGCCGGTGGATCGGGCACGGGTTGAGCGCCCTTGGCATCTCGGGCGCGGTGTCCGAGGAGCAGATGACGGCGCTGTTCGGCCTCGGGCTGCACCCAGATGCCGGGGCGATCATGTCCGCCTACCGGCGCGAGCACGTCGAGGCCGGGATGACCGAGAAGCAACTGGCGACCGTCAACGCGGAGGCGCGCAAGGCGGCGTCATTGGGCCGCCCGTACGCCGAATACAAGGACCTGGGGCCGTTCGATGACCGGGTATCGGCGCGCTTGGAGGCGATCCAGCGGGAGACGGGACGAGCCCCGACAGCGACGGAGGAGAAGAAGGTCAAGCGCGAGGAGGCGCGGCGGCAGCGGAGGGCGGTGGCCGGGTTCGACCTAGTCTTTACCCCGGTCGCGTCCGTCTCTCGACTGTGGGGCTTGGACCCGCGAGCTTGGGTACAGGAAGCAATCGAGCAGGCGCACCAGGCAGCCCGTGATGCAGCGCTGGCGGTGCTCGAGGAGCACGCGGCGCACACGCGCACCGGTTCGTCCGGCCAGGCTCAGATTGAGACTCACGGCTTGATCGCGGCGGTGTTCGAGCACGCGGACAACAGGCTAGGAGAGCCGAATCTCCACTCCCATCTCGCGGTTTCCAGCAAGGTCCTGGGTGTTGACGGGAAGTGGCGGGCGCTGGATGCGCGTGGCCTGTACCGCATGACGGTGGCCGCCTCCGAGCTCTACAACACGCGGATGGAGGCCGAGCTGCATGCGCGGCTCGGCCTTGAGTTCGAAGCGCGCCCTGATACTGCGGGCAAGCGCGAACCGGTGCGCGAGATCAAGGGCTTCCCTGCCCCGGTGCTGGCGCACTTCACTCGGCGGAGGGCGGAAATCGAAGCTGAATACCAACGGCTGGTCGCTGATTTTCGGACCGCCCACGGGCGCGATCCGTCGCTCGCCGCGGCCCACGAGTTGGCCCAGCGAGCGACGCTGGCGACGCGAAAGGGGAAGAAGCCGCCGCGGGCTTGGTCGACGCTGCGGACCGAGTGGGGCGCGGGGCTGGCCGAAGCGTTCGGACCGGATGCGCTCAACAGCGTGATGGCGGTCGTGCCGGGGCGGCGGGCCAGCAGTGATGCGCTTATCGCTAGCGCGCAGGTGGAGGTGTCGGATGTCGCGGCCAGGGTGGTGGCTGCAGTGCAGGAGCGTCACGCAACGTGGACCCGCTGGAGCGTGCTCGCTCAGGCTGAACGGGAGCTTCGAGCAGTACGGTTCGCGAGCGTCGAAGAGCAGGGTCGAGCAGTCGAACTGGTGGTGGAGGAGGCGCTGGCACGGTGGTCTCTGTCGACCGAGCCGCCAGAGCTTGTGGCCGAGCCGGCGGCCCTACGCCGGTCAGATGGTTCGTCGGTCTTCGCTCAGCATGGAGCTGAAAGGTATACGAGTCAGGCCATTCTCGATGCCGAGGCCAGACTGGTGGATGCGGCGCGATACGCGACGACGGTGGGCGTGAGCGGCGAGACCGCAGCCATCGCCCTGGCCGACCACGAGCTGCGAACCGGGCGCCCGCTCGACGCTGGACAGCACGCACTCGCGAAGGCCTTCGCGTGCGACGGCCGCCTCCTGATGGCCGGGATAGGACCGGCTGGCGCAGGCAAGACCACGGCGATGAAGGCGCTCGCGGACGTGATCGATGCTGGAGGGTCAGGCCGACTCGTGCCGCTGGCCACGTCAGCGTCAGCGGCTGGTGTGCTCGTAGACGAACTCGGCACCGGAGCCGAGAACCTGCACAAGTTTTTGTGGGAGTGGTCGAACGGCAAACACGCCGACGCCCTCAACGCGGGCCACGACGTGCCGGCGGAGTTGGGATTCTTCACGCTCAACGCCGGAGACGTCGTCCTCGTCGACGAGGCCGGCATGGCCGGCACGCTCAATCTAGACCGCCTCGTTCAGATCGCGGCCAAGCGCGGTGCCGTCGTGCGGCTGCTCGGCGACTACCGGCAGCTCGGCGCGGTGGAATCGGGCGGCGCTCTACGGCTGATTGCGAACGAGTCCGGTGCCGTCGAGCTGACGACCCTCTATCGGTTCGCCGACCCTGCCGAGGCGGAAGCGACCCTCAAGATCCGGGTCGGAGACACCACGGGACTCGACTTCTATCAGGATGCCGACCGGATCAGGCATGGCTCCAGGCAGGCCATGACCGAGCGGGCGTACGACGGCTGGAAGGCCGACGTGCTTGCAGGGCGAACCGCCCTGATGGCTGCGGCAACGAACGCTGACGTCGTGCGGCTCTGCGGCCGAGCGCGCGCTGATCGTGTCGTGGCAAAGCAGGTTGAGGAAGACGGGGTACAACTCCACGACGGAAACACGGCGGGTATCGGGGACTGGATCGTCACCCGCGACAACAACCGGCTCCTGCGCTCCGGTGCTCGGGACTTCGTTAAGAACGGCGACGCCTGGACCGTCGTCGAGCGCCACGAAAGCGGCGCACTGGTGGTGGAGCACCTGGAGCATCACGGTCGGGTTCTGCTCCCGTCGGAGTACGTCGCGGCGAACGTCGAACTGCTCTACGCGACGACTGCCCACCGCGCGCAGGGCACCACCGTTGATGCCTGCCACGCTCTCGTGACCGACGAAATGGGACGTGAGAACTTCTACGTTCTCGCCTCCCGCGGCAGGTCCGGCACCATCTTGTACGTCGCCACGCACGAACTCGCCAGCGTAGATACCGACGAGCACGTAGATGCGACACGCTTCGATGAGGGCGCGTACGTCGCGCGCGAGATACTCGAGCAAGTCGTGGCCCGCGAGACTGCCGAGCTGTCTGCGACCGAGCAGATCCGCACGGCGTACGCCGAAGCTGAATCGCTCGCCACTCTCGTTCCGCGCTACTCCCACGCTCTCGACGTTGCCATGGACGGTCACTATCGAAAGCTGGTCGAGGTCGTGTTGCCCGACCTGGGTGAAGAGATCGTCATCGACCCCGCGTGGCACGCTGTCGTTCGCGCTCTGCGCGAGGCGGAGGCCCGCGGTTGGGATGTACTATCGCTCCTGGCGAATACGACTCGGCGACGTGAACTTGGCAGTGCCGAGTCCGTGGCGCAGGTCATCTCGTGGCGCCTGCAGCGGGTCATCGAGAGTGAAGAGCCGGTAGCGGTGCCATCTGGGCTTGCTCCAGTGCGGACGCGGGCGGCCTCCGATCGAGATCTGGCACGCGAATGGCTGGGTGCGCTGCATCGGGCCCTGGGTACCGCGCGGGTGAACCGTGCTCGCCTCGAACCCGCGTGGCCGGCATTGGTGCTTGCGATGCGTCGCGCGGACGACCTTGGCTACGATCCGGCTTCACTGGTGAACGCTGCGATCGATCGCCGTGCGTTACGAGAGGCGTCGTCGCTTAGCGAGAGCCTCGCTCTTGATGTCCACCGCCATCTCGACTCTCACGCTCATGCGGTGCCATTCGAGCCGCGCCTCCCCGCATGGCTTCGCAGCGCTCCACCGACCGTCGACGCGGAATGGCAGTCGTACCTTGATGCTCGTGCAGGTCTGATCCGCCGCCGCATCGACGGTCTTGTCGAAGCCGCAGTCTCTCGTCGTTCGGCGTGGGCTGCCTGCCTTGGCGAAGAACCGGAGGACTTGGACGAGCGTGGGCAGTGGCTGCATCACGTCTCGACGATCGCTGCCTACCGCGATCAATACCGCGTGTCTGAGGATGACCCCGCTCACCCGCTTGGACCGTATCCAGAGCGCGGTCGAACCGGTCACCGCGCCTACTGGATCGCCGCCGAGTCCCTTCTTGCACTGCGCGGTTCGCAGACAGTGAACGACGGGAGCCGCGCACGGTTGGCAGCGGATCGGTACCGCACTCTTGAGCGCGCTGATCAGGAGCGCATTGCCGCCGAGCTCGTTGCGCAGCTTGATGATGACTGGTTCGGCGACGTCCGTGAGCCCGCCGCGGACGCCGATCAGCCGGTCTACGGTGAAGCGCTCGAAGCTGCTCTTGTCGCACACGGTCACCTCGACGCTTCCGGTGCCTGGCCAGCCGTCGACCAGCAGGCCGGTAGCCGGAACGGCCCCATGCGTGGACGGCAGCAGCAAGGCCGTCACCGTCGTACGCAGCAGCCCCGCGCAGGGATGCCGCGCACATCTACTCGCACCGAGGCGCCGCAGCGGCAAGTCGCTGAGCCGATCCAGCGTCCCCCGCAAGCGCCATCGACGCAGCCACGCGGTCCGCGGCCGCACCAGTGAAGTCTCATGCTGGTGATGGCAGAGCGTCCTCGATAGAGAGGCCGCGCAACGCTGCTCGTGCCAACGCGGCACCGCGTGACCGGGCCCGGGCGAACTCGCCGTCGGGTCGGGCACAGCTTGGCTCGATACCCCTGCAACCCGCGCAAAGACCCGGAGAGCTGACCGGCACTCCGCATTCGTCGCATTCCAGTTGGGGCCGAATTGCGCTGCGTTCCACAGGCATTTTTGAGCGCAGTCGCGTCTCGAGGAAACGGAGCGGGTGGTGAACGCCATTACGCGGCAGACCTGCCGTCAACGAGCTGATGATATGCAAATCGGAAGCTCCGCGCCGTCGCCATTCGGCCACCAGCGGAGCCAATTGCAGCGCTTCAGACCATCCCAGAGACAGCTTCGGCTCTGATCGGGCGATGCGCGTCAGCACGTCCACGCTTGCCTGGGTGTCTACGGAGCCGCGTTCCGCCCGGCCGCCCTCGGTGTCGGCGGCCGGTGGAGCGGGGAGTTTGGGTTCTTCGTCCCGTTCCTTCACGGGGTGATCGCCGTCTGGATCGGACTCCGCTGCGCCGGAGCCCGGGAACCCGGCCTTCGGCACCACCTGGGACGACGAGCTGCCTGGCGTGTCGAAAACGTCGACTTCGGTGTAGAGGTGGCCCTCCGGCGAGCGCATGGTCGCCCGCCTGAGGTAGCCGAATCGCTCCAGTTCGCGGAGCGCGGATGCCACGCGCTCGCGCCCCTCCGGCGTGCGTTCGGTGAGCGTCCGGATGTCGGCGCGCTGGCCGTCGGGGAGGGAGAGCAGGTGGCCGAGAACCCCGCGAGCGCAGTAGCTCAAGCGGCTGTCGCGAAGAACCTCGTTGCCCAAGGTCGTGAAATAGCGCGTGCGCGCGGTACGATGGATGCGCATTCGGGAGCCTTATTCTCCTAGTGCCACGCCCCGGCGGTGTTCCAGCACCGGCCGGGGTCTTTTGCTATTTAGCTGTGTGGCTGATCATACGCCAGCAGTGTGCGATAAGTGGGTGAATCGCCGTACCGGCGCGATTTTCGCGGATACTGCCGCGAGTTGAAACGCACCAGTGCAGGTGAGTGGAAATCGGCGCGAGCGCCCCGGCCCGGCGGATACGCCCACGCGCATGCCTTCACGCTCGTCCTAGTTAAGCGGCTATTTGATTGTGCTTCGTGGACCGCCCTCGACCTGACCAGCCAGGTCCGCAGACCGCGGAACGATTGCCAGCTGTGGCAACAGTTCCCTGATCGCGGGGCTGTGGGCCTCGGGCAGAATGAGGGGTACGAGTTCGTGGAGTAGGTCTGCCGCGATGCTGACGGCCAGCGTGCGGGTGAGCGCGGCGGCTGCGCTGCCGTATTCCAGGCATAGCTTGAGCTCGCCGGTGTAGCCGGCTGTGAAGGCAGCCTCGGCGAGCACGATCGCGCGGGCTTTGACTTTGGCTGTGCCCAGCACGTCGACCGCCTGCGTCGCGTAGTCGGTGGCTCTCGGATCACCCAGCAAAGCTGCGGTGTGTGCGGTGGTGGCGAGCAGCATGGCTGGGTCGAATGAGCGGGTCCAGGGCATGCTGCCGTCTCCGGGCGTCGGGCTTGCCAGGCCGTGGCCGAGTTCCAGCGCTTGCTGCATCGCCGTTTCGGCTGCGTCGTAGTCGTGGACGTGTGCGGCGTGGCGGGCGACGCGGGTGGTGGCCCAGGCTGTTGCGCGAGGGTCGTCGGGTGTGAGCTCGCTGGCGGTGTGCGCAAGCCGCCACGCGGTCTCCGGATCGTTGCGTCGTGCCGCCGCGTAGGACTGGTAGATGAGGCAGGCGGCGAACAGTCCGTCGTCCTTAGTGCCTTCGGCTGCGCTGATTGCCTCGTCCCATAGGCGGTGTGCGGCGTGTTCGTCGCCGCGGTCGAAGGCGAGCCACCCGGCCAGAAGCGCGCCGCGGCCAATCGATGTGGTCAGCTTGTGTCGCACGGCTGCGTGCTGGGCGGCGGTGAGTTGGCCGGCGACGGTCGCAAGGCGCCGGTTGAGGGTCGGCTCCATAAGCCGGGCCGGGCTGTGGTGTTCCAGGTCGAAGAGTCGGTCGATGGCTGTCCCGACCAGGTCGGCGGTGCGCATGTCGACGGTGGCGGGGTGGTTCAGCGCGTGCCGCAGTTGGCGCATGGAGCTGTCGATCAGCGTATCCAGCGAGTCGGCGACAGCGGGCAACGCGGTTGACGGATCGCGGGCTGTCACGCCCGACGCGCGCCCATCGGTGGCGGGGACATTTCCCGCCGTGTTGAGCGTCGAGTTGAAGCCGAGTTCGTGGGCGGGGAGGCCGGTGACGACCTGCAGGGCCTTGAAGTATTCAGGGATGCAGGACGCGTGCTCGCCGCTCTCCCACTTCTGGACCAGGCGCTTGGTGCAGTGGTTCGGCTCTCCGACCGCCGTTCCGGCTGCGCGAACGGCGTCTGCGAAAGCGGACTGACTGAGTTTCATCGAGTGTCGGGCGCGGCGAAGTGACTGATTTGGGACACGTTGGCGCAGAGCCGAAGTCACGGCGATCTCTCTCTAACGGCGTCGTCCGGCTCACCAGCGAGCCGGGTTACGTGGATTTTGTGGCGGGCGTCGGCCGGGTGGGGCTCGTTCATCGGCGTACTCGTCGGTGAGGTTGGGCGCAGCGTGGCTCTGCCTCGTGCGTCGTGTGCGCGAGGTGTCTTCGCGTGTGCCTAACCGGAGCCGGTCGTGATTGTCAGGCCGTGGTGCCGCGGTGGTCGGCCCAGATAATTGCGGCGTCCACGATGGGTTGCCGGGCCTTCCTGTCCGCATGGCGCTCGGCGAGCTGACCCCACAGTCGCGAGATGGCGGCTGCGAACGCGGTGATGGCCGCGGGGTTCGCGTCCTGCCATACGGTGTGCTTCGCTGCCCAGGCCTCGGCCTGATCCGGGCTGTGGCCGGCGGCGATCAGGCGTGGGAGGAGGAGGGCGAGGTCGATGAACGCGGCCCCTCGGGTAGCCCAGGCCCAGTCGACCAGCCATGCGCGTTCGTTGGTGATGAGCACGTTGCCGCCGTGGTAGTCGGTGTGGAGGAGGCTTGACCCTTCGAGTAGCGCGACGCCTTCGGTGTTGTCGAGGTAGGCGCCCCAGCGCCGCCCGGCGGTCATCATCGGCACGCTCGGGCACGGCGTCTCGGCGAGCTGCTTCATGACGGTGGCGAGCTTCGGCAGGTCGGGTGAGCCGGGCGTGTAGTCGGCGTGCCGGGCGTCCTCGACGGCGTCGAACGCGATCAGATCCCATCCGGCGATCGACCAACTGCCGAGCAGGCGCGGGCCGATTTCCTCGATGTACGGGTTCACGCGCGCCTCGCGCTGCTGGTCTCGGACCGAGTCGTGGTCCTCGGGCAGGCCCTTGAGGAACACGCGTCCGGCCGAGTCGGTCTCCAACACTGCGGCGATGTCACAGTTCGTGCCCGCCTCGACGGTACGGGCTGTGCGGATCACGCCGAAGCGTGATTTCATGTCCATCCGCACCGGCTCGGGCAGATCGTCGTAGTCGATACGCAAAAGTGGCCTCGATCGATCGGGACCAGGTGCCCCTGCCTATCCTCCGTGGTGAGGCAGGGGCACTCGGTCAGTTCACTGTAGTGGGCGCTAGTTCGCGTTCTTGGGGTCCGGTGGCGGGTCGTCGTGGCAGCCGTCCTTGCACTGCGAGCAGTTGGCGGCACCCTCCCAGAGCGGGGCGTCCACGACGTACCCGGCGGCGACGATGGCGGCGGTGGTCTTGCACGGAGCGGTCCGCTCGGCGGCCTCGTTCTCGTCGTCGGTGGGGATGTGGTGGATGAACCGGCCCGCGACGCGGTTGCAGAAGGCCGCGTAGTCCAGGGTGTGCAGGACGAACGTGTGCCAGCCGATGTCCACGGCCTTGGACGGAGCGAGCGAGACGGGATGCACGGCGCAGGTGCCGAGGAACGCCAACGCCTGGTCCATGACCCGCTCAGCGGTCGGCCGGTCCATGCCGCGCTCGAACGAAATGCATGCGGACAGGCGGTCGAACAGGACGGGATCGACCAGGCTCCGCCCGGTCCTCGCCTTGACGGTCTCGATGTCAACGATGGTCATGATCTCCTCAGATCGGCAGGGAATGCACTGGGCATTCGTTCGAGTATTGACAACCCGTGTGGCCTGGCTGGCCGCGCGGAAATCTGTCGGTTTCGGTCACCGTGGCGAGTGCTGGACTCGACATTCAGGCGGGACTGTCTTCGCGTTCGATACACGCCCGCGGGCTCGCGGTCGGGTATCCGAGCGTCGCCAAGAGGGCGTCGCAGTTCGCGCTCAGGTACTCGGCCAACGCCGCCGGCTTCAGGTCGATGCCGCGCAGGCCTTCGGATGTGAAGGGAACGCGCACGAGTTCGTAGCCGCCTCGACCCGGCGCGTCGAGTTGCTCGCCGGTCGGTTCGACGAAGCCGACAGGTGCCACGCGTGCCAGGCAGATGTGCTGGATGGCGATGCCTTCCTCGACCGGGTCCTGGATGACGAGCACCTGGGTGACGTCGTCGATCTGCGCGCCGATCTCTTCGAGGACCTCGCGGCGCAGTGCGTCCTCGACCGACGCGTCCTCCGGCTCGATCCCGCCGCCGATTGTGACCTTGTACGGCATCTGCCCCGGCCGGGTCCGCTTGATCAGCAGCAGGTCCGTGCCGTCGATCAGGATGGCGCGGGCGGAACGCCGGGTGACATGCGTGCCCATCTGAACGACTCCATTCCTTGATTTCATGTGTCCGGGTGTCGGTTAGCTGTCAGCCCTGAGGTCGCGTGCGTGCGGTTGCAGCTACGGGAGGTTTGGCCCCGGGTCGCGCTTGGCGGTCTTTCAGCGCGGCCCGGGAGTCTGGGTGCTGCTAGAAGTGGGTGGGTTCGTGCAGCATCGGGTACATCCGTGTGCAGCCGTCGTCGAGCGTGATCGGGTCGCCGGTGTTCTGGAAGCCGAGGTGTCGGTAGACCTCGCAGAGTTCTTTGGTGGCGGCTTCGAGGTAGGTCGGTTCGCCGATCGGGTCGATGCGGGCGAGTTGGTCTCGCACCAGGAGGCTGGCGTAGCCCTGGCCCTGGTGCTCGGGTGCCACCGCCAGGATCCACAGATGCCAGTGCGCGCGGTCGCCGAGCAGTTCGCGCCGCCGGGTGTCGAGTGCGGTGTAGAACGCGGCGAACCGGGGTGCCGCCGCGCCCGCGGCCTTCTTCAGGCGGGCGTCGAGTTCGGGTTCGGGTTCCGGCAGCCCGGAGTGGTAGGCCCAGACCGCTACGGCCTCGTGGCCGGCGAGGGTGCGGATCGGGCCGCCGGACTCGCGTGCATCCTGCAGGTCGAGCTCGAACGTCCGGGCGAGCACCGTCTTGCGCTGGTCGTCCTCGGGGACCAGGTAGCGCGAGGGCGGGAGGTCGGCGAACGCGTGCGCAATCATCGCGGCCAGCGCCTGCTCGTCCTGGTGGGTCGCGGTGACCGCTATCGAGTCGCGGTGCATCTCAGGCCGCCTCCCCGGCGGTCACCGCGTCGTGCGCGCCCGTGTCGGAGAGCGCAGGGGAGGCCGCGGCCGGTTTCAGGGCCTGATACCGCTCGGGGGCGAGCTTTCTGGTCGCCAGTGCCCAGCTGAGGCCGAGCAGTGCCACGATCGAGAATCCGATCAGGATCCTGCCCGCGGTCGGGTCGTCCGGGGCGATGCCGAGCAGCAGCGAGAAGTGCGTGGCGGCCAACACTGTCATCCCCGCCAGCAGTACCGCGGCGAGCGCGGGCAGGAGAACCAAGGCTGCAGTCGAGCCGGCCTGTCGGTGGCCTAGGAAGTAGCGGACCTCGGCGGCGCTGGTGGTCGTCATCAGTGCGAGGATCGCCAGGCCGCCTGTGGTGCCGCCGATGTAGAACAGCTGGGTTTGCGGGTTCCAGCCGAACGCCGCCGTCGCCGCGATCGTGGCGAGCCCGAACCCGGACTGCAGCAGGCTCGCCGACCGTGCCACCCCACTGCGTCCGACCTTGGCGAACACGCCGGGCAGCATGCCGTGGCGGGCGCCGGTGTAGACGTAGCGGACCCAGCCGTTGTGGTAGCCGAGCAGCGCGGCCAGCAGGGAGGTCAGCAGCAGGCTGTTGCCGATCAGCGCCTCGCTGCTGGTGCCCATCGCGAAGAACGCCCCGGGACCTTGTGCGGTCGAGACCGCGACGGTCTGGGCGCCGTAGTGCGCATCCAGGGCCCAGGACGCGACGGTGTAGACCAGCGCCGAGATCGCCAGGCTGGCGATGGTCGCGCTCGTGATGGTGCGCCGCGGGTTGCGCACCTCGCGCCGGTAGACCGCGGTGGTCTCGAAGCCGATGAACCCGAGCACGCAGATCGCGAACGCCGGACCGAGCGAGGCCCACGTCATCCCGGAGCCGCTGAACGCGTGCAGGATCGGTCCCGGCGCCGGGTGCTGCAGGCCGGTCGCGGAGATTACCAGGCTGATCGCGATCTCCGCGATCGACAGCACTCCGAGGAGTCTGCCGATGTCGCGGGTCTTGAACTGGCCGAGGACCGTGACCAGCAGCCACACCGCGAGCGCCCACACCCACCACGAGTGGTCGATGCCCCAATGGGCCTGGGCGTAGCCCTGCATCTCGACGCCGAACAGCCCGTAGAGCGCGACCCCGAGCAGCAGGTAGGCGGCCAGGGCGAGCCAGGCGACCGGCACTCCGATCAGCCGGCCGAGCCCGAGGGCGACGATCGCGTACATCGCCCCGCCGTACGGGGTGTGCCGGGTCATGCGCACGTACCCCGGGATGAACACCGCCAGCACCGCCCCGACGATCAGGAACGCCAGCGGCAGGCTCGTCAATCCCGTCGCCCGGTACGCGGTGGGCACTACCCCGGAGACCACCAGCAGCACCCCCACGGAAGCGAGGGCGAAGTACAACACCTCGCCCGCCCCGATCTCCTGCCCGCGCGCGGCGGCCGAAGCCGCCGGTCTCACTGTTTTTCTCATCGTCCTTGCATCCCCTTGTTCGACGAAGTGCGTGTGGGTGGTTCTGTTCAGGCCGGGCTGCAGACCGCGGCGTCCGCGGCCTCCTCGACCAGATCGAGCAGCCGCGCGAACGCGCGGCGATGCGGCACAGCGGCCAAACCCGCCCGCTTAGGCAGGGTGTTGACCGTGAACCAGTCCTCGGCGCGCGCACGGGAGAGCCCGCAGGCGCGCACCATCTCCATCAGCACCGCGGCCGCAGCAGACCGCGGAAGACTCCCCTTTGAGGCGAGCGGCCCGATGACCGACCCGCGTAGCAACGCAACCTGCATCGGGTCGGTCGGTAGGTAAGTGGCGCGCTCGCTCAGCATCCACTTGCCTCGACGCGGCTTGATCACCTCGGCCTTCGCCAGCTCCCCGCGCACCAGATCGGCCGCCACCGGCGACAGCTGCTGAAACCAGTGGTCCAGCCGCGCCGGTGCGCCCGACCGCTCGATCTCGGAGAGCACGCCCGCCGCGGCAGCCGAAAGCTCCGGCAGACGCGCACGAGAAGGCGGCAGCGTGTCGGCCCTGCGCAGCATCTCCGGATCCACCGACCCCTCGGGCATGCGAGAGATCAACCAAGTGACCCGCTCAGCCTCGAGGTAGTCCGCCTCCGCGTACGCGCGCAGGCGGCGGCCTTCCTCGTCGGCATCGACGCGCCAGGCAAGGAGTAACTCGGCAACGATGCACGCGGCAAGAACCGCACCGATCACCCGCTCCGGCAGAACCGGCCGGCCAGAGACCGCATCATGGAGCAGAAGGCAGCACCAGCCCGGCAACGTAAGCCGCTCAAACCGAGTCTCGAACGCACGCGCCTGATCAGTGGCTTCGAGCTCGGCGCTCGCCTCCGCCGCCAGCTGCATCCACGCACATTCCAGCACTTCCGCCAGCCGTACAGGGCGGTCCATCGTCTCGAGGAACACCTGCTCCGGAGACGGGATCGGGCCGTCGGCGGGTTGTGCCGCAGCCATTGCACTCAGCACCTGCTCCTCCTGCACCGGCGGAACCTCGATGCCGTGCTGGGACGAGACGGCCTTCACCACGGACGAGAGGTCGGGGTAGGCGTAGAGCTGGCAGCGGTCCAGCAGAGCCTTCACCAGATCCCGCAGCTCCTTCGTGCTCCGCGGCCCTGCGACGGTTACCAGCATCAACGCCCCTCCGTTTCCGCGAGCGGGCGAGGGATTTGCACGTCACCGGCCGGACGGGGCACCGAGGAGTCACGACCTGAGCAGCCGGGCTCAAGGCGAACGCCCGCCTGTCCGCGAGCCGCGCTGATTCGCCACACTCCGGAGCCTTCGCGTACGGCCACCTCGATGACCAAAAGCCCGTTGGATGCTGGAAGGTTCTGCATTGCCCACCGTGCGGTCTGCTCGGCGAGCTCGGCCGTATCACAGTGTTCATAGCTGTATGTCGGGTGGATCATCCCGGTGGGAACGCTCCACATGTAGCGCACGGTATACGGGGAGACTTGCGGCTGGACCCACGTCGACCGAGGAGCCGACGCGCGCGTTCGGCCGACGTGGACGTCAGTTTTTGGCGTCGTGCCAGTCGATGTGCGGTCCACCGAGGTCTCCTAATATCGCGCCACACTGTTTCCGCAATCGATCACACACCCGGCGAGAATGGGGAACAATGAGTTCGAGCGATGCAAGGGCGATGCAGTGTGGGGTCGTTTGCTGTGGATAACCTGCTTGGAAATCAGATGCGCGAGGTCAGACGTGCCTCTGGCCTGCGCTTCGTCGACTTTGTCCAGACCATCGGCTATAGCGCCTCCTACGTCCGAAACGTTGAGGGCGGGAGCCGCGCGGTGACCGCAGAGCTGGCGGATGCATATGATCGAGTACTGGCAACAGGCGGCAGATTCCGTGACGCTCTTGCCAGCAAGGAATCAGAGCCTTGGGATCAGGCCGGGAATATTGCAGCGATTGTCCAGCTGCTGGATCGGAACGACGTGGAGCTGGATCGCCGCAGCATCGTCGCGGCGGCCGGCGTCGCGCTCGGCGGAGCGGCCGTGCGATGGGTATCCGCTCTTCGCGCTGTGAGGAGCGCTGAGTCGGGCAGTACCTCACGCCAGGTTGGGAAGGCAGTGATCGATAACGTCGACCAACGGCTCGGCCTCCTCCGCCACCTCGACGACGAACTCGGCAGTGGAGAGCACGCCGTGATCGCCCGCAATGAACTCGCATTCGTCGTCCAGTTGCTGAAGACCGGCTCATATTCGCAACGGTCAGGCGAACGTCTCTACTCGTTGGCGAGTGAGGCCAGCAGACAGGCGGCGTGGAGCAGCTTCGACCAGGGCAAGCACGGCGCCGCGCTGGCGTACTTCGACGGCGCGCTGCGCGCCTCGGCCAACGCGCGCGACGGCGTCGCAGGCGCATACGCCCTGTCGTTCTTCGCCGTGCACTGTTACTCGACCGGCCAGGCTCGAGCGGCGGTCGACATGATCGACACAGCGCAAAGTGCGCTGTCGGGCAGCGCGACGCCGCGAATGTCCGCGATGCTGGCCGCTCGATCGGCACGCGCCCAGTCCAAAGCAGGCGAGAGGACGGCGTGCATCCGCGATCTTGCTGCGGCGCGCGTGCACCTCGACCGTGGACCGCACCAAGACGACCCTGCGGTCTTGTACTGGGTGACTGAGGCTGAGATCGAGATGATTGCCGGATCGTGCGCGTTGGAGCTCGGGGATTCGGGTGAAGCGTTGCGCCGGTTCGAAGCCGCGTTGGCTGCCGACTACCGTGGCGATGATCAGTACCCGCGTAGCGCAGCGATCTATCTGGCGCGAGCGGCCGAAGCACACCTCGCCCAGCACGATCTGGAGGCAGCGGTCTTTCGGGCCCGGCAGGCGGTGCGTTGCCTTGAGTCGGTGGACTCGGCCCGTTCGAGCTCTACACTGGCGGGTCTACGTACGAAGCTGGCTTCGCACACGGCATCGCCCGTGGTCGGCACGTTTCTGGAGGAGTACGCGTGAGCTCACTCCGCGCCGAGGCCGAGTAGCGATCTAAGTCGCAGCGCGATTTCCTGCTCGTCCACGGCGTGGACCACTCCCATGCCCAATGCCTCAGCGGGAGGCAGGTTCTCTTCGGTGTCGTCGGCGAACAGGCATTCGGCCGTAGATAAACCAAGCCGGTCGGCGGTGAGCTGGAAGATTCGCGGGTCCGGCTTGCGGAGGCCGACCTCGTCCGACAGCACGACGACGTCGAAGTGGGCCTCAAGATCGTAGGCGGCGTATGGGTCGTGGGGGTGGCGACCGAGGCTGTTGCTCAATACCGCGGTCCGGACTCCAGCTGCCCGGGCGTCCTTGACCGCCCGCAGCACAGAGCGAGCAGGGGTCAGGTCCTCAAGGAGCCGCCCCATCAGGTTGTCCGCGGGTACTCCGATCAGTGCGCCGAACTCGTCGTTCCACTGCTCCTGTGAGATCTCGCCGAGTTCCAGGCGTCGGTAGAGGTCCTTACCGCGCGGATCAGCCCAGCCGCGCAGGACCGTGAACTGCTTCAGGCCCTCGACGAGTTCGAAATAGTCGTAGACCTGGACCAGGTTGCTGGTAAGCACGCCGGCGAAATCCATGATCAACCCGGAGTAGCGACGTGTCGGCATAGATCTACCTTAGCCGCGGTGCGTCCCGCACGGCCGTTGCGCGGTGCTCGTCGTCTAGCTCGGGGAACTTACCGCGCAGCGCCGTCCCGTCGTCGAGCCCGATCGTGCTGGTGTTCTCCTCAACGCGCCCGGACCTTGGCTCATGCGTTCGATACTTTCGGCCAACTGGCCGATCAGAATGTTCTTCTTCGAGACGCAGATCGCTGGCGCGCATCGCCTTGCTCGGGCCCCAGCCCGAGTCCTCGTTGCCGAAGCCGGAGTGAGGTGATCAAGCACCCGGATTCCGTCTGGCGGACAAGTTGGTAGAGACGGGCGTCCCCGGTAACCATGCGCGGCAGCGTGAATTCGAGCTCAACGAGGAAGTTCGGCCACCAGCCCTCGTCTTCGGCGACGGCCGCGGGATCGCTGCTGACCGTGCGCACCACGGCGTTCCAAGGCGAGGACGGCAGCCTGTACTACACGGTCAATCGCAGCAAGTCGTACCCGGGCATGGACGACGTCGCCAAGAGCCTCGGACACACGCGCAGATTCGGTACCAAGCGCACAGGGCCGGAGCAGACCGACGCTGAACAGATCATGCTCACCGCGCTAGACAAGGGCTTCGTACCGAACGCCGCACGTATTACCACCTCCCGCAAGCCCTGCGAGGAGTTCCGCAACAACGGCAAACCCGCCTTGTACGGCAGTCGGACTTCGCGGGCCGACGCGAGGTCAGTGCCGTTGACCTGCAGGGATTCCCGGATCGTTCGGGTGCGGGAACGAGTGCGGGCCGCTCCGTGATCATCGTGGTGTGACTCAGTCTGATCAAGGAACGGCCCGCTCGGCCACTTTAGCGGGAGGGTTCGAGGCGCGCTTCGCGGAGCTGACCGGACTGCTCGCGCCTGTCCTTGCCCGGTGTGACCTGCGATCGAACGCGAAAGCCCCTCTCAAATCTCAAGCTCGGGCGGAAGCACCGAAGGGGTGAGGGCCAACTTCGCCCAGAGCATGAGGCCGCGCTGCCGGCCACGGCGGGAAGATCGCATACTTGGGCTCGCCTACCAGCCCCGCGTGAAGCCAGTCAGAGAACTCATCCTGTGTATGAGTCCACTGAAGGTTCTGGCCGTCATAGGTGCTCACCAGCCAAACCGAGCCGTCCTGCCTGAGACAGAGGTAATCCCCGTCCGGCGTGGTCGCCCACAGGAGCAGGCCACCTGTGACCGGCAGCAGTTCAGGAATCAGCTCCTCACCCAGGCTTGGCAGCATCGCCGGACCGAAATATACGCCTGCCCGCTCGAGAGTCCGGGGCCCGAGAAGGCGGATCTGACCGGAGACTACCGCATCGCCGTACGCGGTCAGCACCTCCAGGAGATCCGATGGGAAGGTCACTCCCCAACTCGCCGCAACACGCTCGAGCGGTCCCGTGTCGAGATCCCTCAGTGGCGGCCCAAGCTGCGGGAGGAAATCACCGAGGCGCTTCATTTCTAAACGTACTCCCTAGTACGGCAGTCGGGCTTCGCGGCTGACGTGACGTCAGTACTGTTGATCTGCAGGGATTCTCGGCTCAGCCGGGGGCGGCGGAACGAGTGCGGGCCGCTCCGTGATCATCATGGTGTGACGCACTCTGATCAAGAAGCGGCCTGCTCGGCCACTATAGCGGGAGGGTTCGAGGCGCGCTTTGCGGAGCTCGCCGGACTGCTCGCGCCCGTCTTCTCTAGGCGTGACCTGCGCTCGAACGCGATGGCCTATCTCCGTGCACTGTTGATGCCGGGCGTGTCCGGGAACTGTTGGGCACTGGCGCAGGCGGTCGGGCACGAGCGTCCCTACCGGTTTCAGCATCTGCTTTCGGGTGCGGTGTGGGACGAGGACGCGGTGCGCGATGCGGTGCGCGGCTTCGTCGCCCGTCACCTGGGAGAGGGCGGTGTGCTGATCTTCGATGAGACCGGCGACCTGAAAAAGGGGCAGGCCACCGCAGGGACCGGCCGGCAGTACACCGGCACCGCCGGCCGGATCGAGAACGCGATCGTCGCGGTCTACGCCGGCTACGCCACAGCCCACGGGCACGCCCTGGTCGACCGGGAGCTGTACGTGCAGGCCGAGTGGTTCGCCGACCCCGAGCGCATGCGCGCCGCCGGGTTCCCGGACGAGCACGCGTTCGCGACGAAGGGCCAGCTCGCCCGGGACCAGGCCAGGCGCGCGCTAGACGGCGGGCTGGCTCCGGCGTGGGGCGCAGGAGACGAGGTCTACGGACGCAGCAGCGAGCTGCGCGAGGAGTTCGAGCAGCGCGGCGTCGGCTACGTCTTCGCGGTCGGCGCCGACTTCCGCATCACCACCTCCGGGCACCAGAAGATGCGCGCCGACCAGGCGATCGGCCTGGTCGAGCCGCCTGGCTGGAACCGCCGCTCGTGCGGAAACGGGTCCAAGGGTCGGCGCCTGTACGACTGGGCGTGGATCGCCACCGCATCGAAGCGCCACCACCTGCTGATCCGCCGGAAGATCAGCAACCCCAGCGAACTGGCCTACTACATCGCCTACGTGCCGGAACACTACGTCTGTTCCCTGACCGACCTGATCAAGGTCGCCGGTGCTCGTTGGGCGATCGAGGACGACTTTCAGGACGCCAAGCAGTCCGTCGGCCTCGATGAGACCCAGGTGCGCTGTTACCGGGCCTGGAAACGGCACACCGCCCTCGCCCTGGCCGCCTACGCGCTGCTGGCCGTCGCATCGATCCTGGCCAAAGCCGCCCACCCGGCACCCGTCCTGCCCGACGACCCCGACCGCAGAGCAGCACCCGCCGACTGCGGCATGACCGCGCTGACCGTCCCCGAAATCCAGCGACTGCTGACCATGACCAGCGTCCAGCGAACATCGGCGAACCAGAACATTGCATTCCATCTACGCTGGTCAGACTGGCGCCGACGCCACCAGGCCCGTGCCCGCTGGCACCACTACCGCGCACGCCTCGCACTCACAGCATGACGAAACGTATCAGCCCACGAAGTCCGACTGCCGTACTAGAACTGCGCCGCCCGTATCGCCAAATACGTCGGGATACGATTGGTGGGCAGATTCGCGCGATAACGACAGTAGGCTCTCGGGATGAACCTGTGGGAGCGGGATATCTTCCCCCGCCACGACGAACTCGACCAGCTCACCGCCCCGACCCGCCTGCGCATCGCCGTGGAGGCGATCGACTGGACCCTGCGGACCTCGACCACCCCGATTCGGTACCAGGCCGCTGCCGACTGGATCGAGGAGGTCATGACCGAGGCCCGCGCAGCCGTCGCCGAGCAGGCCGGCCACGTAGACCTCTCCGAGGACCTGGCCGAGCAGTTCGACGAGGTCGATGAGGACGCCGACGAGACCGGCGTCTCCCAGCTTCTGATGGGCGTTGCCAACGTCTACGAGTTCGACAGCTTCACCAGCAAGGCACTCGAAGGAACCCTCTTTGCCTGCTACGTCTTCTCCCAGCAGCGCGAAGTCCCGGAACCGGAGACCATCGAGGAAGAGGAAGCCGTCGCCCGCTGCCGCGAAGTGATCGCCCATCAGCAACGTCTGATCGAGACCGCTGCTGGGTGGTAGCAGGAGAGGGGGCCTGGGCGCCTGGTCCCTGGTCAAGCGAGACATCGGCAACCTTGACGGCGCCGTCGCAGGCACCAGCCTCACGCTTGAGGAGCGATCCTAGAAAACGCCGAAGAAGCGATCTGCCCAGATGGGCCGTCCACGCAAGTACGGGAGGCTTGGGCCGTCGTAGTCGCACTTTAACAACTCCTCGGGCACGACGGTGCAGCCGAACTTGATCAACGCCTTCTCGACTTTGGCCAGGTCGGCCGGGTCCAGCGCGCCTTCTGTGAAGGCGTCTTGCGTTCCGAAGTACGCTCCGGGGTTCTCGGCGCAGATCACGGCCAGTGACCCGAATTTGCTGACGCACACCACAATCCGGGCCGTACCGCGGGTGGCCTCGGCCGGCACGAGGATACGCCCGTACTCGCTGGAGTCCTGAGCGTCCCGCTCCGTCGCGCAGGATGTCGCGAAGTCGGCTTCGAGCCGGGCCGTGACACGCGCGAGCTGGTCAGCAGCCGCCCGTCGATCATAAGACCTCGGCCACTCCAACCACTCCGGATCATCAAGCTCACGCAATAACGCCAGCAGATCAGCTTCGTTCTCCACCACACGCTCATCCTGGCCGACGGCGATGGCCCGACGCCACACCGCGCCCTGCTGCACTGCAGTGCGTGCCAACACCGATGCTGGCGTGCCATGCGTCACCTTCTACTTCCGATTAGAGAGGGGGCGTCACGCCTGGGGCCGAGCTCTGCCGCTCCGCAGCGCGAGACTGGAGGTGAGCGTGCTGGCTTGCTCGGTTCCTGCCGGGCGCACGCAGCGCGTTGCCGCCCTGGGCTCGAGCGGGCACGCCGAGCCGTCGTTGAGCCCTTTCTGCGACGCGTCGCGCCGCCTCTTGTACTGCAAGCGCATCCAACTCGCGGGTGGCTGATCGCCCAGTAACCTTCGGGGGCTGCGCAGTGGCAGGCGCGGCGAGGGTAGTTGCCGTCGCTACGCGTGGCCGAGTTGAGTCTCCGCGGAGCAAGGCCGCGTGCCGTTCCGCCGCGCGTGCGAGGTCTTCGAGAGCCGCGGGGGCGTTGCCCGGGCTGCCGTAAATCGACACCTTGCGGGCGAGGGCGTCGGCGAAGTCGGAGATGGCGTCGGCGCTTCGGGCGGCGACCGCGCGGATGCCGGGGTCATCGGCTTGCCGGCTCAGCGTGTTGACAGTTCCCCACAGCGCGGCGATGCGCTGCCATTCGTGGGTGACGGCATGGGTGCGGATGTTGTTGCGGGCGTTGATGAATGCTTCGCGTAGGCCGAGTTCGTGATTGGCGGCGGCAGGGGTCGGCGGTGCGGCTTGCTGCTGGATGCGGTCGGCGGCGGCCGTTGCCAGGTTCGCGATGGCGCGCGTGGCTCGGCCGGCGAGTGTTGCGAGCCAGCTGTGGGTTCGGGAATCGGCGGCGAGCTCGGCCCAATATGTTCCGGCGGAAGCCTTGAGCGTATCCCACAGATTGTGGACGGCGCTGTGGATAGCGCGGATCCCTGCCCATTCTGCGCTGTCGGTGGCGATACGGTTCGCGTCGGCTTCGTCGGCGTATGCGGCGTCCACAGCTGCGAGGTAGTCGTCGAGGTCCTCAGCTGGATCCTCGGGCATCTGACCGAGTTCGTCGTCCGAGCCGTGCCCTGGAGCGTCACGGTCACGATCGATGCGGCTGGCACGGGTGTTCGCAGGCTGGGACGCCCCGGCCATCGCGGCCGGGTCCTTTGCCAGAGCTGCGCTCAGATCATCGAGGGCGCTTCTGAGCGTGGCACGGTCGGCGACATCGTCGACGTCAGGATGGACTTCTTGAGCCCGCTTCACTCGGGCGAGCGTGTCGGCGAAAATCTCGCTGACGTCGACCGGTCCGTGCGCTTCGGCACTCTCCACGCGCGCCGGGTCTTCGGACGCCGCGTGCGTGGGCCGGCCGGTTCCCGGCGAAGTTGTGCGGTCCTCGTGCTCTTCGATCGATGTGGCTGCGGGAGAAGCGGTACGTGCATTTTCGGCAGTCGGGCTCATTGAGGTCTCCTCCATCGTGGTGCTGGTCTTCCTAAGTGCGGTGTGATCGTGGTCAGGGATGAAACGGGGGCGGCCGATGCCGGCGGCGAGGCCCGACGTGATGGTCCGAGCGCTTTCGTCCGGTGGGAGTCCAGCCCTCCTGGCTGCGCGAAAGAGCGTCGCGTATGCGGCGTCGCGATCGATGACGCCGCCGCCGACAAGCCGTCCGATGCGGAAAGACTCCCTGTTGAGGGTGTCGTTGCGGGTGCCTTCGCGCGCTGAGGCGACGGAGCTGGCAGCCCCGCGGAGTGCGGCTGTGCCGTAGGCCATGCGGCGCCGATCAGATACAGGTCCGAACCTGGGCTTCGGAGCGTCGGGAAGCTCGGGCGTGGCGTTCTTCCGTCGTTGCTCGAGCTCGTCTTTGATCCACGGAGGGAGCTGCGCGATAGTGGCTTCCCGCTCGACACGGTAGGTGCTGCGTTCGAATGTCGAGCCGGGGCCGACGATGTAGCCGCCGTGCCCGCGAGTGTCGATCAGAGGGCCGAGGCTGCCGACGGTGCTACTGAACTTGGCACCGTCAGGCTGACGGTAGTAGAGATGGCGACCGCCGCGGGCACTGGCCACGGTGTACGTCGCCGGAATTCCGCGGCCGCGTGCGAGGTCTATCAGCGAGCGCTGACCATGCATGGTGCTGCCCGGCTTTTTGTCGGCGTCGAGGTCGATCACGAGCAGGTTGGATGGACCGCAGGCGATGCCGATGTTGGCCCGCGGGCTGTTGGCCCACCAGGCGGTGATCTGCTCGATATCGGTGGTGGCCCGCCCTTCCCAATCTTCCAATAGCGGCAGCTTCGTGCCGGGACGCAATGGAAAGACCGCGAGGCCTTGCATAGCCAAATCGATGGCGTACTCGTACATCGTCGGCCGCTGGTTGGCGTCGGGGCGCCGGGCTGGCTCCGGCGTCGGGCGCGGCTGGCGCCGACCAGATTCGATTGGCGCGGGCGGCCTATCGGCTTTCGGGACAGCAGATGCGCGGCGACGTGCCGAAGAACTGGAGGCATGTGGGCCAACGGCCGATCTCGGCTTGAGGACAGATCCATTGGGCTTGGCGACCGTGTCGCGTGGGGCGCTTGGGGTGGAGGTGCCATCGGCACTGCCGATGCTCGTCTCGGGTGAGTCGCTCGCATTAGAGACAGGATTGCTCTGCGGTTCGACGTGGTTGTGTAGCGTGTCGGGTTCGGCGGACGTCGGTTCCACGGAGTTCCGGTTGTCCGGTATCACGTGCAGTTCGGGTGATTGGAATGGTTCGGCGCTCAAGGCTGGCCTAACCGGAGCGTTGTCCGGACCCTTCGGCGGTTCCGGCTTCTGCGCATCTGCGTCGTCTGTGCGGGCAGTGGGGTTCTCCGATGCGGTGCCCTCACCCGTCTGAGATTCCGGCGCAGCATCGAGTTCGGTGATGTGTCGACTATCGGTGCTCTGCTCGGGATTCGGGACGGCGGTTTTTGCAGGTTTCGCCCCGGCAGGAGTCGGCACGACGAGGCGTTGCGGCTCTCCATCCTGTTCGGCCCTGGCTCGGTCGACAACCGCCGCCATCGCGGTGTGCATGCGCGTAAGCATTTCCCGTCGCCTGTCGGCGAGGTTGGCGGACAGGCCGACGTTCGCGGCAGCGCGGGCCTTTCGCTCGCGCCTCGCTGCCTCGTCCTTCGTGGCTTGCTCCCGGATTGCAGCGTCGAGGGATGCGCGTTGTAAGCGGGCTGCTTCGAGAGCTTCGGCCTCGGGGAACGGCGTGCCCAGCGCGGCCCGGTTCTCGGCGATTCGCCTCTGTAGGTCCGCGATGTTCTCGCATGTGGCTGCGGCCGTTTGGCCTGCGTCGCTTACGGCCCCAGCAATGGCGTCGAGGATTCGCCAGTGCTGTCCCTTGGCCGTCCAGCCGGCCTTGAGCGGGACGGTGATTCGGTGTCCGTCCGTCGTGATTCGAGCTGCGAGTTCGTTGTTGCCGTTTGAGCGGTCGCGGGTGAAGTCGATCTCAAGCGACCGCCAGCGCATGGACCCGTCGCAGAAGCCTCTGGTCATGGTGGACTCGGCCAGCGTAGCGAGTGACGTGGCCTCATCGTCCCTCGGGATCGTGTTGCCGTGCCGGTCAGTCCAAGATGAAGTCTCGGCCGTGGAGGCAGAGACCTTGGCGACTGCATCGAGGGCGTCCGCGGTCTGCGCCGCATGAGTGGCCTGCATTGTGAAGGTCTGGATGTCGTTGCGGAGCCGACGTTGGGCGCGCTGGTGGCTGGCGGCTAGGCTGGCGAGCCGCTTGACCTCAGCGCTGACCAGCGAGACCTCGGCGAGCAGTGGGTTTCCGGTGGAGATCGCCTTGATCTGGCCGTAGTCGAGGGCGACATCGCCGATGTCCTCGACAGACCGGCTTGTGGCTTGGCCGGAGAGGATAGGGCGCAGGGCCTTCTCCTTGCGTTCGAGGGCCTGCCACATGTAGGCATCGAACGAGCCCTCGGTGACGTAGCGGTAGACCTCCACGGCGGGGTTCAGGTTCTTCGGCCGCACGATGCGGCCGTCGCGCTGCTCGACCTGGTCGGGTCGCCACGGCGCGTCAACGTGGTGGAGCGCGATGGCGCGACGCTGGATGTTGACCCCGACGCCGAGTTTGTCGGTGGAGCCGAGCAGGACGGCGACCTCGCCCTTGTTGCACTGGTCGAACAGCACCAGGCGGCGGGCGTCGGTGGTCGCTTCGTGGATGAAGCGGATCTTCTCGGCCGGCACTCCGGCGCGTATGAGTCCCTGGCGTATCAGCCCATAGACCTGGCCGCCCTTGTCCTTGTTCGGCGTTCCGAGGTCGCAGAAGACGAGCTGAAGTCGGCCGCGGATGCCCGGGTCGAGCCCATCAGGCAGATCGAGGTTTTTGGTCTGCTCGTAGATGCGCGCGACGTTGTCGACGATCTCCCCGACTTTGCCGGGGCCATCGGTTTCGAGGCCGACGAGGGATTCGTGGAGGGCGACTTTGCGTCCGTCCGAGCAGATGGCCAGCATGTTGTCTTCTTGCGGCGAGACGCCGCCGGAGTGGATGGCATCCGCCCGCTCGGCGAGCGATTGCACGAAATCGAGCACGGTCTCGGAGGCTTCGACGGCGACGGTGTGCCGCTGAACGTCGGGCCGCTGGACCGCGAACGCCTCGGGCGGTCGCATCTCGGATACCTCGCCGAGGGTGTGCATCAACTCGGGGATGTTCACGATCGCGGCCGGGCGGCGGTTGAGCCGGAAGCTGCCGTCGGGGCTGAGTTCCACGGCTGTCTTGAAGCTCGCGAAGTTCGCCGCCCATGCGTCGGCGGAGGCGATGCCGAGTTCCTCCAGGCGCTGCGGCTGGAGATAGTGCTGGATGACGAATGCTTCGAGGAGTGTGTTGGAGACCGGGGTTCCCGTGAAGCCGGTGATGACCGCGTGCTCGGGGTGTTGCTGCCGCAGCCAGCCGATCTTCATGTCGAGGTCTTGCGCGCGCTTCGACCCCTGGATCGCGAAGCCGTCGGTGTGGACTGGCACGCCGAGGTTCTTGAAGTAGTGCAGCTCGTCGACGAGCAGGTAGTCCACGCCCAGGTGCTCGAAGAACACGCCGTCGTCAGTTGCGTGGTTCATCAGTGTCTTGGCTTCGGATTCGAGCCGGTCGACCATCTTCGCGATCTGCTTGATTTTGCGGTCGCTACCGTCTGCCGCTTTCGCAGCGGTCAGGGCGGTGCGGTAGTTGTCGGCGAGGTTCGCGACGTAGGCGGCCTGGGCCGTGGCGTGCACTGGCAGTGAGGTGAAGGATGGGTGGGACATGACCACCGCGTCCCAGTCCTCCATCGCGCAGCGCGCTGCGAACAGCTTGCGGGCGCGGGCGTCGCGGAGGTCTTCCTTGCCGGCCATGAGGATGCGTGCGTTGGGCAGCAGCCGCTTGCCGTCGCGTGCGATCTGCTCCAGCGTCGAGGGAACGACGATGATCAGTGGCTTCTGGGCGAGCCCCAGCTGCTTGAGCTTGGTCGCGGCCATGAACATCGTCGCGGTCTTGCCGGTGCCAACCGGGAACGGGCAAAGTGCGTCCGACCCTGTGATCATTCGGGCGACCATGTCGCGCTGGTGGGCGTACGGTTCGAAGTCGGGGTCGACGCCGGGGAACGTGAGGTGGGCGCCGTCGAACTTGCGGGGCACGACGGCGTTGAAGGTCTTGTTGTACGCGGCGGCGAGCCGGTCGGCGCGGTCGGGGTCTTCCCAGACCCACGTGGAGAATCGTGCGGCGATCGCGTCAAGGCGATCGTTCGCCGCAATAGTCTCGTCCTGGTTGCGGACCCGCACTTCGTCGATCACGTCGTAGATAACCGGGGCCTTGCCGTTCAGACCCGCCTCCAGCAGGCGGTACGCGTTCAGGCGCTCCGTGCCCCATTCGCTGGTTGCGGCTGCGGACTCCTCCGCGCGCCGGTAGGTGGAAACACTCCAGGTGGAGGTACGAGGCTCGCTCCAGACGGTCACGGGGAACTCAAGAAGTTCCTCGGCGAACTTCTGGACGTCGGCCGCTGAGATCCAAGGGGCGCCGAGGTTCGCGTGGATCTGCTCGGGTTCGAGATCGGCGGGCTGCGCGACCTCCAGGGCGAGGACGTTGCGCCGGTAGAGCTCGGGGTTGCCAGCTGTTGCGGACTTCGCCTCGTCCAGCTTCTTTCGGACGTTGCCGGTCAGGTACTCGTCTTCGGGAACCCACGTGTCGCTCGCCGGGTCGCGGAAAGCGATCTCAGAGAGCATGGTCTCGGTTTCCGCGACGTCGGCATCAAGCAGCTCGGCAATCCTCTCGGGGTCAATCCGGCCGAGCTCATCGCGGCACAGCGCGATGGCTTCGGTCGGGCTCTCAGCGTGCGTCGCGCGTTCGCGGGGGCGGTTGACGCGACGGGTGAGCAGCGCGGCCTTGGACGCGGTCCGCGTGTCATCGTCGAAGTCCTCCAGCGCGAGCACAGTGACGTAGTCCGGATCGCGGCGGAACCCGCCCATCGTCGGCCGCCGGCGCGAAGCCTGCACGACGCCGTCCTCGTCGGGCTTGCCTTCGACGACGGTGTACCGGTTGAGGTAGCCGTGTTCCGCGACGTACGCGTCGTAGTGCCGGTTTGTCTCTGCGCGCAGTGGCTTGAGGTCTGCGTCGGTACGGGAGTGGTCGGCTTCGGCGTTGAGCAGGTCGACTACGGCATCGCGGAGGGCGACGAGCTTCGGCAGTTCCTTGCCCGCGCGGGGGACAGGAACGAGCTTGGCGTCGACGACCTCGTGCACGGCGCCGTCGACGAGATGGAACGAGCCTTCCTTCTTTCCGTCCCCGCGCAGTTCGAAGGGAGCGGTCTCTGCACTGACCGCAGAAACTCCGGATATCACCCGCCACGAACGGCCGCGTTCGGCCGCCTGATCCACGATCTGCCGGCCGGCTTCCGCGAGTGCGAGCTCGAAGGGCGGGTCGTCGGGCCGGGCATCGACACGCAGGGTGCGCCCGTATCGTGGGGCGCGGTCCTCGGCCAGCTCACCGAGCACCATGTGCGGGTTCGCGAGGAAATACTCGTTGATGGGCTGGTTGCCGACGGTGACGCCGGTCTTGATCCAGTTGGGCATGTCGGTCTCGTCGCGCGCTTCGTCCGGTCGGCGCTTTCGTAGCACGAGGATGTCCGTCAGCGCTTCGGTTCCACCGGACGCGAGTGCATTGTTCGGCATGCGGATGGCGCCGAGCAGGTCCGCGTCCCAAGCGATCGTGCTCCGTGCGTACTGCGCGTTCTCGCCGAAGGCGTCGAGGGTGTAACGCGAGGTGATGAGCAGGGCGATGCCGCCGGGCTTGAGCGCCTGGACCGAACGCCAGATGAAGTAGTTGTGCAGGTTCGCTCGGGCTTGCAGAGGTGCTGTGGGGTCGTACACGTGGACGTCGCCGAAAGGGACGTTCCCGATGACGGCGTCGACGCTGCCGCTCGGAAGGCTCGTCTCCTCGAAGCGCTGGTTGCGGATCGTCGCGTTCGGATTGAGGAGGGCTGCGATGGCCGCGGTGGTCGGATCTCGCTCGACTCCGGTCCAGCGCACGTCTACGTCGTCCGGGGCTGAGGACATGAATGCGCCGGCACCGCAGCCTGGCTCCAGGACGCTCCCGCCGGTGAACCCGAGGTCGGTCAGCAGCTGCCAGCAGGCTCTGGTGACTTCGGGAGGGGTGTAGAAGGCGTTGTAGGTCGCCTGGATGCCTTCGTTGTAGTGCTCGGGCGGCAGCAGGAAGTTGATGCGTTCGCCGATCTTCGCCCATGTCCCGGAGCGGGATGAGTCCAGGGCAGCGGCGAGCGGTCCCCAGCCGGACCAGCCGCGCAGCGTCGCCAGGTCGTCAGGCGTCGGTGTGGTGTTCGGGGCCCGACGCAGCCGCTCGAGGGTCTCGAGGGCGGCGAGGTTGGCGTGGGCGCGGCTGATCGCACCGCTTTTGGTGGTGGCTTCGGTGGGAAATTCGGCCATGCTGGCCTCCAGGTGGCGCGGCCCGGCCCGAAGGCCGAGGTTGTGCGGGCGGTGCGGGCTGGTCAGCGGCTGTAGACGGCGAGGTCGGCTTCGAAGGCGCGGTCGGTCTGCTGGTGCGAGCGGTACGGGCCGTCGTCGCGGCTGGCTGACGCGCTGGGCATGGTCAGCAGCAGGTCGAGCCACGTGGCGACCTCCTCCGGCGTGAGCAGCACGCCAAAGCCGCGGCGCCAGATCGTCGGGCCGTTCGACAGGTCCTGGGGGAAGGCGGCGAGCGTCCAGCCGTCCTCTTCGTTCCAGCGCAGTTCGACGCGCGAGGCGTCGGCGAAGGTCGGGTGCCAAGCGTCCTCGAAGTCTGCGTCAGGCGGGAGCACGGTAATAGCGGCTGCGCGGAGTCCGCCGAGGCTGGGCACGGTGGCGCCGGGGTGGATGTCCTTGAGCTGCAGGGCGAGCCGTACGAGTTCGATGTAGGGCTGGTGGTCTGACTTCGTGTTCGATGGCGTGTTCATGGGTGCGATGTCTCCGTTGGGGTTGATCGGTCGGGCAGTCAGTCGGTGGCGGACCGCTGCGGGTAGAAGGTGTGGTCTGAGGCGAGGTCGAGGTCGTCTGCGCGGAACCACGTGCCGGTCTCATCGGCGGGAGGGGCGGCCGGGTCGTGCTCGTTGGGCGATCCGTAGGCCCACCAAGAGCCGTCGTAGTAGGTGAAGGCGACGATGGTCTCGTGCTGGGGATGGGCGAGGCCGGCGGTGGTCAGGGCCTGCATCTGTGCTCCGGTCAGTGTGTTGACGTTCGGCATGGTGATCTCTCCTTCGGTTTCGGTGTTGTCGGGGGTGGAGGCTTTCGGGCGCAGTGGTGTGGGGATGCCGACCATCGGGTCGGACTCCGCCCATGCGCGCACGGTCTCGGATGTGATGTCGGTGTTGGAGCCGTCGTGGCCCGCTCGGCAGCCGCCGGCCCACCAGCCAGAGACGTGGCTGAGGAACGTGACGAGCGCCTGGTGCCAGTACGTGGCTGACTGGCCGGAGCCCTCGGTGCCGTACGCCTCGCTTCGCCATGCGCGCAGCGCCCAGAGCTCCTCGATCAGCTCGGGGTGGCGCGGCCAGCAGTTCGGCAGCCGGTCTTCAATGCTGAGGCGGTAGCGGTTGGCGAGCCACGTCGTCCATTCGCGGAGCTGCTGCCAAGCGAGGACGTATTCGGGCTCGTTCATCGCGTGCCACTCGATGAACGGCGTGGCATTCGCTTCGGTCGGGACCGGCTGATCGGACGGAATGGCGTCGGCCGTGACGCGCGGCTGCCTGGTCAGGCGGCTTGGGCTGGTGCCGGGTCGACCGCGCACGCGTCGGCCGGCACTGAATCCGACGGTCGGCGGCGCGGCGTGTCGGTCGTCGAAGCCGGTCATGAGACCGCCTCCAGGCCCTCGGAGCACGAGTCCTGCCGCGCGAGGCCGTCGAGGACCGCGCGGGCTTGCTTCTCCGCCTCGGCGTAGAGCTGCGCGTCGGAGCCCTCGTAGTGCCGCGTCATCCAGATCTTGACTGCCGGCGTCGTGGCGTGGATGACGAGGGCCTCGCGCTCTTCAGAGCTCAGCGTGCGGATCTCCTCGGCGGTCATGGTCTTGTGCCGTTGGATGGAGGTGCCGGTCGAGACTGCGCCGTCGTCCGAGTACTGGTACGTGGTCATATGCCGGTCGTACTCGCCGACCAGGTCCGACAGGTCGCGCAGTTCGGCTCCAGTGAGTCCGCCGAGGATCACCTTCACCGTGGCGGCGCCCCAGAGCATCGCGGCCTGCTCGTTGCCCCAGCGGGCTTCGGCTTGGGCGCGGGACTGGAAGATCGGTACAACGAAGATCCCGGATCCGCCCGCGAAGCTCATCAGCGCCGGAAGACTCGGCAGCGGGACGACGTTCGCGATCTCGTCGAGGAAAAGACCGAGCGGAGGGTCGAGCCGGCCGCCGGGCATCGTGTCCGCCAGGCGCTTCGCGGTCTCGATCAGCTCGTCTGCGAACGCAGCGATCAGTGGGGCCAGCGCGGTGGCCTGCTTCTCGGCGACGAGCAGGTAGATCGTGCCGCGCTCCCGAAGGAAGGACTCCATGTCGAAGCCGGCGCCGTCGTCCGGGCAGAACGTCACCTGGGCTGTGGGGGAGAGCAGCGGGGCGAGCGCGGTCTGCACGGTCGTCCACAGACCGGACTTGGTCTCGGGAGGCGTGCGGTAGAGGCCGTCGAGGAGCTGCGCGGTGCCCGGCGCGGCGCCTTCCCGGTCGCGGAGGAGCTTGACGGGGGTGTCGTCGCGGTCGTTGAGCGACCACGCGAGGACGTCGCGCATCGAGCGATTCGCGAGTGCGGCGGCGTGCAGCCAGAGGGTGAGCAGGTTGGTGGCGTTCGCGCCGAAGTAGGCGGCGTTCGACGAGTCCTGCTTCTCGCTGCGTCCGACTGTGACCATGACCTCGGCGCGCTGCCGGGCCTTGTCCAGGTTGCTGCACCCGTCCGTCGGCGACCAGTGCACCATCGAGGGCCAGGACGTCATCCCCGTCGGGGCCATGACCGCGACTGGGCCGCGGTCGGCGCGCAGCGTTGCGGTGGTCAGGAGCACATCGAGACGTATCGACGTTACGAAGGCGGCGCCTGGCCACCGATGTACCCATGGAATGACGATCTGGCTGCTCTTACCTTGCCGAGGCGGCGCATAGACGGCGACGGAGAGCTCAGCGGAGACTGCCAGTCGCACCCCGTCCGGGACCGACGGGCCGAGCGGCACGCCGACGTCGCGAAGGTTGAATGCTCCCTTCGACAGACTCGGCCGCACCACCGTTCCGCGAGCGAGCACGGCGCGCTCGGCAAGGTGAGCGGCGAGGTCCTTCCGAGTAGCAAAGCCGTCGTCGCGCCGCTTGAACCGTAACCAGACGCGGGACGCCGTGAAGGCAACGCCCGCGATCACCAGCAGGAGCAGCAGTCCGGCGGTGTAGAACATGACCGGTCCCGGCAGCGACGGGGCCACGGTACCGGGCCACGCCGCCCGCGGATCGGAGAGGTGCCGAGCCACTCGGAGCGCGATCGCCGTGCTCTGGGAGATCGAGACCTGGGGCAGCGTGCCGTACGCGAGGAGGCCGGCGGCCTCGCCCCAGAACCAGGCGCCGATCCCAGCAACTGTTAACAGGCCTAGACCGACCGCGAGGACCATGTCCTTGCCGTCGTGCACCAAGTGCCTGGCAAGCGAAGGGCCGTCAGAGCGTGAAGCCATGCTGTATCAGCTCCCTGTGGACTAGATCATCCGCTGGTTCGTGTAGAACCAGGCGCGCTCGGATTCGGTGAGCTCGAGCCGGACTGCGGCGGAGTGGTGGCGGCCGGCCTTCCAGAGGGCGTGGCCGATGTGAGCGCCGCCCCACGAGGCGATCTGCGCGCACTCCGGGTCGGTCAGGCCGATCGCATCGCGGGTCATCGCGAGCGGCGCGGTGTCCTGGGCCAGGCAGATGCGCACGTCGCAGCTGGCGATCAGGTTCGCGGCGATCGCGGCCTCGGGGCTGCCAGCCGCGCCGACGGTCTCGAAGTCGGCGAGCCGGTGCGTGGCGAGGATCTGGATCGTGCCGGTCGCGCGCGACAAGCGCAGGTCGCCGTCGAGCTTGCGGACCAGCGCCGGAATACGCATCGCCCGCCACAGCTCGTCGCGGACCACGAGCCTGACCGGACCTGCCGGGTCGTCGATCGCAGCCTGGCCCCAGGAGGAGACACAGGCGAGGATCATCGCGATCGTCGTGTCGCCGCGGCCGTCGAAGCGGCTGATGTCCACGCTCTGAATCGGCGCGGTGAAATCCAGGCCCACGCTGGTCGGTCCGTCGAACACGCCCGAGAGAGAACCGGTGACCATCGCGCGCAGGGCGTCGGCAACCGGCCGAACGACCTCGCGCAGTTCGTCGACGTCCCGCAGCCGAAGCTCTCGAACCATCTCCTCGGTCGGATCGCGCAGGAATGACCACACCTGCGGAAGGGTCGGATCCGTCAGTGTTCTGCCTCCCGAGGCCCGGCCAGTGGTCTGGTCGATGGCCTGGGAGATCGCCGCTTCCTCGGTGGGCGTGAGCGGTCGACCGAGCTTGGTCGAGAGCAGCGCGTCGAGCAGCATCAGCCGACGGCGGTGGATCTCGGCGAGCCGTTCGTCCAGCTCGACCGGGTCGGATGGCAAATCCTCGCCGAGCGGGCCGGCATCGAGCGGGTTGAGCCGGGCCGGGAGTCCCGGGCCGAGTTCGACCGGTGTGACGCCGAGCGCGGCGGACAGCTCTTTGTACTCGTTCTTCAGGTCACCGAGGATCAGAGTCTTGACCCCGTAGGACATCAACCGGAGCGAGAGAGCCTTGATGTGGGCCGACTTCCCCGCTCCGGGGATGCCGGTTACCAGAATGTTCGGATTGGTGATCAATCCGCGGTGCAGCCACGCGATCGGATGGCAGGAGAACGCCGCGCCGGTCAGCAGATTCGTGCCGATGTACGCGCCGAGCGGTGGGACGGACTCGCCGTAGAGGAACGGGTAGAGGCCAGCGAGTTGCGCGGTCGCCGCCCTGTAGACGCGGGGTGCGGGGGCGACGGCGGCACGTCCGGCGTACGGGCGATTGGTCCCGCGCCGAGGAGCTGCCGCAGCCGGCCGCTCGGTGCGTTCGCGCGGGGTGGCGGGCACCGGTGCGTCCGGAGCGAGTGGACGAAGCTGCGCGACATCGACGGACGGGAGACTGGTGGCCAGCGCGAGCTGGCGGCGACGAGACATGGGAGTGCGCATCGAGAATCACCGCCGGACCGGAAGGCCGAGCCCGACAGGAAGGGTCATCGCGAATCCGGTGTCCTGGGCGCCGTACATCCGACGCAGCTCGATGCCGACGAGCGCGGCGCCGGCTTCGGCTTGAGCGCACGCGTCCGCGAGCTCGGTGGGGTCGACGACGGTGACCGTGAGGTAGCCGGTGAAGCGGGCGAGACCCGATCCGGTGGCGTGCGCGAGGTCCTGGGCGTCTGCGCGATACAGCTCGACCTGCTCGGTCGCCGAAGCCGCCTGCCCCGTCCGCGAGCGAAGCCGCAGGCTTACTTCGCGCTTGGTCTTCTCGACCATCACAGCCTTCTGTGCGGCGCGCGGCCCGAGCGGCTCGATCACGAAGGAGAACGAGCGTCGGTGGACGGTGTCCGCGAGCAGCGCGGCCAGCGACGTTGCGAACACCGGCGAGATCGGCCAGGCGTGTACCGCGTACGTGACTGAGACCGCGCCGTCGTGCTGGTACGACGACCACGATGCGCGCGCTGCAGCAGGTCCCGCCAGCGAGGTGTCGAGACCCGCCGGAATCGCCGGGACGCCGCCGCTGAATGTCTGCTCGACGGCCTCTGCGCGACGGTGGTCCAGCATCTCGGCGACGTGCGGGTCGAACCCGACACGGATGATCTCGGCGAGCTCGCGCGTATCCACCCAGCCGGTCACGCTGATACCCGCGCTTGCAAGCAACGGACGCAGTGCCCGCACTTGCTGCTCCAGGACGCGACACGCTCCGGACTCGCCGCCGCCGGCCGCGCGTATCGTGGTGGCGGTTCGCCGCGCGTCGAGGCTGATCGCAACCCAGGTCTGACGTCGGCACGTTGCCGGGGCCGCGGTGGTCAGTAGCGCCTCGTTCGCCATGACCGAAGCGAGCGGAGCCGCCGGGTCGAGATGCTCGGTATGCCAAGAGCGCAGCGCGCCGACGGTCTGCGGCATCGTTCGGGAGACGAACTGTACGCGTGCGATCGGCTGGTCTTCGATACACAGTGAAGCGAGGACTTCGCCCCATGCGGCGACCATCGACTCCGCGCGGTCCGGGTCGACCAGGCCCAGTCCGATCGACTCGACGGTGGCGACCGCGGTATACGTGCGGTTGTGCGGGTGATGCAGTACGGCGAACTCGAGGTCGGTGCCGTCCTGCGCAGTCAGGATTCGAAGCGGAGCGAGCACGCCCGGAAGATCGAGTCGCGGCGGCTCGGTACCGCGGCCCGGTGCGAACGCGCCGGACAGGAACGTCGTCTTGTGGCGGAGCCTGAGCAGGTTGTAGGAGACCACTGTGATCATCCATTCGTCGAGGGTGCGCCCGGCCACGCGCGTGTAGGCGCACGCGGCGAGGAGTGCGGCGATGGGTCCGACCAGCGCGAGGCGAGCGATGTGGCCGCTCGCGACAGGTTCGAGACCGAGGAAGGTGGCGGCGCCGACGAGTGCGGCGCGACGTCCGGAGAGCCCGAGTAGGAAATGCACGCGCTCGCTCTGCCACCCGGAGTACGTTCGAGCATTGGATTTTGTGGCCATCGAGATCACGCCCCTGTTCGAGTCGTAGCGCTGGCTTTCGACGTGGCCTGAGTTGCCGAGGCGCCGCCCCGGGGTTCAGGGCCGTTGGCCTGCCCCGAAGGCTGCGGGGACTGGCCCGAGCCTGACTTGGGCACGCGGACCGAGCCGTAGGACGGGTAGCCACCGGGGTATGCCGTCGGGTTGGAACCGTCCAGCCCGGCGTGACCGGCCTGCTGCTCCATCCGGGAAGCCACCGCGTTGATCGACTTGTGCAGCGTCTGGAGCGCGGCCATCGCGATTCCAGCGGGACCGGCTGCGGCTCCAGCTGCTGTCGCAGCCCCGGCAGCCGCGCCACCGCCCCCGCCCGCAGCGGCACTTGCGCCACCGCCACCTGCTGCCTTCGCCCCGGCCGCGCTGCTACTGCCCGCACCACCAGCGATACCGCCGCTAGCCGCACCGCCATCGGCGCCGCCTCCGCCGCCGCGTGCGGCGTTGGCGGACATCGCTTGGCGCTCGGAGAACTTGCCGAATCCACCCGGGTCGATCCCCGGGCCTCCGCCCGCGGACCGGTTTGCGACCGCACCGACAAGTGCGCCGACGCCCATCGCGCCGCCCATCGCAGTTCCGGCGAAGGTGAAGAACCGTGCCACGGCGGGCCACGCGAATACGGCCATGAACAGGACACAGAACCCGGAGACCAGGCTGGTGATGCCATCGGAATGGCCTTCCATGTCGAGTCCGATCACGAACACGAGCGCGACCACGGGCTTGAGTAGCGCAAGCTGCACGCCGGCCTTGACGAGCTTTCGCCACCACTCCTGTGTGACCGAGCCGACTTGACCGGCCGCGCTGATCGGCGCAGTGGCCACCAGGACGCAGAACACCGCGTTGCGCAGCACGAGCTCGAACCAGAGCGTCAGTACGATGGCGATGCCGAGCAGTCCGAAGATCAGCAGCATCACCGACGGAATCTCTGGGCCGTTTCCGGAGCTCAGCGTGAACAGCACGATCAGCCGCTTGCTGAAGCCGTCCATGCTGGTCCCGCTCGCAGCCACGATCCAGTGCGCGAGCGAGTCGGATGCCCTCATGATCTGCTGCGCCACCGCGAGCGTGAACATCGCAGCGAGTCCCGCCTTGACCAGCCCGGTCAAAGCCTGAGCCAGAGGCGCTCCGGAGCGGGTCCAGACAACCGCGCCGGCCTGGATGATCAGCAGGATCAAGGCGACGATCATGCCGAGTGTCAGGCTGATGGCGTAAACGCCGCGGATCGAGCCGATGTCGGGGTCGGGCATTGAGGCGAAAACGCCGCCGAACCATTGAAGGACTGTGGTGAACGCGTCGACGAAGGATCGGCAGATCGAGTCCCATGCTGAGCCGGCAACATCCGCGACTGCGCCGCCGGCCTTCGAGGCCACCCAGTGCAGCGCGTCGCTCGGCAGGTTCTGCACGTCGGACAGGCACTGGCCCAGATCTCCGGAAGAGCATCCGCTGTTCGAGCCGGCGCTGCTCGAACCGGTCGCGGTGAAGCCGACGGCCTCGGCGATCACGGCGCACCGCCCGTCGTCGCGACCAGGCCCAGCCAGCCTCGGTCCACCGCGGTCTGAGTATCCGGCGTCGCCTCAAGGCTGGAGTAGTTCCCTGCCCCGCCGATCGCCGCGAGTTTCCAGTCTCCGCCGGCCCACTCCACGTGTACCGGGAAGACGCCGGTCGTCTGCGCGATACCGCCGTGGGCGTTGACGAAGGTGCTCGAGGTCAGAAGCAGAACCAGCGCCTCGGCGGACGTTGCGTCGCGAAGCTGGTACATCTCGGCGGTTGTTTCGAAGGAGACCGTCGAGGCCAACGGCCCGCTCGTCGGCAACTGCAGGTCGCTGCGCAACGTGACCGTGCTCTGCGCGAGTGCGGCCGGGAGCGCGCTCGCCGCCGGTGCTGCGGCCACGCGCACCACGGACGCGGCGTAGTCGGGGTCGAGTGTCGACGCGACGGCGTCGAGGTATTCGACCGCCGCGCTGACCGCGCCCACCGCGGTGTGCGGGTAGCCGATCTGGATGCCGTCGGCGAGCCGAGCGCCCTGGACGAGGGTGATCGCCCCGGACGGAACAGGTACCGGCAAGTTCGACGGGGTGGGGGAGTTGCGAGCCGGATTCGCGCTGCTCCGGCCGTGCGAGCTCGCAATCAGCGGTACGACGATCAGCGCGGCGACCAAGATCGAACTCGCGGCGAGAGCTGCCGGGAGAAATCGCTTGGTGCCGATAGGGTTACGCATCGTGACTCCTCGGGGTGGCGAAACGCCAAGGTGTAAGGGGCGGGGCTAGACCATGTGGTACGACGAGGTGACCAATGTGCCGCCGACCCCGATGACGATCGTTCCGATGACGGCGCAGATCAGCGTGACCTTCCCGCGCTCGGCCATCTCGGCGCGGCGCGAGGTGTTCCCCAGGGCGATCATGCCGCCCGCGATCACGATGGCGCCGAGGCAGCACGCCAGCGAGCCGTACTTAAGCCAGCTGAGCAACGTGCTGATGGCGGAGGCCCCGTCGGGCGCGGCCGGAGCCGGGTCGGGGATCACCCCGAGATGGATGAGCATCTTCGCGGCCACGTGCTGGAGAGCGATCGAGATCATTGCTTTCACCTGCTCCTTTGGCTGGTTTGGCGATGTTCGGTAAGCCCGAGGTGCTAGCTGTGGCGCTTCGCTACTTCTCGGAACCGGGCCAACTGTTCATCTATGCAAACAGGATGAAACCACCATAAGATCACCCAAGGCGGACCTGTCAACCGGAGCGAACGAGGTAAACTGAAATGGCCCAGAAGTGTTCACGGCAGCCAACGGCGTTCCTGCAGTTGGCACACGGAGAAGGGACGCACGATGAGCAAGCAGTCCGCGGGCGCAGGCGAGGAGCCGCCGATTCCTGCTGGGCCTGCGGCATCGGCTCCGTCCGACGAGCAGCAGACGCTCCCGCCCGACAATGTCGAGCCGAGCGTCATCGCGCAGCGGCTCCAGTTCCTGTTCGACAACAAGCGCAAGCCGGACGGCAAGAAGTACTCGTACCGGGAAGTGCTCAGGGAGATCGATGCCGCCGGTGGACCGTCGATGTCGGTCGGCTACCTTTCCCAGCTGGTCACGGGCGTACGAACGAACCCGATGATGGACGCGATCCAAGCGCTGGCGAAGTTCTTCGACGTGCCGTTGTCATACTTCGACGCGCACGAGAACACCGAGGAGACCAACGCGCAGCTCAAGCTCGTGGCAGCGCTCCAGCACGCCGGAGTTCAGGACGTTGCGATGCGCACCGTCGGCCTGCCGCCCGAGAGCGTCAAGCTCGTGCTGGGGATGATCGACATGGTGCGCGAACGCGAAGGACTGCCCCCAGCCGAGGACCCGGGCACGACCGAGTAGCCCAACCCCGCAGGTTCACCCGGCTGTACGAACGTGGGTGCTTTCGTGGGTCGGGTGAACCGCGATGAACCGCGAGCAGTCGCGTAAGGAGTGCACGGCGCTCGCCGAGGGTCTATGGCTGCCCGACCCTTTTGAATTGGCCGAATTCTGCTCGTGGTTCGGTCGCCAGCAGGGCCGCGACGTCGTCCTGCTCTCGCACGCGATGGCCGTCGGCGGCCTCTGCGGCACGTGGATGAGGACGGCTCAGGCCGACTACGTCTTCTACGAAGCGAGCACTTCGAAGCTGCACCAGACGCACATCGTCCTCCACGAGCTCGCCCACATCCTGCGCCGTCATGTACCAGGCAGTGAACTCAGCAAGGATCTCGTACGCACCATCGCGCCCGGGATAAGGGCCAGCGACGTCTTCCGCGTACTTGGGCGCGACTCCTACAACGACGACGACGAGTTCGAAGCCGAACTCATCGCCACGTTGATCCTGCGCCGAATCGGCCGTCAGAAAACGCGTGAAGCGCCGAAAGCCACGAACCCGACCGCTGAAGAGATCATCGCTCGCATCACCAACTCTCTGTCGCGAGGTGACCAGTGAACGACACCCTCTACCCACTGGCCGCGTTGTTCGCCTGGGTTGTCGTGCTCAGCCGGACTAGGCAGGTTCCGGCGATGCGCAATCACCCGGCACGCCTAGCCACTTGGTCGCTCTACCTGTTCTTCGCCCTGATCTTCACAGTGGGCTGGGAAGCGGTCTGGAACAGGCTCGATTCCTGGACCGGGCTGCCCGAGTCGAACACACTCATCGCGATGTGCCTGGTCGTCTGTTACAGCGCGAGCGCCCTCGCTTTGCTGCAGGTGTGGTCCTACCCGCTTGATTGGGCACGCCGGCGAGTCAGAAACACGATCGTTGCCGCGGCTCTCGTCCTCACTGCGATGATCGTGCTCTTCCTGCGAAGCGCTGCGGCACACCACCAACAGCAGGCGTTCAAGGCGTGGTACGGCGGATCAGTCGAGTACGAGGTATACCTCCTGATCTACCTGCTCACCTACACCGCGGCCGAGATCGAGCTCATCCGTCTGTGCCGCCGCTACGCGAGGCTGACGACCCGCAGCTGGCTCCGCACCGGACTGGTCACGACAGCCATCGGCGCCGCAATCGGTCTGCTCTACGCACTGATGCGCGTGGCCGACATCATCGCCGCCCGCGCAGGCGTCGACATCTCCAGCCTCGAGAACGTGGCCGAAGTAGGGGCCGGACTCGGCGCCCTGCTCGTGATGGCCGGACTCACGGCGCACACGTGGGGCCCGCGCATCTCCGTCCCTGCTCGCCGAGTTCGACGCCTCATCGCCTATGCGCGGCTGCGGCCGCTCTGGGCACGCTTTTACGAGCTCGATCCCTCGATCGCGTTCGACGATCCCCGCAGTTCGAGTTCCACGGGAGCCCTCGGCAGGGTGCGCGCAGCGACACGCGTGTTGAAGGACCCGGAGTATCACGCCGGCCGCCGCGTCGTTGAGATCCGAGATGGGATCCTCACTCTTCGCCCGTACCAAGACCCCGGCTTCGCCCAGCGCGCCCGCGTCTTCTACAACCGCCACGGCCTGGTCGGCGACGACCTCGACGCCGCGGTCACCGCCGCAGGAATCCACGCCGCGCTCGATGCGCGCGAGGCTGCACCACCCCTCGACCAAGCCGATTCGTCCGCCGCGGGAAACGTCCCAGCCGACCTCGACGCCGAGCTGGCGTGGCTGTTGAAGGTGACCGAGCACTTCAGTAAACGGTCCACCGCGTCGAACGAGCTCACCGATCCCGACCCTGACCCGACCCCGACCGGAGGTACCTCGTGAACCCCGCCCACCCCTTCACCGAACCGATCGAGATGGTCCCGCATCTGTCCGGCTGTCCTTACGAGGCATACGCGGCATTGCGCGAGGACGGCGGCGCCCACCAGGCGGTCAAGCCCAGCGGCGGAGAGGTCTGGGTGATCAGCCGGTACGCCGACGTCAAAGCCCTGCTGTCCGACCCGCGCCTGTCGATCGAGACGCGCAACTCCCGCAACGGCTACGTCGGCTTCGGCCTACCCCCGGCGCTGGACGCACACCTGATGAACGTCGACGACGAAGCCCACGCGCGACTGCGTCGCCTGGTCTCCTCCGCGTTCACGCCACGCCGCGTCGAAGCCCAGCGCGAGCGGATCAAGGCTGCGGTCGACCAGCTGATCAACGCGATGGCGCCGAACGGCCGGGCCGACCTGGTGGCCGAGTACGCGGCGCCGATCCCGGTGGTCGTCATCTGCGACCTGCTCGGCATCCCCGAGGAGGACGGCGCCGCGTTCCAGAGCTTCACCCGGTCGCTAATGGATCCGAACGACCCGAACCGGCCCTCCACCCGCGATCTGGTGGCCGGCATGACCGCCTGCCTGATCGGGCTGATCGAGCGCAAGCGCACCGAACCGGCCGACGACCTGCTCACCGCGATGATCACCGCCCGGGACGGCGACGACCGGCTGAGCGAGAACGAGCTGACCTCGCTCGCTTTCCTGATCCTGTGGGCCGGGTTCGAGACCACCGTGCACCTGATCGCCAACGGCATCGCCGCTCTGCTGGCCGAGCCGCACCTCGCCGAGATCGTGCGCGAGCAACCCGACCCGCACACCCCGACCATGGCAGCCCTCGTCGAGGAGCTGCTGCGCCGCGACGGGCCGATGCTCACCGCCATCCGCCGCTTCCCCACCGAGGACCTCAAAATCGGCGAACGCACCGTGCCCGCCGGCGACACCGTCCTGTTCGCGCTCGCCTCCGCCAACCGCGACCCGCAGCAGATCCCCAACCCCGACGAGATCGACCTTGAGCGGGTGGGCAACGGCCACGTCGGCTTCGGCCACGGACCCCACTACTGCCTCGGCGCCCCCCTCGCCCGCATGGAAGTCCGCGTCGCGCTGTGGAGCGCGATCCACCGCCTCCCGGACCTCGCATTGGCGGTCTCGGCCGACGAGCTCCCGTGGAAGATCGACCACCGCCAGCACGCCCTGACCGCCCTGCCTGTCGCCTTCACCGCCCAGTCCACTCGATGAGGAGAAGCAGATGCCCGTCAAGACCGCCGTAGCCGCCGCCATATCCGCCCCGCTGCTCGCCGTCGCCACCCTCGCCGCCATCGCAGGCGCTGTCGGCGCCGATTCCGACTCGACCACCAGCTCCATATGCAGCACCGGCGCAACAGGCCCGGCCGATACGAAGAACCTGACCACCGCGCAGCTAGCCAACGCGAAGATCATCGCCGACGTCGGGGTCAGTATGGGCGTGCCGATGCCCGGCGAGACCATCGCCATCGCCACCGCACTGCAGGAATCCGGCCTGCAGAACCTCGACTACGGCGACCGCGACTCCCTCGGCCTTTTCCAACAGCGCCCGTCCCAAGGCTGGGGGACCGCAGCCGAGATCATGAACCCGACCTACGCGGCCCAGCAGTTCTACAAGCAACTGCTGCAGGTCCCCGGCTGGCGCTCGATGTCCACCACGGCGGCCGCCCAGGCGGTCCAACACAGCGCATTCCCCGACGCATACGAGAAGTGGTCCGCGGAGGCATCGGCCCTGGCAACCGAGTTCACCGGCAACGCCGCCACGTGCACACCCACGGACTCCGGCGACAACACCGTCGCCGCCGCGGCCGTCAACGCCGCCGGCTACAGCATCCCTGCCGGCACTCCCGCGCCAATCGCCGCGGTCATCACGTTCGCGCTCGCCCAGCTCGGCAAGCCGTACGTCTATGGCGCCACCGGCCCGAACGCCTACGACTGCTCCGGCCTGATCCAGGCCGCATACGCGCGGATCGGAGTGGAGCTCCCGCGCACGACCTTCGAGCAGGTCAAGGTCGGCAGCCCGATCTACAACGTGAGCCAGCTCCAGCCGGGAGACCTGCTGTTCATCCCCGGCTCCGACGGAACCGCTTCGGCACCCGGTCATGTCGGCATGTATCTCGGAGACAACCTTCTGATACAGGCGCCCGAGACGGGGCAGCGCGTAAAAATCAGCCCGATAAATCAATGGCTGAATTCTATTGTTGCGATGCGCCATGTCACATGAGCTGCGGCGATTGCGATGGGCGCGCGACACCTGCGATGCCATCATTCCCTGACAGTCGTTGCCGCCGATTCGCTGTGCTGGTAATCTCACCCGGGCAGTACGGGACGGTACGCAACGGGGGTGTTGCGGACCGCTTGTGACAGGACTGGCATGGGGAGGGTGGTCGCTGGTGGCCGCGGATGATCTGCCGGGTCCGGTCGTGACGTTCTTGAACGTCATCGGCGTGCCCTGGCCGTACCTGAACGAAGACCAGGTGCGCGAGTTCGCTTCGATGGTGCGGGAGTTCGGGCAGGCGGTCGAGCAGACCCACCAGGATGCAACGGCAGCAATAAAGAACATTGGTGAGGCGTACCAAGGGGCTTCGACGCGACAACTGAACTCGGGCTGGTCCCACCTATCGGCGCAGCACGTGGATGAAATCGTGGAGGGGTGTCGGATCCTGGCGGAGGCACTGGATCTGGGGGCGGACTACGTGGTCGCGCAGAAGCTTGAGGCGGTTGGCGAACTGATTGGTATGGCTGCGGCGTTCGTGGCGGATCAGGCTGCCGCGGCGGCGACGTTCGGGCTCGCGGAGGCCGGGGCGCCGCTGATCATCGAAGGTGCGAAGATGCTGCTGGAGACGCTGAAGCAGCAGATCATCCAGTACATCGTCGGCGAGATCGTGGAGGCGGCGGCCAAGCCGCTGTTCGCGAAGGTCGAAAAGGCGCTGGCCGGGCTGGACTGGTCGAACGCTCCCGGTGGAGAGTCCGGGATGGGCGAGGGGTTCTCGATTGACCCGGGTGCCGTGGCGCAGCATACAGCGGTGTTGCGTGGACATGCGGAGACGATGCGGGGGCACGCCGAGCGGCTGCACTCGGGGCTGGGAGGGTTGAGCTTCTAATATGGCGGCCGGGGGCGAGGAGAAGGCCGTATTCGTCGGCCTGAAGAACGACGCGCAGGAGTACCTGCCGCAGGCAGCGCATAAGGCGGCGCAGTTCGCCGAGGACACGTCCCGAACGGTGGACCAGGGCGTTACCGCGCATCTGGACGGTGACGCGCAGCTCGGCCGGGACATGACGAAGATCGGCGAGCATCCGCCAGAGGCGACTTCGGTCCATTCGCCGGCCCAGAGCGGGGATCCGTTCAAGGGCCAGGGGGTGACGTCGCAGGCGGAGTCCGAGGCGAAGAACTTGGCGGCCGAGACGGATCAGGAGGCTCAGGAGGGCGCGCACCTGGACGGGGAGGGCGGCGCGACCGACGACCCGATCGACCTGGTGACCGGAGAGATGTTCCTGCCGCAACAGGACATCGTGCTGCCCGGGGTCCTGCCGCTGTCTCTGGAGCGTCGGCATGGTTCGGCGTACGGCTACGGGCGCTGTTTCGGGGCTACGTGGGCCTCCACGCTCGATCAGCGTGTCGAGATCGATGACGACGGGATCCACCTGGCACTCGAGGACGGGCGGGTACTGCACTACCCGGTCCCGACGGTGCACGGCCAGCAGGTCATGCCGTCGCACGGGCCGCGCTGGCCGCTGAAGTGGGACCGCAAGGACGACATGATCACTGTGGAACTCGGTGATCGCGGCTGGATACTGCAGTTTCCGCCTGGCTCGACGCCGCAGATCTGCCGCCCGCTCGCCGCGATCGCCGATCGCGGGGGCAACCGGATCACGTTCGTGCACGATGCGGACGGGATCCCGACTGATGTCTACCACTCGGGCGGCTACCACGTGCGGCTCGATGCGATCGAGACCCGCGGCGGGGTGCGCATCAGTGCCCTGAAGCTGGCCGATCCGTCGGGCGGGGCCGAAACGCTGGTTCGCGCCTTCCGCTATGACCACGCCGGACGGCTGACCGGTGTGGTCAACGGCTCAGGCCTCCCGCTCGCATTCGACTATGACGAGCACGACCGGATCACCCGCTGGGTGGACCGGAACGGGTTCGAGTACCGCTACACCTACCGAAGCGACGGTCGCGTCGTGCGCGGCTCGGGCAGCGGCGGGTACCTCGATGTCGCGCTCGACTACGACCTCGTCGCCCGGACAACCACGGTCACCGACGCGCTCGGGCACGCCACCGTCCACCACTGGAACCAGCGTCAGCAGACCGTCAAGGCCGTCGACGCGCTCGGACACGAGCAGCTGATAGAGAAGGACGCGTTCGGCCGCGTCACGCAGACCACCGACCAACTCGGGCAGATCACCCGGATCGAGCGCGACGGGTTCGGCGACCCGGTGCGCATCACCCGTCCGGACGGGACCGGGCTCGCCATCGCCTACACCGCGCACCGGCAGCCGGCCGAGGTGGTTGGATCCGATGGCGCGCTCTGGCGCTATGAGTACGCAGCGTCCGGCGCCCTGGTCGCGGTCACCGACCCGACCGGCGCCGTCGCCCGGTACTCCCGCGACGAGCAAGGGCGGCTGACCTCGGTCACCGACCCGCTCGGCGCAGTGAGCACCATCGCATGCAACGCCGCAGGGCTTCCGCTCCGCGCCCAGGATCCGCTCGGCGCGGCGATCGAGATCCAGCGGGATGCGTTTGGTCGGATTGCCGCAGTGACGGACCCGACCGGGGCTACCACGACGCTGTCCTGGACGGTGGATGGGCAGCTGGCTGAGAGACGCTACCCGGACGGGTCTTCCGAACGGTGGGAGTACGACCCCGAAGGCAGTCTTCTCGCGCACACTGGTCCGCACGGCGCGGTAACCCGCTACGAATACGGGCCCTTCGAACAGGTCGTCGCCCGCATCGAGCCGGACGGTGCACGCTACCAGTTCGCTTATGACGGCCAGCTTCGTCTGACCGAGGTGACCGGGCCGACCGGCCGAACCTGGCGCTATGAGTACGACGCGGCCGGGAACCTGATCTCCGAGACCGACTTCAACGGCGCCACCCAGACCTACGAGCTCGACGCTGCGGGTCGTCTCGTGCGGCAGACCAACCCTGTAGGACAGCAGATCACCTACACTCGCGACGCGCTCGGACGGGTCATCGAGCGGCAGGTCGGCGCCGCGCGATACCGCTTCACCTACGACGCCGCCGGGGCCATCACTCGCGCCGAGGGACCGGGTGCGCTGCTGGAATTCACGCGTGACGTGCTCGGCCGGATCCTGACCGAGAGCATCGACGGGCGGGTGACCGCGAACACGTACGACGCCAACGGACAACGCGTCACCCGCACCACCCCGAGCGGAATCCTGGCGAGCTGGACCTACGACGCCGCCGGCAAGCCCGCGGCGCTCGAGTCGTCTGCCGGACGACTTGGCTTCGACTACGACGCGGCCGGACGCGAGACCACGCGCTCTCTCGGCCCGGCCGCGAGCCTGACGCAGAGCTTCGACGCCCTCGGCCAGCTCACCGGCCAAGCGATTTGGGCCTACGAGCAACCCGGCCCCCAGGGCGGGGCTGCGAGCTGGCGGGCGGTGCAGACCCGCACGTACAGCTACCGCGCCGACAGACTGCCGACCGAGATCGACGACGCGTTGCGCGGAAACCGATCCCTCGCCCTCGATCCGCGCGGCCGGGTCACCGCCGTGACCGGCGCGAACTGGTCCGAGACCTACGCCTACGACGAACTCGGCAACCTCGCCACTGCGACTGCCGAGCCCGCCGCCACGCCCGCGGCGGACAGCGAGACCGACAGCGCCCGGCGCGCGATCGACGGCACGCTGATACGCCAGGTCGGACCTACCAGCTACGACTACGACGCGGCCGGTCGGCTGATCCGCAAACGTCGCCGCACCCTGTCCGGCGTCGTCAAGGAATGGGTCTACGCCTGGGATGCCGAAAACCGGCTCCGGCAACTGACCACGCCCGACGGCACGACCTGGCGCTACTCCTACGACCCGCTCGGCCGCCGCACCGCGAAGCACGCCACCGCCGCGGACGGCACGCCCGGCGAGACGGTGACCTTCAGCTGGGACGGCGACCGCCTGGCCGAAGCCATAACCACCAACCCCAACGGCACCATCCGTGCCCTGACCTGGGACTACCAGCCCGGCACCTACACGCCCGTCGCCCAGGTCCGCCGCACCTGGGCCGATGACGCTCCCCAGGACGAGATCGACGCCGAGTTCCACGCGATCGTCACCGACCTCGTCGGCACACCGACAGAACTCGTCGACCCCGAAGGCCGCGTCGCCTGGCACACCACCAGCAGCATCTGGGGCCGAACGATCACGGCACCCGACAGTACGGCTGAGTGCCCGCTGCGCTTCCCCGGCCAGTACCAGGACGCCGAGAGCGGGCTGCACTACAACTACCACCGCTACTACGACCCCGAGACCGGCGCCTACCTCAGCCCAGACCCCCTCGGCCTGCAACCATCCCCGAACCCGCAGACCTACGTCGACAACCCGCTCGGCTACCTCGACCCCCTCGGCCTCGCAGGCTGCCGCTATCAGACCGGCAACGGCGCCACCCCGGACGGGGACCCCTGGGATGACCTCGCCACCTACCGCGCCAAGCAGGGCATGCCCGCCCAGGGTTCTCCACTCGACCAGCACACCGCGTCCCGGCTCGACGTCGACGGGCAGTCCTTCTACGGCCGCAACGGCCACGGCATGCCCACCGACATCAAGGTCAACGCACAAACGAAGACCCACGCCGAGGGACAGTCGTTCCAACGCGCCAAGAACTTCTTCGGCGGCAACGCACCCGCGAAGGAGGCAACCCTCTACGTCGACCGCGACTTCTGCAAGTCCTGCGGCCCGAACGGCGGCGTCGGCTCGCTCATGCGCGGCCTGGGCATCGACCGGCTGACGGTACACTCCCCATCGGGAACGTTCATCATCGACGCCACCAAACGACCCTCGATACCGGTGCCCGTCCCCACACCCTAGGAGCTGCCGTGAACCTGACCGTCAACACCTGGGACGGCCCCATCGTCCACAGCGACGAAAACAGCGCCCCCACCGCAGCCGACATCCAGACCGCGATCGCCCGCCTGGACGGAGCTGCGACCAGCGAGGTGACGCTGACCCGAGAAGACCCCTTCGCCTACTTCACCGTCGGCGGCGGCCCCGAGCTCTACCTCGTCACCGGTGAAACCGCCGACGAGGAAATCCTCCAGCTCACCGACCCCGGTGCCGGCGACGAGACCGTGCCCCTCGTGTGCGGCGGCCAACTCGCCGACTTCGCACGCCACGACCTCGTCGACCGCGAAGCAGCCACCCGCGTGCTCACCCGATTCCTGGAAAGCGGCGACCACGACACCTCGCTACCGTGGGATGTCCAATAATCTGAGTAGCTCGGATGTTCGGCGCCCCTGTTCAAGGATGACTGGACCACTGAGACGCTCCTTGAGGTTGCGGACGAGTAGCTGCCAGTCATTAGGCGGACCACCTTGTCGGAGTCCTTCGTCATCGCCGTCGTGACGAGTGCCTCTTCACGCTTCTCAAACAGATCGCTCGGTTTCGGCAGGTCGCCCATCGACAGCTCAGCCGCGCCGCGTTGACCCAGCGAAACCTCCGCGGTCCAAGACTCTAAGCCGGTCGCGGACCGTTCTTTCATTAATTGATGCGCGCGCTCAATGGTTGGTGCGTTCCCAGTGGGCAGGACCATCACTGTGGCCTCGCCCGCGTCAGGAATGAGCATCAGCACCGTCTGGGCACGCACACCCCGGCGTAGGGCTGCCTCTCCCGCGCCGTGCAGCGCTCTCGCCTTTGGTGCAGTTAGTCCAGGTCAGTTGCCACTGGCAGATCCTATCGTGTCAACGGCCACGAAGTGACCTTTCATCGCGCTGCGATCGAAATCGGCGATCTTCGCTTGAAGCCCAGGCAGCGTCGTCATGGGGACACGGTATGGCATCGCCCGATCGACTATGCTGTATCAGCATCCGTTGATGCGGAATCGTGTCCGCTGCGGCCTGGTGGGCACGGAAGGCCCGGCGTGACGACGCACTCGAGGCCGCCGCGGCCACCCGCAGCGGGAACCTGACCGGTGCGATCTTCCACAGCGACAACGGTGCCCAAGGCGGATTCAATCGGTCGTCGCAACACCTCGATTCTGGAGGTGTGCGGTGGGTCGTGAGGCGAAGGACGTGCCGGAGGGGCGAGCTGGTGGTCGGCGGCAGTGGGCGGCGGATCGGGCGTTGCGGGC
>NZ_JAGSOH010000376.1 GCF_018139625.1 Actinospica acidithermotolerans | reverse complement strand
TTAAAGATCAACATCCTTATGATTTGTCTATTGGTCAATAACGACGTCTTAGCGTAGCAACCGCACTAAGTTCTAAAGCTGATATCATCTTTTTAGATGAACCGACATTTGGACTTGATAGCCATAATACATTCCAGTTGATCAAACTTTTCCAAAAACGAATTAATTTGGGACAAAGTATTGTCATGGTTACACATGACGATGAAATAATTGAACGTTATCCATCAAGAAGACTTAAAATTTCAGATGGTGCGTTACTAGATTGTGATGGTGATACGAATGTATGAGCAATGGAAAGTTCGGCAATCATTTGTTGATGATGTCAACATTATTACGAAACTATTTCTTGGAATTATACTATTTTTCTTTATTATATTTGTGCATAATTTCGATTTTATGCTTTATATCACTATCTT
>NZ_JAGSOH010000375.1 GCF_018139625.1 Actinospica acidithermotolerans | reverse complement strand
TCCTTCGCCTATCCTCTGGACGAATCGCGCTCCGCCTCGTCGCGTGGTTTGAAACCACAAGAACTAGCCGGAAAACTTCGAGAAGATCACCTCGTGTTCCACATAGGCGCATAGGTTGAACGAGGCAGGATCTGCAAGTCGTGCTCATCGAGAGCGCGTGGATTGGAACATGGACACCGCGGCAATTGATACGGCCTACATCGGGTCGCACCCCGCCAGGGCGCGTATGCTATTGCCAGAACGTCGCGTTCACAAGGACGCGTGGGTTGAAACTTGGATCAGCGTGTCTGCCCATTCCACCATCGGGGTCGCACCCTTGGGTGCGCGGGTCGCAGCGCCCGTCCCTTGCAGCAATCCGGCTGCAGGGACGTCAAGCGCTCCGGCGAATGGCACCGTCAGGCCCGCAGCTCCTTGAGC
>NZ_JAGSOH010000374.1 GCF_018139625.1 Actinospica acidithermotolerans | reverse complement strand
CGATATAACCAAGTTCTAATGTAGATAATCCAATTTCCTCTTTTAAAAACGGTTGTGCCGCCTTAAAGTTGTTTCGAATTAAATACATAGCCATATAAACAAAGAACACTACGAAGAAAGCTTGCATGAAGTTTCTAAGCCATAATTTACGTTGTACCGATAATGGAATGCCTTTGTTCGGAATCTTATGGATATCAAAAAAGTTCATCTCTGTCACCTCAATCATTTTCGTTAAGCCAAATATATCACGTCGGTGTAAGCGCTTAATATCCTTAAAATTATTAAATTATCCAAAATACTGAACATAAACACATACTTAGAAACATATTTATGTACTAAAATTAATAAATAGTTAATAGTATTTGACAAGTTTTATCTATAAAATACTTTATGTTGTCAAAATCAACGCTTATACATA
>NZ_JAGSOH010000373.1 GCF_018139625.1 Actinospica acidithermotolerans | reverse complement strand
CTTCAGGATTAAGTGGTACATTTAACACTGCTTACCAAGCAAGTCAAATGGTAGATGCTAATGTAACTGTTATTGATTCAAAATCTATTTCTTTTGGTTTAGGGTATCAAATACAACACCTAGTAGAGCTTGTAAAAGAAGGTGTCTCAACTTCTGAAATAGTTAATAAGTTAAATCATTTAAGAGAAAACATTAAATTATTTGTAGTTATAGGGCAATTGAATCAATTAATTAAAGGTGGCAGAATTAGTAAAACAAAAGGTTTAATTGGTAATCTTATGAAAATTAAACCAATTGGTACACTAGACGATGGTCGCTTAGAGCTTGTGCACAATGCGAGAACTCAAAATTCTAGTATCCAATACTTGAAAAAGGAAATTGCTGAATTTATAGGGGATCATGAAATCAAATCCGTTGGTGTCGCAC
>NZ_JAGSOH010000372.1 GCF_018139625.1 Actinospica acidithermotolerans | reverse complement strand
TCCTTGCCCTGCGCCTTCGCGAGGTCGTGCGCCTCGCGCACCAGGGGGTAGTTCATGGCCCGCTCGTTGGGGAACACCTGCGTCACGATGACGCCGCGCGCATTGGGCCCCAGGCTCTTGGCGAAGCCCGAGGAGGCATTGTTGGAGAGCGTGACCAGCTGGGCGCCCGAACCCGCGGTCCGGAAGGCCGCATAGCCTTCCGCGGCGGCCACGCCCGACGCGACCATGAGCACGGCCTGGGCCTGGGATTCGACCAGCTTGGGCGCGATGGCGGAGAAGTCGGGCCTGGCCCGGTCGAAGCGTTCCTGCAGCACGGGTTTCAGCTTCGCGGACTCGAAGCCCCTGAGTGCGCCGGCCAGCCCGTCGGTCCCGAAGCTGTCGTCGGTGATCACGAGGGCGATCCGGGTGATGCCCATCGATGCCAGG
>NZ_JAGSOH010000371.1 GCF_018139625.1 Actinospica acidithermotolerans | reverse complement strand
GCACTGTCGCCCGAGGTGGCGGGCTCGGCGGAGGGGGCGGCCGTGTGCTCCTCCCGGGCAGCCTCGTTCGAGGCGGAGCCGTCGCCCGAGGTGGCGGGCTCACTGGAGGTGGCGGCCGCGTGCTCTTCCCGGCCGGCGATCCCCGGCTCGCCGGCAGCTGCGGAATCGCCTGATTTGGCCGCGTCGCCCGAGGTGGCGGCGTTGACCGCGCGCGCGGCGGGATCCGAATCGGGCGGGATGGTCGTCATCGTGAGCTCCCTGCTCCGTGGGGACCAAGGTCAGATTTCGACGCTACGGCGCACGGGCCGAGGCTGGCTCACCTGAAAGGGGTGATCCGGACGCGGCCGCCCGCCGGCCCGCTCGGCCCGCTCGGGCTCTGTGCCTCGGTACGGGTCGGAGGACTGGCCTCAGGGGGCGGTGCGGTCC
>NZ_JAGSOH010000370.1 GCF_018139625.1 Actinospica acidithermotolerans | reverse complement strand
GTAGGGCGGACAAGGCACTCGCGCCGTATCCGCCAACGGTCAATCGAATTATCAGAAGCCATTAACGCCGCTGATATTCCGCCATTCCCGCTTTGCAGTCCACGCTGACCTGGTAATGAATATCGGCACTTTTACCACGCACGGTTAGCGGTACTGACCATTTATCATCTTTCCCCTGAATGTCCTGCAAACTGACCCATGCCACGGGGTCGGCCTGACCGACAATTTTTTGATCATCAGCCCAGCGCGCCGCGCGATTTTGTTGGTAATCACGTTTTACGCTCGCGGCAATTCCGGCAGCATCCAGACCTTCACACTTTGGGAAAGTGACCGACTTGCTGGTTTCATTATTGGCAGCGAAAACTGATGCGCAGGCAGAAACCAACAACAGCCCTAAAAACGCCCCTCTTTTTTTCATGTTTTTCTCC
>NZ_JAGSOH010000369.1 GCF_018139625.1 Actinospica acidithermotolerans | reverse complement strand
AATCAATACATTCAAGCCTTCAAAATATCCATATTCTTCATATATCGTCATTAAATCAAGTAAACTTTGTGTTGGATGTTGTCCACTACCATCACCAGCATTCGCAATTGGGATGTTAATATTCGCTAATTTTTCATAGTAGTTATTAAACGGATGTCTAATGACTAATAAATCACAGCCAATACTTTCTAAAGTTTTACATGTGTCATATAAAGATTCACCTTTTGAAACAGATGATGTTGATGTTTCAAAGCTAATCGTTTTTAACCCTAGCTTAAGTTCTGCCATTTCAAAACTACATTTTGTTCGAGTAGAATTTTCAAAGAATAAATTTGCGACATATTTCCCTTCAAAGTTTGGTAGTTGACGTTCACCAGATTTAAATTGACTTGCCTTTTGGATAAGTTTGTATATTTGATCTGTAGATAAA
>NZ_JAGSOH010000036.1 GCF_018139625.1 Actinospica acidithermotolerans | reverse complement strand
GCCCCAGCAGCCCCCGCCGCCGTCGTGGGGGCAGAGCCAGGGCCAGCAGCAGTACCCGCAGCCCCAGCCGCAGTACCAGCCCGTGCAGCAGCAGGGCTGGGGCCAGCAGCCGCCCCCGCCGCCCTACGGGCAGGGCGGCTACGGCCAGCAGCAGCCCTACTTCCCGCAACTCCCGCGGCAGACGGTGCACTTCAACCCGGTCATGCTGCTGCCGATCCACCACTGGATCCGCGACCGTTCGCTGCGCAACTGGATCACGATCCTGTTCGTCACGCTGGTCGTGGTGCCCTCGATCGCGCTCGTGTACGTCGGCGACGACGTCACGAAGATATCCAAGTCCACCTGGGCCTTCGCGATCTACTTCGCGTGCGCCTGGCTGCTGGTGCTCTGGATCGCGATCCGGCCGCCGCTGATCCGGCCGATGATGCTGCTGGAGGTCGGCCTGATCGGCCTGATCTTCGAGGCGCCGCTGGCGATCTGGCTGGAGAAGAAGCTCGAGACGCAGAACCAGGGGCTGTTCGCCTACATCTTCACCGTCGGGCTGCCCGAGGAGTTCGTGAAGATCCTGCCGATCGTCGTGCTCGGGCTGATCCTCAAGAACGTCTGGGGGCCGCTCACCCCGAAGGACTACCTGTTCCTCGGCGCGGTCAGCGGCCTGGCGTTCGGCGCGGCCGAGGCGGTGCAGTACATCAACGTCTACATCCCGGCGAACTCCGGCGAGATCGCCACCGCCGCGGCCGGCCAAGGGGCCGACCCCAGCTCGATCGGCCAGTACATCGCGATGACCTCGATCCAGAGCGGATCCTGGCGCTTCGTCACCGACCCGATGAGCCACGCGGTGTGGGCCGGCATCTCCGGCTACTTCGTCGGCCTCGCCTTCCAGCACCGGCGCTACTTCTGGCTGGCGTTCGTCGGCCTGGGCCTGACCTCGGTGCTGCACGGCATCAACGACGACGTGGCCGGGCACTGGTTCTGGATCGTCGAGATCGTCGTCAGCGTGCTGCTCTTCATGGCGTACGTCCAGGCGGGCGGCGTGATCGAGCAGCAGCTCACCGAGGCCGACGAGGCGCATGCACGGCTGACCGGGCACGGCTATCCGGCCGGCGCGTACGCGATGCCGATGCAGCAGCCGATGGGCGCGCCGGGCTGGGGCCAGGGCGCCCCGCCGCCGCCCGCGCCCGGCGTCTCGGGCACCTGGGGCCCGGCCGGCGGCACCGGGGCCTACCCGGCCGCGCCGACCTGGAACCCGGCCGCGGGCTGGGGCCAGTCCGGATTCACCCCGCTGCCCGGCTACCGGCCGCCGGCCGGGGGACAGCAGCCGCCACCTGCGTGAAAAGCGCCTTTGCAACAGCTTAAGACGATTTCAGGAACCGGTGGGCCGCTCCGCACGTCTGTCCGCATAGGACAAGCCGCGCGGGGCGGCCCGTGCCGTCTTCCCGCGGAGCGAGCAGTCGTCGAGCCGGGAGATTCAGCCGCATGGCGGATGGGAAGGGCGTGACCCGCAGCGCGGACCGGGACCTGACGGTTCCGGCCCCGCGCGTGAACCGGCGCAAGGGCAAGAGCCCGCGCAAGGCGCACAAGCCGATGACCCGCGGCCGGAAGATCCGCCGCCGAATATTCAGAGCAGTCGCGCTCGTCCTCGTGCTGGTGCTCGGGTACGTCGGCTACACCATCGAGCCGTACCTGACGTACGCCGGCTCCGACACCGTCGCGGCACGCGTCGCCGAGTGGGGCCGCGACCACCACCTCAGCTGGGCCGTGACCTGGCTGGAGAACGAGACCTACAAGGCGCCGCCGACCGGCGGAAAGCTGAGCAACCAGCAGGTCAAGACGCTGCAGGGGGCCACGATCTCACCCGCCCAGGCGGCCCGCGACGAACTGCCGGCCAACATCCCGCCGCTGGCCTCGGGCACCGTCCAGGACGAGGGCGTCTGGCACCCCGCGGTGAGCGACTCCGCGGGCGTGCCGATCCTCGAGTGGGCGGGCCTGCGCCCCGACGCCGAGCACACCTCCGAGCTCGCCTACGTCGCGTGGATGAACCAGAAGGCCATGACCTTCCAGCTGCACCCGGGCTCGCAGCAGCCGGGCGGCACCTTCTCCACGCCGGACGACATCCCGGCCGGCTCCCGCACGAACCTCATCGCGACCTGGAACGGCGGCTTCAAGGTCAACCCGAACGACTCGCTGAGCGGCTACTACCAGGACGGGAAGACGGTCCGCGCCCTGGTGGACGGCAAGGCCTCCGAGGTGTTCTACAAGGACGGCTCGCTCAAGATCGGCGAGTGGGGCCGGGATCTGACGATGACGCCGCAGGTCGTGAGCGTGCGGCAGAATCTGAGCCTGCTGGTGGACAACGGCCAGGTCCAGGCGGCGGGCAACTCCGGCTCCGGCACGAAGTGGGGCGTGACCGTGAACAACGCGTTCTTCGTGCCGCGCTCGGGCGTCGGGATCACCGCGAAGGGCGACATCGTCTACGTCGGCGGCCAGGACCTGTCCGTGGACACGCTCGCCAAGCTGCTCAAGCAGGCCGGCGCGGTCAACGCGATGGAGCTGGACATCAACGCCGACTGGACGTCGTACATGTATTACACCGTCACGGGTACCAGCGCCGGCGACCCGACGCCGACCAAGCTGTGGGATTTCACGCAGCCGGCGGACCGCTACTACCAGCCGAGCAGCCGAGACTTCGTGGCCGTATACAAGCGCTGAACGCCGAAGACCGGCGTTGGACGCCGGGCACGTGATGCGGCTGCCGGCAGGGACTAGGCTGGAGCCATGCTGGTAGATCGCTTCGGACGCACCGCCACCGACCTGCGCGTCTCGGTGACGGACAAATGCGATCTGCGCTGCACGTACTGCATGCCGGCGGAGGGGCTGCCCTGGCTGCCGCGCGAAGAGGTGCTCACCGACGACGAGATCGTCCGCCTGGTGCGCATCGGCGTCGAGCGCCTCGGCATCCGCGAGGTGCGGCTGACCGGCGGCGAGCCGCTGATCCGGCCGGGCCTGCCCGGCCTGATCGGCCGGCTGGCCGAGCTCGCGCCGCGGCCGCGCCTGTCGCTGACCACCAACGGCGTCTCCCTCGCCCGGCTCGCCGAGCCGCTGAAGGCGGCGGGCCTTGACCGGGTCAACGTCTCGCTGGACACCCTCGACCCGCAGCTGTTCCGCACCCTGACCCGCCGGGACCGGCACGACCGGGTGATCGCCGGGATCGACGCCGCGCTTTCCGCCGGCGTCGGCCCGGTGAAGATCAACACGGTGCTGATGCGCGGGGTCAACGACCACGAGGCCGCGGATCTGCTGCGCTGGAGCCTGGAACGCGGCTGCGAGCTGCGCTTCATCGAGCAGATGCCGCTGGACGCGCAGCACGGCTGGGACCGGGAGAAGATGGTCACCGCCGACGAGATCCTCGAGCAGCTCTCCGCCGAGTTCGACCTCGTACCCGAGGGCGCCGAGGCGCGCGGGACCGCTCCGGCCGAGACCTGGCTGGTCGCCGGATACCGGACGCCCGACGGGCGGCCCGCGCGGGTGGGCGTGATCGCCTCGGTCACCCGGCCGTTCTGCGGGGACTGCGACCGGGTCCGGCTGACCGCCGACGGCCAGATGCGCACCTGCCTGTTCGCCCGCGACGAGTCCGATCTGCGCACGGCGCTGCGCGGGGGCGCCGCGGACTCGGAGATCGCCGAGCGGTGGCGGGTCGCCTTCCAGGGCAAGAAGGCCGGCGCCGGGATCGGCGAGCCGGACTTCGTCCAGCCGGTCCGGCCGATGTCCGCGATCGGCGGCTGAGCACGCCGGAAAGGCCGCCTCCGGGCGCGCGGAACGGCGCGGATCGCGGTGAGGGCACGGCGGATCGCATTGAGAGCGCGCACAATCGGGGAAAAGGCGAACGGTCGGCACACGGGGGGGATGCCGACCGTTCGCGGCAGGCGCGGCTGTCGACGGCGGCGCCTGCGGGGCAGCGCCTCGACGGGGGAACGAGGCGTGCGTAAGAAGTATGGCACACTCCGGCGGTAGGTGTGAACTCCAGACCAATATGACTTGCGGTGAACTCACTCGCGTCGGCGCCGGTAGCGTTTCCGCAGGCCAGAACGGGTTTTTCGATCACTCTCGGTGCTGCTGACGCTCCGTCAAGTCATCGTCCGGGTCCTCGTCCGCGGCCCATTCGGCGGACGGTTCTTGATCATCCGCCCCTCCCCGCGCGCCCTCGGATCCGGCGATGCCGCGCTCCGGCCCGGGCAGTTCGCCCTGCCGCGGCCCGCCGATCATCAGGTTGGTCGGCGCCGGATCCTGGGTGGGCGCCCCGTTGGCGCGGATCACCGCGACGTACGGGATGATCGTGGCCACCAGGCCCAGGATCACCCGCTCCATGATGGTGAGTCCGGGCACGAAGACCACGACCAGGATCGCCACCACGCGGAAGCCCATCGTGGCGGCGTACTGCTTCTGCCGGCGGGCGACCTCGTCGAGGTGGCTGCCGTCCGCCGTGGTGATCCCGTAGGCGGGCTGGTGGCGTCGGTGGCGCGAGATGGAGAGCCTCACACCCCCAGCCTAGATCCGCGCGAAGATCCCGTTAAGACCGGGGCGGCGGAGGGGATCAACGACCGCCGCGTTTCTTTGTACGGTCCGCTAGGGCAGGTCGCCGCGCCGAGCCGGTACGGTAAGCCCTGGAAACGACAGCAGGGGATCAGGACCGACGTCAGAGAGGGCCCCACCTTGAGCAGGTCAGTACTCGTCACCGGCGGGAACCGGGGCATCGGCCTCGCCATCGCCGCCGCGTTCGCCGAGCAGGGGGACAAGGTCGCGCTGACCTACCGGTCCGGCGAGCCGCCCGAGCTGAAGGCCGCGGGCGAGGGCTCCGTGCTCGCCGTGAAGTGCGACATCACCTCCGCCGAGGACGTCGAGCGGGCGTTCGCCGAGATCGAGGCCGCGCACGGCCCGGTCGAGATCCTGGTGGCGAACGCCGGGATCACCCGCGACACCCTCGTGCTGCGGATGAGCGAGCAGGACTTCACCGACGTCCTCGACACCAACCTGACCGGCTCCTTCCGGGTCGCCAAGCGCGCCGCCAAGGGCATGCTGCGGCTCAAGCGCGGCCGGCTGATCTTCATCTCCTCGGTGGTCGGCCTGTCCGGCTCGCCGGGGCAGGTGAACTACGCCGCGTCCAAGGCCGGCCTGGTCGGCATGGCCCGCTCGCTCGCGCACGAGCTCGGCTCCCGCTCGATCACCGCGAACGTCGTCGCGCCCGGCTTCGTGGACACCGCGATGACCGCCGAGCTCGGCGAGGACCGCAAGAAGCAGATCCTCGACGCCGTGCCGCTGCGCCGCTACGCGCAGCCGGAGGAGATCGCCGGCGTCGTCAAGTTCCTGGCCTCCGCCGAGGCCGCGTACATCACTGGTGCCGTCGTCCCGGTCGACGGCGGTCTCGGAATGGGGCACTGAATCAGCATGGGTATTCTCGACGGCAAGCGCATCCTGATCACCGGCGTGATCACCGACGCGTCCATCGCCTTCTCGGTCGCGCGGCTCGCCCAGGAGGAGGGCGCGGAGGTCGTGCTCACCGGCTTCGGCCGGCTCAGCCTGGTCAACCGGATCGCGGCCAAGCTGCCCAAGCCGGCCCCGGTCATCGAGCTCGACGTCACGAACCCGGAGCACCTGGCCGCCCTCGAGGCGAACGTCCGCGAGCACGTGGACGGTATCGACGGCGTCGTGCACTCGATCGCCTTCGGCCCGCAGGACGCGCTCGGCGGCAACTTCCTCAACACCCCGGCCGAGTCCGCCAAGACCGCGTTCGAGGTCTCGGCCTTCTCCTACAAGTCCCTCGCGATGGCGGCGCTGCCGCTGTTCGGCGAGCGCGGCGGCTCGATCGTCGGCATGGACTTCGACGCGCAGGTGGCGTGGCCCGGCTACGACTGGATGGGCGTCGCCAAGGCCGCCCTGGAGGCGACCAACCGCTACGTGGCCCGCGACCTCGGCGCCAAGGGCATCCGCAGCAACCTGATCTCGGCCGGCCCGGTCAAGACCATGGCCGCGAACTCGATCCCGGGCTTCGACCGGTTCGAGGGCGTCTGGGACGGCCGCGCGCCGCTCGGCTGGGACCTGACCGACGCGGAGCCGGCGGCCCGCGGCGTGATCGCGCTGCTGTCCGACTGGTTCCCGAAGACGACCGGCGAGGTCATCCACGTCGACGGCGGCCTGCACGCCATCGCCGTCTGACGCGCCGAACCCGAGCGCCGAGCGCCCCCGCCACGCAGCAGCGTGGCGGGGGCGTCCGCTTCGCCGGATCAGACCGGCCAGCCGATCAGACCTCCGGGATCTGCGGCGGGGTTACCGCAGGGTGCTGCTCCAGGGCCTCGAGCGCCAGGCGCACCGCCTCGGCCAGCTGCGGATCGTGGCCCGCGGCGTAGTCGTGCGGGGCGTAGGCGACCTCGACGTCCGGGTCCACGCCGTGGTTCTCGACTGCCCATCCGGCGTTGTCGAACCAGAACGCGTACTTCGGCTGGGTGACGCCGGTGCCGTCGACGAGCGAGTACTTGCCGTCGATGCCGACCACGCCGCCCCAGGTGCGCTGGCCGACGACCGGGCCGAGGCCGTAGCGCTTGAAGGCGTTCGTGCCGATATCGCCGTCGGAGCCGGCGAACTCGTCGGTGATCGCCACCATCGGGCCGCGCGGGGCGTCGGTCGGGTACGAGGTCGGCTCGCTGCGGCGGGAGACGTCCCAGCCGATCACCTTGCGGGTCAGCTTCTCGATGACCAGCTGCGAGGTGTGCCCGCCGCCGTTCTCCCGCAGGTCGAAGACGAGGCCCTCGCGGCTCAGCTCGACGTGCAGGTCGCGGTGGTACTCGGCCCAGCCCTGCGACATCATGTCCGGCACCTGGATGTAGCCGAGCCGTCCGCCGGACAGCTCGTGCACCTTCGCGCGGCGGGACCGGATCAGGTCGTAGTAGCGCAGCCCGTACTCGGTGGACAACGGCACGACCACGACCCTCCGGTCCGCCTCGCCCTCCCGACGAAGGGTCAGCTCGACCGGCTGGTCGGCCTTGCCGACGAGCAGCGCCGCCGGACCGGTCGCCGGATCGACCGCCCGGCCGTCGACGGCGACGACCGCGTCCCCCGCCTTCGCCGAGACGCCGGGCGCCTCGAGCGGGGACCGGCCGAGGGAGACGGAGGTCTCGCTCGGCAGGATCCGGGCGATCCGCCAGACGCCGTCCTCGCCCCGGGCCAGATCCGCACCCAGGTACCCCTGCCTGTGGGCCGGGGAGTGGTCGCCTTCCGGGCCGCGGACGTAGGCGTGCGAGGTGTTGAGTTCGGCGCCGACCTCCCACAGCACGTCGCGCAGGTCGTCGGCCGAGCCGGCGCGTAGCGCGAGCGGCAGGTAGCGGGCGTGGACCGCGTCCCAGTCGACGCCGCCCATGTCCGCGCGCCAGAAGTTGTCGCGCAGCAGCCGCCAGTTCTCGCTGTACATCTGCCGCCACTCGGCGACCGGCTCCACGACCACGCGGATGCGGTCCAGATCGACGGTGATCGCGTCCTCGTCGTCCTTGGCGTCGTGGGCCTTGACGGTCAGCTCGCCGTCCTTGCGGTAGGCGATCCGGGTTCCGTTGCCGGAGACCGCGTAGCCGTCCAGAGCCTCGACGATCGTGGTCAGCTTCCGCTTGGCCAGGCTGTAGGACCGCAGCGCGGGTTTGGGGTGCTCCTCCTCCGCGCCGACCAGGCTCTCGCCGAGCACGCCGGTGCGCGGCACGTCCAGCCAGAGCACCGAGTCCTCGGCCGCCGCGAGGGCGCGGTAGTTGCCCGCCTGCACCGGGAACGGCACGACGCGCGCCGCCAGCCCCTCGAGGTCCAGCCGCACCGGCTCGACGGCGTCCCCGGCCGCGTCCTCGCCCTCCTCGCCGCCCTTCTTGCCGTCCCTGCCCTCGGGTTTGGCCGGGCGGCCGTTGAGCTCGGGGGCGAACGGCGAGGGGGTGTCGGCGGCGAGCGTGACCAGGTACGGCCGGACGCCGGGCAGGAATCCGAGGTCGAACAGCTGCGCGTCGTACACCGGGTCGAAGGTGCGGTTGGACAGGAAGGCGAGGTACTTGCCGTCCTTGGTGAACACGGGGGAGTGGTCGTCGAAACGCTTCGGCGTGACGTCCACGATCTCGCGGTCGGCCAGCCGGGCGAGCCGGATGTGCCGGAACTCCTCGGCCGCCGCCCAGCCCTCGGTCCAGGCCAGCAGCGCGGAGTCGGGGGAGAAGCTCAGGCCGGTGACCTCGGCGACCGTGCTCCGGGAGAGCTCGCTCGCGGCACCGGACTCGACGTCGACCGTGAGGACCCGGCCGTCGTCGCCGGCCACGGCCAGGGTCTTGGCGTCCGGCGACGCCGCGAGCTCCAGCACCCGGCCCAGCTCGCCGCTGAGGATGCGCCGCGGTTCGCCGCCGTTCGCCGGGATGATGTCGAGGCCGTCCTCGCCGTCCGAGTCGGAGACGCAGACGACCGTCGAGGTCCCCGGCAGGATCAGCGGGATCCGCGCGCGCACGCCCGGCTGGTCGAGCACCGCGCGGGCCGGCCCCTGCTCGACCGGCAGCCAGTGCGCCGTGCCGCGCACCTCGGCCGTGACGATGCGGCCCGTCTTGCAGAGCGCGAAATCGCCCAGGGCGGACTTCGCCGACACCGGGAACGGCGCTCGCCCCGACCGCACGCCGCCGAGCTGCACGTTCAGCTTGACCGGTTCCGCGTCGAGCGATTCGAGCAGCCACAGGTCGCCCGCGCACTGGTAGACCACGCGCGTCCCGTCGGTCGTCGCGTGCCGGGCGTAGTACGCGCCGTGGTCCGTGTGACGGCGCACGTCGGTGCCGTCCGGCAGTGCGGAGTAGACCGCCGCCGCGCCTTCGTGGTCCGACATGAAGGTGACGCGCCCGGAAACCCACATCGGGTTCACCAGGTGGTTGCCGACCTCGGTCAGGATGCGCTCGTACGTCGTGCCGTCCGGCGAGTACCAGATCTTGCCGCCGGTGCCGCCGCCGTACCGCTTCCACTTGGCCGGCTCGCGGTAGGTCGAGGTGCCGACCAGCACCGCGCCCTCGGGCGAGATCGAGACGTCGGCGGCGGAGCCGTACGGCAGTTCGCGCGCGGGACCGTCCAGCGGAACCGCGAAGGGCCACGTGTGCATGCCCGCGTGGTGCTGGTGCCAGCCGGTGACGAGCACCTCGGTGTCGGAGAGCCAGCCGCGCACGCCGGAGGTCTCGAAGCCGTCGCTGCCCCAGTGCGTCAGCCGCTTGACGGAGCCGCCGTCCACCTCGACCGCGTAGGCCTCGCGCGCGCCCTCCCGCGCCGCGCTCCAGGCCACGTGGGTGCCCGACGGGTTGAGCCGGGGGCTGACCGGCGGGGTCCGGTCGGCGGTCAGCCGCCAGGCCCGGGCGCCGTCCGCCCGCGCCGCCTCCAGCGGGGCGAGCCAGACGTCGTCTTCGGCGACGAATGTCAGGAGGTTGCCGGACAGGTGTGGGAATCGAAGATAAGGGTTGTCTGCCACGGTGCCGACTCTATTCATGTTCGGTGATTTGCGTCGAGAAGGTTTCCGGCCGGAGCGGGGGCGGCGGCGGAGGAGTTGCGGCCGGGGTGCGCGCCAGCGCGTCGAGCGCCAGCCGGACCGCGGTCTCGAGCTGCGGATCGCGGCCCGCGGCCCAGTCCTGCGGGGCGATCGGCACCTCGACGTCGGGCTCGACGCCGCGGTTCTCCAGCGCCCAGCCCTCGTCGTCGGACCAGAACGCGTACTTCGGCTGGGTCGTCCTGGTCCCGTCGACGAGCACGTACCTGCCGTCGATGCCGACCACGCCGCCCCAGGTGCGGGTGCCGACGACCGGCCCGAGCCCGTAGCGCTTGAAGGCGTGGGTCGCGATGTCGCCGTCGGAGCCCGCGAGCTCGTCGGCGAGCGCGACGATCGCGCCGCGCGGCGCCTCGGCCGGGTAGCTGAGCGGCCTGCCGCGGCGGCCCGCGTCCCAGCCGATGATCTTCCGGGTGAGCTTCTCGACGACGAGCTGCGAGGTGTGGCCGCCGCTGTTGGCCCGCAGGTCGAAGACGAGGCCTTCCCGGGCCAGCTCGACGGGCAGGTCGCGGTGGTACTCGGCCCAGCCGGGCGACATCATGTCGGGCACGTGCACGTAGCCGAGCCGTCCGCCGGACAGCCCGTGCACCCGCGCCCGCCTGGCCCGCACCTCGGTCTGGTATCGCAGGGTTCTTTCATGGTGGGCCGCGGTGACCGCCACCCGCCGGTCGGGCTCGCCGTCCCGGCGCAGCGTCAGCTCGACCGGCTTGCCGGCCTTGCCGACCAGCAGCGTGCCCGGGCCGCGCACCGGGTCCACGGCGCGCCCGTCGACGGCGACGATCGCGTCCCCCGGCCGCGCGGCGACGCCCATCGCCGTCAGCGGCGAGCGCCCTTCGGCGACGGAGTTCTCCCCGGGCAGGATGCGGGTGATCCGCCAGAGGCCCTCCTCGTCGCGCTCCAGATCGGCGCCCAGCCAGCCCAGCGCGAGAGCCGGATCGACCTTCCCGGCGGGCGGGTTGACGTACGCGTGCGAGGTGCCGAGCTCCCCGCCGACCTCCCACAGCAGGTCGCGGAGATCGCTGGCCGAACCGAGGCGCCCGACGAGCGGACGGTAGCGCGCGCCGATCGCGGCCCAGTCCACGCCGCCCATGTCCGCGCGCCAGAAGTTGTCGCGCATCAGACGCCAGTTCTCGTCGTACATCTGGTGCCATTCGGCGACGGGCTCCACGGTCACCCGGATCCGGTCCAGATCGACGGTGATCGGCTCGTCCTCGCCTTTCACCGGACGGACCGTAAGTTCGCCCTTCTTCCGCACGGCGATCCGCTTGCCGTCCGCCGATACCGCGTACGAGTCGACCGATTCGACGAGCGTGGACAGCGTGCGCTTGCGGAACTCGAAGCGTACGAGGTCGGGCTTCGGCTTCTCGCCGTCCTCGGGCAGTGCGTGGTGCTCGCCCAAGACGCCGGTGTGCGGCTCATCCAGCCACGACATGCCGCCCTCGACCGCACGCAGCTTCCGGAACGAGCCCGCGTTCACCGGGAACGGCTCGATCCGCTCCTCGATGCCCGCGAAATCGATCACGACCGGCGCGACGTCGTCGCCGCCCTTCGTCTCCCCGGCCTTCGCCGGTCGCCCGTCCAGCTCCGCGGCGAACGGCGACGGCGTGCCCGCGGCCAGCCCGATCAGGTACGGCCGGACGCCGGGCAGGAAGCCGAGGTCGAAGCCGTGCGCGTCGTACGCCGGGTCGTGGACGCGGTTGGAGAGTAAGGCCAGGTACTTGCCGTCCTGCGTGAACGCGGGGGAGAAGTCGTGGAACCGCCGCGGCGTCACGTCCACGATCTCCCGGTCGGCCAGCCGCGCGAGCCGGATGCGCGAACGGTCGTCGCCGGCCCACGTCCAGGGCGCCGCCCACGCCAGATAGGCCGAGTCCGGGGAGAAGACCAGATCGGCCGGCTCGAAGTGCTCGTCGTTCCGGTCGAGCTCCGTCGCGATGCCGGTCTCGACGTCGATGACCGTCAGCCGGCAGTCGTCGCTGGACACGGCCAGGGTCCTGCCGTCCGGCGACGCCGCGAGCTCCAGCACCCGGCCGAGCCCGCCGCTCAGGATCCGGCGCGCGGGCCCGCCGTCCGCCGGGACGAGGTCGATGCCGTCCTCGCCGTCGGAGTCGGACACGCACACGACGGTGTCGGTCCCCGGGAGCACGATAGGTATTCGAGCACGGACACCGGGCTCGGCGAGCACCGCGCGCGCCGGACCGTGCTCGACCGGAAGCCAGTGCGCCGTACCGCGCACCTCGGCCGCGATCACCCGGCCCGTCGTGCTCAGCGCATAGTGTCCGAGCCCTGATGCCGCGGAGACCGGGAACGGGGAGCGGCCGGACCGTACCCCGCCGAGTCGCACGTCGAGCCGCACAGGGTCGGCGTCGAGCGAATCGAGCAGCCACAGCTCGCCCGCGCGCTCGTACACGATCCGTTCGCCGTCGGTGGTGGCGTGGCGCGGGTAGTAGGTGCCGAGGTCGGTGTGCCGGCGCAGGTCCGAGCCGTCCGGCAGCGCGGAGTAGATCGCGCCCGTGCCCTCGTGGTCCGACAGGAAGACGACACGCCCGGACACCCACATGGGGCCCGCGAGGTGATTGCCGACGTCGCGCAGGATCCGCTCGAACTCGGCACCGTCCGCCGAGTACCAGATCTGCCCGCCGCGTCCGCCCCGGTAGCGCTTCCAGTACGCGGGCTCGCGGTTCGCGATCGGACCGAGCAGCACCGCTCCGTCCGGCCCGATCGACAGGTCCGCGGCCGGCCCGTAGGGCAGCCGCCGGGCCGGTCCGTCCAGCGGCACCGCGTACGCCCAGACCCGCTTCGCGGTCCAGTGCTCGGGCCACCCCGTCACCAGCGCCTCGGTGTCGGAGAGCCACCCGCGCACTCCGTCGCCGCCGGGCACCGTGCCCGTCTTACCCCAGTAGGTCAGTCTGCTGATCGGACCGCCGTCGACGGCGACCGCGTACGCCTCGGGCGCGCCGCCGCGCTGCGAGTTCCACGCGACGTGCGTGCCGGACGGATTCAGCCGCGGATTGCTGACCTGCACCCGGTCGGTGGTGAGCCGCCAGGCGCGCGCGCCCTCGCGCACGGCTTCGTCGATCCGCGCGAGCCAGACGTCGTTCTCGGCGACGAACGTCAGGAGGTTGTGGGCCAGATGCGGGAAACGTAGGTATGAAGAATCAGCCACGGTCGTGACATTACGCAGCCCGCCCGTTCTGAGCCGTCGTTCTCGCCGCGAGCCGATAGGCTTCGAACCGGCCCCCGGGACGGCGGCCGCAGCAGGAGAGACGTTGGAACGAGGAGAGATGTCGGCACCCCAGAGCGCGACCCAGGTCAGCACCGCCACGGCCATCAACCTGCGGATCGCGGAGGAGCTTCAGGCGGCCCCCGGCCAGGTGCGCGCCGCGGTCGACCTGCTCGACGACGGCGCGACGGTGCCGTTCATCGCCCGGTACCGCAAGGAGGTCACCGGAGGTCTGGACGACACGCAGCTGCGCACGCTGGAGGAGCGGCTGCGCTACCTGCGCGAGCTCGAGGAGCGGCGGGCCGCGATCCTGGAGTCGATCGAGTCGCAGGGCAAGCTGACCGACGAGCTGAAGGGGCAGATCCTCGCCGCCGACGCGAAGGCGCGGCTCGAGGACATCTACCTGCCGTACAAGCCGAAGCGGCGCACCAAGGCGCAGATCGCGCGCGAGGCGGGCCTCGAGCCGCTGGCCGACGCGCTGCTCGCCGACCCGAACCTGGACCCGCAGCGGGAGGCCGCCGGGTACGTCGACGCCGACAAGGGCGTCGCGGACGCCGCCGCCGCGCTCGAGGGCGTCCGGGCGATCCTGGTCGAGCGCTTCGGCGAGGACGCCGACCTCGTCGGCGAGCTGCGCGAGCGCATGTGGGAGCGCGGCCGGATGGTCTCGAAGGTGCGCGAGGGCAAGCAGGAGGCGGGCGCGAAGTTCGCCGACTACTTCGACTTCGCCGAGCCGCTCACCAAGATCCCCTCGCACCGCGCCCTGGCGATGTTCCGCGGCGAGAAGGAGGAGGTGCTCGACCTCGTCTTCGACCCGGAGCCGGAGGACGCCGAGCCCGGCGCCCCGGCCGTGAGGTCCGGCTACGAGGTGCGCATCGCCCAGCGCTTCGGCCTCGAGGACCTCGGCCGCCCGGCCGACCGCTGGCTGCTGGACACCGCCCGCTGGGCCTGGCGTACCAGGATCCTGATCCGGCTCGGGGTGGACCTGCGGATGCGGCTGTGGCAGAACGCCGAGGACGAGGCGGTCCGCGTGTTCGCCGCCAACCTGCGCGACCTGCTGCTCGCCGCCCCGGCCGGCACCCGCGCGACCCTCGGCCTCGACCCGGGGCTGCGCACCGGCGTGAAGGTCGCCGTCGTGGACGCCACCGGCAAGGTCGTGGCCACGCACACGATCTACCCGCACGCGCCCGCGCGCCGCTGGGACGAGTCGATCGCGATCCTCGCCAAGCTCGCGCAGCAGCACAGCGTCGACCTCGTCGCCATCGGCAACGGCACCGCCTCCCGCGAGACCGACAAGCTCGCCGCCGAGCTGATCGCCAAGCACCCCGAGCTGAAGCTCACCAAGGTGATGGTCAGCGAGGCCGGTGCCTCGGTCTACTCCGCCTCCGCGTACGCCGCGGCGGAACTGCCGGACCTCGACGTCTCGATCCGCGGCGCCGTCTCCATCGCCCGCCGCCTGCAGGACCCGCTCGCCGAGCTCGTGAAGATCGACCCGAAGTCCATCGGCGTCGGCCAGTACCAGCACGACCTCGCCGAGGGCAAGCTCTCCCGCTCGCTCGACGCGGTGGTCGAGGACTGTGTGAACGGCGTCGGGGTGGACGTGAACACGGCCAGCGTGCCGCTGCTCACCCGCGTGTCCGGCATCGGCGAGTCCCTCGCCAAGGCGATCGTCGCCCACCGCGACGGCAACGGCCCCTTCCGCACCCGCGAGTCGCTCAAGCAGGTCCCGCGCCTGGGCCCGAAGGCCTTCGAGCAGTGCGCGGGCTTCCTGCGCATCCCCGGCGGCGACGACCCGCTGGACAGCTCCTCGGTGCACCCGGAGGCCTACCCCGTCGTCCGCCGCATCGTCACGTCGGCGGGCACTGACATCAGGGACCTGATCGGCAACGCGAAGGCGCTGCGCGCCCTGAAGCCGCAGGAGTTCGTCGACGACACCTTCGGCCTGCCGACCGTCACCGACATCCTGAAGGAGCTCGAGAAGCCCGGCCGCGACCCGCGCCCCGAGTTCAAGACGGCCACCTTCAAGGAGGGCGTGCACGAGCTCAAGCACCTCGAGCCCGGCATGATCCTGGAGGGCGTCGTCACCAACGTGGCCGCCTTCGGCGCCTTCGTCGACGTCGGCGTCCACCAGGACGGCCTGGTCCACGTCTCGGCCCTGTCCCGCAACTTCGTCAGCGACCCGCGCGAGGTCGTCAAGCCCGGCGACGTCGTCCGCGTCAAGGTCCTCGACGTCGACGTCCCCCGCAAGCGCATCGCGCTCACCCTCCGCCTCGACGACGAGGCGGGCGCCGCCCGCGGCGCCCGCGACGGCGGCAACCGCAACGCCGGCGGCAGCCGCGACGGCGGCCAGCGGCCCCCGCGCCAGCAGCGCGGCGGCAACGGCGGCGGCAACGGCGGCGGCGGCGGTGACCGCAACCGCGGCCGCGACGGCGGCGGCTCCGGCGGCGGCGACACGGCCCTGGCCGACGCCCTGCGCCGCGCCGGCCTGGTGAAGTAGCGGTACGCGGTACGACAAGACGTGTGTGGGACGGTGAACTCCACCGTCCCACACACGCTCTTCATTCAGCCCACGATCAGCGCACGGACTCCCGCAGCCGCACCACATCCACACCCGAGGCGGTCAGTACGCTGACGCCCGTCTCGTCCCCGTCGAGCACTCCCAGCAGCAGATGCTCCGTATCGATGTGCTCTCGGCCCGCCGCCCTTGCCTCCTCCAGCGACGCCTTCACCGCCTGCTTGGCGGCAAGCGAGAAGGGCGGGCGCGGGTAGTTGAACGCGCCCGGTCCGAAGGAGGCGTCGGCGCGGCGCCGGATCTCGTCGAGGTCGATGCCGAGTGAGGACAGCGCGTCCCTCGCGTCGCGGGCGGTGGTCGCCTGGGAGTGGCTCGCCACCTCCGCGCGCAGCCGGGTGAGTTCGAGGCCCTGGGCGCGAAGCGCCTCGCTCGCGGCGCCTGCCGTTTGGGCGAGGCCGAGCAGGAGGTGCTCGGTGCCGATGCTGTCGTGGCCGAGCGAGGCGGCCGCGTCCCTGGACGCGACGATCGCTCGCTTGGCGAGCTCGGTGAAGCGGTCGTAGACGGTCGTCACCTCGGTGGTCATGTCAGTTCTCCAAGCCTGTGGCCTTGCGGCGGGCAGCGTGCTTCTCGTGCACGGACTGGCGGCTGACCTGCAGCGCGGTCGCGATGTTCTGCCAGGACCAGCCCTGCGCGCGGGCGTTGTCCACGTGCAGCCGCTCCAGCTCCTCCAGCAGGCGACGCAACTCCAGCACCGCTCGCAGCCCGACCGCAGGGTCCTTGTCGGTCACCTGTGCCGCCAGCGCGGCCGCAGGCGTCTCCGCAGCGTTCATGGCGTCAAGGTAACCTGACGGTAGGAGATCGTCAAGAAGTCCTGACAGTCGCGAAGGCGGCGATCGCCTCGATCCCGGGTACGTAGCCGTTTGTGGTGTCTACCGCGATCACGGGCACATCCAGCGCAAGGCGTGTGAAGCCGGGTCCGAGCAGGCGGTACGCCTGGTGCTCGTCGTGCGCACGGCGCGTCGGCTCGCTTGCTGCGCGGCGCCTGATTCGGTCGCGGGCCACCGCCTCGTCGACGACGCACTGCACGATGCGCACGTCGGTGAACTCCATCAGCGGCGCTAGGCCTGGTCGCCAGACATGGTCCTGAAACGCGGCCTCGGCGACGGTCGTCACGCCCGCGTCCAGCAGCAGGCGCACTACGCCGAAGAAGGTCGGCAGCGTGCGCAGATTCAGATCGTCGCCCGCATTGCCGTCGGCCCCGGTCGCAGTCTCAGTCGCAGTAGCAGGCGCACTCGCACTTGCGGTCGGAGCAGTGGTCGGAGCAGTGGCAGGAGCAACTGCGGTAGATGTCAGGACCATGCCTTCCTTGATCTCGTCGCGGCAGATCGCCGGGCAGCCGATGTGCCGGGCCAGATGGTGCGCGAGGGTGGTCTTGCCGGAGCCGGGCGGCCCGCTCACCACGATCAGGGTCGGTCTTGGGGTCTCCATGATCTGCAACGTAACAGGGGACCTCCACGGGCACCGGCATAGGCGGCGCGCCTACTGAGGCGACCACTGGCGTCGTCACTGATCCGATCTGCGCCGACACGCCCGGGGCCGGTGACTTCGCCGCGTGATCACCCTCCCGGTCGCATAGCGTCACTGCGCTACCCGACCGGGAGGAGAGAGAACCATGACACACAGCGGATTCCAAGTCGCGCCGGCCGACTTCGCGGCGGCCGCGCCCCGCTTCGAGCACGCGGCCGACGACCTGTCCGCCGCCGTCGTTCGGACGGTGGACGTACTCGAGGGCCACGGCTCGTTCTGGGGACAGGATGAGGAGTTCGAGCACGAATACCGCGCGGACTGGAGTGCGGCGGTCGACCTCGCGACGGCGTGTGAGAAGGGGCTGCGCGCGGTGAGCGACCAGCTCGCGAACACATCGGTCTTGTACGTCCAGGCCGACGATGCGAGCGCGCAGAGCTTCGGCACACTGCACGACCGCCTTGCCGCGATCCTCGACCCGAACGGTGTGCGCCGATGAGCGCCGCGGAACGCGCGTACGCCTCGGCCGACGCGTGGCGGGCATTGGCGGAGGCCGCGAAGGACGCATGGGCCGGCACGGCGTCCACCGCGGACTCCCTCATCGCGAACAACAGCGGTGCGGCGATCGATGCGTTCGAGGAGCGTTGGCGCGAGGTGTCGTCGACGGCTTCGCCGCGCTCGCTGCCGCTGCTCGTCGACCGGTGCGTGAAGCTGGCGGAGACCTGCGAGAAGTACGCCGTACGCCTGGGCACGCCCGCGTGCTGAGTGCTGAGTGCTGAGTACTTAGTGCTCAGTGCCGAGTGCGGCGTAGAGCGGCTTTGTGGGTCGGCTTCGATAGCGTGGGGACCTGACGGACTACAGCAAGGGAGTGTGCTGATGACCACTGGAGCCGACCTTCTCGTGGACGCGTTCGGCCGTGTCCAGGAGGCCGTTCACGCGGCGGTGTCCGGCCTGACGGTCGAGGCGCTCAACGCGCGCCTCGACGCGGACGCGAACTCGATCGCCTGGCTGGTCTGGCATCTGACCCGCGTTCAGGACGACCACATCGCCGAGGTCGCCGATGTCGATCAGGTCTACCTGCGCGACGGCTTCGCCGAGCGGTTCTCGCTCCCGCTCGACCAGCGCGCGATCGGCTACGGCCACACCAGCGACGAGGTCGCCGCCGTCCGCGTCGAGGACCCGCAGCTGCTGCTCGACTACTACGACGCGGTGCACCGGCAGACCGTGAACTACGTCAAGGGCCTGACGGACACGGACTTCGACCGGATCGTGGACCGCTCCTGGGATCCGGCGGTGACCCTGGCCGTGCGCCTGGTCAGCGTCGTGAACGACACGATGATGCACGTGGGCCAGGCCCAGTTCGTCCGCGGCGTCCTCGACCGTCGGTCGTGATCGAAAACTCCTTGTTCTGGATGTCATCCCGTTGCCCTACCATGACGGGATGATTCCGCTCATTGATCTGAACCGGTGGCGCGACGGCGACCGGGCGGGCGTGGCCGCCGAGTGGGACGCGGCGCTCCAGGAGTCCGGCTTCCTGCTGGTCTCCGGGCACGGCGTGGGTGCCGGGCTGCGCGAGGCGGTGCGGGCGGCGGCGAAGCGGTTCTTCGCGCTGCCCGAGCAGGAGAAGGCGCCGTACGCGGCGCCGGTGAGCGGGCGCGGGTGGATCCCGATCGGCAAGGAGGCGAACGCCTTCTACGGCGTCGAGGCCGACGCGTCGCGGCCCGACCTCAAGGAGAGCTACACGCTCGGCCGCGACCACCGCACCGGGAACGCGGCGCTGGACGAGGCCTGGTTCACACCGAACGTCTGGCCCGCCGAGGTGCCCGAGCTGGCCACGCTGTGCGCCGAGTACGCGGACGCCGTCCGCGCGCTCAACGAGGAGCTGCTGCGGATCAGCGCGGTCTCGCTCGGACTGGAGGAGGACTGGTTCGTCGAGCGGAGCCGGAACTCGCCGCACACGTTCAACATCAACCGGTACCCGCCGCTGGCCGAGACCGGTGAGCCGCGCGAGGGGCAGTTCCGGGTCGGTCCGCACACGGACTGGGGGATGCTCACGATCCTCGACCGGCAGGTCGGCTACGGCGGGCTGCAGATCCTGGCGCGCTACGGCGAGTGGATCGACGCTCCCTACGTGCAGGACGCGTTCACCATCAACATCGGCGACCTGCTGGAGCGGTGGACCGGCCACCGCTGGCGCTCCACGCGGCACCGCGTTCTCCCGCCGCCGAGCGAGTCCCCGGCCGAGGAGCTGATCTCGCTGATCATGTTCATGGAGGCGGACTTCGACCTCGAGATCACCCCGCTGCCCGAGCCGATCAGCCGCCGCCGGGACTTCCCGCCGGTCCTCGCCGCGGACTTCTTCCTCGAGCGCTCCAACGCCGCGACGGTGGGCTGACCCGGTCGGCGACCGCGGAGGCGGTGCGGCCCTCGGGAATCAGGAGGGCCGCACCGCACGCGTCGGTCAGTTGGTCCTTGTCGCGCCGGCCGGTACTCAGAGCGCCGGCCGACCGGCAGATTCTTACAGCGCCGGGTAGGCGTTCGAGACGAGCATCTGGAACTCGTACGCGTACCACTGGCCCGCCGGGACGTCGTATCCCGGGATCGAACCCGTCGAGTACGTGCCGCCGTTGCCGTCGGTGTTGGTGCCGCTCGGGTCGCAGTGCGGATCGCCGTGGGTGTGCGTGCTGGTGGGGTAGTCGCCGTCCGACTCGCCGGGCGGCTTGATCCACACATATGCCTCGATCGGGCTGCTGGTGCCGAAGGGCTCGTCCGTCGGGCGCGCGCCGATGCCCGCGTTGTTCTGGTTGCACCAGTCGCCGCGGAACGGACGCTCGTCGATCTTGTTCGCGGCCACGTACGTGTCCGCGGTGGTCGGCGAGCTGTTGAGCGCGGTCGGCCGGCCCGGGCCGCCCCAGCCGTCGCGCGAGGTGTCGATCAGGAACTTGTCGCTCGCCGGGAACCCGGCCGCGACGAGCGTGTTGTACATGTCCGTGTCGTACGTCAGCTCGTCGAAGGTCGGGTTGTACTGGTAGAACGTCGCCGAGTCGACCGGCTGGCCGCCGACCGAGAGGGTCGGGTTGGTCAGGAACGGCTCCTGGACCGGCGTGTAGTTCGCCGTGTCGCTGATGAAGCCGTCGATGCTCGCGTAGCCGGCGGTCGTGCCGAGCACGACCTTCTGGTACACGGCCGGGGTGGCGCTCATGTTGCTCGGCCAGCCGAGCCACGCCGAGTGCGCGATGTCCAGGTAGTTGTACACGTTCGGGATCGCGTGCAGCTTGTTCAGCGCGTACGTGATACCCGACTCGTAGTACGGGGTGGCCGTGGCGCAGGCGGTCTTGCTCTGGTTGGTGACCGCGTTCGGGAGCGAGTCCGGCTCGATGATCGCGACGATCCGCAGGTTCTCGTACGCGGTGTTGTTCAGGATCGAGGCGATCGGGTCGATGTACTGCGACTCGTACTCGGTCAGTCCGGCTGCCGTCGCCGGGATCTCGCCGTTGGAGGCGAGGGCGGCGCAGTCGCGGCCTGGCAGGTCGTAGATGACCAGTTCGACGACCTTCGGGTTGGCGGCCGTCGCGGTGGCGGCGGCGTCGTTCAGCTCCGTCGTCAGGCTGGTGTGCGTGCTGTCGCCGGCGATCCGGCTGATCTGGTCCAGCCAGATCGCGGTCTGGTACTGCGCGACGGAGGCCTCGGCGGCGTTGTTGCCGTCCGCGGCGGCCTGCGCGTTCACCTCGGCGACGTAGTCAGGGTTCAGATACCGCGTGGCGCCGGTGAACGGGTCGGCGACGTGCGCCGGGTAGCCGCCCGTGCCGCCGGTGCCGGTGCCGGTGCCGGTCGCGGTGGCCGTCGGCGAGGCGCTGGTGGTGGTCGCCGTGGCCGAGGCCGAGGCGGTGGCCGTAGCGGAGGCCGAGGCGGTGGTGGGCGACGCGCTCGCGCTGCCCGTCGAACTCGACCCGCCGCAGGCGACGCCGTTGACGGCGAAGCCGGTGGGGATCGCGTCGCTGGTGGTCCAGGTGCCCTGGAAGCCGAAGTTCGTGCTCGATCCGGCCGCGATGTCGGCGTTGTAGGACGCCGCGACGGCGGTGACGTTCTCGCCGGACTGGGTCACCGTCGCGCTCCAGGCGTTGGTGACCTTCTGGTCGCCCGGGAACGTGAACGTGAGCGTCCAGCCGTTGATCGCCGAGCTGCCCGTGTTGCTGATCACCAGGTTCGCGACGAAACCGCCGGACCACTCGCTCTGGTTGGTGTAGCTCACCGAGCAGCCGAGGGACGCGGCCGAGGCCGAGTTCAGCAGCGCCGGCGTGAGCGTCGTCGCTGCGGCCAGGCTCACGGACGCGGAGATCGCGAGCCAGATCCGCCGCCGCGCCCGCGTTCGGGGCGGGGGAGCGGACGTAGGGGTGGGTTGCATGGAAACAGCCTTCTTCCTTAGGCGGTAGGAAGTGTGGGTGGTGCGTCGCCGCGCATTGCTGCACGCAACTCAGTAGGTAGGAAATCCGGTGGGTGTGTGTCCAGCGGGTAACGTCCGGTGCCCACCGACTCCTGCGCTCGGGGGCAGGTCAAAGCCCTGCGGCCGCCTCTCATGAAATGAAAGTAAGTGGCGGGCGGACACGTCTGCCTGCATCAGAGGGTTGCTCCGCCCCCGTTTCCTTCTCCTCACGGGGAGCCCCGCCTAGGTTGACCCGCACCCGCACACCTCAGGAGGATTCCCTTGATCTCCCCACCACCCCGCGTGCTCGCGGTCGCCGGAGCGCTCGCGCTCGCGTCGGCCGCGACGCTCGTCCCGGCGATGACGCTGAGCTCCGCCTCGGCCGCGTCGCTGGGCTGCTCGGTCGCGTACTCGACGCAGAGCCAGTGGTCCGGCGGTTTCGTCGCGAACCTGGTGATCAGCAACACGGGCAGCTCGGCGATCAACGGCTGGACGCTCACGTTCACGTTCCCGGGCGACCAGAAGGTCACCAACGCCTGGAGCGCGACGGTGACCCAGTCCGGCGAGAACGTCACCGCCGTCGCGGCGTCCTACAACGCCGACATCGCGGCCGGATCGAGCACGAACTTCGGCTTCCAGGGCACCTGGACCACCAGCGACGCGATCCCCACCGGCTTCGCCGTCAACGGCGTCGCCTGCGGCGCGAGCTCGTCCGGCAGCGCCAGCGCCTCACCGACCGCCACCGCGACGGCCACCGCCTCGGCCTCCGCGACGGCGACCACCACCAGCGCCTCACCCACCGCCACGGCGACCGGCACCGGCACCACCTCCTCCGTCGCGCCGCAATTGCACGTCTCGGGCAACAAGCTGGTGGACGCGAGCGGCAACACGTTCATCCCGCACGGCGTGGACCGCTCCGGCACCGAGTACGAGTGCGTACAGGGCTACGGCATCTTCGACGGCCCGAGCGACCAGGCGTCGATCACGGCCATGAAGAGCTGGGGCCCGGTCAACGCCGTGCGCGTGCCGCTGAACGAGGCCTGCTGGAACGGCGAGTCGTACGTGAACTCGGCCTACTCCGGCGCGACCTACCAGCAGGCGATCGTGAACTACGTCAACCTGCTGAACGCCAACGGGATCGTCGCGATCCTCGACCTGCACTGGACCGACGGCACGTACACCGGCAACTCCTCGGGCTGCTCGTCCGCCGAGGCGACCTGCCAGAAGCCGATGCCCGACGCGGCCGGGGCCATCCCGTTCTGGACGTCGGTCGCGCAGACGTTCAAGGGCAACGACGCGGTGATCTTCGACCTCTTCAACGAGCCCTACGCCTCGCGTGCCACCGGCGACACCACCACCGGCTGGAGCTGCTGGCTCAACGGCGGGACCTGCAACGGCATCGGCTACCAGGTCGCGGGCATGCAGTCGATGGTCAACGCCGTCCGCTCCACCGGCGCGAGCAACGTGCTGATGCTCGGCGGCGAGGAGTACTCGAACGACCTGACCGACTGGCTGGCGTACGAGCCCACCGACCCCGACGGCAACCTCGCGGCCTCGTGGCACTCGTACAACTTCAACACCTGCAGCAACTCGTCCTGCTGGACCTCCCAGGTCGCTCCGGTGATCGCGAAGGTGCCGGTCGTCCCGGGCGAGATCGGCGAGAACGACTGCGCCGGCTCGTACGTCGACTCGCTGACCAGCTGGCTGGAGAGCGAGAACACCGGGTTCCTCGCCTGGACCTGGGACGACTGGTCCGGCGGCTGCTCCAGCGGCCCGACCCTGATCACCGACTACACCGGCACCCCGACGAACTACGGCGCCGCGTACAAGGCGATCTTGGGGGCGCTGGGCTAGTCTGAAGGCCGGGGGATGATGCAGGTTTATCACCAGGGATTGATTCAAAGATGAAGAATCCGTTCAGGCATCACCAGGCGCACGGCGGGACGCTCGACGCCCCGGACGTGCCGGACACCCCGGCCGAACTGCTTGGGGAGGAGCACTGGCACCACATGCGGCAGGACGTCGATCCCGACTGCGTGCGCGACCCCGGCTCCGACCTGGAGGCCTCCTGGGAGCTCGAGGGCGCGGCGGCCGAGGAGGAGTTCCTCGAATCCGGGCGGGCCCCCGACCCGGACCGCAGGCAGCCCCCGCCCACCCGCTAGGCCGATCGGGCCCGGAAGCACTCACCCGAGCGCTTCCGGGCCCGACCCGTCCACGGGTCCGGCGGGTTTCCTGTCGGCTGCGCGGTCCATCGGTCCGGCGGGTTTCCTCTCGGCCTCGCCGTTTACGGATCCGGCGGGTTCCCGGCCCTGTCGGCTTGGGCCATCCGCCCGGTCCGGCGGTTCCCCTCGGCTTGGGCCGTCCGCCCGGTCCGGCGGGTTTCCCCTCTGCTTCGCGGTCCACGGGTCCGGCGGGTTCGCCTTCGCCTGCGCCGTCAGCCGGATGCGCGGACGATCAGCTCGGTCGCGAACACCGCGTGCCGGGGCTCCTGCTCCTTCGCCCGCTCCTCGCCGATCAGGTCGAGCAGTTCGTCCACCGCGCGTGCGCCGATCTCCTCGACCGGCTGGCGGACCGTGGTCAGCGGCGGGCTGGTGTGCCGCGCGAGCGGCGCGTCGTCGAAGCCGATGACGGCCACGTCGCCGGGCACCCGCCGGCCGGTGCGCCGCAACGCCCGCAGCACGCCGGTGGCCATCAGATCCGAGGTCGCGAACACGGCGTCGACGTCCGGGCGGCGGTCGAGCAGCCGGTAGACGGCGTGCTCGGCGGACGCGGCGGAGAAGTCGCCGTACGCCACCAGGTCGCCCCGGTCCGGGCCGTCGTCCGCCAGGGCCTTGCGATACCCGCGCAGCCGGTCGAGACCGACGGCCATGTCCGGCGGCCCCGCGATCGTCGCCACCGTCCGGCGTCCGGCCGAGAGCGCGTGCCGGACCGCCGCCTCCGCGCCGCCGATGTTGTCCGCGTCCACGTACGAGGCGGCGTCCGCGTCGCGCACGGGCCTGCCGACGTACACGACCGGCACGCCGAGCCCGCGCACGTCCACCGGCATCTGGCCGTGCAGGCTGACGAAGACGGCGCCGTCCACGTGGCCCTCGCGCAGGTAGCGCGCGCACCGCCGGCACTCGCCGGGCGAGTGCACGCTGAGCAGCACGAGCTGCACGTCCGTCGTGGCCAGCGCGCCGCCGACCCCGCGCATCAGCCGGGCGAAGAAGGGGTCGGTGAACATCCGCAGGCTGTCCTCGAAAACGACCAGCGCGATCGACCCGGCCTTGCGTCCCCCGGTGCGCGCCGCCCGGTTCCTGACGTATCCCAGTTCACTGATAGCGCGCTCCACCTGGCGCCGGGTTTCCGGCTTGACCTGGGCGGACCCGGTCAGCACCCGGGAGGCGGTGGCGGGGGAGACCCCGGCGAGCATGGCGACGTCCTCGAGCCGCGCGCGGGCAGGCGGGTGGGCAGCGGGCACTATGGCCTCCTTGGTTCCCTGCTTCCCCCTCGCCGGGTGGGTCCGGCTCGTAACAGGAATGTGGCACACCGGTCACACCCTGGCAAGAGTCCGGACACGGTACGTGTCAGAGCGGGTCGGGCGCAGGCCGGTTCGCCCCCGACGTGCGCGCCGCCGCGGGGAGCGCGGGGACGCGGCCGGGCAGCGGCAGGGCGGCGGCCTCGCGCCGCGCGGACGGGGCGTGCAGGATCGCCCGGCCCGGATCGCGGCGCAGCAGCAGCACCGCGCGATCGTCGCCGCCCTCGGGCGCCACCGACTTCACGAGGCGCTTGCCGGCCGTCGCCGAGAGCACCCACTCCTCCTCCAGCAGCCGCTGGGCCGCGGTGAGCAGCCGGTGCGTGCCGTCCTCCAGGCTCTGCCCGGGCCGCTCGATCAGGCCGTCCGTGAACAGCAGCAGCGCGTCGCCCGCCGCCAGTTCGCCCTCCGTCGGCAGGTACTGCTCGCCCGCCAGCAGCCCGAGCGCCGGGCCGCTGCCCGCGCTCAGCATCTCCCACCGCCGCTCCCCCTGCCGCCAGCGCGCGGCCGGGTGGTGGCCGGCGTTGTACACCTCGAACCGGCCCGTCTCCGGGTCCAGGCTCGCGTGGATCGCGGTGGCGAAGTTCTCCTCCCAGCCGCGCATCATCACGTAGTCGTTCGCGGCCTCCAGGAACCCGTCGGACGGCACGGCGTCGAGCAGCGCGCACAGCGCGCCCGACAGCTGCAGCGCACGTCCCGCCGCCCGGCTGCCCTTGCCAGAGACGTCGACCAGCGCCACGTGCACGCCCGGGAACTGCGGCGCGCACGAGATCAGGAAGTCGCCGGAGAAGCGCGCCCCGCCCGCCGGGACCAGCGCGTGCGTCGAGCTCCACCCGGGCAGCCCCTCGGCCGGCGCCGCCTCCGGCTGAAGCCGGTCCCGCAACTCCAGCAGCAGCGTCTCCGCCCGATGCCCGCGCAGCCCGAGCCGGATCCTCATCCGCGACGTGAACAGCACGGTCAGCGCCAGCAGCACGACCACGATCGCCGTTCCCACGGTGACGCCGCCGGGCTTGCGCACCGCCGCGTCCACGCCGAGCGCGGCGAGCACCGTCGCGAAGAGCGTCAGCTGCCGGCTCCGGCTCAGCAGAACGCCGCCGATCAGCACCGGGAACACCAGCGACGAGGGCGGATCCCACCGCGGCGCGGCGATCGATCCCCAGGTCAGCGCGGCCACTATCAGCACGAGCAGGCCCAGCACGGGCCGTCCGGCCCGCGCGTCCCCGTCGAGCAGCCGGTCGGTGAACCGGCCGAGCCGGCTCGCCGACCACCGCGCGACCAGGCGAGTGGTAACTCTCGGCATCCGTGGCATCACGCTAAGTATATGAATGGAAGATCGCTTCCCGCGATCCCCGCGGCCCCCGGCACGCGGGCCGGCGCCGGAAATCCCCCGGAGCGAGTAACCCGGCGGTAGGGTCGGCGCGACGCGCTACCGACAAGGGCACGGAGGTCAGATCATGCGGAAGCTGATTGCGACGGTTTTCAATTACTCGATCGACGGACTGCTCGCCGACGAGAACACCGAATTCTGGAATTTCTGTTTCAGCCTGCCTGAGAACAATCAGCCGGACGCCCCGTCGCAACTCGAATTCGTCCGGAACGCCGATGTGCACGTCATGGGCCGCGCTTCCTACGAAGCCATCAGCGAGGCCATGACGACGATCTCACCCGACCACCCGTTCGCGGACATCCTGACCGCCGGGCAGAAGGTCGTCTTCTCCCGGACGCTGAAGCGCGCCGACTGGGCCAACACCACCATCGCCGCTGGTGACACGGCGGAAGAGGTCGAGAAGATCAGGCAGGGCGGCGACGGCTACGTGATCGTGTGGGGAGGCGTCAGCATCTTTCGCTCCTTCCTGCAGTCCGACCTGATCGACGAACTCCATGTGAGCCTGTTCCCGTACGTCGCGGGCGAGGGCACCCGCCTGTTCGACGGCATTCCAAGGTCATATCAGCTCGAACTCATTTCATGCACGCCCTCGAACGGCGGAATCGTCGAGCTCAAATACCGAAGGAATCGCTAATCCGCCGGACCGGCCACGAACCCAGGGCCGCCTACGCCTCTGCGGCGACCGCCGCCTCCAGCTCGTGGACCGGATCAGGGGTCTGAGCACCCGCGCCCGCGCTCATGCCGCCGGTGAGCGCCTGCGCCTTCCCCGTCGCCCGCCGGGCCACGTCCTCGAACCCGGCCGCCGTCGCCAGGTCGGCGAGGGCGGCCCAGCGGGCGGCCGCACCCGCGGTGTCGCCGGAGCCGCGCTGGACGGCGACGAGCCACCCGGTGGCGGCCTCCAGGTCGGCGAGCAGCGGGCGGCGGCGGGGGTCGGCCGGATCGGCGGCGTGGATCAGCCGGGCGAGGGTGTCGGCCCCCTCCGCGGCCACGCGGAACGCCTCGGGAAGCAGTTCGGTGAGGATCTGCTCGTCGGCGGGCTCCGGGTCGAACAGCAGCTCGACGCGCAAGATCTTGGCGCGGGCCTGCCGGGCGACCATCGCGGGGTCGGCGACCGGCGCCGCCCGCTCGGGGACGGGCTCGCCGCGCGCGACGGCGTGCTGCGCGGAGCGCTCCTCCCGCTCGGCCAGGAGGGCGAGCTCCTTCTCGATGGCCGCACCGATGACGCCGACGGCTTCGTTGAGCATCGTCATGGCGGACTTCGGCGTCGTGGGGGCCAGCGACTCGGCCGAGTGCAGCAGCGAGGCGAAGTGCGGCTCCCAGGCGCCGAGCGTGTCCGCGAGGTAGATCGCCTGGCTGTAATCGTCGAAGGCCTGCTGGCTGTCGCCGAGGAACTGGAAGGCGCGGCCGATGTCGTGCCAGATCCACGCCACCGTGACGCGGTTCCACTCCGGCAGCTTCGCGAGCAGGTCCCCGATGAGCGCGTCGGCCTCGTCGCAGCGCTCGAGCAGGCGCAGGCAGACGAACTTGCCCGCCACGGCCCGGCGCAGCACCCGGCGCGCGTCGCGGCTGGACCAGCCGTCCACGCCGGTCGCCGCGCCGCCGGCCTCTCCGGCCCCGCCCGGCCCGTCGCCGGCGAGCTCGCGGATCACGGGTTCGTAGACGGCCAGGGCCACGTCGTAGCGCCCGGCGCGCACGTGCACGTCGCCGATCAGCGCACGCGCGGCGGCGGCGCCCTCATCGTCGTCGGCGGCCAGCATCCCGGCGGCCTCTCGGGCCGCGGCGAGCAGCTCCTCGTCGCGATCGGTGTCGGCGCCCAACTGCTCGCGGATCGCCTGCGCCTGGAGCAGCCGGAACCTGCCGACGTTCTTGGCGTTGAGGCCCGCGTTCAGCCGGATCGCCTCGACCGCGGCGAGTTCGGCGTCCTCGAACAGGTCCGCGTCCAGCAGGTTCTCGCCGCGCCGCGCCTCGCGCTCGGCCTGCTCGAAGAACATCAGCGCGTCGCGGTACGCGTCCCGGGACTTGGCGTACCAGAAGTCGACCTTCTGCGTCGCCGAGCGCACGAACTCGTGCTCCAGGCCGTAGCGCGCGTACAGGCGGCTCATCTGCTGCCGGTAGAAGCCCCACGCGTCGAGCAGCGTCGCCCACGGCGCGTGCGCCACGCACTTGTCGAGGTAGAGCTCGTTGGCCGCGCTGAACTTCGCGTTCGTCTCGGTGTTGTCCATGATCTGGTTCGGGTCCGCGCCGAACGCCATGATCTCGGTCGTCGAGTTCAGCCGGAAGTCCTCGACGAGGATCCGCAGCAGCTCGCCGTCCTCCATCCGGCCCGCCGCGTGCTCCGCCCGGGCGTGCGCGACCACGGCGTCCCGCTCGGCGAACGCGGCCGCCCGGTCCCCGGTCAGGAACGCGCACATGGACGCCAGCACGCGGCTGTACATGCCCTGGGCCGGCCGCCCGGCCTGCTCCCACAGCTCGGCGGCGCGCAGCCACATCGTCCGGGCTGACGCGTAATCCCCGTCCCTGACCAGCACGTTCGCGCGGTATCCGGCCAGCCGGGCCTGGTCGGCCGGCGAGCGCGGCGTGCCGAGCGCGGCGACGCTGGCCCACGCACCCTCCGAGTGCGGGTGGTCCAGGAAGTCGAGCACCCGCGCCTCGGCGAGCAGCGCGTCCTGCGCCGACCAGCCCTTGGGCAGGTCCTCGAGGTTCGGCGGCGCGGCCCACGGCGCGGGCACCGGAGGCAGCACGGAGTCCCAGAACGGGTCGTTCTCCTCCTCTTCCGGCAGGTCGATCTTGTCCAGGATGCTCTCCCGGAACGGCTCGAGCTGCTCCTCCAGCTCCTTGCGCGCCTCCGGGCTCGCGGCCGCGGCGACGTACGCGCCGAGCCCGGCGTCCAGCCGGTCGCGCAGCCGGGCGACGGTGGTCTCGCCGCGGTCGGCCAGCGTGACCGGCAGCAGGCCGTGCCCGCGCGCCACGAGCAGGTGCAGGAACTGCAGGACACGGCCCTGATACCAGAACACGTCGTCGTCCATCGGCGCGTCGAGCACCTCGACGTGGTCGTGGATGATGCGCAGCATCGCCACGACGTCCCGCGCCTTCTCCGCGTAGATCATGTGCAGGTCCAGGCAGCGCCACTGCTTCGTGTCGCGGCGGACGAGCGGGTAGCCGAGGCGGTGGTTGAGCCGCGCTTGCGCGTACCGGCCGAGCCGCGTGGCCAGGTGCGTCAGCTCCGCGTGCGCCTCGGCCCGGTGGTCCTCGGCGCAGCGCTGGTCGGCCAGGTCCAGGACCGAGCGCCACAGCTCGGCCGCGCGTTCGAGGTCCTGGCCGCCGGTCTGGTACCACTGGGCCGCGATCATCGGCCCGTTCGCGTCGCAGCGGGCGCCGTAGTCGCCGGGCTCCTCGACCAGCAGCTCGACCTGCTCGGTCGCCAGGTCGTTCTCGCCGCGCCGCCGGTGGTAGAAGAAGCGGGACCGGTAGACGGCGCGCAGGCTGTAGCCGTACTTCCGGTAGAACGCCTCCATCACGTTGAACCGGACCAGCACCTCGCGGTCCGGCACGTCCGGGTCCGCGGCCAGTGCGCTGAGCGTCGGGCCGAAGGTCGTGCGCAGGTTGAAGCGCACGTACGGGTCGATGTCGTCCTCGTCCGCGAGGAACCGCTCCCACGCCTTGTCGAAGAACTCGATCATGCGGGGCTGGTCGCCGGTCTCCATGTAGTCGTCGGAGATCCAGACCAGCACCTTGACGTGGAACGACGGGTCGCCGGCGGTCTCCGCGGCCGCGAGCAGGGCGTGGTGGCCGGCGATCCGCTCGGGCCCGTAGGGCAGCTCGTCGAGCTCGTCGAAGCGCTCCTTGAGCACCTCGAGCCGCGTCGTCGACATCACCTCACGCCCTCCCGTCGCCCGGTTCGAACCCGTCGATCCGGACCGTCAGATCCTTGACGATCTCGGCGAAGCCCTCGCCGCCCGCCGCCTCCAGCTCCCGCGCCAGCGCCCGCAGCCGCTCGACGGCCGAGCGCGGCGAGCCCGAGCGGGCCGCCTCCAGCTCGCCGAGCAGCAGCGCCGCGTCGGCCAGCCGCCGGTGGAGCCCGAACGGCCGCGAGCCGTCCTGAGCGAACCGGAGCTCCATGCCCTGGCGCAGCCCGGCGTACGCGGCGGCCGCGTCCTGCAACGCGTGCCGCTGCCGGTCGCGGGTGAGCTCGGCGCGCTGCAGGTGCGTCTCGGCCAGCTCGATCCGCAGCTCGCCGCGGTTCGGCTCAGGCTCGTCGTTCAGCCGCAGGACCAGCGCCGAGCCGGCCAGGTCCATCAGCTCGACCGCCCGCCGCCGGTCGCCGCCCTCGATCAGCCAGGCCGCCGAGCGCAGGCAGCGCACCCGGGTGCGCAGCCGGTCCGGATCACCCTCGGCCAGGTCGGCGGCCCGCAGGAACGCCTCGTACGCCGGCTGCTCCTGATCGCAGTCCCGCAGCGTGTAGGCGGTGTTGACGGTGACCTCGAAGCGGCCTTCGCCGTCCTCCCACGCCGCGATCCGGCGGCCGAGCCGGTCGAGCACGGCGAGGCCCTCCGCCTCCTCGCCGGACTGCAGCAGCGCACGCGCGTACTGGAGCGAGTGGTTGGCCAGCTCGCGGCCCTGGCTGTGCGGATGCCAGTACTCGTCGTCATCGAGCTCTGCGAACGAGCGCTGGTAGAGGGCGACCGCGCCGCTGCGCCGCCCGACGTACGCCAGCGCGTCGGCGCCCTGCAGGCGGGCCATCGCCGCCTCGGCGTTCCGGTCCTCCGCCGCGTACATGCTCGCCGACTCGAGGGCGGGCAGGATCGCCTCCGCCTCCCGGCCGTCCAGCTCCCACAGCGCGTTCGCCAAGGTCAGCGCCGCCGCGCCGCGCAGCCGGGTGTCCACGCAGTCCATCACCGCGGCCCGCGCGTACCGCACCGCCGCGGCCTTGTCGCCCTCGGCGCCGACCAGCCGGGAGAGGTTCATCTCCGCGCGCGCCGCGTACCACGGCGCCTTGGCCGCCACCGAGCGGTCGATCACCTGGCGCAGCGCCGGGCCGACCTCCTCCATCTCGCCGGCCTGGTAGAGCATGTCGGTCAGCGCGTACAGGTCCTCCATGCCGGGGACCTCGAGGTGCGCGGCGGCCGGCTCGGCGTACGGAGGCGGCTCGTGCGACGGCTCGCGGATGGTGCTGCGCGTCGCCAGGTCGAACGGGGCCAGCGAGTGCTGCCGCAGCCGGCGCATCCGCAGCCGCGCAGCGTAGTGCGGCTCGCGCCCGGCCTCCAGCTCGGCGCGCCCGATGCGCGCGGCCAGCGAATCCAGCTCGGCGTCCACGAAGCCGCGCAGCACGCCCACGGTCAGCTCCTCGCCGGTCGGCATGTGCGCGCCCGGCGAGGGCGGCATCGGCACCGGCAGCTCCGCGTGCCCGAGCGCGACGAGCCGGGCCAGCAGCACGCTCGCGCCGGTCAGGAACTCGGCCTGCGCGGCGTGGCCCGGCGCGGGCTCGGTGAGCCAGTCGGCGTGCTCGGCGAGCAGTTCGAGGCCGCGGTGCTCGGGGCCGGCCAGCGCGCAGAACTCCAGGTGCTCGCCGATCGCGGCGCGGAACCTGGGCTTGCGGCGCGCGATGCGGTAGCCGTGGCGGTGGTAGTGGATCGCGTCGTCGAGCCGGTCCTGGCGCACGAGCACCATCAGCGCGGAACCGTAGACGCCGTGCGGCTGGTGGTCGCAGACCAGGTCCCCGGCGAGGACCGGCTCCCAGAGCTCCAGCGCCTGCTCGTCGTGCCGCTGCGCCGCCGCCTCCGCGCCCTCGGCGTGCCGGGCGCACGCCGTGCAGCCCGGGTCCCGGCCCATCTGGGCGCCGAGCCAGCTCTCGAACACGCGCCTGTCCCTCCCGCCTCTTCCACCCCTCCGGTAGGCCGCACCGGAGCCACGGCGGACCAAACTACCGCACGCCGGCCCACAGATCGTTTTCCCGTCCAGCGGGCAACTGGACACGATCCCCCGAGCGTCCAATAGAGTCGGATGAGGTACTCGGATCAATCGCGAGACGGACGAGGCGGTACGGGAGAGATGGCGGACGCACCGGTCGACGGCCGGGACCCCGGGACCGGGGAGCAGCCGGAGGCCGCGGCCGAGGAGCAGGCCGAGCGGAAGACGGACGCGGCCGCGGCCGCGTCCGAGCCCGCGACCGCGCGGCGGGAGCCGGAGGGCGGGCCCGAGGGGGCGCGGGGCGAGGACGCCGAGGAGCCGGCGGACGACGCGGAGGAGGTGCAGCCCCCGGCGACGGAGTCGGTCAGGGGATCCTTCGACGCGTTCGCGCCCAAGGCCAAGCCCGTGCCGATCCCGGTCTCCGAGGCCCCCGAGGTCGAGCCCGAGGACGAAGACGGGGACGGGGACGGGGATGACGACGGCGAGCGGCCGGCCGCCGAATCCGACGCGCCGGAGCCCGACGACGATCCCGAGGACGAGGAGGACAGCCTGCGCACCCAGGTCGTCTCGGTCCCCGTCGACGGCGAGGACGGAGACGGCGAGGACGGGGACGGCGGGCCGGACGGGTCCGAGGACTCCGCCGCCGAGGCCCGGGCCGGCTCCCTGGACGAGGACGGCGAGGACGGCCCGGTGCCGCCCGCGCCGCCGGCCACCGAGGTCGAAGAGACGACGCTGATACCGAAGGTCACCGAGCCGCGCGCGGGCGAGACGACCGTCCTGCCGCCGGTCTCGGCCCCGACCCCGGGCATGCGGCACCGTCCGTACACCTCCGCCCCCGCGGGCTACGGCGGCGGCCGCTCGGCGAGCGCGTCCTGGAGCAGCCCGGAGCAGGCGCCGGCCGATCCGACCGTGCCCGGCCAGGCCGACGCCCAGCAGACGCGGGTGCAGCCCGCCGTGTCCGGCGCCGACGCGCAGGAGACGCGGGTCCAGCCGTCCGTGCTGGGCGTGGCCCCGCAGACCGGCACCGCGCGCGGATACCGGCCGCCGGAGTTCCACAAGGTGGACCCCGGCCGCTCCCAGCTGCCGCCGCCGCAGAACTTCAAGCTGGACCGGCGCGAGCTCGAGCAGGACGGCGAGGTCTCCCACCGGAGGCTGGGGCGCCGCGCCCTGATCGCGGGCGGCGGCATCGCGGTCGCCGCGGTCGCCGGGATGACCGCCGCGGGCGTTATCAAGCTGCCCGGCACGACGCCGAAGGTGCCGACCGTCGGCTTCGCCCCGGCCACCGACTCCGGCGCCTCCTCCGCGACGCAGACCGGCACCGCGTTCCTGACGGCGTGGCAGAACGGCGAGCTGGAGACGGCCGCGAACATCACCGACAATCCGACCGAGTCGCTGGCCGCGCTCAAGTGGTACAAGGAGAACCTCGGCGTCGTCGGCCTGGTGCTCAACCCGAACGCGGCCAACAGCGTCGGCTGGATGACCTTCGCGATCACCACCCAGGCCGGTTCGCCGATGGGCCAGTGGCAGTACCAGAGCGGCTTCGCGACCTATTCGAAGCAGATCGACGGCTACACCCGCTGGTTCGTGCAGTGGACGCCGGAGATCCTCTACGCCTCGCTCAAGTCCGGCTACCAGCTGAAGATCAAGAAGACCCCGGCCTCGGTCAAGGGCGTGGCGGACCGCAACGGCACGCTGATCGACACCACGGCGCACCCGAGCCTCGCCAGCCTGGTCAACGTCCTGATCAGCAAGGCGACGGTGACCGGCGCGACCGACGGCCAGCAGATCATCATGGTCAACGCCAAGGGCGAGCAGGTCGCGACGGTCGCCACGCTGACCGACCCGATCAACAACGGCACCGTCGCCAGCACGCTCGACATGAAGGTGCAGTCGGCCGCCGAGTCCGCGGTCACCTTCAAGGCCAGCAGCGCGATGGTGGTCATCCAGCCGTCCACCGGACACATCCTGGCGATCGCGAACAACACGACCAGCCAGTACTACGACAACGCGCTGCTGGCGCGGGTCGCGCCCGGATCGACGTTCAAGATCATCACCTCGACGGCGCTGCTGAACGCGGGCGTGGTCACCACGAGCACGGACGCGCCGTGCCCGACCACGCTGACCATCGAGAGCGTCGTGCTGCACAACTCCGAGGGCGAGGGCGGCGACTACACGTACGCCGAGGACTTCGCACGGTCCTGCAACAACGCGTTCTCGAACTTCTACAGCGACTCCAAGGTGACGCAGAACCTTCTGTCCGACACGGCCAAGAACTACTTCGGCCTGAATCAGAAGTGGGACATCGGCGTCGGCGAGTCCGCGCAGTACATGAACGTGCCGACCAACCTGAGCGGCGCGGGGCTCGCGGAGTCGCTGGTCGGCCAGGCGGACGTGGTCGCCTGCCCGCTGGCGATGTGCTCGGTGGCCGCGACGGTGATGACCGGCACGTTCAAGCAGCCGATCGTCGTGCCGAAGCAGACGCAGATCACCGCCACGGCGCTGCCCTCGCACACGCAGTCCGCGCTCAGGACGATGATGTCCGAGGTCATCTCGGAGAGCTACGGGACGGCGGCGGGCGTCGGCTTCCCGAACAACGGCCACTTCTTCGGCAAGACCGGAACCGCCGAAGTCGGCAGCGGCGCCAACCTGTACAACAACAGCTGGTTCGTCGTGTTCGACGACCAGCACGACATCGCGATGTGCGCGCTGAGCATCAAGGGCGGCTACGGCGCCTCGACGGCCGCGCCGGAGTGCCTGACGGTGTTCAAGAAGCTCGGCTACGCCTAAGCGCTCCACGACACGTCAGGACACGTCAGGACACGTCAGAGGGGCCCGCGACGCCGCGGGCCCCTCTGACGTGTCCTGACGTGACCCGCCTAGGCGGCCGTGAACTCCTGGCGGGCCGCGCCGAGCCCGTCGATCTCCAGCTCGACCACGTCGCCGGCGCGCAGGTACGGCTTGTCCGGCCGGCCCAGCGCGACGCCCGCCGGGGTGCCGGTGTTGATCACGTCGCCCGGCTCCAGCAGCATGTACTGGCTCAGATACCAGACCACGTACCCGACGTCGAAGATCAGGTTCGCGGTGTTGCCGTCCTGGCGCCGCTCGCCGTTGACGGACAGCCGCAGGCCCAGCCCGCCCGGGTCGCCTGCCTCGTCCGGGGTGACCAGCCAGGGCCCGAGCGGGTTGAAGGTCTCGCAGCTCTTGCCGAGGTCCCACTGGTTCGAGTACTCGGTCTGGAACTCGCGCTCGGAGACGTCGTTGCTGATCGCGTACCCGGCCACGTGCCCGAGCACGGCCTGCGGGCTCTCCAGGTAGCGCGCCTCGCGGCCGATCACGATCGCGAGCTCGACCTCGTAGTCCGTCTTCGTCGACCCGCGCGGGATCAGCACCGCGTCGTTCGGCCCCACGACGGTGTACGACGCCTTCAGGAACACGACCGGCCGCTCCGGGATCTTCGCCCCGGTCTCCTCGGCATGGTCGCGGTAGTTCAGGCCGATGCACACGACCTTCCCCGGCCGGGTCACCGGCGCCCCGATCCGCAGCTCCCCGGCGTTCGGGATCTCCGGCAGCGTCCCGGCTTCGAGGGCGGCGCGGACCCGGTCGACGCCGTCCCCGGCCAGGAAGGCCCCGTCCACGTCCGCGGTCAGCTCGGAGATGTCCAGGATCCGGCCGTCGTCAGCGCGGACCGCGGGAATCTCCCGGCCCGGCGCACCCACTCGCAGCAGTTTCATGCCGCGAGCCTAGGGGGGCGGCGGCGCACCGTGCAAGAAATTCATCGGATGTCTTGCGTCTCGGCGGGGCGGCCGGGCAGGTGAGCGGAGCGGATACCCTCGTGGGGTGCCCGAGCTGATCCGCATCACCGACCCCGCCGACCCGCGCCTGGCCGACTACGTCGGACTGACCGACATGGAGCTGCGCAAGCGGACCGAGCCCGAGTCGGGCCTGTTCATCGCCGAGGGGGAGAAGGTGATCCAGCGCGCGGTGGCCGCCGGGCACCCGATGCGATCGATGCTGCTCTCGGACAAGTGGCTCCCGCTGATGACCCCGGTCCTCGAGGAGACCGGCGCTACGGCGTACGTCGGCTCGCCCCGACTGCTGGAGGAGGTGACCGGCTTCCACGTGCACCGCGGCGCGCTGGCCGCGATGCAGCGCAAGCCGCTGCCGGAACCGGCCGCCGTGCTCGACGGCGCGCGGCGCATCGTCGTGCTCGAAGGGGTCAACAACCACACCAACGTCGGCGCGATCTTCCGCGGCGCCGCGGCCCTCGGCATGGACGGCGTGCTGCTGGCCCCCGACTGCGCGGACCCGCTCTACCGCCGGTCCGTGCGCGTCTCGATGGGCACGGTGTTCGCGATCCCGTGGACGAAGCTCGAGCCCTGGCCCCAGGCGCTCGACCTGCTCGCCGAGCACGGCTACCGCCGCATCGCCCTCACCCCCGCACCCGACGCCGTGGACCTGCGCGAGCTGCGTCTCGCGAAGACCGAGAAGGCGGCGCTCTTCCTCGGCTCCGAGGGCGAGGGCCTCAGTCCTCGCGCCTTCGCGGCCTGCGACCTGAAGGTCCGCATCCCGATGGCCGCCGGAGTCGACTCCCTCAACGTCGCCGCCGCGGCCGCCGTCGCCTGCTACGCGCTCGCCGACTGACGCTCCGTTCGATCGACGGCCCGTTCAGCTGACGCTCCGTTCGGCTGGTCGACGCGCGCCGTCGGCTCGTCCGTTCGACGCTCAGCGGGTGCGGGAACGAGCCTGCGCGGCCAGAGTTGATCCATGCGGAGCGGCTCAGGCGAACTGAGGGGCGTCCGGGCCGTCGGCGACCGGCTCTACCGGCGTCGCCGCCTCGTGCTCGGGATCGCCGCCGCGCTGCTCGTGCCGGTGCTGTGCGGCGGTGGAATCCTGATGTACCTCTCCGAGCGCAACGCGAAGAGCGTCGGCGCGGTCGTCGGCGAGCCGTCCCAGCCCAACCGTATCGAGCTGTACGTGACCGCGCAGGGGGTCGACGCAGCCCAGCAGCGGCTTCTGCTGCGCGTCGAGATCATCCCGCACGGCACGCTCGCCGCCGCCGGCCTCGATGCCCCCGCGAAGTACCTGTCGCTGTTCACCAGTTCGGCGACGAAGGCCCAGATCGACTTCCCGGCCGGGCACCCCGCTTCCGCCCAGGACCTCGACGTCAGCATGTACGACGGCACCGTCTCTGACTACCCGTTCGACGGATACGACGCGCAGGTCGCGTTCGCCGCGACGATGGACGGCCAGAGCGTGCCGATCGAGATGACCTTCGGCGAGATCGATCCCGTCTTCCACATCGCCGTCGTCGACAGCAAGTACGAGAACTCGGCCGCCGATCTGACCGTGCACGTCTCCCGCTCGCAGGGCACGCAGCTGTTCGCCGGCTTCCTGATGGTGGTGATGTGGGCGCTGGCGCTGTCCGTCCTCGCCGGGGCCTGGATCCTCGTGACGCGGCGCCGCGGCCTCGACTGGACCGCCCTCGGCTGGATGGCCGCGACGCTCTTCGCCCTGGCCGGGATGCGCAACACCGCCCCCGGCACCCCGCCGATCGGCTGCATCCTCGACTATGCGGCGTTCTTCTGGGCCGAGTTGCTGACCGCGGTCGCCGTGGTGATGGCCTGCGCGCTGGGCGCGGTCATCGAGCGTCGGCGCGAGCCAGGGGAGTGGTGAGTTCGCAGAGATCCGCGGCCGCGGCGCTCAGCAGCTCGTCGATGTCCTGGTCCGGGTCGGCGAACCAGAGCGCTGCGGCGTGCGAGTAGACGGCCATGCCGATCCGCGCGGTCAGCGAGGCGGTGGGCGCGGGCGTACCCCGTTCGCGGAGGGCCGCGGCCAGTGCCTCGGTGAGGAGCACGGTCTTCGCCTGCTGACGCTCGCGCAGCTGCGGGTTGGCGGCGATGATGCGGCGCAGCGGCTCGGAAAGATGCCGGTTGCCGGCGATGAACGGCAGCGTGGACCGGAACGCCCAGAGCAGCGCGGGCAGCGGCGCGAGGTCCCGCGGAGAGTCCGCCACACCCGCCGTCAGCTTGTCGCGTAAAACGCTTTCGCCATCGAAGAGGACCTCCCGCTTGTCGGCGAAGTGCCGGTAGAAGGTGCGCTCGGTGACGCCCGCGCGGGCCGCGATCTCGGCGGTGGTCACCTGGTCGAAGCCGTGCTGCTCGTACAGCTCGAGGGCTGCTTGCTGGAGGCGCAGGCGCGCCGGTCCTCCATCGCGGGGCATCTGACCAGTATAGACGCGTAGCGACAGTATCTGACGCCATAAAGCGACGCCGTAGCGACAGTCTCTGACGCTACGTGCTAGCCTGGCTGCCGTAGCGACAGTCACTGTCGCTAACTCTGCCCCTACCCGTCATCCCTTCAGGAATTCAAGGAGGCCGCCATGGCCATGAACGCGATCCGTTTCCACGACTACGGGGCGCCGGCCGACGTGCTGCGGATGGAGCAGGTCGAGATCCTCGAACCCGCTCCCCGCCGGATCCGGGTGAAGGTGCACGCCTGCGGGCTGAACCCGGCCGACTGGGCCCTGTGCCGCGGGCTGTTCCCGGGCTCGCTGCCGCGCGGCGTCGGGCTGGAGGTCTCCGGCACGGTCGACGCCGTCGGAGAGGGCGTGACCGACGTTGCCGTGGGAGACCCCGTGCTCGGCGCCGCCGACTACGCCGCAGGCCACAGCGCCGGCGCGGCCGACTACGCGATGCTGAACCACTGGGCCCCCATGCCCGCCGATCTCGACCCGATCCAGGCCGCGGCGCTGCCGATGGCGGTCGAGACCGCAACGCGTGGCCTTGCGGGGCTCGGCGTCGAAGCCGGACAGACGCTCCTGGTGCACGGCGCCGGAACGATGATCGGATTCGGCGCGGTCCAGATCGGCCTGCTCCACGGCGCGACGGTGTTCGCGACCGCGGGTGAGACATACGCCGAGCGCCTGCGCGCGCTCGGCGCGACTGTGACGTCGTACGGCGACGGAATGGTCGAGCGGGTGCTCGAGGCGGCCGGCGGACCGGTCGACCGGATCCTCGACACCGCTCCGCCGAGCGGCGTGCTGCCCGATCTCGTCCGGATCGCCGCGGGGGAGGCGCGCCGCGTCTTCACCCTCACCGACTTCGCCTCCGCCGGCCCGCTCGGCGTGCGCAGCGCCTTCGACGCGGACCAGCCGAAGGCGCCGGGCTACGAGGTCCTCGGCGAGTACGCGCAGCTCGCGGCCGCCGGGAAGTTCACCATCCCGATCGCGCGCACCTTCCCGCTCGCGGATTGGCGCACCGCGCTGGAGATCAGCGAAAGCGGGCACGCCAGGGGCAAGCTCGTACTGCTGCCCTGACGTGCCCTCAGCCGTCGGTGGCGGCAGTCACCGCCAGCGGCGGCCCGAGATCAGGTCCCTACCGCGGCCAGCCGTTCGGCGCGCATCCTGACGTGCCCTCAGCCGTCGGCGGCGGCAGCCACCGCCCTGGCGGCCTTAGATCAGGCCCCTACGGCGGCCAGCCGTTCGGCGCGCAGCTTCTCGTGCCAGACGTCGTCGGCCTTCGTGGGGGCCGGGTCGCCGTCGACCCAGCCGAGCAGCAGGTCGGCGAGCGCCGGGTTGCGGGCGAGGACCGGGCCGTGCAGGTACGTGCCGACGATCCGGCCGGCGTGCGCGCCGTCCACGCCCGCCCCGGCGCCGTTTCCGTTCCCGGAGCGCACGGTGGCGAGGGGCTTGGCATCCGCGCCGACCGCCGTCGTGCCCATGTGGTTCTCGAAGCCGGTCAGCCGGGGCAGCGGCCTGCCGCCCACGGTCAGCGCCGGGTCAGGCTGCGAGACGACCTCGCCGACGCAGCGCACCGTGCCGCGGCTCGAGGTGACGTCCAGCAGGCCGAGGCCAGGAAGCGTGCCCTGCTCGTCGTCGTGGAACGAGTGCCCCAGCAGCTGGAAGCCCGCGCACACGGACAGCACCGCGGCGCCGCCCTCCACCGCGCGCTGCAGCCCGTCGTCCTTGCGCAGCCGCTCGGCCGCGAGCCGCTGCGGCCGGTCCTCGCCGCCGCCGATCAGGTAGATGTCGCCCTGCACCGGCAGTGGCTGGTCGCTGCGCACGTTCAGCTGCTCGACCTCGTGCCCGCGCAGCCGCGCCCGATACGACATGATCAGGGCGTTGCCCTGATCGCCGTACGTGGAGAGCAGGTCCGGGTAGATCCAGACGATGCGCAGCGCGCTCTGTCCGGCCATGGTCTTCAGGCCCCGACTTTCTGTCGCAGTTGCTGGAACGCGGTGTAGTTCGCGATGACGTCGATCGCCCCGGCCGGAGCCGCGTCCACCGCCGCCTCCACGTCGTCGAACACCTGGAAGTCCACGCCCGCGACCTGCAGGCGCACCGCCAGGTCGAGCCGCCGCTGGCCGATCACCAGCACCCGGTGCCCGACGAGGCGGGTGTAGTCCACGTCCCACAGCCACGAGGTGTCCGTGCCGTCCGCGGACAGCGCGTTCACCGACAGCAGCACCGGGCCGCTCGGCGCCGCGCCGCGCGGCGAGACCAGGTCGAAGGTCTCCAGCCAGCCGGCCGGGTTCTTCGCCAGCAGCAGCCGCAGCGTCCTGCCGCGGTATGTCACCGTGTCATACCGGCCGGCCACGGCCGTGACGTGCTCCATGCGCTGTATCGCCACATGCGCCTCGACGCCGAACACCGCGGCGGTCGCCGCCGCGCTCACCGCGTTCGCCCGATTGGCACGGCCCGGCAGCTTCAGGCCGGTCAGCCCGACCCGGGCGCCGTCCGGGGCGACCAGCTCGTCGCCGTCCAGCGCCCACTGCGGCCGCGGACGGCGCATGTCGCACGAGCCGCAGCTCCAGTCGTCCGAGTCCAGGTGCAGCACACCGCCGCACTGCGGACAGGACCAGGCGTCGTCCTTCCAGCTCTGCCCGACGGCCACCCACACGACGTCGCGCGCCCGGCCGGCCGCCCACACCACCAGCGGGTCGTCGGCGTTCGCGATCACCGTCGCCGGGGTGTCGGCCAGCCCGTCGCGCCACTTCTGGGCCATCATCCGCGTCTCGGCGGCCCGGTCCAGCTGGTCGCGCGAGAGGTTCAGCAGAGCGATCGCCCGCGGCTTCGTCTGCTCGGCGACACCCGGCAGGTACTTCTCGTCGACCTCGATGACCGCGAACTCGGCGTCCCGGTCGTTGGCCATCGCCGCCGTGATCCCGGCGGGCATGTTGGCCCCCAGCGCGTTCGACGCCACCGGTCCCTTGGCCCGCAGCGCCTCCGCGACCAGCCGCGTCGTGGTGGTCTTGCCGTTCGTCGCCGAGATCAGCACGCACGCGCGCCCGGCCGTGAGCCGCCGCAGCAGCTCGGGATCCAGCTTCAGCGCGATCCGGCCGCCCACCACGGCCCCGGAGCCGCGGCCCGCCGCCCGGGAGACCGCGCCGGTCAGCTTCCCCGCGGCCACCGCCACCTTCGCCCGCGCGGGCAGCGGCGCCCCGGCCAGGGCGGGGCCCGAAGGTTCAGTCATCGTCACTCGTCCACCACACCGTTCGCCGTCCAGGGGTCCACGTGCACGCGGTCACCCTACCGAAGATCGCCGACACTCCCGCGCGACGACGTGGTTTCCACTGTGCAACGCGTCCCGCACATCCACCGGTGTATCAGAACAGCGCCAGGTCCGCGCAGGTGCGGTTGGTGCGGCGGCGCTCCGCCGCCGACTCCTCCGGCACCGCGATGTCCACCGGCTCGTTCAGATCGAACAGGTCCACCGTGACGGCGTGATCGTCCATCGGGTTGTCCGCCGGGGTCCAGTGCGGCAGCTCCAGCCGCAGCCGGGCGATCATCGGCCCGGTCGGCTCGTCGGTCTCGTCGTCCCAGCCAGAGGGCTCGACCAGCGCGCTCACCAGCAGCACCATCGCGCCGTGGTCGCGCAGCTGGCGGGCGAGCCTGGCCACCCGGCCGTCCGGATCGGTGGTCTTCGGCTTGAGCGTCACGGTGACCGGGGTCAGCTTCCGCTCGCCGACCTCCTCCGGCTTGCCCACGCCGAGGTTTCCGGAGGCCGCGCGCACGGCGGCCGCGAGCACGCCGGGGATCGCGTACGCGTGGATCCCGCAGGCGTCGGTCTCCGAGGTGTACTCCCAGCTCTGCTCGGCGTCCTCGGGCGCGTCCTGCAGCACCGGCGACCGGAACGCGGTCGAGCCGCGCCGGACGTACTCGTAGGTCGCCTTGCCGCGGATCACCGTCGCCCGGGACTCGCGCGCCGCGAAGTCCACCGTGCCCTCGACCATCACCGAGCCGGCGGCGTGCCGGCACTTCCACGTCGCCGACGTCGACGCGGCGGTCAGCGACTCCAGCAGATCGGCGATCTCCTCGCCGCTCACCGGCGCGCCCTCGCGCGCGGAGTCGGTCTTGCGTCCGGGCAGCAGCCTTCTCAGCACCATGGCCGCAAAGATTACCGGTCGAGCCTTAATGTATGGAAGACGTCGGCTGCGATCATCATGAGAACTCCGGGGCAGGTGGGAACGGACGTCGCCCGCGATGCGCTCCGCCCCCGATGAGATTTTCCGCGCGCAACTGACCGGTCGGCCGCGGGGTGGTCCGCGCCGTAGTCCGCGTTGCGGTCCGCCTCCGATGAGATTTTCCCCGCGCGCCGACGGGTCGGCCGCGGGGTGGTCCGCGCCGTCGCCCGCGATGCGGTCCGCCTCCGATGAGATTTTCCGCGCGCAGCTAACCGGTCGGCCGCGGGGTGGTCCGCGCCGTCGCCCGCGCCGTGCTCCATCCTGTCCCCGATGACTCCGAGCAGGTCCGCCGTCCTGAGATGATGTCCCGGTGAACCTCTTCGACCACCTGCCGGACACGACCGACCCGGACTCCCTGTACTCCGCGTTCGAGGCCTGGGTCGCCGGCCGCGGCATCGGCCTCTACCCGGCGCAGCAGGAGGCGCTGATCGAGCTGACCAGCGGCGGGAACGTCATCCTGGCCACCCCGACCGGCTCCGGCAAGTCCCTGGTCGCGGCGGGCGCGGTGTTCGCGGCCTTCGCCCGCGGGGAGCGGTCCTTCTACACCGCGCCGATCAAGGCGCTGGTCTCGGAGAAGTTCTTCGACCTCTGCGACGCCTTCGGGTCCGCGCAGGTCGGCATGATGACCGGCGACGCGTCGGTCAACCCGGGCGCGCCCATCATCTGCTGCACCGCCGAGGTGCTGGCCAACATCGCGCTGCGCGACGGCGCCCAGGCCGAGGCCGGGCTCGTGGTCATGGACGAGTTCCACTTCTACGCGGACCCGGACCGCGGCTGGGCCTGGCAGATCCCGCTGCTGGAGCTGCCGCAGAGCCAGTTCCTGCTGATGTCCGCCACCCTCGGCGAGGTCGAGCGCTTCGAGCTGGACCTCAAGCGGCGCACCGGCAAGGACACGGTCACCGTCCGCTCCGCCGAACGCCCGGTCCCGCTGTCGTACTCGTACCGGATGACTCCGCTGCACGAGACCGTCCAGGAGCTGCTGGAAGGCGGCCAGGCGCCGGTCTACATCGTGCACTTCACCCAGGCCGCGGCGATCGAGCGCGCCCAGTCGCTGATGAGCCTGAACGTGTGCTCGCGCGCGGAGAAGGACGCGATCGCCGAGCTGCTCGGCGGCTTCCGGTTCACCACCCGCTTCGGCCGCACGCTCTCGCGCTTCATCCGGCACGGCATCGGCGTGCACCACGCGGGCATGCTGCCCAAGTACCGCCGCCTCGTCGAGCGCCTGGCCCAGGCCGGCCTGCTCAAGGTCATCTGCGGCACCGACACCCTCGGCGTCGGCGTCAACGTGCCGATCCGGACCGTGCTGTTCACCGCCCTGTCCAAATACGACGGCCGCCGCTCCCGCCTGCTGCGCGCCCGCGAGTTCCACCAGATCGCCGGACGGGCCGGCCGGGCCGGCTTCGACACCATCGGCTACGTCGCCGCGCAGGCCCCCGACCACGTCATCGAGAACGAGCGCGCGCTCGCCAAGATCGGCGACGACCCGAAGCGGCGGCGCGGCTACACCCGGAAGAAGCCGCCGGAGGGCTTCGTCAACTGGAGCGACCAGACCTTCGAGAAGCTCATCGACGCCGAGCCCGAGCCGCTCGTCTCCCGCTTCCAGGTCACCCACGCGATGCTGCTGGCCATCATCGCCCGGCCCGGCAACGCCTTCGAGGCGATGCGCAAGCTGCTGACGGACAATCACGAGCCGCGCGCCGCCCAGCGCAAGCACATCCACCGCGCGATCGCCATCTACCGCTCGCTGCTGGACGCGGGCGTCGTCGAGCGCCTGGAGACCCCCGACGAGACCGGACGCACCGTCCGCCTCACCGTCGACCTCCAGCAGGACTTCGCCCTGAACCAGGCACTGTCCACCTTCGCGCTGGCCGCGTTCGACCTACTCGACCCCGAGTCCGCGTCCTACGCGCTCGACCTGCTCTCCATCATCGAGTCGATCCTCGACGACCCGCGCCAGATCCTGATCGCGCAGGAGAAGAAGGCGCGCGGCGAGGCCATCGCCGCGATGAAGGCCGACGGCGTCGAGTACGAGGAGCGGATGGAGCGCGTCGCCGACATCGCGTACCCGAAGCCGCTCGAGGAGATGCTCGAGCACGCCTACGCCACCTACCGCCGCGCCCACCCGTGGATCGGCGACCACCCGGTCAGCCCGAAGTCCGTGGTCCGCGAGATGTACGAGCAGGCGATGACCTTCGCCGACTTCATCGCCGCCTACGACCTGGCCCGCGTCGAGGGCATCGTGCTGCGCTACCTGGCCGACGCCTACCGCACGCTCAGCCACACCATCCCGGAGTCGATCAAGCGCGACGACCTCGTCGACCTGATCGAATGGCTCGGCGAGACGGTCCGGCAGATCGACTCCAGCCTCGTCGACGAGTGGGAGGCCCTGCGCAACCCCGAGGCGCACGCCGCGGCCCAGGCCGCCCTCGACGACGCGCCGCCCCCGGTCACCGGCAACCGCCGCGCCTTCCGGGTGCTCGTCCGCAACGCCCTGTTCCGCCGCGTCGAACTCGCCGCCCGCGACGAGGTCGAAGCCCTCGTCGCCCTCGACGCCGAGGACGCCGAAGGCCTCGAGCACACCGAGGAGTGGACCGGCCCCTGGGAGTTCGACGACTGGGACGAGGCGCTCGGCGACTACTTCGACGAGCACGAGGAACTCGGCACCGGCCCCGACGCCCGCGGCCCCAAGCTCTTCGAGATCGAGGAGGGCCCGACCGTCTGGAAGGCCCGCCAGATCCTCGACGACCCGGCCCACAACCACGACTGGCACCTGCGCGCCGAGGTCGACCTCGCCGCCTCCGACGCCGCCGGCCGCGCCATCCTCCGCGTCCTGGAGTTCGACCGCTTCGACGGCTGAGCCCGCCGAATCCGCCGTGCGGCGCCTGGCCGCACGGCAGTCGGTCAGAACTCTGCGGTGTCGATCGTCACGGGCGGGTCGAGTGGCAGCGTCACCGGCTTGCCGAACGGAATCTCATGCCGCTCCCGGTATTCATCCCCCTCCGGCACCGTGAAGAGCACGCACGTCTGGCGCTGCCTGTCGACGAGGAGGTACATCGGAATTCCGGAACGCGCGTATCCGGCGGCCTTCGCATAGTCGCGCCTGGCCTGTTTCGGTGAGGTCACCTCGACCGCGAGGAGGCATTCGCCACCCGGCAGGGCCCAGTGGGTCTCATTGCGCAGCAGTTCACGGGGCCAGACCGCGAGGTCCGGGATGTAGCAGTCGATCTCGGGTTCTTCGCACGACAGGTTCTCGTAGGCGCCGAACTCATTGGGCAGGCCGGCATCCACCGCGCTTCTGATCAAGCCGGTGATATATGCGTGCGCCGGCGCCGGCGCCGGCGTCGGTGACACGGTGATCTGCCCCTCCACGATCTCGACCCGGTAGCCCTCCGGCGGGTCGATCTCCGCATACACCGCACGCAGCACAGTCGCGTAGTTCCGCGTCGGATGGGGGGCGACCTCATCCTGCTCGCACATCGGAAGCTCTCGCGTCATGACAGACATACTCCCACCTCCCTCCAATGCCGGGAATTACGCGGCCCCGTTCGGGGCCGTCCGGACCAGCCTGACGGCCCGTCGGCTGCCAAGGCGGGTATTTCGGAAAGATCACCCTAACGGGCTAAAATCCGGCGCCTGACAGGTGCCTGACAGCGAAGGGATACGCAGTACGGGTGAATGGGGGAGACTGATCTCATGCTCGTCACGAACCACGTTCTGTCCGGCGCGATCATCGGGGCGACGGCGCGCGGCCCGTGGGCCGCGTTCGCCACGGGGTTCGCCTCGCACCTGGTGCTCGACGCGATTCCGCACTGGGGGCGGTTCGAGAGCCACGAGCACTTCATGCGGGTGGCGGTGGCGGACGGGCTGACCGGCCTGGCCGTCATGGGCGCGGCGACGGCGGCGGCGCGGCCGGCCGACCGGGTCGCGGTGTTCGCGGGAATGGCCGGCGCGGCGTTCCCCGACCTCAACAAGCCGTCGAAGATCTTCTTCGGGCACTCGTTCTTCCCACGCCGGTTCGACGAGTTCCACGGGCGGATACAGGACGAGGCGCCGGACCGGTTCCGCAGCCACGAGCTCGTCGCGGGGGCGCTGTTCGCGGCCGGCTTCGCAGGGCTCGTACTCGCTGGGCGGCGGCGCGGCCGCAGGTGACGCCGTGCGGCGGCGGATTCAGCCGGGTGGCGCAGTGTGACGTGGCTCGCGCACCCCGGTTGTGACCCGGACGCAACGGTGTGGAAACGGCGGGCGGTTTGACTGGATCGTGCCCGGGCACGGACCGCTCGGCGGCGCGCCGGACGGAGAGGACATGAGTATGCTGCTCAGGCTGCGACTGTGGGTGGCGGACCGACCGGGGGCGCTCGGTCAGGTCACCCGGGAACTCGGCGCGTGCGGCGCGGACATCGTGCAGGTCAACGTGCTCAGCCGGGAGCAGGGGCGGGCGCTCGACGAGATCACCGTGTTCATGCCGGAGGAGCACCGGCGCCCCGCGCTGGAGGCTGCGCTGCGCGGCCTCGGCGGCGTCACGCTCGAGGGGATGCGGCCCTCCGGCGAGGTGCCCGGCGCGTTCCCCGACCTCGACCTGCTCGGCCGGATCGCCGCCGACCCGCGCGCCGCGCTGAACCTGCTGGCCGACGCGCTGCCGCGCATCCTCGGCGCCGACTGGGCCCTCGTGCTCTCGCAGGAGCCGGGCGGCGCGGTCGTGGCGCGCAGCTGGGATGCGCCGGCCGAGCCCGTGCTGCCCGACCTGCCGCCGCGCGCGAGCGCCGTGACCTTCGGCTCGGCGCACTACGCGTCGGCGCCGGTCGGCGCCAGCGGCGTGCGCGTGCTGGTCTGCCGGCTCGGCGACCCGAACTTCCACCGCTTCGAGGTGCTGCGGCTCACCAGGCTGGCCGAGGTCACCTCGGCGGTGGCGGGGGCGCGACTGATGCCCAGGGCGCGCGCCTGACCACAGATAACAGGCCCAACCCGAGCGGAGCGGACGCAAGGGGCGGTGAGACCTCGGCGAAGGGGCCCAGGTGAGGGCGGCGAGACCGCGGCGGGGTGAGACCGCGGCGAAGGGGCGGACGCAAGGGGCGGTGAGACCTCGGCGAAGGGGCGGAGCTGAGGGGCGGCGAGACCGCGGCGCAAGGGCAGCGGCGAAAGGCGGGGAAAAATCTCAGCGAAGCATCGGGAGGTGAGGCGCGGGGGCCGTAGCGAAGGGGCCGAGGTGAGGTGCGGCGGCGAATCCCGGCGAAGGGGCGGACGCTTGGCACGGCGAACCCACCGCGCACCCGCGGCGAAGCGCCGGATGACGTGACGGGCGCAAGCGGCACGTAACTCCGGGCATTTCGGACATAGGTTGTGCAATGGTGCCCGCTCTCGCCTGCAGACCTGGACCCCGGTGGACTTTCCCGGATCTTGGGCGGAAGAATGCGCCGGGTGACACGCCTCCGCCCGCATCCGCTGGATCTGCTCGCGCTCGGGTTGCTGGGGGTCGGGATCCTGTGCTGGGCCACGGGGGCGCTGCCTGCCGCGGACGCCGGTGCGATCATCGATCGGATCCGGCCGATCCTGGCGTTTCTGTTCAGCGTCGTGATCCTGGCGGAGCTGACGAGTCAGGCGCAGACGTTCGATGTGCTGGCGACGCGGCTCGCGATCATTTCGCGGGGGCGGTTCGCGGTGCTGTTCCTGCTGTGCGTGCTGCTGGCGGTGCTGGTCACCGTGGGGTTGAACCTCGACACGACGGCGGTGCTGCTCACGCCGATCATGCTGGCGCTCGCGGATCGGGCGGGGGTGGCGCCGCTGCCGCTCGCGGTGACGACGGCGTTCCTGGCGAACACGGCGAGCCTGCTGCTGCCGGTCGGCAATCTGACGAACCTGCTCGCGGCCGACCGGGTCGCGCTGCCGACCGCCGAGTTCGCGGCGCGGATGGCGGCGCCGGAGGCCGTCAGCGTGGCGGCGACGATGATCGTGCTGTGGGTCTTCTTCTGGCGGCGCGGGCGGCGGGGCGGGGCCGCGAGGTTCACCCCGCCGGCGCCGTTCCGGCCCGCCGATCCGGTGCTGTGCACGTTCGCCGGGGTCGCGTGCGCGCTGTTCGTCATCGCGATCGTCGCGGGGGCGCCGCTGGCGCTCGCGTCGGCGGCCGCGGCGGGAGTCACCGTCGTCGCGTTCTTCTTCCGGCGGCGCGAGCAGCTGCGCTGGTCGCTGCTGCCGTGGCGGCTGATCGCGAACGTGGTCGGGATGTTCCTGATCGTCGAGACGCTGAGCGTGCACGGGCTGGACACGCTCGTGGGGCATCTCATCGGCACGGACGGCGGATTCGTCGGGCAGTTGCGGGCCGCGGGTACGGGGCTGGGGCTGGCGAACGCCGTCAACAACCTTCCCGCCTACATCGCCGGCGAGGCCGTCATCCCGCTGGGAAACCACACTCAGCTGCTCGCGCTGCTGATCGGCACCAACGCCGGTCCGCTGATCACGCCGTGGGGCTCGCTGGCCATGCTGCTGTGGTTCGAACGCTGCAACGCCGCGGGACTCGCCGTGCCCAAGCGCGCGGTGCTTATCTCAGGGTCCGTGCTCGCGGTGCTCGCCGTCGGCGGGGCCACGCTGGCGCTCGCCGCCACCTCCTGAGACCGGCGCGGCCGGATCCCCTGCCGCACCGACGCGTCGCCGCGGCCGGATGTGACAGGAACCACCCGGCAATCCGCTGGACACGGGAATGAGATCGCATGGCACACTGTTGCGTAGAGACGACAGCGTGCCCCGGGGTCGGTGAAACTCCGAACCGGCGGTTACAGTCCGCGACCCGGCTGGCTCTGGCGACAGAGCCGAAGGTTGACCCGGTGAAACTCCGGGACCGACGGTGATCGGCGGTCGACTCGCAGCGCGAAGCGCGGCGGGCGGCGGCCGAAAGTCCGGATGGGAGGCGGCACGCGGGACGTCGGCCCGGCCGCGCCCGGTCGAACGTGCCCCGACACGGCAGTCGGGGGCAGCATTCCGCGTTCGGCTCGCAGGTGCCGTGCCGCCGCACGCCCCGTCCTTCCGCCTCCCGCGATCCCTCGGAGCACCAGACCAGGTGTGGATGAGGGAGCAACTGCGGTGTTCACCGGAATCATCGAGGAACTCGGCGAGATCGTCGCCATCGAGAACCTGCCCGACGCCGCGCGCTACACGGTGCGCGGCCCCGTCGTCACCTCGGACGCCGTCCACGGCGCGTCCATCGCCGTCAACGGCGTCTGCCTGACCGTCGTCGACGAGACCGGCGCGGCCAGCCTCAAGGGCGGCGAGTTCACCGCCGACGTGATGGCCGAGTCGCTCAGCCGCTCCAGCCTCGGCGACCTCAAGCCCGGCGACCCGGTCAACCTCGAGCGCCCGATGGTGGCGAACGGCCGCTTCGGCGGGCACATCGTGCAGGGCCACGTCGACGGCACCGGCACCGTTCTGGAGCGCACCCCCGGCGAGCACTGGGAGCTGGTGCGCGTCTCGCTGCCCGCCGGCCTGGCCCGCTACGTCGTGGAGAAGGGCTCGATCACGGTCGACGGCATCAGCCTCACCGTCAGCGACATCACCGACGGCGAGCAGCCGGACTTCACCGTCTCGCTGATCCCGGCGACCCTCGCGCAGACCACCCTCGGGGTCAAGCAGCCGGGCGCCCGGGTCAACCTCGAGGTCGACGTGATCGCCAAGTACACCGAGAAGCTGCTCGGCGCCGCCGCCGGGAGCGCCCGGTGAACGGCCTGTTCGGCTGGGCGAACGCGGTCGCCTTCCAGCTCGGCGGCGAAACCGTGCGCTGGTCCGATCTGCTGGGCAACCTGCTCGGCCTGGCGACCGTCGCCCTCGCGATACGCCGGTCCCTGTGGGCCTGGCCGGTGCAGATCACCGGCGCGATCCTGCTGTTCGGCGCCTCGATGTCGGTGCACCTCGGCGGCAACGCCGCGCGGCAGCTCGTGGTCGTCGCCGCCGCCTCCTACGGCTGGTGGCGCTGGAACCGGCAGCGCGGCGCGGAGCACCCGCAGGGAGTCACGATCCGCTGGGCCCGCGGCGCCGAGCGGCTCGCGCTGCTCGGCTTCCTCGCCGTCGGCACCCTCGGCTTCGCCTGGCTGCTCTCGGCCACCCACTCCTCCTGGGCCCCGCTGCCCGACGCGTACATCTTCGTGGGCTCGCTCGCCGCGACACTGTGCCAGGGGCGCGGCTGGGTCGAGTTCTGGTTCGTCTGGATCGCGGTGGACGTGGTCGGCGTGCCGCTCGCCTTCCACAGCGGGCTGCCGGTCTCCGGCTTCACCTACGCGGTCTACTTCGTGCTGGTCATCGCGGGGCTGCGGCAGTGGATCCGGCTCGCCCGCACCGCCCCGGCGCCCGCCCCGATCGAGTCCGCCCCCGTCGTCGAAGGAGTCCACGCATGAACGCCACGCTGCAGGCCGCCGACACCGGCCTCGACACGATCGAGACCGCGCTGCTGGAGATCGCCGCCGGCCGGCCAGTCGTGGTCGTCGACGACGAGGACCGGGAGAACGAGGGCGACATCATCTTCGCCGCCGAGCACGCCACCCCGGAGCTGCTGGCCTTCACGGTCCGCTACTCCAGCGGCGTGATCTGCGCCCCGATGTACGACGACCGGGCCGACGCGCTGGACCTGCCGCCGATGACCGCGGTCAACCAGGACCGCAAGGGCACCGCGTTCACCGTCACCGTGGACGCGCGCGAGGGCGTGACCACCGGGATCAGCGCGGCCGACCGGGCGCACACCATCCGGCTGCTCTCGGCCCGGGGCACCGGGCCGGACGACCTGACCCGGCCGGGACACGTCTTCCCGCTGCGCGCCCGGCCCGGCGGCGTGATCGAGCGCCCCGGGCACACCGAGGCGGCCGTCGACCTGGCCCGGCTGGCCGGGCTCAACCCGGTGGGCGTCCTGGTCGAGATCGTCAACGACGACGGCACCATGGCGCGGCTCCCCGAACTGCGCGCGTTCGCGCGCGAGCATGGTCTCGCGCTGATCTCGATCGCGGACCTGATCGCATACCGGACGGCGCACCGGGTCTGACCCGGTGAAGCGATAACGTCTGTTTCCAGCAGCTCGACACGGTACGAAGGAGCACTCCGAAGTGGCAGGCAGCGGAGCCCCCGAGCTCGGCATCAACCCGGCGGACCTCAAGCGCTGCGCGCACCTGCGCGTCGCGATCGTGGCCGCCCAGTGGCACACCGAGGTGATGGACGCCCTCGTGACCAACGCCGTCAAGGCGCTGGCCGAGCACGGGATCGACGAGCCCACGCTCGTGCGCGTCCCCGGCTGCTTCGAGCTGCCGGTCGCCGCGCACGCGCTGGCCAAGAACCGCTACGACGCGATCGTCGCGCTGGGCGTGGTCATCCGCGGCGGCACCCCGCACTTCGAGTACGTCTGCCAGGCGGCCACCGACGGCCTGACCAAGGTCGCCGTCGAGTCCGGCATCCCGGTCGGCTTCGGCGTGCTCACCACGGACGACGAGCAGCAGGCGATCGACCGCGCCGGCCTGCCCGGCTCCGCCGAGGACAAGGGCCGCGAGGCCGCGCTCAGCGCCGTCGCCACCGCGCTGACCCTGAAGAACCTGGGGGAGCGGTGAGCGGGGAGCGCGCGCCGAAGACCTTCGAGGCGCTGTTCGAGGAGCTCAAGGCGAAGGCCGCGGCGGGCACGCCGGGCTCGCGGACCGTGGAGCTGGTCCAGGCCGGCGTGCACGCGATCGGCAAGAAGGTCGTCGAGGAGGCCGCCGAGGTGTGGATGGCCGCCGAGCACGAGGGCGACGAGCGCACCGCCGAGGAGATCAGCCAGCTGCTGTACCACCTGCAGGTGCTGATGGTCGCGCGCGGCATCTCGCTCGACGACGTCTACCGGACTCTGTAACGTCGGTATCCAGTGGATTACCGGGAAATCACCATCGAGAAGGACGGAAACAGCCCCATGCTTCGCATCGCCGTGCCCAACAAGGGATCCCTCTCCGAGGCGGCGGGCGAGATGCTCCATGAGGCCGGCTACCGGCAGCGCAAGGACCGCGAGCTGATGGTGATCGACCCGGACGCCGGGGTCGAGCTGTTCTACCTGCGGCCGCGCGACATCGCGGTGTACGTGGGCTCCGGGCGGCTCGACATCGGGATCACCGGACGCGATCTGCTGCTCGACTCGCGTGCCGACGCCGAGGAGATCCTGCCGCTCGGCTTCGGCAAGTCCACCTTCCGCTTCGCCGGGCGGCCGGGCACCGGGTCCACGCTCGAGGACCTCAAGGGCCGCCGGATCGCCACCTCGTACCCGGGCATCGTGCAGTCGCACCTGGACCGGGCCGGCGTGCCGGCCGAGGTGGTCAAGCTGGACGGCGCCGTGGAGATCTCCATCCAGCTCGGCGTGGCCGACGTGATCGCGGACGTGGTCTCGACCGGCACGACGCTGCGGCAGGCGGGCCTGGAGCTGATCGGCTCACCGATCCTCGAGTCCGAGGCCGTGGTGATCAAGCGGCGCGACGCCGATCCCGCCCCGGGCACGGAGCAGTTCCTGCGCCGGCTGCAGGGCGTCCTGGTGGCGCGCAAGTACGTGATGATGGACTACGACATCCGCGCGGAGCGGCTGCAGGAGGCGGTGGACCTGACGCCGGGTCTCGAGTCGCCCACGGTCAGTCCGCTGCATTCGGAGGGCTGGGTCGCGGTGCGCGCGATGGTGCCGCGGGAGCGGACCCAGAGCATCATGGACGACCTCTGGGAGATCGGCGCACGCGCTATCCTCGTGACCGACATCAGGGCGTGCCGCATCTAGGCCGGATCTCGTACGTGGCCTGGAATTCGCGGGTTCTCGGCCGGTTGCTCGGACCCTGCACGGCTACACCGGAGTAGAAGCGGATGGACTCGATGGCGCCGAACGGACACCCGTTCCGCGGGCGGGACGGCGCCGAGTTCGGCGGTGGGGAGCTGGGCGGCCCGGGCGGCGGCCGGAGCGGCGAACTGCCCGCGCTGCCGGTGACCTGGCGGCCGCACCGCACCCGGACGATCATCTACACCGTGGCCGCCGTTCTGGCGGGCAGCATGACGGCGATCGCCGCCACGCTGCCGTCGGACGGCGGCGAGCCGTGGCCGCTGCCGGACCGGATCGCCTTCGCCTGCATCGGTTTCGCGGGCGCCGTCGTGCTGATGGTGCTCGCCCGGCCGAAGGCCGTCGCCGACGCCGAGGGGCTGACCGTCGTCAACATGCTGCGTACCCACCGGCTCGAGTGGGCGCAGATCGTGACCGTGAACCTGCGCTCGGGCGACCCGTGGGTGCTGCTCGACCTCGACGACGGCACGACGCTCTCGGTGATGGGCATCCAGCCGGCCGACGGGCTCAACGCCGCGCGCTCGGCGGTCGCCGAGCTGCGGGCGCTGGTGGACTACTACTCGTACAACTGAGCCGCGCTACGCGGGGGTCGCCTTGATCAGCACGAGGGACCCGTCGAAGGACGGCTGCGTGCGCAGGTGACCGTGCCGCGCGTCCCAGGCCCCTGACTCGATCGCCTCGCTCAGCGCCTCGACGTACCGCGCGGCGCGCTGCTCGTCGACGAGGCTCCAGGCGGAGCAGGCCTTGCGCGCCTCGGGATCGAGGAGCGCTTCCGGGCGGCCGTAGTAGGCCTCGATGAAGCCGTCGGTGCAGTCGAAGGGGATGGGGATCTGCGTCACCTCGACGATGCCGCCGAGCGTCTCGGCGATCTCGCCGATCGTGGGGTACCGTCGCGCCTCGATCTCCATCATCTCCGGCGCGTACTCGGCCAGCCAGTAGTCCCGGACGCGGTCCGGGTCGCCGCCGACGACGACCACCGGGCCGCGGGCGACGCGGCGCATCTCGCGCAGGCCCGCCTTAAGGTCGCTCCACTGGTGCACGCTGTAGGTGGTCATCGCGGCGTCGAAGGCGTCGTCCGGGAACGGGAGCGCCTCGGCGACCGCGTCGATCGCGGGGGAGAGGTGCGCCGGTCGCTGCGCGCGCATCGTGGCGGACGGCTCGACCGCAGTTACCTCAAAGGCCTGCGACTCGTAGGATCCGGTGCCGGCCCCGACGTTCACGAGCGTCTTCGCGCCCGCCAGCGCCTGCTCGATGACCGCCGCGATCCGCGGCTCGGGCCGCCGGTAGCCCGCGTAGCCGGTGCCGATCCTGCCGTAGTCCGCGTCGCCCGCGCTGCCGTCCTGTGTGCGTCCCATCCTCGTACGCTAGCAGGATGATCGAATTGAACACAGGGATCTGATTCGCTCTCAGAGCAGCCCGAGGACCCCGCCCACCACGCCGCCGACCAGTCCGCCGAGGCCCCCGCCGCTCGACGAGGCGGTGGAGCTCGCCGTCGCGGTGCTCGATGACGAGGCCGAGGCGCTCGACTTCGCCGTGCCAGAGCTCTGCGTCGCGGACGTGGTCGGATCGGCGGGCTCGGTCTGCCCGGTGGCCTGCGCGCCCTGGGCCCCCTGCGCCGGGCTGCTCGGGATCGTGCCGGTGGCCGCCGCGTTGACCTGGCCGGTGGTCTCGACGGTGCCGGGATCGGCGCTGCGGACGCTGACCGGGCCGCCGTTCGCGCCGTCGCCGGGGAAGGACCGGTCGGAGACCGTGGCGGCCGGGCTCGGCGAGGGGGAGGGGCTCGCACCGCTCTGCAGCAGGGCGACGACCACGCCGACGACCGCCATCCCGAACAGCCCGGACACCAGCACCTCGACGGTCTTGCGGACCCGTCCCGGCTCGCGCTCGCGACGCCGCCTGCGGCTCATCCCCGCCTCGCTCCCGATTTTCGTATGTTCAGCTCAGCGGGTCGCCGTTCGAATGTACGAATCCGTTCGCGCCCGCGGGTACGAGTCTGGCGCATCGGCGGGCCTCACGGGGCCGTTTTGCCCAAAAATGCATATGCAATTGCGCCACCCTTGCGGGGTACCGCCCGCCAGGGCGGACGCGAAAAGCGGCCCCGCCCCCGCCCCGGACACGCGGGACGGGGGCGGGGAGGTTCGCGGTCTGCGCGGCCGGAGGCTACCGGCTGAGCTTGGGGAGCACCTCGCGGCCGAACGCCTCGATCCACTCGGTCTGGTTGCGCCCGACGTTGTGCAGGTAGATGCGGTCGAAGCCCAGGTCGAGGTAGCGCTGGATCTCGGCGCGGTGCACGTCCGGGTCCGCGCTGATGACCATCCGGCCGTCGAAGTCCTCCGGGCGGACCAGCTTGGCCATCTGCTCGAAGTGGTACGGCGAGCGGATGTCGCCCTTGTCGAACTTCATCCCGCCGTTGGGCCACTCGGTCATCGCGTTGGCCAGCGCCTGCTCGTCGGTCTCGGCCCAGGACAGGTGCAGCTGCAGGATCTTCGGCATGGTCTCCGGGTCCTTGCCCGCCTCGCGGGCGCCCTCGGCGAACTTGCCGAGCACCATCTCGATCTTCGCCGGCGCCGCGCCCGGGGTGATGATGCCGTCGGCGAGCCTGCCGGTGCGCTTGGCGTTGAGCGGGCCCGCGGTGGCGATGTAGATCTCCGGGTCCTGCTCCGGGACGGTCCACAGCCGGCAGGTCTCGAGCTGGAAGTACCTGCCCGCGTGCTTGGTCTCCTTGCCGGTGCGGCCGGAGGCGAACAGCTTCTTGATGATCTCCAGGGCCTCCCACATGCGCGCCGAGCGCTCCGGGCCCTCCGGCCAGTAGCCGCCGACCACGTGCTCGTTCAGCGCCTCGCCCGCGCCGAGGCCGAGCCAGTGCCGGCCCGGGTACATCGCGGCCAGCGTCGCCGAGGCCTGCGCCACGATCGCCGGGTGCATCTTGAAGGACGGGCAGGTCACGCCGGGGCCGAGGTCGCCCTGGGTGCGCGCGCCGATCGCGGTCAGCACGTTCCAGACGAACGGGGCGCTGCCCTGCTGCGGCACCCACGGCTGGAAGTGGTCGGCGGCCATCACGCCGGTGAACCCGGCGGCCTCGGCCGCGGCGCTGTAGCCGGTGACCTCGATGGGCCCGAACTGCTCGAGCATCGCCGCGTAGCCGATGTGGGGTGAGCTCATCACCGTTCTCCTGACATCCCGTTCGTGATCCGTCACGGCAACTCTATGGGCTGTCCGGGTGGGGCGCCCTGGTGGCCCGACCGTACGACTTCCGCGGGCCGAGCGTACGACTTCCGGTGACAGAACCTGTCGATGCGTATCGATTTGTCCCGGGCCGGGTAGGGTCAGAGACATGCGTCTCGACCACATCTCCTACGCCGTCGAACTCGACGCGTTCTCCTCGACCGTCTCCCGGCTCGGCTCGCTGCTCGGCGCCCCGTTCCGGGACGGCGGCGTGCACCCGCGCTTCGGCACCCGCAACGCGGTGCTGCCGCTGCCCGACGGGGCCTACGTCGAGGTCGTCGCCCCGCTCGAGCACCCGGCGACCGATTCGGCGCCGTTCGGGCGGGCGGTCAAGCGGCGGGCCGAGCTCGGCGGCGGCTGGCTCGGCTGGGTGGTCGGGGTCGAGGACCTGGGGCCGTTCGAGAAGCGGCTCGGGCGCGAGGCGGCCCAGGGGCAGCGAAGGCGGCCGGACGGCAAGCTGCTGGAGTGGCACCAGATCGGCGTGCTCGACCTGATCGACGACCCGCAGCTGCCCTACCTGATCTGCTGGGACTGCCCGCCCGAGCTGCACCCCTCGTACGGCGCGGAGCCGCTGCCGGAGATCGACCGGCTGGAGATCTCCGGGGACCGGGACCTGGTGCTCGGCTGGCTCGGCGACCCGGAGCACGATCCGCTGCCGGAGCTGAAGGTCAACTGGCTCGAGCCCGCCGACCTGCGCAACGCCTACGACGAGGCGGGGCTGGTGGCGGTGGACTTCCGCACCGAGAACGGCCCGGTGCGCATCGACTGATCCGCGCGGCGGGCACGGGGCCGCCCGGCCTTCCGCCTTAACCAGGCCTTATGGCAGAGTTCTGGCATGCTGATTGCGATGGCCGGACTGCCCGCCTCGGGCAAGAGCTCGATCGCCGCCGGCCTCGGCGGCTCGCTGTCCGCGGCCCTCGTCTCGGTGGACCCGATCGAGGCGGCGCTGCGCCGCTCCGGGATCGGCCGCGACCAGCCGACCGGGCTCGCCGCCTACCTCGTCGCCGAGGCGGTGGCGGACGGGATCCTCGCCGTGGGCCAGAGCGTGATCGTCGACGCGGTCAACGCGGTCGAGCCGGCCCGCCGGCAGTGGCGCGCGCTCGCCGCCCGGCGCCGGGTGCGCCTGGCCTTCATCGAGGTCGTCTGCTCCTCGCCCCAGCTGCACCGGCGCCGGCTGGAGGAACGCGACCGCGGCATCGAGGGCTTCGAGGACCCGACCTGGGACGACGTCGAACGGGTGCGCGCCGGGTACGAGCCCTGGACCGATCGCCGGCTGGTGCTCGACTCCGTCGCCGGGCTGCCCGAGAACATCAAGCACGCCCTCGAGTTCATCGCCGGGCTGCGCTGACCGAGCCGCCCGCGGCGGCGGGCCGCGCTCAGGACGAGGAGAGCGGGAACGGCTGCGGCGGACCTCCGGTCGGGCAGTCCGCCGGGACCAGAATCGTCAGCCCGCCGAACTCGATCTCCACGTCCGGACCCACCCGCACGACGATCTCC
>NZ_JAGSOH010000368.1 GCF_018139625.1 Actinospica acidithermotolerans | reverse complement strand
GTTTCACTCGGTTTGCGACTGTTCGGTAACATGTATGCCGGTGAGCTGATTTTCATTCTGATTGCTGGTCTGTTGCCGTGGTGGTCACAGTGGATCCTGAATGTGCCGTGGGCCATTTTCCACATCCTGATCATTACGCTGCAAGCCGTCATCTTCATGGTTCTGACGATCGTCTATCTGTCGATGGCGTCTGAAGAACATTAATTTACCAACACTACTACGTTTTAACTGAAACAAACTGGAGACTGTCATGGAAAACCTGAATATGGATCTGCTGTACATGGCTGCCGCTGTGATGATGGGTCTGGCGGCAATCGGTGCTGCGATCGGTATCGGCATCCTCGGGGGTAAATTCCTGGAAGGCGCAGCGCGTCAACCTGATCTGATTCCTCTGCTGCGTACTCAGTTCTTTATCGTTATGGGTCTGGTGGATGC
>NZ_JAGSOH010000367.1 GCF_018139625.1 Actinospica acidithermotolerans | reverse complement strand
CCACGAGCACCTTGTCGGCGGTGAGCACCTTGCCGCTGGCCCGCAGCGGCTCGCACTCCAGGCGCATGAATTCGTCGTCGAGCCAGCGGCGCGCGATCTCGTGGGCCATGGGCACCTCGCCCTCGAGGTCGAAGCGGAACTCCTGGCCGGGTCCGAGAAGGACGGTGACTTCGCTGCGCATGGGAGGGGGCCTTTCTTGCCGGATCGGGAAAGCGGCGGAACTCGGAGCCCCGCCGGCGGATGGGAAAAGCTTACACGGCGGCCTCGCCCATCCGCAACCGCCGCGGGCTCCCGGTTAACCCGGGGGACGCCGTGTCAAGCGGCGAGGGCCACAGCGGAACGCCGTGCGGCGACCGCGTCCGACAGCTCCTTGAGCGCGCCGAGCGAGTCGTCCCAGCCCAGGCAGGCATCGGTGATGCTCTTGCCATACTCCAGGC
>NZ_JAGSOH010000366.1 GCF_018139625.1 Actinospica acidithermotolerans | reverse complement strand
CTGTAGCTGTAGGTGTAGGCGCTGCCGGCGGCCGGCATCATCGTCGACAGCTCGGCATAGGACAGCGCCGCACAGGCGCAGACCGCACCGGCGATGGCGAAGGAGATCAGCACGGCCGGGCCGGCCAGATTGGCACCGACGCCGATCAGCGTGTAGATGCCGGTGCCGACGATGGCACCGATGCCCAGTGCGATCAGGTGCGGCCAGCTGAGCGTCGGGATCAGGCGCCTGCCGGCTTCGTGGACGGTGACGGAATCTAGGGACTTGCGCCGGAACAGGGACATGCAGGCCTCGGAAGGGGTGACTAAGAACGACAAGTTCCCGAGTGTGACCGAACGCAGCGCAGCATTACCACTGACGGGGGTCATGCATGGCGGGGCACGCGCTGCGCCCCGGCCAGGCTGCCGGAATCGGCACAATCCGGCGGCAGCCACCGG
>NZ_JAGSOH010000365.1 GCF_018139625.1 Actinospica acidithermotolerans | reverse complement strand
GCCCAGGCGTAGAAGGCGCCGTCCGGCCGCACGGGCACCGGCAGGCCGATCGACTCGAGCGCGGGAATGAAGTAATCGCGGCGGGCCTTGAACTCGGCGCGGCGGCGTTCGTACTCGGCGATGCTCTCGGGCTCGAAGCAGGCCAGCGCCGCATGCTGCGCCACGGTGCTCGGGCAGATGAACAGGTTCTGGGCGAGGCGCTCGACCACCGGCACCATGGCCTCGGGCACGACCATCCAGCCGAGCCGCCAGCCGGTCATGTTGAAGTATTTGCTGAAGCTGTTGATGCTGACGATGTCGTCGCCGATCGCCAGCGCGGTCTGGCCGAAGGCCTCGTCGTGCGAGAGGCCGAGATAGATCTCATCGATGATCGTGGTGCCGCCCCGCGACTGCACTTCGGCATGGATGCGGCGCAGTTCATCGGGAGCGATCGAGGTG
>NZ_JAGSOH010000364.1 GCF_018139625.1 Actinospica acidithermotolerans | reverse complement strand
CTTTTTTAGCGACAAAAGTAATATAATTCATATCTTTACGCAATTTAGTCATCGTTTTAAACATTTTGCAAAACATTGGTCGATTTTCTTTTTTAAAAGCATTGTTGATAATCTTTATAGTTCCAACAATACCTCCGTCATAAATTAAACCTTTTGGTGTCATTAAACTCATTGGACCAGTATGATAATGCACATGATTAAAACCAGCTTGATGATATAAATCTAACCAGCCAAGTTTCGTCTGCGGTGAGACATTGACATTAATTGCTGCAGATAATGATTTAACTACATGTGTGGCATGTGATTCATTAACGATGACAATATCATGTGTTAACAAGATACCCCCAGGCTTTAAGACTCGGTAGTACTCGCGTAATGCTTTTTCCTTTATGGCGATGGGTAACATTGTTAACATTGCTTCATTTAAAACGATATCGAAT
>NZ_JAGSOH010000363.1 GCF_018139625.1 Actinospica acidithermotolerans | reverse complement strand
TACGTACATCCTCCAAAAAGGGGCGTATCTAAATCAACAGTGTCGTTAGGTTGTTTTTATGTTTTATAACGCAGGGTATGAGCATACTAAAAATTCAAATTACTCCTGAAAGTGATGTCCATTGAATATTAATTAGTTCTTCATTAACCATGATTTAATTTTAATTAAACGAGTGTTAATTTCAGTCTGTCTCAATGCCCTTTATAATAAATGTGTATTATTCAAATTACGTAATAAACGCAATCCAATATATTAAGATTGGAGTACATGAATATGAAATTTACAGCGATAGCTAAAGCGATATTTGTATTAGGAATATTAACAACAAGTGTAATGATAACAGAAAATCAATCGGTTAATGCAAAAGGAAAGTATGAAAAAATGAACCGTTTATATGATACAAACAAGTTACATCAATACTATTCAGGACCTAGTTATGAG
>NZ_JAGSOH010000362.1 GCF_018139625.1 Actinospica acidithermotolerans | reverse complement strand
CAAGTGTGGCCGTTCAATGGCTTATCGACAAAGGATACGACGTTGTAGCTTGTTGCCTAGATGTTGGTGAAGGTAAAGATTTAGACATCGCTTATAAAAAAGCTTTAGATATGGGAGCTGTTGAATGTCATATTATTGATGCAACAAAAGAATTTAGTGATGAGTATGTAAGTTATGCAATCAAAGGAAATTTAATGTATGAAAATGCATATCCATTAGTTTCTGCTTTATCAAGACCATTAATCGCTAAAAAATTAGTAGAGATTGCTGAGAAAACAAATTCAGTAGGTATCGCACATGGTTGTACTGGTAAAGGGAATGACCAAGTACGTTTCGAAGTTGCCATTAAAGCATTAAACCCATCATTGAAAGCATTCGCACCTGTACGTGAGTGGGCATGGAGTCGTGAAGAAGAAATTGATTATGCAATTAAACATAATAT
>NZ_JAGSOH010000361.1 GCF_018139625.1 Actinospica acidithermotolerans | reverse complement strand
CGGCCGCTCCGCGCGCGCCGCCTCGATGCGCTCCGCTGCGGCTTTGCCAAGACCGTTGACGAGCCGCAGTCCGAGGCGCACAGCTGGCGCGTGCGGCAAATCCTCCAGGGTGCAGTCCCATCCGCTGTGCAGCACGTCCGGCGGTCGCACCGTCACGCCGTGCCGACGTGCATCCTGCACGAGCTGCGACGGAGAGTAAAACCCCATGGGCTGCGAGTTCAGAATGGCCGCGAGAAATGCAGCCGGGTGGTGCCGTTTGATCCAGCTGCTGGCATAGACTAAAAGCGCGAAGCTCGCGGCATGGCTCTCCGGGAAGCCGTACTCGCTGAAGCCATGGATCTGTTGAAATACTCGCTCGGCGTACTCGCGTTCGTACCCGCGCGCGAGCATGCCGTCCACGAGCTTCGCGTGGTACTTCTGAAGCCCGCCTTTTCGCTTCCAGG
>NZ_JAGSOH010000360.1 GCF_018139625.1 Actinospica acidithermotolerans | reverse complement strand
GAAGAAGGTTGTGCTGATGACTTTATTCTGACGGTAGAAACAGGTCCGATTGGCGGTATTACTTCACAGGGGATCGCCTTTGGCGCGAACGTGAATACCCGCGCCATTCTGGATATGACGTCCCAGTTTGATTTTTATCACGGTGGTGGTCTGGATGTTTGTTATTTGAGTTTTGCTGAAGTCGACCAGCACGGTAACGTCGGCGTGCATAAATTCAATGGTAAAATCATGGGCACCGGTGGATTTATTGATATCAGTGCCACTTCGAAGAAAATCGTTTTCTGCGGCACATTAACTGCGGGCAGTTTAAAAACAGAAATTACCGACGGCAAATTAAATATCGTCCAGGAAGGACGGGTGAAGAAATTTATTCGGGAACTACCGGAAATTACTTTCAGTGGAAAAATCGCTCTCAAGCGAGGGCTGGATGTTCGTTATATCAC
>NZ_JAGSOH010000035.1 GCF_018139625.1 Actinospica acidithermotolerans | reverse complement strand
GGCCCGGACTGCCCGGGCGCGCCGCTGTTCGGGATCGGCGGAGGCGGCGGCAGCGCGGACGACTGCGACTGGTGCGGCGCGGGCGGGGGCGGCGGCAGCGCGGTACCGCTGAGCGGCGCGGGCTGCGGCGGTGGCAGTGCCGAACCGCCCTGAACCTGCGGACCCTGCGGAGGCGGCATCGAAGAACCGCCGTGCGGGACTGGCGGTGGCGGTGGCATCGAAGAACTGCCCTGCACCTGCGGACCCTGCGGCGGCGGCAGCACCGGATTGCCGGGCGGCGGCAGGAAGGGGGCGCCGACCGGGGGCGGCAGCGGGATCGGCGGACCCATCGGCGGCGGCGTGGGAGCACCCGCGCCCTGGCTCTGCTGCGGATCCTGCTGCGGGCCCAGCTGCGGCGGATTCGGCTGCGCGGGCGCGGGAGGCTGCGGGGCCGCGGGAGTCCCGGCGCCCCCCTGGCGGTACCACTCCGGGGTCGTGTAGACCGGGCCGGTCCAGCTGTCTTCCTCCGGCCCGTCGCCGTACCCGTTCTCGCCGCTCACACCGCTTCCATCTCTCTTGTCGCCTTCCCCTGACGCCCTACGGTAACCGGATCGCGGCCGTTCCGGAAAACAGCCGTCTGACTCGCTTCCCGGCCCCCGGCGTCAGCGCGAGCCTGATCAGTCCATCCGGCGGGGCGCGCCGAGCAGACCGGTCTCGTCCCGGGTCGGGGCCGAGAACACGTATTGGCGCCCGTGCCGCGCCGTCCACAGCGCCAGCTCGGGCAGCAGCGACGGCAGCGCGGCGACGTCCTGCGGGCTCAGCCGGAACAGCCGCGCGCCGAGCTCGGCCTCCTGCGGGGACACCTGCTGGATCGCCACGTAGTCCGAGGTGATGAGGTGGCCTGCGTACGCCGGGTCCAGGAACGGAACCAGCGTCAGGGTCGTCATCCACGGCGTCTTCGGCGCCGAGCTGCGCGGCGGCCGGGCACCGGCGTCGCGCAGCAGCAGCACCGGGGACGCGGCGGTGGCGCCCAGGTTGCCCACGCGGCGCACCGGCACGACGGCGATCACCTGCTGCCCGCCGCCCGCGTTCTGCGCCAGCGGAGCCCACAGCTGCGGACGGGCGGTCTCGACGACCACCCGCGCGCCGGTCGCCGTCGCCCGCAGCGCGAGCAGCTGCGCCAGGTACGCGCCGCCGATCAGCGCGATGTCGACCGCCTTCGGCTTGAACATGCCCAGCACCGCGGGACGGCTGCCCTGGTCGGTGCCGATCACCACGCCGTCGTCGCCGACCGGCAGGGCCAGCGCGCCGAACTCCTCGGGCTCCAGGATGTGCTTCTCCAGCTGCGGGCCGCAGGCCGGGATGTGCCGCAGCTCGTTGCCGCGGTCCGGACGGCCGGCGACCACCACGCGCGGCTCCGGCGCGGGACCGCGCGAGGCGGCCCGGCGCGGCGCGTAGGCGGACGGTGCGGAGTTCGACATCTGCTACTCCCCTCCCAGCGGGACGGTGGCGACCAGTCCGGGCAGCTGCTCGCCGTCGAGCCGGGTGAGCCCGGCGCCGGCCTGGCCGGCCCGCGCCTCGAGCTGCTTGCTCGACTCGTTCAGCTGGTTCTCCGAGCCCGCCGCGATCCGCACGAAGCAGCTGAACGCGACCGCGTCCCCGGTGCCCTTGCTCAGGTTCACCGAGACGCTCGTGGCCAGCGCGGGCAGCGAGCCCACCGCGGCGAAGAAGTCAGGGCTGGTGCGCGCCGAGAGCGTCGGCGGCTTGTCCAGCCAGTACGTCGTGTGCCAGCTGCCGTCGCAGCGCCAGTAGCGCTTGGTCTCCTCGGTGCGTCGGTGCGCGGCCGCCGAGGGGTTCTGCGCGACCTGGCTCACCATGCACGCCGTGCCCAGCGCCGTGATCAGCTCGGGCTCGCTCAGGATCGTCGCCTCGAAGCCGGCGCCCTCGATCTGGCTCGCCACCCGCTGAACCGCCGTCAGCAGCGCGCGCTGCGCTCCGATCTGGCCGCCGCCGCGCGCCTCGACCGCGCCCTGGGCCGCCTCCGGGTCGAGCCGTACCGCGGCCCACGTCGTGCGCTGCGCCGGGACGTCGGCGCCGATGCCCTGGTAGGACCGCGCCGAGAGCGACTGCCGCGGCAGGTGCGGGGCCGGCGCCGGACGGGAGTGCGAGATCAGCTGCACGCTCGAGACGGGGACCTGGGTGTCCGAGAGGGCAGCGGCCACCGCGCCGACCGGCAGCGGGTGCGCCGCGCGCGGCTCGCGCAGCGGCTCGCCGCGCGAGTCCAGCTGGATGACCGCGGTGAGGAAGGTGCCGTCGCCGATCACGCCGACCGGCTCGCCGCCCCGGGTCGAGACGGTCGCGGTCCTGAGCGCGGGGAAGGTCTCGCGCAGCGGCGCCAGGGCGGACTCGCCGGTGGCCGGCCGCCGCTGCTCCTGGCGCTCCTTGAAGTCGGAGTGCACCAGCTGCGAGGCGCCGAGCCAGCGTCCGCGGCTGCCGCCGATCGCCCCGATCACGCACAGCAGCGCCACCGGCCCCGTGCCGGCGATCACCACCGGCTTGTGCACCAGGAACGGGGTTGCCGCGAGCGCCGCGGCCGCCTCGAGCAGGATCAGCCGGATCAGCGCGACCGAGCCTATGCGCCCGGGACGCGGATGAAAGCCCGGACTCACCTGAACCCCGTTCGAACCCTGAGCCCCGTTGGAACGGCGAGCCCCCGCCGCCGCGGGCGCGGGTGCCGCCGCGCGCGGTTGAGTGCGTGCTGTCGCCATCTGTGTGCGCCTGCCCCCTCGTGATGAGCGCGAAAAAGCCTTACTCCGCAGCCGTATGGTACGGGCTCACGCGGTGTCGGAGACAGCCCTTCGGCCCCCCGAAGTGCCCGGTTCGCCCGTGCCGCCGTTACTGTACTCTGTTTCGCACGCGTGCTCTCGCCATAGGGGCGCGGGGGCTCGAGGGGAGTATGGGGACAGTGGCGACACGCAAGGACCAACTTGACGCGTTCAATTTCGCGCGGCGGCGGATGGTCGCGAATCTGGTCGTGCCCACCGCGACCGGAAGCGACGAGGGCGCGCCCCGACCGGTCAAGACCTTCGCCTCCTCGATCATCCTCAGCGCGCTCGCCGTGGTCGCCGTGATGGTGCTCGGCGTGTTCAAGCCCTCCGCGCCGAGCGGCTGGCAGAGCGGGCTGGCCGTCGACTCGAGCACCGGCGCCGCGTACGTCACGCAGAACAACCAGCTGCACGCCGTCTACAACATAACGTCGGCGCGGCTGATCCTCGGAAAGAACTTCACGAAGTACGACGTGCCCGACTCGACGCTGAACAGCTCGGGCGTGACCATCGGCTCGCCGGTCGGCATCCTGGGCGCCCCGGAGGACGTGCCGGCCGCCTCGAACATGAACCTGACCCAGTGGTCGTACTGCCAGAACGAGCAGTATGCGAACGGGGCGGCCACCTCCAGCGGGCAGAACTACCTGGAGATCGGCTACGCGCCGGCCGCCGGCAGCACCAACGGCCTGTGGACGAGCAACAGCGGGCAGGCGCTGATCGTGCACAACACCGCCGACGACGTGTACCTGATCGACGGCGACTACAAGTACATGATCGGCAACGACCAGACCGACCACACGTACGTGCAGCAGATCCTCACCGCGATCAACCAGGGCCGCACGCTGATAAACCCGGACACGGTCGGCTACTGGGTCTCCGACGCCTGGCTCAACGTCTACGCCAGCGGCTCCCCGATCACCTTCCCGAAGCTCTCGAACCTCGGCGCCACGGTCCACGCCTCGACCCAGCAGCCGGGCACCAAGGTCGGCGAGTACGGTCAGATCCAGAGCTCCACGACGGCCTACGGAGCGGTGCAGACCGCGAACGGCGTGCTCGAACTGAGCCCCTTCGCCTACTACCTCTACGCGGCGAACTCGCAGGTTTCGAACATCAGCCAGCTGCAGTCGAGCCAGCTGACCCCGGCCGCGATCAACGAGGCGAACAGCAGCGGCCAGCCGACCGCCTCCAGCGTCTTCGAGTCCGGCACCTACGGCAGCAACTGGCCGACGCTCGACCCGAGCCTGAACAACGACATCGGCTCGGCGACGACCGCGAACATCTGCGTGGCCTACGACGGCCAGATCGTGAACGGCGAGGCGCAGCTGACGACGTGGACCAGCGCGACGCTTCCCTACGGCAGCGACGGCGGCTCCTTCGGCGTGACCCAGTCGGGCGGCAACCTCGAGGCCGGCGTGGTGCTGGTCAAGCCGGGCTACGGGCTGATCGCCAAGCAGTCGAGCGGCAGCTCCACCGAGTTCCTGATCGAGGACTCCGGCTTCCGCTACCCGCTCGGCAGCGGCGTGGTCGCCGTGGCCGGGGCGACGCCCAGCGCGAGCGCGACGGGTTCGAGCTCGACCAACACGTCGGTCTCCGCCATCGACCAGCTCGGTTACACGTCGGTGAGCGTGGAGAAGGTGCCGCCGGCGTGGGTCAGCCTGCTGCAGGGCGGCGCGGAGCTCAACCCGGCCGCGGCGGGCGAGTCGCCGCAATCAGGCAGCTGAGAGACGGAAGGACCCACCGCACCATGAGCGCCTTCCGCAGAACCCGCTTCGCCGTCGCGGCCGCCGCGCTGACCTGCGGCAGCGCCCTCGGGCTGCCGGCCGCCGACGCCGCAGGCGGCACCTCCCTCGCCGCGTCGCAGGGCTCGAGCAACTGCACCTCCGCGAACGTGACGACGGCCTCGAACCAGGCCGCGACCCCCTGGGAGATCACGGCGGCGAACGCCGGGCATCTGACGGACGCGGACGGCAATCAGCTCGACGGCGGCGGCGTCAAGGTGGCCGTCATCGACACCGGTATCGCGTCCCAGAGCCAGCTGAGCGTCGCCGGCGGCAAGGTGCTGAGCGGCGAGTCCGGCGGCGACGCCGCCGACACCGACGGCCACGGCACGATGGTCGCCTCCATCATCGGCGCCCAGAAGGCGGCGGGCGTCAACGGCATGCAGGGCATCGCCCCCGGCGTGCAACTGCTCTCGATCCGCGAGGCCGGCTGCAACGCCACCGCGGGCAACACCGAGGACGCGATGGCCGACGCCGTCAACGACGCCGTGAGCGAGGGCGCCGAGGTCATCAACATCTCGCAGGACGGCTACGACGCGGACTCCAAGCTCGCTGCCGCCGTGCAGAACGCGTACGACCAGGGCGTCGTCATCGTCACCTCGGCGGGCAACCAGGGCGACCGCGACACGACCGACAACAACGGCACCGACTACGGCGTGAACCCGCGCACGTACCCCGCCTCGTACCAGCACGTCCTCGCCGTGGGCGCGGTGGACCAGTACGGCACCGTCGCGACGTTCTCCGAGACCGGCTCGCAGAAGAACACGTACTTCGTCGGCGTGACCGCCCCCGGCGTCGCCGTGGGCGGCCTGCTCCCCAACGGCAAGATCGCCACCGACGACGGCACCAGCTTCGCGGCCCCCTACGTCGCGGCCGAGGCGGCGCTCATCATCGAAGAGCACCACTGGACCCGCAGCAGCGACCGCACCTCCGCCCGCGCCTACGACGTCATCAAGATCATCGAGGCCACCGCGGACGGCGACGGCGCCTACAGCGCCTCCGCGGGCTGGGGCGAGGCCGACATCCAGCAGGCTCTGACCACCACGATCAACGGCGGCAGCAACTCCCTCGTCTCCGAAGGCGGCAGCATCAGCGGCCTGACCAAGATGCTCGGCAACGGCCCCAACGCCGACGGTGCCGCCGCCAGCACCACCACCGCCGGCGACCGCACCGTCGTCAAGCCCTACGTCGCCACCGCCGGCAACCGCGAAGCCGACAACCAGGAGCGCTGGGCCTACATCGCCCTGGCCGTAGGCCTCCTCACCGCCATCGTCGCCCTCGCGGGAGCAGCGGTGGCACGGGACGCGGCACGGAGGCGGGGGGCTTCGCAGCTGTAGGGGCGTGGCACGGGCGGTCGGCGGCGTCGGCTTCGGCGGCTTACGACTGACGGCCTGCGGCCTTCGGTTTACGACTAACGACCAGCCCTACCTACGTCACCGGCACAACGCTCGTTCCTCGCCCCTGTGCCGGTTCCTACGTCCGGGCTCCCGGGTGAGCCTGGTCTCCCGGACCAGGGCCGGGATGTTCTCGCCGCCGCGCGGTCGAGGACCGCGGCGCACACCCATCAGGCTGAGATTCACAAAGCGCGAAGCTCTTTAGGGTGATCTCTCGCCGATTGCGGATTTCCGCCGCATTAGTCGGCTTTATGCGACGGCTTGCAGTGCGATTATCCCCAATCGCCGACCCGCCTGCCCGAAAGAAGCGGTGGGCCCGACCGGATGACTCCGGTCGGGCCCACCGCCGATGCAGAGTGCCGACCTAGATCTCCGGCGGAATGAACGCCGTCTGGACCAGCATCGTGCCGTGCCGCCGCGAGACGAGGGTGCCTCGGCCGGCCGGCTGCTGGCTGCCGCGGACGGTGCCGAGGAGCTGGCCCTCCTCGCGGTCCGCGGAGAGCAGCAGGCCGGGCTGGCGGCTCTCGCGCATGCGCTGGATCAGCGGCTCGAACAGGGCGCGGCTGGCGCCGCCGGAGGCGCGGCCCAGGATCAGGTGGAAGCCCAGGTCCCGTGCCATCGGCAGGTACTCCGCGAAGGGCATCAGCGGGTTGCCGCCCTGCGTCGCGACCAGGTCGTAGTCGTCGACGATCACGAAGATCTCCGGGCCGGTCCACCAGGAGCGGTTGCGCAGCTGCTCGGCCGTCACCTCGGGGCCCGGCTGGCGCTTGTCCAGGAAGGGCCGGATCTCGGAGACGGTCGACTGCACGGCACCCGCCGCGGCGCAGTAGCCGAGGGCGTGGCTCTCGGGGCACGCGCCGAGCAGGGAGCGGCGGTAGTCGACCACCAGGATGCGGGCCTGGTTGCCGGTGTAGGCCTCGGTGATGCCCTTGATGATCGTGCGCAGCACCGCGGTCTTGCCGGACTCGCTCTCGCCGAACATGAGGAAGTGCGGGTCCTGGTTGAAGTCCAGGTACACCGGCTCCAGCTTGTTCTCGTCGACGCCGAGCGGGATGGCGAACGCGGGACGGGCCGCCGGCTCTGGCAGGTCCGTGTACGGGACCATGAGCGGCAGCATCCGCAGCTTGGGGGCCGCGGGACCCTGCCAGGCCTCGGCGATGGCCGCGACCATCTTGGCCACGCCGTCCGCGAGATCCGTCGCGTCCTCCACGCCGTCGATGCGCGGCAGCGCTCCGAGGAAGTGCAGCTTGTCCCGGGTCAGGCCGCGGCCCGGGGTGCCGGCCGGCACGTTCTGCGCGACCTTGCGGTCCACGTCGGACTCCATCGGGTCACCGAGCCGCAGCTCGATGCGGGTGTTGATGGCGTCCTTGAGCTGCGGGCGCAGTTCCGCCCAGCGCGCGGCGGTGATGACCACGTGCACGCCGAAGCCGAGGCCGCGCTGCGCGATGTCGAGGATGTCCTGTTCGAGGGCCTCGAACTCGCCGCGCAGCGTCTGCCAGCCGTCCACGATCAGGAACACGTCGCCGAACGGCTCGTTGGGCAGCTCGCCTCGCGCGCGCTTGGCGCGGAAGGTGCCGATGGAGTCGATCTGGTTGGTGCGGAAGGTCTCCTCGCGCTTGTCGAGGATCCCGACGACCTCGCTGACGATCCGCCGGACCACATCCACGTCGAGCCGTCCGCCGAGCCCCGACATGTGCGGCAGGCCCTGCAGGCTCATCAGCGAGCCGCCGCCGAAGTCGAGGCAGAAGAACTGCGTCTCGAGCGGTGTGTGGCCGAGCGCGAGGCCGGAGATCATCGTGCGCACCAGCGTGGACTTGCCGGAGCGCGGACCGCCGACGATGACGGCGTGGCCCGCGGCGCCGGACAGGTCCAGCTGGTAGACCTCGCGCTTCTGCTCGATCGGCTTGTCCGCGATGGCGACCGGCACGGACAGCCGGCCGGAACCGGAGTAGCCCGTCGCGATCAGGCCGCGGTCGGCCGTGGCCTGCAGCCCCGGCAGCAGCGCGTCCAGCGTGGGCGGCTCGACCAGCGGCGGCAGCCACACCTGGTGCGCCGGAAGGCCCTCGCCCTCCATCTGCCGCACCAGCACGTCGAGCACGGTGTCGACGAGCGCGTCGTCGTCCTCCCTGGCGGCGGCGACGGGGGCCGCCGGCTCCTGGATCCGCTCGGGGGCGACGAACGCCGAGGTGAACAGCGTCGGCCGGCGGTGGTCCAGCTTGCGCTCCACGGTGGTCCGGGTCTGCGGCTTGTAGGGCCCCGACACGTACGCGGCCTTGAAGCGCTGGCCCGGTCCGGCGCCCGACTCGGCGCCCACCGTCTTGAGGTAGCCGGAGCCGGGGATCGAGGGCAGATTGAACGCGTCCGGCACGCCGAGCACGACCCGCGACTCGGCCGCGGAGAACGTCTTGAGGCCCAGCCGGTAGGACAGGTAGGTGTCCAGGCCGCGCAGCTTGCCCTCCTCCAGGCGCTGCGAGGCGAGCAGCAGGTGCACGCCGAGCGATCGGCCGATCCGGCCGATCTGGATGAACAGGTCCAGGAAGTCCGGCTTCGCCGTCAGCATCTCGGAGAACTCGTCGAGCACGATCAGCAGGTTCGGCATCGGGGTCAGCTGGGCCCCGGCGGCGCGCGCCTTCTCGTAGTCGTGGATGTTCTTGAAGTTGCCGCCGTCGCGCAGCATCTCCTGGCGCCGGTTCATCTCGCCGACGATGGCGTCGCGCATGCGGTCGACCATCGTCAGGTCGTCGGCCATGTTGGTGATGACGGCCGCGGTGTGCGGCATCGTCGCCATGCCCGCGAAGGTCGCGCCGCCCTTGAAGTCGGAGAGCACGAAGTTCAGGCCCTCGGACGAGTGCGTCACCGCGAGCGCGAGGACCAGGGTGCGCAGCACCTCCGACTTGCCGGAGCCGGTGGCGCCGATGCACAGGCCGTGCGGGCCCATGCCGCCCATCGCGGCTTCCTTGATGTCGAGGATGACCGGCTCGCCGTTCTCGCCGATGCCGATCGGCACCCGCAGCCGGTCCTGCGGGCTCAGCCGCTTCCAGCCCTTGCGGGTGTCGAAGGAGCCGGGGTCGCCGATGCCCATCAGGTCGGTGAAGTCCAGCGCGCTGGTCAGCGGCTCGTCCCCGTCGCCGCCGCTGCCGACGCGCAGCGGCGCCAGCTGCCGGGCGAGCGCCTCGGCTTGCGGAATGGAGAGCCGGTCGCCGACGCCGGAGAACGAGGCGCCCGAGGACGTCTCGACCTTCAGCTTGTCCCCGTCCAGCGACATGTGCACGCCGCCGCGCACCAGGCCGGCGTGGCCCTCGGCGTCGATCTCGATGATGGTCACGCCGTGCACGCCCTCGCCGTGCAGCAGCACCGAGTCGCCGCTCGCGCGCGCCCCGTCGACCAGCACGATCAGGTGCGGCTGGTCCAGCATCGGCGGGGCCTCGCGGGAGAAGCGCGGGCGGTCCATCAGCTCGCTGCCGAGGGCCTCCTCGAGCTCGTTCGCGTCCGAGTAGATCAGCCGCACCGAGCCGGCCGCGTCGTTCTCCTTGGGGTGCTGCGCGTGCGGCAGCCACTTGACCCACTCCCAGTGCTGCCGGCGGTTCTCCGCGGCCAGCACGCAGATCCGCACCTCGTCGGGCGCGTGGAAGGAGGCGAGCTGGGCGAGCAGCGCGCGGGCGTGGCCGCGGGCGTCGTCCGGGGTGCCGTCGCCGGCCGAGCTGACCAGCACGTGCCAGAAGGAGCGCAGCGGCACCGCCATCGGCAGCTTGTCCAGCATGCCCTGCACGGTGATGAACCGGCGCAGCGCGTCCGCGCAGATCGGCTCGAGCTCGTCCACCGGCGCGGTCTCCGGCGCCACCAGCGGCGTCGCAAGGCGCTGCGAACCGGTGCCGAGGCGGATCTGCACGAAGTCCGGGTCGGTCGGGCGCCGCTCCCACAGCCGCTGGCCGCTGGTGACGATCGCCCACAGGTGCGCCGGATCGGGGTGCGACCACATCTGCGCGGTGTACTGCTGCTGCTGGGTCTTGCGCACCTGCTGGCGCATCTGGCTCAGGTAACGGAGGTAATCCCGGCGCGCGTCGGCCGTCTTGCCCTTACCGTTCTTCTTGTTTCCGCCCATCTGCTGGCTCAGCATGCCGAGCGAGCCGATGACGGTCATTCCCCCCATCATCTTCATCATCATGTTGGTTCCGGGCATGAAGAAGAACCCCACGGAACCCAGCATCCCCAGCATCGGAAGCGCCTGCATCACGGCACTGCCGTTCTTCGCCGCCCTGGCCAGTTCCGGCGGCGGCTCCAGGAACACCTCCCCGGTCGGCACTTGCGGCGGGTGCACCCGCGGCGGCCGTTTGACGACGACGGTACTCAAAGCCCTGCCCCTCCCGTTGACCTACTCTTTACCCAGCTAGACATAGCTGTCGCACTCACTGGCAGTCCCCGGGGAGTCTAGTAGACTCTCGCGCGCGTAGACAGCACGGAGACGCTTGCCAGAGGCCGTACACAAGGGCCGCGTCGACCGTGGCAGGGGAAATCGGGAGGGGCATGCAGTGGCTGCCAATGTGATGACAGGGTTCTGCCGCATTACGGTGGTGGCGCCCGACGTACGGGTGGACGTGGCGCTTCCGGAGGACGTGCCGCTGGCGGAATTGCTGCCGGACGTTCTGCGGATGGCGGATCAGTGGCAGAACGAGGGGGCCCATTCCGGATTCGCGCTCGCGCGCCTCGACGGCAATGAACTCGACACCGGCCTCTCGCTCGCCGCGCAGGGCGTGCGCAACGGGGACCTGCTGTATCTGCGTGCTGCGACCGAGACGCTGCCGCCGCCGGTGTACGACGACGTGGTCGACGCGATCGTGCAGTCGGTCGCCGAGGACAACCGGATGTGGGGGAGCGTCCACTTCCGCCGGCTCGGCCTGGCCGGCGGCGCGCTGGTGCTGGCGATCGGCGCCTGGGTGCTGTGGAGCTCGGCCGACCCGCACGGCATGCCCGCCGCGGTGGCCGGCATCCTCGCGGTGCTGCTGACCATCGCGGGCGGCGTCGCGTCGCGCTCCTACAAGGACCACGTCGGCGGCGCGGTGCTCGGCGGCTGCGCGGTGCCCTACGCGTTCCTGGCCGGCCTCGGCGTGCTGCCGATCTCGGCGACGGCGGGCCTCGGCCGCAGCCACTTCATCGTGGCCTGCGCCGCGGTGCTCGTCGTCGCGGTCATCGGCGGCGTGGTCCAGGAGGAGCACGACGAGGTGTACGTCGCGGCCGGGATCGCCGCGACCCTCGGCGCCGTGGCCGCCGCCGTCGGACTCGCCTGCCACGCCGGCCCGGTCAAGCTCGCGGCCGGCGCGGGCACCGTGGCGATCGCCGCGATCGGCTTCATGCCCGGCCTGGCCATGCGGCTCACCCGGTTCCCGATGCCCGCGCTGATCGACGGCGCGCCGCAGATCGGCGCCGGCGGCCAGCAGCGCTCGAGCCGGGCCCAGTTGCCCGCCGGCAACGACGACCCGGTGGACACCGAGGCGATCGGCCGCCGCACCCGCCGCGGCCACGAGCTGCTCACCGGCCTGGTCGCCGCGTGCTCGCTGGTCGGCGCGATCGGCGCGATGGTACTCGCGTTCAGCGCGCCGTACGAGCCCAACGGCGCCTGGGAGCTGTCCATGGCCGGCATCCTCGGCCTGGTGCTGATCTCCCGCGCCCGGCTGCTGCGCCGCACCACCGAGGTCACCGCGCTGATCGGCGGCGGCGTGATCGCCGAGGCCTTCGTGCTGGTCGGCGCCGCCCGGCACGTGTCCACCACCGCGCAGCAGACCTGGTACTTCGCGATCGTGCTGGCCGTCGGCCTGATCCTGCTGCTGGTCGGCTTCGCCCTGCCGGACCGCACCCTCTCGCCGCGCTGGGCCCGCACCGTCGACCTGCTCGACGGGCTGCTGCTCGCCTCGGTCATCCCGGTGCTGCTCGGCGTGCTGGACATCTACAACACGGTCCAGTCGGTCGGGCACTAGCACCGGGCGGCGCGGTCGGTCGGGTGAGGGCCTTCGCGCTGGTAGACTGGGCGCCACACGTGGGGTATCGATCGTCCTGTGATAGAGACCAGGACAGCCCCCGAACGATAGAGGAGTCGCGCGTGTCCCTGGACATCGCCACGAAGAAGCAGATCATGACCGAGTACGCGACGGTCGAGGGTGACACTGGCTCCCCGGAGGTCCAGGTCGCGCTGCTCACCAAGCGCATCAACGACCTGACCGAGCACGTCAAGACGCACAAGCACGACCACCACTCGCGGCGTGGCCTGCTGCAGCTCGTCGGCAAGCGCCGCCGGCTGCTGAAGTACCTCGCCGACAAGGACATCGCGCGTTACCGCTCGCTGATCGAGCGGCTCGGCCTGCGCCGATAACGCGCTTGCAGGACATGGGAGCGGTACCCGGGCGTTCGGGTGCCGCTCCTAGGCGTACTCGGTGCTAGTCGGTCCGGGTGCGTCATGGAGCGAACACACAGTCGCATGGGTTAGCGTGGCTGTGGATAAAACGAAGAGGAAACGAGCGGAACGAACGACCCCGGTGTACCGATCTTCGGTAGTGGCCGTCGGGATCCACGAGCGCGCGGCACCGCCGCGCGGCGGATCCGGCGGCTTCGATCGGAGACCGGTCCTGGGCCGCCGACGAGGCGGGTCACGTCGCGTTCCAGATCACGATAAGGAGTGAACCCATGGAGGGTTCCGAGATCGCGACGACCGAAGCGATCATCGACAACGGGCGCTTCGGCACCCGCAAGGTCACCTTCGAGACGGGCCGGCTGGCCCGTCAGGCCGCCGGCTCGGCCGTGGCCTACCTGGACGACGAGACCATGGTCCTGTCGGCCACCACGTATTCCAAGACTCCGAAGGACCAGCTGGACTTCTTCCCGCTGACCGTCGACGTCGAGGAGCGCATGTACGCGGCCGGGCGCATCCCCGGCTCGTTCTTCCGGCGCGAGGGACGGCCGTCCGAGGACGCGATCCTGACCTGCCGTCTGATCGACCGCCCGCTGCGCCCGTCCTTCGCCAAGGGCCTGCGCAACGAGATCCAGATCGTCTGCACCGTGATGGCGCTGCACCCGCAGCACCTCTACGACGTGATCGCGATCAACGCGGCCTCCGCCTCCACCCAGCTCGCCGGCCTGCCCTTCTCCGGCCCGATCGGCGGCGTGCGCGTCGGCCTGATCGAGGGCCAGTGGGTCGCCTTCCCGACCCACGAGGAGCTGGAGAGCGCCGTCTTCGACATGGTCGTGGCCGGCCGCGTGCTGGCCGACGGCGACGTGGCGATCATGATGGTCGAGGCCGAGGCCACCGCCAAGACGATCACCCTGGTCAAGGACGGCGCCGGCGCGCCGACCGAGGAGATCGTGGCCGAGGGCCTCGAGGCCGCCAAGCCCTTCATCAAGGAGCTGTGCCGGGCGCAGGCCGAGCTGGCCAAGCTGGCCGCCAAGCCCACCGCGGAGTTCCCGCGATACCTGGACTACCAGGAGGACGTGTACGAGGCCGTGGCCGCGTCGGTGTCCTCCGAGCTCGCCGCCGCGATGACCATCGCCGGCAAGCAGGAGCGCGAGACCGAGCAGGACCGGCTCAAGGCCGTCACGGTGGAGAAGCTCGCCGGCCAGTTCGAGGGCCGCGAGAAGGAGATCTCCGGCGCCTACCGCGCGCTCACCAAGAAGCTGGTGCGCGAGCGGATCATCCGCGACCGCGTCCGCATCGACGGCCGCGGCGTGACCGACATCCGCGCCCTGTCGGCCGAGGTCGACGTCGTCCCGCGGGTGCACGGCTCGGCCCTGTTCGAGCGCGGCGAGACCCAGATCCTGGGCATCACCACGCTGAACATGCTCCGGATGGAACAGCAGATCGACACGCTGAACCCGGAGAACCGCAAGCGGTACATGCACAACTACAACTTCCCGCCGTACTCCACCGGTGAGACCGGCCGGGTCGGCTCGCCCAAGCGCCGCGAGATCGGCCACGGCGCGCTGGCCGAGCGGGCGCTGATCCCGGTGCTGCCGACGCGCGAGGAGTTCCCGTACGCGATCCGGCAGGTCTCCGAGGCCCTCGGCTCGAACGGCTCCACCTCGATGGGCTCGGTCTGCGCCTCGACCATGTCCCTGCTGAACGCGGGCGTGCCGCTCAAGGCGCCGGTCGCGGGCATCGCGATGGGCCTGGTCTCCGCGGAGATCGACGGCAAGACCGAGTACGTCGCGCTGACCGACATCCTCGGCGCCGAGGACGCCTTCGGCGACATGGACTTCAAGGTCGCCGGCACCAAGGAGTTCGTCACCGCCCTGCAGCTGGACACCAAGCTCGACGGCATCCCCGCCAACGTGCTGGCCCAGGCGCTCAAGCAGGCCCGCGACGCGCGCTTCCACGTGCTCGACGTGATGCTCGAGGCGATCGACGTGCCGGACGAGATGTCCGAGCTCGCGCCGCGCATCATCACCATCAAGATCCCGGTGGACAAGATCGGTGAGGTCATCGGCCCGAAGGGCAAGATGATCAACCAGATCCAGGAGGACACCGGCGCCGACATCACCATCGAGGACGACGGCACCATCTACATCGGTGCCACGACGGGTGCGGCGGCGGAGCAGGCGCGGGCGACGATCAACCAGATCGCCAACCCGACGATGCCCGAGGTCGGCGAGCGCTTCCTGGGCACGGTCGTCAAGACCACCGCCTTCGGCGCGTTCGTCTCGCTGCTGCCCGGCAAGGACGGCCTGCTGCACATCTCGCAGCTGCGCAAGATCGCCGGCGGCAAGCGCGTGGAGAACGTCGACGACGTGGTCAAGGTCGGCGACAAGATCCAGGTCGAGATCTCCGAGATCGACCAGCGCGGCAAGCTCTCGCTGACCCCCGTGGTCGCCGAGGAGGCCGCAGCCGAGGCGTCGGACGCGGCACCGCAGGCGTAGTACCGCAGCGTCCGCAGTCTCAAGGGAAAGGCCCGAAGTGAGCGACTCCGTCACGACCTCCGCGTCCGCCTACGCGCAGCCGGGTGAACCGGAGCGGGGTGTGCCGGGGACGGAGTTGCTCCTCGAGGGCGCCGACGGGTCCGGCGTGGTGCGCCGGACCCTGCTGCCCGGCGGGATCCGGGTGGTGACCGAGTCGATGCCGCTGGTGCGCTCGGTCTCGCTCGGCGTCTGGGTGGGCGTCGGCTCGCGCGACGAGTCGGTGGAGCTGGCCGGCGCCAGCCACTACCTCGAGCACCTGCTGTTCAAGGGCACGCCGCGGCGCAGCGCGCTGGACATCTCGGCGGCGATCGAGGCCGTGGGCGGCGACATCAACGCCTTCACGACCAAGGAGTACACGTGCTACTACGCACGGGTGCTCGACGCCGACCTGCCGCTGGCCGCGGACGTGCTCACCGACGTCGTCTCCTCGGCGCTGCTGCGCGCCGAGGACGTCGAGTCGGAGCGCGAGGTCATCCTCGAAGAGATCGCGATGACCGAGGACGACCCGGGCGACCTGGTGCACGAGGAGTTCTCGCTCGCGATGTGGGGCGACACCCCGCTCGGCCGGCCCATCGCGGGCTCGGTGGAGTCGGTGCGCGGGCTGACCCGCGATCAGATCGCCGAGCACTACCGCCGGCACTACGTCGGCCCCAACCTGGTCGTCGCGGCGGCCGGCAACCTCGAGCACGAGCAGGTCGTCGAGCTCGTCCGGCAGGGCTTCGAGCGGGCCGCCCGGGACTCCTCGCACATCTCGCTGGACGCCACGCTCGCCGCGCGCACCTCGCGGGCCGAGCAGGACGCCGTCAACCCGACCCCGCTGATCCTGGAGCCCGCCGTCCGGCTGCTGGGCAAGAAGACCGAGCAGGCGCACCTGGTGCTCGGCACCCCGGGCGTGCGGCGGCTCGACGACCGGCGCTGGGCGCTCGGCGTGCTCGCGGCGGTACTCGGCGGCGGGATGTCCTCCCGGCTGTTCCAGGAGGTGCGCGAGAAGCGCGGCCTGGCCTACTCCGTCTACAGCTTCGCGACCCAGTTCACCGACTCCGGCGCGTTCGGCGTCTACGCGGGCTGCCAGCCGAAGAAGCTGCGCGAGGTGCTGAGCCTGTGCCGCGCCGAGATCGAGCGCGCGGCCGCCGAGGGCATCAGCGAGCAGGAGCTGGCGCTGGGCATCGGCCAGCTGCGCGGCGGGACCGTGCTCGGCCTGGAGGACACCGGCTCGCGGATGAGCCGCATCGGCAAGAGCGAGCTGGTCTACGGCCAGCACCTGTCGGTGGACTCCGTACTCGACCGGATCGGCTCGGTCACCCTGGACGAGGTCAAGAACGTGGCGACGGACCTGCTCGCCACCAGCCCGGCGGCGGCCGTCGTCGGTCCGTACAAGAATGTCGAGGACTTCGCGTGAGCGAACTGAAGGTCGCCGTGTTCGGAGCCGCGGGCCGGATGGGCCGGCAGGTGTGCGACGCGGTCGAGGCCGCCGACGGCATGGAGGTCGTCGCGCGGATCGACGTCGGGGACGATCCCAAGGCGGCCGTCGAGGCCGGAGCCCAGGTCGCGGTGGACTTCACCACTCCCGACTCGGCGCTCGGCAACATCGAGTTCTGCGTCGGCAACGGCATCCACGCCGTGGTCGGCACCAGCGGGTTCGGCCCGGACAAGATCGCGCGGGTCGAGCGGGCGCTCGCCGCCTCGGCCGGGGTCGGCGTGCTGATCGCCCCGAACTTCTCGCTCGGCGCCGTGCTGATGATGAAGTTCGCCGCGCAGGCCTCCGCGTACTTCGAGTCGGTCGAGATCATCGAGCTGCACCACCCGAACAAGCTGGACGCGCCCAGCGGCACGGCCCTGCGCACCGCGCAGCTGATCGCCGAGTCGCGCGCGGCGGCGGGTGTCGGCCCGTCCCCGGACGCGACCGCCGAGGACGGCGACCACCACCGCGGCGGCAAGGTCGAGGACGTGACCATCCACTCCGTGCGGCTGCGCGGGCTCATCGCGCACCAGGAGGTGCTGCTCGGCGGTGTCGGCGAGACGCTCACGATCCGGCACGACTCGCTTGACCGGGCCTCCTTCATGCCCGGCGTGGTGCTGGGTGTGCGCGAAGTCGCAGGGCATCCGGGCCTGACCGTCGGTCTTGAGCACTTCCTGAGCCTGTAGCCTGGGCGTGTTCGCGTCACCGAAGTCTGGATCTGATCACCATGCGTGCCCGCACCACCGCGTACCTGCTCGGCGCCGTGCTCGTCTTCTACCTCGTCGGGTGCATCTGGCGCGGCATCCTCGCGCTGCAGACGGCGTTCACCGACCACAGCCTGACGGCGGGCCTGCTCGGCGTCGCCGTCCTGGCCTTCGGCGTGATCGGCGCCTGGTTCCTCTGGCGTGAGATCCAGTTCGGCCTGGCCACCGAGCGGCTGGCCATCGCCCTGGACGACGACGAGTCCCCGGGCGGCGGCCTGCGCTACGACGAGATCGACGCGCTGCCGCGTTCCCCCGGCGGCCGGGTGGACAAGAGCGCGGCGGACGAGCTGTTCGCCAAGCGCAAGGCCGAGACCGAGGCGTCGCCCGAGGACTGGCGCTGCTGGTACCGGCTCGCCGCCGCGTACTACGCCGCCAAGGACTCGTCGCGGGCGCGCGCGGCTATGCGCCATGCGGTCAAGCTGGCAGGTCCGAAGGACGCGAAGGTCTGAATACAGACACCGGTTCAGGTATGTTGGCACACAGCTGACGCACGGTTCACCGGGCATGAAGCGAAACGACGTCTGGCGCGCCGATGGCGCGCCAGACGTCTGTCTTTGCCCCGTTTCGCGGCTCAGACCTCGATGATGACCGGCAGGATCATCGGGCGGCGGCGGAAGGAGTCGTTGACCCACTTGCCGACCACCCTGCGGATGATCTGCTGCAGCTGGTAGGCGTCGCCGACCCCCTCGGCGGCCGCGTCGGCCAGCGCCTCCTCGATCTTCGGCACGACGGCGGTGAGCTGCTCGTCGTCGATGCCGGCGCCGCGGGACTGGACCTGCAGGGTGCCGGTGACCTTGCCGGTGTCCGCGTCGACGACCGCGAAGACGGAGATGAAGCCCTCGTCGCCGAGGATTCGGCGGTCCTTGAGCGAGGCCTCGGTGATGTCGCCGACCGAGGCGCCGTCCACGTACACGTAGCCGCACGGGACCTTGCCCGCGATCCTGGCGACGCCGTCGGCCAGGTCCACCGCGACGCCGTCCTCGGCCAGCACGGTCCGCTCGCGCGGAACCCCCGTGAGCACGGCCAGGTCGGCGTTCGCGCGCAGGTGGCGCCACTCGCCGTGCACCGGCATGACGTTCCTCGGCTTGGCGAGGTTGTAGAAGTACAGCAGCTCGCCGGCCGAGGCGTGGCCGGAGACGTGCACCTTGGCGTTGCCCTTGTGCACCACGTTGGCGCCCCAGCGGCTGAGCCCGTTGATGACCCGGTAGACGGCCGACTCGTTGCCCGGGATCAGCGACGAGGCCAGCACGACCGTGTCGTTCTCCACGATCCGGATCTGGTGGTCGCGGCTGGCCATCCGGGAGAGCGCGGCCATCGGCTCGCCCTGCGAACCGGTGCACACCAGCACGACCTGCTCCGGCGGCAGCTCCTCGATCACCTTGGCGTCGATCACCAGGCCGTCCGGCACCTTGAGGTAGCCCAGGTCGCGGGCCACGCCCATGTTGCGGACCATCGAGCGGCCGATGAAGGCCACCTTCCGCTTGTACTTGACCGCGCAGTCCAGGACCTGCTGGATGCGGTGCACGTGGCTGGCGAAGGAGGCGACGATCAGCCGCCGCTCGGCGCTCGCGAAGGCGCGCTCGAGGGCGGGCATGATCTCCCGCTCGCTCGCCACGAAGCCGGGCACCTCGGCGTTGGTGGAGTCCACCAGCACCAGGTCGAGGCCGGCCTCGCCGAGCTTGGAGACGCCCGCGAGGTCGGTGAGCCGGCCGTCCAGCGGCAGCTGGTCCATCTTGAAGTCGCCGGTGTGCAGCACGGTGCCGGCGCCGGTCTTGATCACCACGGCCAGCGCGTCCGGGATCGAGTGGTTCACGGCCAGGAAGGAGCAGTCGAAGGGGCCGATCCGCTCGGTCTGCCCCTCCTTGACCTCCAGCGTGTACGGCCGGATCCGGTGCTCGGCGAGCTTGGCCTCGATCAGCGCGAGGGTCAGCTGCGAGCCGATCAGCGGGATGTCGGCGCGCTCCTTGAGCAGGTAGGGCACAGCGCCGATGTGGTCCTCGTGGCCGTGCGTGAGCACCACGGCGACGACGTCGTCGTAGCGGTCCCTGATCGAGGTGAAGTCGGGCAGGATCAGGTCGACGCCGGGCTGCTCGGGCTCGGGGAAGAGCACCCCGCAGTCCACGATCAGCAGCTTGCCGCCGTATTCGAAGACGGTCATGTTGCGGCCGATCTCGCCGAGCCCGCCGAGCGGGGTGACGCGCAGCGCGCCTTCGGCCAGCGGCGGCGGGGTCCCCAGCTCGGGGTGCGGATGGCTCATCTGGCGGCTCCTTGTGTTGCGGGTTGTTGGTGTGGGTTGGTTGCCGTATGTCCGGAGTCCGGTCGTGCGACGGGGTGCGGCGGGGCCGCGGGTCCCGCGGCGTATCGCCGTCCTTATTCGGTTGTTCTTCGGTTGTCCGGCGCGAGGGCCGTAAGCGTGTGCGTGCGGCGGGGGGCGGCGGGTCAGATGGCGATGCCGGCGGCGGCGAGGTCCGCGCGCAGCGTGGCCAGCCCGGCCTCGTCCAGGTCGATCTGCGGCAGCCGCACCGGGCCGCCCGGCCGGCCGAGGGCGCGCAGGGCCGCCTTGACAGTGATTACCCCCTGGGTGCGGAAAACACCCGTGAACACCGGGAGCAGCATCCGGTGGATGTCCCTGGCCTTCGCGACGTCGCCGGCGAAAAAGGCCTCGTACATCGCGTTCAACTCGGGTCCGACCAGGTGGGAGACCACGGAGACGGTGCCGACGGCGCCGACCGCGGCGAACGGCAGGTTCAGCGCGTCGTCGCCGCAGTAGTAGGCCAGGTCGGTCTCCGCCATCACCCGGCTGGACGCGGCGAGGTCGCCCTTCGCGTCCTTCACCGCGGTGATCCGCGGGTGCTCGGCGAGCCGCAGCAGCGTCTCGGTGGCGATCGGCGTGGCCGTGCGGCCCGGGATGTCGTAGAGCATCACCGGCAGTTCGGTGGCGTCGGCCACGGCGGTGAAGTGCCGGTAGACGCCCTCCTGCGGCGGCTTGTTGTAGTACGGCGTGACGGCGAGGATCGCGTGCGCACCGGCCTCGGCCACCGCCCTCGCCTCCTCGAGCACGTGCGCGGTGTTGTTGCCGCCGATGCCGCCGATCACCCGCGCCCGATCGCCGACCGCCTCGATCACGGCCTTGAGCACCGCGGTCTTCTCCGCGGCCGAGGTCGTCGGGGACTCGCCGGTGGTGCCGTTGACGACCAGGGCGGAACTGCCGGACTCCACCAGCTGCCGGGCCAGCTCGCGCGCACCGTCCAGGTCCAGCGCGCCATCGGCGCTGAACGGGGTGACCATCGCGGTGACGACGCGGCCGAAGGGCACGGAGCTGGAATAAGTGGAGGCCATGGGATAAAGCTACCGGACCGGCGCGGGCACGCGACACCGATCCGCAGTCTGCGAGCGTCCGGTGGTTCGAAGTCTCCGAGCGTCTGACGGTCCGCAGTGGATGTTCCCCGTATTGGGCAGACGCCCGCCGCGCCGAGTTCAGGTGGTCTCGGTGTCACGACGCGGCGGGGTCGGTGGCGGTGATTGGGCAGACGCCCGCCGCGCCGAGTTCAGGTGGTCTCGGTGTCACGACGCGGCGGGGTCGGTGCCGGTGATGGGCAGACGCCCGCCGCGCCGAGTTCGGGGGGTCACGACGCGGCGGGGTCCTGCCGTCATTACCGATCGGCGCGGCGTGCGGTCACGGCCGCCGCGCGGGGTTCATCCGATCGCGTGGATGTCGGACAATCGGCTGATCGCGCCACCGCGCGTTACGGTGCGACGCGTCCGTTGCGGTTCCAGGCGGCGTGGGTGAGGGGCATCGCGGCGGCGAAGTGCTCCTCCATCCGCTCGGCGACCATCTCGATCTCGCGCTGCGGGAACGACGGGAAGGTCGAGTCCTCCCGCTTGGTGCGCAGCGAGAGGAAGTTCATCAGCGCCCTGGCGTTGCAGGTGGCGTACATCGTGGAGTAGATCGACACCGGCAGCACGCCGCGCGCCACCTCGCGCGCCACCCCGGCCTCCAGCATCTCCAGGTAGCCGCGGTACGCCTCGCCGCAGACCCGCCGCGTCGTCTGCTCCACCAGTGCGTGCTGCTCCGGGCTGCCGTCCACGAACACGTAGCGGCCCGGCTTGCCCTCCTGCACCAGCTTGCGCCCGGCGCCCGGCACGTAGAAGACCGGCTCGAGCCGGCGGTAGCGGCCGGACTCCTCGTTGTAGCTGAACGTGCGGTGCCGCATGAACTCGCGGAAGACGAAGATCGGCGCGGAGACGTAGAAGGTGAACTGGTTGTGCTCGAAGGGGGAGCCGTGCCGGTCCCGCATCAGGTAGTTGATCAGTCCGGCGGAGCGCTCGGCGTCCGCGCCGACCTCCTCGAGGGACTTCTCGCCGGCGGTCGAGACGCGGGCGGCGAACAGCACGTCGGCGTCGCTCGCGCTGGACTTGACCAGCTCCACGGTCACGTCCGAGCGGAACCGGATCTCCGAGGCCTCCGCGGCCCCGCGCTGCGCGGCCTCGGCCGTCCCGTCGCTCGTCATCAGCATCCGCTTCTCCTCGGTCATGGTCACCTTGACGGTCATGAGACTAATACGCCGCACCGACAGCAGTCGGTGCGGCGTACGTGCGGCCTGGGTTTACGGCGCGTCAGCTGGTGCTGGTTCCGGTCAGCGTCGCCGCGTCGAGGCTCGAGGTCGTCAGGTCGGCCGAGCTCATCAGCGAGAGCACGTTGGTCAGGTTCGCCGCGACGATACCCGTCGGGTAGTTGCCGATGGAGGTGGTGGCGGCGACCTCGCCGGAGACCTTGGCGGCCGTCAGCGCGGCCTCCACGTCGACCCGGCTGCTGCCGAGCGCCTGCGCCTGGGCCAGGGCGGACTGGAACGCGGCGATCGTGTTCGGGTCCTTCTGGGCCGTGGTGCGCAGCGCGAAGTAGCCGGAGATCGGCATGTTCTCGGCGTTGCCGGAGTCGAGGTTGGCGATCTCGACGACCTTGCCGGTCTCGATCGCCTCGGTCAGGAACGGCTCCTCCAGCACCGCGGCGCCCGCCGAGCCGGAGACCACGGCGTTGATCTCCGTGGTCGCGGTGGACGGGCCGTCGGAGTTGGTGCCGGCCGAGTTGACCTTCTGCGCGGTCACATTGAGCGGGGTCTGCTCGGAGATCGCCCAGTTGGCCAGCGCCAGGTACTCGGGGCTGGCCAGGTCGGGCACGTCCACCGTGACGCCGCCGTTGGCGATCTGCGAGGAGACGCCGTTGGTGCCGCTGAGCGAGGTGCTCTTGAGCGAGGAGCTCGTCGAGGCGACGAGGCCGATGGTGTTCTCGCCGGCGTCGTAGCCCTCGCCCACCACCTGCAGGCTGGTCGCGCCGCTGGAGGAGAGGAACTCCGAGTAGTCGCCGAAGGCGATGTCGATCTGGCCCTTCTGCAGGGCGGCCTCCGCGGCGGCGTCCGTCGAGTAGTCCGTGACGTTCAGGCTCAGGCCGCTCTGGTCGAAGAGCTTCTGGCTGACGCCGAGCTCGAAGGTCGCGGCACCGATGCCGGTGACGACGCCCACGTTGAGGTTCGGCTTCTCCACGGAACCGCTGCCGGAGCTGCACGCGCCGGCAAGCCCGCCCACCAGGGCGAGCGCGCCGCTGTAGGCGCCGAGCCTGCGGCGCCAGGAGCGCTGCCGCGCAGGTCGGCCGGTGGACCGCGGCGCTCGGGTCTGGGACATGCGGGGCCTCTCGGGTTCTGACACGGGTCGGTCGGTCTGGCGGCGCAATGCTAATCCACTTCCGGGTGACCATGAATACGCACCGGGGAATCAGCGGTGTCGCGGTTTCGAAACAGCCATCGCGCGGTACACAAGATTCAGCCGAGGAGAAATGGCCCCGAGGCAATACCTCATCGAGGGCTACTCACGTATAGTCGTGATTCGGCGACGTTCCGTGATTGCGCGATCGTTCCTGGTCCGCGCCCGCGGTCCGGGCTAGCCGAAGTCTTCCACCGAGTGTCGGCAATTCGCTAGGCGTGTCGGTGAAAACTCGGCAAAGTCGTCCGTTATGTCCGGTTTTGGGCGGTCCGTTCCCGCGTTGATTCTGAATTGTGTCACCCCCGTCTTGGCTCAGGCACCGGGACTGTGCTGGAATTCGTTTCCTGAACGGACCGGCGAGCGCTGCGCTCGAACGGTCGAGTCACCCGCCGCACCACGACGCCCATAGAGCGAGCCGAGCACGGGCCGCCCGGGTGTCGTAGGACACGGCCCAGAATCTGGTGAGGGCAAGTGCAGACACGACCCGTGACCCCGCGCCGCGAGTCCGCCCAAGGCGGCGCTCGGAGCTCCGGTGTCAACACGGCCGGGTCCGAGCGGCGACGCGGCATACGCCCGCCGAGTCAGCCGCCCGCCCCAGGCGCCGCTCCCGGCGCCGAGCGCCCCGGACGCTTCTCGATCCGCAGCTGGCGCGTGCGCAACCGGCTCTTCCTCCTCGTGTGCTTCCCGCTGGTCATCGCGATCGGCGTGGCGGCCACCCGAGTCAGCACCCTGTACCAGGACCGCACCCACTACGCGAACGTCAAGTTCCAGGCGAACACGGTCGCCACCGTCGAGACGCTCGTCCTCGCTCTGCAGAACGAGCGCCAGGCCGCCGCCTACTGCGTCGCGGCCGCCGACGGCGGCACGTGCAGCGCCTCCGGCACGAACACCGCGACCTACTACTCGGACTTCGAGTACGCGGTCAAGAACACCCAGTCCACCCTGGCCAACCTGACCGCCTCCGCGCAGGCCGTGGCCAACGGCAGCTCCTACGCGGCCGCGCTGCGCGCGGCCACGGTCGAGGCGGTCGGCCGCACGAACGACCTGCCCAGCATCGAGAAGGTCGTCACCGGCTCCTCGGCGCCGTACACGGTCACCTACAACGCGTACAGCGGCGTGATCGACGACGTCCTCCAGGTCGTCACCAACGCCGCCTCCGGCGCCTCCGACGTCTCCCTGACGCAGGACCAGGAAGCACTGACCTCGATCACCCAGATGGTCGAGGCGGAGTCCGAGGCCGCGGTGATCACCGGCCAGGTGATCCACGCGCAGGCCCCGCTCGGCCCGGCGATCATCCAGCAGGCCCAGGCCACGACGCTGCAGGACGCCCTCGCTGCCTACCAGTCCGACGAGCAGGGCTTCCAGTCGGTCGCCGCCTCGTCGCTGGTGCAGTCCTTCAACGCGACGGTCTCCGGACCCGAGGTGGCCGGCGCCTCCGCCGGTAACGCCGCGGCGCTGTCCGTGCTGCAGTCCTCGACCTCGGGCAGCAACACCTACGCGGCCAACGCGACCAACCTGGCCGCCTCGGTCGCCGACGACGACCTCGCGACCACGCTGGGCAACCTGCGCGCCGTCCAGGCCGCGACGATCGCCCAGATGCAGAACGACGCCCAGAACCTGCTGGACAACGCCGACAACGACCTGTACCTGAACATCGGCGTCATCATCGTCGCGCTGCTGCTCTCCTTCGTCGGCACCATCCTGGTGGCCCGGTCGCTGACCGGTCCGCTGAGCCTGCTGCGCGCCGCGGCCCTGGACATCGCCTCGACGCGACTGCCCGAGATGGTCCGCCGGCTGCGCGACGCGGACGCCGCCACGGCCGACGCGAACAGCCGGGTCGAGCCGATCCCGATCACCTCCTCCGACGAGATCGGCGAGGTGGCGCGGTCCTTCGACGAGGTCCACCAGCAGGCCGTCCGGCTGGCCTCCGAGCAGGCGATGCTCCGGGCGAACGTCAACTCGATGTTCGTCAACCTCTCCCGCCGTTCCCAGTCGCTGGTCCAGCGCCAGCTGCGGCTGATCGACGAGCTGGAGAACTCCGAGCAGGACCCGGACCAGCTGGCGAACCTCTTCAAGCTGGACCACCTCGCCACCCGTATGCGCCGCAACGGTGAGAACCTGCTGGTCCTCGCGGGCGAGGAGCCCGGCCGCAAGTGGAGCCAGGCGGTCCGCCTGCTCGACGTGCTGCGCGCCGGCGCGTCCGAGGTGGAGCAGTACGAGCGCGTCCAGCTGCAGGGCCTGCCGGACACCAACGTCGTCGGCCGCGTCGTCAACGACCTCGTGCACCTGGTCGCCGAGCTGCTGGAGAACGCGACCTCGTTCTCCGCGCCGGAGACCCGCGTCACGGTCACCGCGAACACGCTCAACACCGGCGGCGTGATGCTGGAGATCGAGGACTCCGGCATCGGCATGACCCCGGAGGAGCTCGACGACGCGAACGAGCGGCTGGCCAACCCGCCGGTCATCGACGTCGCCATCTCCCGCCGCATGGGCCTGTACGTGGTCGGCCGGCTGGCCACCCGGCACGGCATCCAGGTGCGGCTGCGCCGCTCCGCCGGCGGCGGTATCACCGCGCTGGTGCTGGTGCCGAGCTCGCTGCTGGCCGGCGTCGAGAACGAGCAGGCCCCGGTCACGGAGCTGTCCGCCACCGGCGTGCGCAACCTCGGCGGCGTGCTGCCGCGGCGCGGCGCCATCGGCTCCGAGGGCTTCCCGGACTTCGCGCAGCAGCCGGAGATCGGCGGCCCGCAGCAGTCCTCCGGCCTCGGCTCGCTCGGCGGCCTCGGCGGCGGCCCGCAGGACTTCCCGCCCGCCCCGGAGCGCTCGCTCGGGCAGTCGATACCGAGCGCGCGCACGCCGCTGGACGAGCAGCCCGACGCGACGCTGCCGGCCCCGCCGGTCGGCCCGCCGGTCAACCCCTTCGCCGGCTCGCCGCGCGACGAGGGCTCGATCGGCCTGCCGTTCAGCAGCCCGGAACCGCACGACCTGCCCGCCGCGCCCTTCGGCCGGCCGGAGCAGCAGCCGGAGCCGGCCTCGTCCTTCGGGGCCGAGGGCCTGCCCGGGCTGCCGCAGCAGCAGCGCGCCGAGAACCCGTTCGCGGGCGAGCCGCGCGGCCACGCCGGCCCGTTCGTACCGGAGCCGCAGGCGCCGGCCGCCCCGCAGCCGCCGGCCGCCCCGAACAACCCGTTCCGGGCCGCCCCGCGCAACGAGCTGAACCTCGGCGGCACGCCGCAGCAGTTCCAGCAGCTGCCGCTGCAGGGACAGCCGAACGCGCCGCAGCAGCCCGACTCCTTCGAGCGCTCCGGCCAGCAGCAGATGCCGCCGGCCCCGCAGCGCGCGCCGCAGCCGCAGCCGGAGCCCCCGGCCGCGCCGCCGGCCCGGGCCGCGGAGGCGACCGGCCAGCTGCCGCGGATCCGCGACGTGGGCAACACGGGCCAGTTCCCGGCCGTGCGCAACTCCGGCAACACCGGCCAGATCCCGGCGGTGCCCCCGCAGGCCGCGCCCGCCCCGGCGGCGCAGCAGCAGCCCCCGGCCGTCGCCCCGGCGCCGCAGCAGCCCCAGCAGCAGCCGCGCACCTCGGACGACACCAGCGAGTTCCGGCTCGGCGGCCTCGGCCGCCGAGGCGCGGCCCCGCAGGACGAGCTCGGCGGCTCCGGCGAGTTCAGCGTGGCGGAGCGGCTGTTCGCGGCCGACCCGCTGCCGCCGGCCCCGGCCACCGACGAGCGGCTGCCGATCTTCGAGGCGATGGAGTCCGAGTGGTTCCGCCGCCGCGACGAGGCGCGGGCCCAGGCGGCGCAGAACCTGCAGTCGCGTGCCGAGGCCCCGGCCCCGGCCGTGGCCCCGCGGGTCGAGCCGGCCGCCCCGGCACCCGCCCCGGCGCCGGCGCCGGTCGCGGAGCAGCTCCCGCCGCTGTCGCTCTCCGGGACCACCACCCCGGAGGCGCCGCGCACCATCCAGCCCACGCCGTCGGCCCAGGCGACGGCAGCACCGACCTCCGCAGGAGAAACGCCTATGGAGTCCCCCCTGCCCGCCCGGCAGCCCGCGCCGGAGGCGCCGGTTGGCCAGCAGCCCGTCGGCGCGGGTTCCGCCGCCTGGTCCTCCCCGGGCGACGAGGGCTGGCGCGCCGCCCAGGCCGCCGTGAAGCCGGTGGCCGCGGGCCTGACCCAGAAGGGCCTGCCCAAGCGGGTGCCCAAGTCCAACCTGGTGCCCGGTTCGGCCGGCGGTACCGGCGCGGCGAAGGCCACGCCCCCGCCGATGCCCGCCCGTTCGGCCGAGGAGGTGCGCGGCAAGCTCTCCAGCTTCCACCGCGGACTGCGCCAGGGCCGCGACGCGGCGACCGGCACCGGCGGCGAGCAGACCGAGGGCGAGCAATGATGTACGTGTCCCCGTCCCTGCCCGGCGTCTCCCACGCGCCGGGGGCCCGCGAGCCTCGACCCGCCACCGCGGTGCGGGGCACGATGGAGCCGGACGCAGCTTTGCCGAACCGTATTTCAGGCACTGATTTGGAAAGGGCACAACCGTGAGCGAGCTGAGCCAGGCGGCCCAGAACCTCAACTGGCTGATCACCAACTTCGTGGACCGCGTGCCGGGGGTGGCGCACACCGTCGTGGTCTCCTCCGACGGCCTGCTGCTCGCGGTCTCCAACGGCTTTCCGCGGGACCGGGCCGACCAGCTCGCCGCGGTCGCCTCCGGTCTGTCCAGCCTGACCACCGGGGCGGCCCGGATCTTCGAGGGCGGCTCGGTCACGCAGACCGTCGTCGAGATGGTCCGCGGCTTCCTGTTCGTCATGGCGATCAGCGACGGCTCGGTGCTGGCCGTCCTCGCCTCCTCCGACTGCGACATGGGCCTCATCGGCTACGAGATGGCCCTGCTGGTGGAACGGGCCGGCGACGTCCTGACTCCCGCGCTGCGCGCGGAGCTGCAGAACTCGCTGCCCCGGTAGTCGCTGCCGCTCTCCCCGACGCGAAGGACGGTTTCATTGAGTTCAGGACAAGACTCCTCACCGCTTGTCCGCCCGTACGCCATGACAGGCGGCCGGACGCGGGCGCGCTATCAACTGGCCCTGGAGGCGCTGGTCTCGACCACGCCGCAGGGACGCAACCCCGGCTACGGACTGATGCCGGAACACCAGCGCATCTGCGAACTCTGCGTCGAGATCAAGTCGCTGGCCGAAATCGCGGCACTGATGCGGATGCCCCTGGGCGTAGCCCGGGTGATGGTCGGCGACATGGCCGAGTCGGGTCTCATCGCCGTTCAGCAGCCGGGCGCCGCAGAGGGCAAGCCCGACCTCGCGCTTCTGGAAAGGGTGCTCCTTGGACTTCGCAACCTCTAGCCCGGGCTACGCCGCGCCCGCGCCTTCGGGGCCGACCACCTCGGTCAAGATCGTCGTGGCGGGCGGGTTCGGAGTCGGCAAGACCACCTTCGTCGGCGCCGTCTCCGAGATCAACCCGCTGACCACCGAGGCGGTCATGACGGCGGCGAGCGACGGGATCGACGACCTGACGAAGGTCCCGGACAAGACCACCACCACGGTGGCCATGGACTTCGGCCGTGTCTCGCTCGACCGGGATCTGATCCTGTACCTGTTCGGCACGCCCGGACAGAACCGGTTCTGGTTCATGTGGGACGACCTGACCCGCGGCGCCATCGGCGCCGTCGTGCTGGTCGACACCCGCCGCCTTGCCGACTGCTTCGCCGCGATCGACTACTTCGAGGACGCGGGGCTGCCGTACATCATCGCGGTCAACTGCTTCGACGGCCTGCTCAGCCACGAGATGGACGACGTGCGCGAGGCCCTGTCGGTCCCGACCGACGTGCCGATCGTCACGTGCGACGCGCGCTCGCGCGAGTCGACGAAGCTCACGCTGATCCGGCTGGTCGAGCACTCCATGTCGCGGTTCGCCGCGATGCGCTGACCCGCCCGACCGGCCCCGGCCCGCTCTCCAACCGTCCGGAGCGCGGCCGGGGCCGAGGCCTGCCCCGGCTTATACGCGGCCTCACTCGATCGGACGCGGCGACAGGTTAGCCACGGTGCAACCGGGTTACCTTGCGACCATGGCGACGATGACGACGAACGTCCAAAGGGGCGAGGAACACTTCGGCTATGTGGTGTTCATCGCGGCCGCGGCGGCGATGGGCGGCTTCCTGTTCGGCTACGACAGCTCCGTCATCAACGGGGCGGTCACCGGCATCCAGAAGCACTTCAACGTGGGCTCCAACGCGACCGGCTTCGCCGTCGCGTCCGCGCTGCTCGGCTCGGCCGTGGGCGCCTGGTTCGCCGGCCCGATGGCCGACCGGATCGGCCGGGTGAAGGTCATGCTGATCGCCTCGGTCCTGTTCATCGTCTCCGGCGTCTTCTCCGGCCTCGCCTTCAGCATCGTCGACCTGTCGATCTGGCGCATCGTCGGCGGCGTCGGCATCGGCATCGCCTCCGTCATCGCCCCCGCCTACATCGCCGAGGTGGCCCCGCCGCAGTACCGCGGCCGGCTCGGCTCGCTCCAGCAGATGGCGATCGTGCTGGGCATCTTCATCTCGCAGCTGATCAACTACGGCCTCGGCGAGGCGGCCAACGGCCAGACCACCAACACCCTGTGGGGTCTGCAGGCCTGGCGCTGGATGCTGATCATCGAGGCGTTCCCGGCGCTTCTCTACGGACTGCTCGCGCTGCTCGTGCCGGAGAGCCCGCGCTACCTGATCGCGAACAACAAGCACGACCAGGCCGTCGAGGTGCTCACCAAGGTCGAGGGCCAGAACATCGACGTGGAGGGCCGGATCGCCGAGATCCACCAGGTGCTCGCCTCCGAGCGCAAGCCCGTCTTCCGCGACCTGCTCGGCCCGAACGGCTTCGTGCTGCCGATCGTGCTGATCGGCATCGGCCTGTCGGTCTTCCAGCAGTTCGTCGGCATCAACGTGATCTTCTACTACTCGTCGCTGCTGTGGCAGTCGGTCGGCTACAACGTCTCGAACTCGCTGCTGCTGTCCGTCTCCACGTCCATCGTCAACGTGGTCGGCACCGTCGTCGCGATCGCGGTCATCGACCGGATCGGCCGCAAGCCGCTCGCCCTGATCGGCTCGGTGGGCATGACCATCTCGCTCGCCGTCGTCGCCTTCGCCTTCTCGCACGTGAGCACCGCCTCCGGCGTCGGCTCGATCCCCAAGACCTACGGCACCACCGCCATCGTCGGCGCGCACGTCTACGTGTTCTTCTTCGCCATGTCCTGGGGCGTCGTGGTCTGGGTGCTGCTCGGCGAGATGTTCCCGAACAAGATCAGGGCCCTGGCGCTCTCGGTCGCCGCGTCCTTCCAGTGGGTGGCCAACTTCGCGATCTCCCAGTCCTTCCCGACCATGAGCCGCTGGTCGCTGTCCGGGTCGTACGTCATCTACGCGTGCTTCGCGTTCCTGTCGATCCCGTTCATCCTCAAGTTCGTGAAGGAGACGAAGGGCAAGGCGCTGGAGGAGATGGGCTGATCAGCCCGTCTCGGTCGTCAGCCGCACGAGCAGGTCCTCCGCCTCGGCGTACTCGATCGCGCCGAGGAGGCCCGCTGCCCGCAGGTCGGACTCGAAGCGGCGGACCCGCTCGGCGAACCCGGCGGGAGCGGCGAGCACGGCCGAGCCGACCTCGGTGCGCATCGAGAGCTTCGCCTCGGTCTTCGCCTTGCGCACGGCGCCGATCGCGGCCGACGCCGCGTCCAGCAGCCGCCGGTCGCCCGCCGCTCCTGCCACGTCATCCGTGCCCGCCACGTGGGCCCACTCGTCCGCCGTCGGCCACCCAGCAGTGTGGATCGAGCCCTCGTGGGTCCAGGACCACACCTCCTCGGTCGCGTACGGCAGGAAGGGCGCGAGCAGCCGCAGCAGGCCGCCGAGCACGAGCCGCAGCGTCAGGCGGGCCGAGTCGGAGCCGGCGTACGCGCGCTCCTTGACCAATTCCACGTAGTCGTCGCAGAAGGTCCAGAACAGCCGCTCGGCCGCGGTCAACGCCGCCGTGTACTCGTACGCGTCGAACGACCTGGTTGCCTCCGCGACCGTAGCCCCGAGCGCGTCGATGACGGCCGCGTCCAGCGGGTCGGTGACCGTCGCGCCCGGCGCCGCCTCGTCGAAGGCGTAGACGAACTTCGCCGCGTTCAGCACCTTGGTCGCCAGCCGCCTGCCGACCTTCATCTGCCGCGGCTCGAATGCGGTGTCGGTGCCGGGCCTGCCGAGGGCGGCCCAGTAGCGCACGCCGTCCGCGCCGAACTCATCGATCAGGTGCTCGGGGGTGATGGCATTGCCCACCGACTTCGACATCTTCTTGCGGTCCGGGTCCAGGATCCAGCCGGCGATCGCCGCGTGCCTCCACGGCGTCGCGTCCTCCTCGAGCATCGAACGCACGACGGTCGAGAACAGCCAGGTGCGGATGATCTCGTGCGCCTGGGGTCGCAGATCCATCGGATACGTCACCGCGTGCAGCGCGGGGTCGTCGAGCCAGCCGGTCGCGAGCTGCGGGGTGAGCGAGGAGGTGGCCCAGGTGTCCATGACGTCGGGCTCGCCGGTGAAGCCGCCCGGCACGTCGCGCTGCGCCTCGGTGTAGCCGGCGGGCACGGCGCTCTGCGGGTCCACCGGCAGGTCGGCCTCGTCCGGCAGGATCGGCCGCGCGTAGTCCGGCACGCCGTCGGCGGTCAGCGGATACCACAGGGGGAACGGCACGCCGAAGTAGCGCTGGCGGGAGATCAGCCAGTCCGCGGACAGGCCGGACACCCAGTCGTCGTAACGCGCCCTCATGAACGCCGGGTGCCACGTGATCTGCGCACCGCGGGCCAGCAGTTCGTCCCGGTGCGCCATCGTGCGGAAGAACCACTGCCGCGAGGAGACGATCTCCAGCGGCCGGTCGCCCTTCTCGTAGTACTTCACCGGATGCGTGATCGGCCGCGGCTGCGTGTCCCCCAGCAGCTCGAGGATCGCCTTGCGCGCCTGGTTGGTCGTCATCCCGACCAGCGGGTCGTAGGCCTGCTGCGCGGTCGGCGAGTCGAATTCGAGCGGCCGCAGCCTGCCGTCGCGGCCCACGATCGTCCGCGTCGCCAAGCCCAGCTCGCGCCACCACTGGATGTCGGTCTGGTCGCCGAACGTGCAGACCATCGCGATGCCGGAGCCCTTGTCGGGCTGGGCAAGCGGATGCGCGAGCACCGGCACGCGCACGCCGAACACCGGCGTCGTCGCCTCCTTGCCGAACAGGCCCCGGTACCGCTCGTCGTCCGGATGCGCCACGAGCGCGACGCAGGCGGGTAGCAGTTCCGGGCGAGTCGTCTCGATGAGCACCGGCGCGCCGTCGACGGTGAACCGCAGCCGGTGATACGCCGAGGGCCGCTCGCGGTCCTCCATCTCCGCGTTCGAGACCGCGGTCTGGAAGTCCACGTCCCACATCGTCGGTGCCTCGGCCTGGTACGCCTCGCCCTTGGCCAGCAACCGCAGGAAGCCGGTCTGCGCGACCTTCCGCGCCCGCGCGCCGATCGTCGTGTACGTGCGCGACCAGTCCACGGACAGCCCGAGCCGCCGCCACAGGTGCTCGAAGGCGCGCTCGTCCTCCACGGTCAGCGCTTCGCAGAGCTCGATGAAGTTGCGCCGGGAGACGGACTGCGTCCCGGGGCCGGCGGCGAAGTCCGGGTCGTACGGCAGCGAGGGGTCGCAGCGAACGCCGAAGTGGTTCTGCACGCGGCGCTCGGTGGGCAGGCCGTTGTCGTCCCAGCCCATCGGGTAGAACACGCGCCTGCCGCGCATCCGCTGGTAGCGCGCGATCAGATCCGTGTGCGTGTACGAGAACACGTGCCCGACGTGCAGCGAGCCGGAGACCGTCGGCGGCGGGGTGTCGATCGAGTAGACCTGCCCGCGCGAGTCCGGCGCCACGAAGCGGTAGATCCCGGCGTGCGCCCAGGCCTTCGACCACTTCTCGTCCAGTCCGTCCACGGACGGACGCTCCGGAATCGCCACCGTCGAGCTCCCTTCGGCTACCTGGCCGGCGCCGCCTTCAGGGCCAGCAGCGCCATGTCGTCGCTGAGCGGCCCGTCGCCGAACCGCTCGACGCCGCGCTGGATGCGCGCGGTGATCCCGGCCGCCGAGAGCGCCTTGCAGTCGGCGAACATCCGGGCCAGGCCCTCGTCGCCGAGCATGTGCCCGCCGTGCCGCCGTTCCGAGGCGCCGTCGGTGTACCCGAGCAGCGCGTCACCGGGCCGCAGCACGACGGTATCTATGTGGAAGCCCGGATCGCCATCGATTACCCCGAGCAGCGGCTGCGAGGACGCCGAGGTCTCGACCAGGCCGTCCGCGCGCAGGATCAGCGGCGGCGGATGCCCGGCGCAGATCAGCGCGAGGCTGAGCGAGCCGTCCGGCTGCGGCTCGGCCTCGGCGTAGGCCAGGGTCAGGAAGCGGCCGCGCTCGCCCTCGTCCAGGATCGCCTGGTTCAGCCGGTGCAGCACGGTCGAGGGCCGCAACCCCTCGCGGGCCAGCAGCCGCAGCGCGTGCCTGGCCAGGCCGGTGACGGCGGCCGCCTGCGGGCCGGTGCCGCACACGTCGCCGATCGCCAGGCCCCAGCAGCCCTGCCGGATCTCGAACACGTCGTAGAAGTCGCCGCCGACCAGCGTCTCGTAGGAGCGGTCCGCGATCGCCCCGTCCTGGCCGGCCGGGTGGTAGAAGACGGCGATGTCGGCGCCCGCGACGCGCGGGATCTCCGGCGGCAGCAGCGAGGACTGCAGCAGGTTCGCGGTCCGTCGCAGTTCGGCGTAGGACAGCGCGGCGTCGTAGGTCACCGAGATCCGCCGGGCCAGGTCCCACGCCAGGTCGGCCGCGTCGCGCGCGAAGCCGACCGCGGGCGCCGTGGCCAGCGCGATCGTGCCCAGCGGACGGCCGCGCGCCTCCAACGGCAGCACCAGCAGCTCGCCGGGCCGCAGGTCGGCGGCCTCGGTCGCCGGCCACAGCGCGCCGTCGACGCCCGGCGCCGGCTCGCCGGATGCGCTGACCGCCTCGGCCAGCGCGTCGTGCAGCTCCTCATCGGCGTGCCAGACCAGCGGCGGCTTCGGCCGGCCGGTCTCCTCCCGCCGGTAGATCGCGCACCAGCGGGCCAGCGAGGGCACCAGCAGCTGCGCGGCCAGCGCGAGCGTGCGCTCCGGGTCCAGGGAGCCGGCGAGCAGCTCGCCCGCCTCGGCCAGGAAGGAGAGCGCGGCGCGCCGGCTCTGCCCGGCCTCGGCCAGCCGCGCGGTCTCCACGGTCAGCGCGATCCGCTCGGCCTCCGCGGCCAGCCGCAGCGCGTCCGGCTCGCCGAAGCGGCCCGGCGCGTGGTCGGCGACGGCGATCAGCCCCGTGGTGCGCCCGCCGACCGTCAGCGGCGCCGTGGCCAGCGAGCGCAGGCCGAGGTCGGCCAGCGCCGCGAGCAGCGCGCTGGAGTGGTCGCCGGGGCCGATCAGGTCCGGGTAGACGGCCGGGAACGCGGACAGGTCGATCCGGCTCGCCGCGCTCGGCGACTGGGTCACCGAGGGCAGCGAGCCCGCGCGCAGCCCGGCGGTGGCGCGCAGCCGCAGCGTGCCCGGCGCGTCCTCCTGGGCCAGCAGGATCACCGCGGACTCCATCTCGAACAGGTTCCTGATGTGCTCGGCCACGCCGCGCAGGTGCTCGTCGAGCTCCTCGATGCTGTGCGGGTCCCACTGCGGCAGGTCGTCCGCGGCCTCGGCGGCCGGGACCGGGGGCAGCACGTCGGGCGCGCCCGCGGGTCCGCCGGGCAGCCGGAGCTCGAACCAGACCTGCTTCGCGCCGCGCGAGTACTGCACACCCCACGAGTCCGCGAGGTAGGTGGTCAGATACAGGCCGTAACCGTGCTCCGCTTCACCTGTCTCGGCCCCCGGGGGCGTGGTTTCCGGCGCTCCGGGCGCGGGCAGGGGCTTGCTCGGATGCCGGTCGGCCACCTCGACCCGGATCCCGGCGGGGGCTCCGTCGGCGCCGGGCCGAAGCTCGCAGTGCACCGAGGCCGACGTGCCCGCGTGCACGACGGCGTTGGTCACCAGCTCGCTGGTGAGCAGCAGGGCGTCGTCCAGCACCGTCTCGAGGCCGTAATCGGCGGACTTGCCCCATTCCGTCAGGGTTTCCCGGACGAAACGGCGCGCCCGGTTGGCCGCGTCGGGCGCGGCGGCGAACTGGGCGGCGCGGGACTGGCTCACGACGTGCAGTCTAGAACGAATGCGCCCGCTGTATTTCGGATCCAATCCGGACAACGGCGCAGCCGAACGGCATACGATACGAGGACGGACGCTTTACCGCGGCCACGCGCCGCCGCGGTCTGAGCGGGGAACGACGACTTCGCCCGACCACCACCCGGGGCGATAAGGAGTGCCGATGACGCAGCGCCCGACGACCATGGCAGATGCGGCGGTGGACGAGGCGACCGCGGCCGAACTGGCCGAGGCGCTGCGCACCCTGCGTTCCGTCCGGGACGGCGACCTGCGCCGGCGCCTCGACGTGCGGCCCGGCTCGCCGATCGCGCAGATCGCGGCCGTGGTCAACGAGATCGTGGACCGCGAGCAGGCCCTGCACGCCGAGCTCGGCCGGGTCTCCAAGGCGGTCGGCCGCGACGGCAGGCTCGGCGCGCGCGTCGCGCCCGGGCCCGGCGGCGGCTCCTGGCAGCGCACCGTCGAATCGGTGAACGGGATGCTGGACAACCTGGTGCTGCCGATCCAGGAGACCAGCCAGGTCGTCGAGATGCTCGCCGAGGGCAAGCTGCGCGAGGCCGCGGCCGTCCCGGTGGACCACCAGGTCGACGGCCGCACGCTGCGCGGGGACGTGCTGCGGCACGTGCGCGGTGTGAACAGGCTCACAGCCCAGCAGCTGCGGCTGCACGAGGCGATCGAGTGGATGACCCGGCAGGTCGCGGGGGAGCAGACCGGGCCCGGCCAGTTCGCCGGGCGCCCGGACGCCCCCGCCTCCGAGGGGCCGCGGGCCGGCCAGTTCCCCGGCGAGTGGTCCACCCTGATCGGCTCGATGGAGCAGACCTGGGCCCGGCTCGGCGCGCAGGTGCACGAGCTGCTGCGGGTCACCACGGCGGTCGCCGGCGGCGACCTGTCGCGCAAGGTCGAGGGGCCGGCCGCGGGCGTCATGGAGGAGCTCAAGACCACCATCAACTCGATGGTCGACCAGCTCTCCGGCTTCGCGTCCGAGGTCATCCGGGTCACCCGCGAGCTCGGCACCGAGGGCCGCCTCGGCGGCCAGGCCGAGGTGCCCGGCGCCGACGGCACGTGGAAGGACCTGACGAACTCGGTCAACTCGATGGCGCTGAACCTGACCGCCCAGGTGCGCGACATAGCCGGCGTCACCACCGCCGTCGCCGAGGGCGACCTGTCGCAGAAGATCACCGTCGAGGTCGCCGGCGAGATGCTGGACCTCAAGGAGACCATCAACTCGATGGTCGACCAGCTCTCCACCTTCGCCGACGAGGTCACCCGGGTCGCGCGCGAGGTCGGCACCGAGGGCCGCCTCGGCGGCCAGGCCTGGGTCCCCGGCGTGGGCGGCACGTGGAAGGACCTGACGAACTCCGTCAACAGCATGGCGTCGAACCTGACCAGCCAGGTGCGGAACATCGCGCTGGTCACGACCGCGGTGGCGCAGGGCGACCTGTCCAAGAAGATCGACGTCGACGCGAGCGGCGAGGTCCTCGAGCTGAAGAAGACCGTCAACGCGATGGTGGACCAGCTCTCCGCGTTCGCCGACGAGGTCACCCGGGTCGCCCGGGAGGTGGGCACGGAAGGGCAGCTCGGCGGCCAGGCGACCGTGCCGGGCGTCGCGGGCGTGTGGGAGGAGCTCACCATCTCGGTGAACTCGATGGCGTCGAACCTGACCAGCCAGGTGCGTAACATCGCGCTGGTCACGACCGCGGTGGCGCAGGGCGACCTGTCGCAGAAGATCACCGTCGACGCGCGCGGCGAGATCCTCCAGCTGAAGGACACCGTCAACACGATGGTGGACCAGCTCTCCGCGTTCGCCGACGAGGTCACCCGGGTCGCGCGCGAGGTCGGTACCGACGGCCAGCTGGGCGGCCAGGCGCACGTGCGCGGCGTCGCCGGCATCTGGAAGGACCTGACCGACACGGTCAACGTCATGGCCTCGAACCTGACGACCCAGGTGCGGGGCATCGCGCAGGTCGCCATCGCCGTCGCGCGCGGCGACCTGTCCGAGAAGATCGACGTCGACGCGCGCGGCGAGGTCCTGGAGCTGAAGAACACGATCAACGCGATGGTGGACCAGCTCTCCGCCTTCGCGGACGAGGTGACCCGGGTCGCGCGCGAGGTGGGCACCGAGGGCCAGCTGGGCGGCCAGGCCAAGGTCCCCGGCGTGGCCGGCACCTGGAAGGACCTGACCGACACCGTCAACGTCATGGCGAACAACCTGACCGGCCAGGTCCGCAACATCGCGATGGTGACCACGGCCGTGGCCCGCGGCGACCTGTCCAAGAAGATCGACGTGGACGTGCGCGGCGAGATCCTGGAGCTGAAGAACACCATCAACACGATGGTCGACCAGCTCTCCGCGTTCGCCTCCGAGGTCACCCGGGTCGCGCACGAGGTCGGCACGAAGGGCCAGCTCGGCGGCCAGGCGACCGTGCCCGGCGTGGCCGGCACCTGGCAGCGGCTGACCGAGTCGGTCAACCAGCTCGCCGGGAACCTGACCACCCAGGTGCGCGCGATCGCCGAGGTGGCCACCGCGGTGACCAAGGGCGATCTGACCCAGCAGATCGACGTCGACGCGTCCGGGGAGGTGGACGCGCTCAAGGACAACATCAACAAGATGATCGCCAACCTGCGCGAGACCACCCGGCGCAACCAGGACCAGGACTGGCTCAAGGGCAACCTGGCCCGCATCAGCAGCCTGATGCAGGGCCAGCGCGACCCGCTGGCCGTGGCCCAGCTGATCATGGCCGAGCTCACCCCGGTGGTCAACGCCCAGCACGGCGCGTTCTACCTGCTCGAGGGCGACCGGCTGCGGATGCTGGCCGGCTACGGCCGGGCCGCGCTGACCCCGGACGGCGAGAGCGAGTCCTTCCGGCTCGGCGAGGGCCTGGTCGGCCAGGTCGCCGCGCAGCGCAAGCAGATCCTGCTCAGCAAGGTGCCCGCCGGCTACCTGCGGATCGGCAGCGGCCTCGGCTCCGCGGACCCGGCCTCCCTGATCGTGCTCCCGGTGCTGTTCGAGAACCAGGTGCTCGCGGTCATCGAGATCGCCTCCTTCCAGCAGTTCACCGAGATCCAGCTGGCCTTCCTGAACCAGATCATGGAGTCCGTCGGCGTCACGGTGAACACGATCATCGCCAACTCGGTGACCGAGGACCTGCTCGGCAAGTCCCGGCAGCTCACCGCCCAGCTCGAGGAGCGCTCCGAGGAGCTGCAGTCGCAGCAGGAGGAGCTGCGCCGCTCGAACGCCGAGCTCGCCGAGAAGGCCGCGCTGCTGGCCAGGCAGAACAAGGACATCGAGGTCAAGAACTCGGAGATCGAGCAGGCCCGCCGGGTGCTGCAGGAGCGCGCCGACCAGCTCGCCCTGGCCAGCAAGTACAAGAGCGAGTTCCTCGCCAACATGTCGCACGAGCTGCGCACCCCGCTCAACAGCCTGCTGATCCTCGCCCGGCTGCTCTCCGACAACAACGAGGGCAACCTGACGGTCAAGCAGATCGAGTTCGCCGAGACCATCCACGGCGCGGGATCCGACCTGCTCGGCCTGATCAGCGACATCCTCGACCTGTCCAAGATCGAGGCGGGCCGGATGGACGTGCAGGCCTCGCCGATAGCGCTCTCCTCGCTGGTCGAGTACGTGGAGGCGACCTTCCGGCCGCTGACCGCGGAGAAGGGCCTGGACTTCGCCGTCCGGCTCGACCCGCGCGCCCCCGCCGAGCTGCACACCGACGAGCAGCGGCTGCAGCAGGTGCTGCGCAACCTGCTGTCCAACGCGGCCAAGTTCACCGCGGAGGGCACCGTCGAGCTGCGCATCTCGGTGGCCGAGCAGATCCACGTCGGCGACGGCGAGGAGATGGTCACGCTGCCCAAGGCGGTGGCCTTCGAGGTCGCCGACACCGGCATCGGCATCGCCGAGGAGAAGCTGCGGATCATCTTCGAGGCCTTCCAGCAGGCGGACGGCACGATCAGCCGCAAGCACGGCGGCACCGGCCTCGGACTGTCCATCAGCCGGGAGATCGCCCACCTGCTCGGCGGCGCGATCACCGTGCAGTCCACGCTCGGCCGCGGCTCGGTGTTCACGCTCTACCTGCCGATGGAGCCGCCGATCCAGGCGATCTCGGTGCCGCGGGTGCGGATGCCGGAGCAGCGCGTGCTGGCCGGCGACCCGGACTCGCACGGCGCCGCCGTGGAGGCCTCCGCGCAGGGGTCGGCGTCGCGGCGCCCGGGCAGCGCCGACGCGCGGCGCCCGCAGCAGGGTACTGACAGCGCACCGCGCTACTCCGGCCGCTTCGACGGCGAGGTGGTGCTCGTCGTGGACGACGACGTGCGCAACGTCTTCGCGCTCACCAGCGTCCTGGAGCAGCACGGGCTGACGGTCCGTTACGCGGAGAACGGCCTTGAGGCGATCGACATGCTCGAGCGCGCCGACCGGATCGACCTCGTGCTGATGGACATCATGATGCCCGAGATGGACGGGTACACGACGATGCGCGCCGTACGCCGGATGGAGCGCTTCGTCGACCTGCCGATCATCGCGCTCACGGCGAAGGCGATGCAGGGCGACCGCGAGAAGGCCATCGAGGCCGGCGCCTCCGAGTATGTGACGAAGCCGGTCGTCACCGGGCAGCTGCTCGAGCTGATCAGACTGTGGCTCACTGCGAGTGACGGCCCCGGCCGGGTACGGTAGAGCGCGGCACCCACAGCCGCCACCGTCACCACCACCACCCGCAGCCGGAGCTGGAAGGCGAAGCACCCATGGCCGAAAGGGCGAAGATCCTGCTCGTGGACGACCGCCCGGAGAACCTGGTCGCCCTCGAGGCCGTGCTCGGCGCCCTGGACCAGACCCTGGTGCGGGCGACCTCGGGCGAGGAGGCGCTCAAGGCGCTGCTCACCGAGGACTTCGCGGTGATCCTGCTGGACGTGCAGATGCCGGGCCTGGACGGCTTCGAGACCGCCGCGCACATCAAGCGGCGGGAGCGGACCAAGGACATCCCGATCATCTTCCTGACCGCGGTCTCCAACGGCCCGCACCACACCTTCCGCGGCTACGCGGCGGGCGCGGTGGACTACCTGGCCAAGCCCTTCGACCCGTGGATCCTGCGCGCGAAGGTCTCCGTCTTCGTCGAGCTGCACCGGAAGAACCTGCTGCTCAAGGAGCAGGCCCAGCTGCTCACCGACCGGCTCGCCGCGCGCGACGAGGCCGGCCGGGACGGCGCGTGGCTGGTCGCCGAGCTCGCGGCGCGGCTCGCGGCGGTGGAGGAGAACGTGCACGGCCTGGAGCGGCTGGCGGCAGGCACCTCCGCGGGCTCGTCGCCCGCCGCCGACGGCGCGATCCCGCGCGCCGAGCTGACCGCCGCGCTCGACACGCTCAACACGAGGCTCGGCCGGCTGCGTTCGGCCCTTGACGCTCTGACCTGAGCCGCCCGCGCCGCGCCGAGCTGACCGCCGCGCTCGACACGCTCAACACGAGGCTCGGCCGGCTGCGTTCGGCCCTTGACGCTCTGACCTGAGCCGCCCCGTCGGCCAACGGCCGTACAGCCGCCTGTTGGCGACCGCTCACCGTTCTGACGCCGTGTCCGGCGGGATCAGAACCGGCATCCGGCCGGGATCTTCGAGTACTCTCGAACCATGCCGTCCCGTGCCCCGGCCAAGCGCACCCAGGCCAAGCGTCCGGCCAAGAAGGCCGCCGCGAGGCCCGGCGCGTCCGCGAAGGGCAGAGCCCAGGCCGCGAGGACGCCGACGATCCCCGGCCCGATAGAACTGCTGGTGCGCGCGGTCGAGCTGTTCTTCTCCGTGCTCTGGCTCGGCGCCAGCCGGTCGGTCGGCGCGGTCGCGCGCACCGGACGGCGGCGGCAGGCCGTCGGGCGGGCCGGGATGGCCAGCGATCTGCCCGGGGCCCGCACCTCCGACGACGCGCAGCAGGCCGTCGCCGAACCGCGCGGCCTGCACCCGGACCACCGGCGCGACGGCTGGGGCCTGCTGCTGATCGGCCTCGCGCTGGTCGTGGGCGCGGCCATATTCCACAAGATGCCCGGCTGGCTCGGCAGCGGCGTCTACACCGTCGTGGTCGGCGCCGTCGGCTGCCTGGCCTGGGCCGTCCCGCTGCTGCTGCTCGGCCTCGCGGTGCGCGTGATGCGGCACCCCAAGGACACCGCCGACGACCTCGGCCGCATCGTCATCGGCCTGACCTGCCTGAGCCTCGGCGTGCTCGGCATCGTGCACATCGCCCGCGGCGCACCGCGCCCCTCGATGGGCGCCGAGGCGATGCGGCACGGCACCGGCTGGCTCGGCTGGTTCGCCTCCGCGCCGCTGTCCGCCGTCTTCAGCCAGTGGGTGACCGTCCCGCTGCTGGTGCTGCTGACCTTCTTCGGCCTGCTGGTGACGACCGCGACGCCGGTCTACCGCATCCCCGACCGGCTGCGCCGCGCCCGCGTGACGGCCGACCGCCTGCTCGAGGGCACCTTCCACGGCCGGCTGCCCGAGGACGACCCGCGCATCGACGGCGAGCAGGAGCCGAGCGACCTGCAGGCCGTCCGCGGCCTCCAGCTCGCGCCTGCCGTCCCCGACGTCGACCCCGACCTGCCCGAGGACCCGGACCTCGCCGAGCCCACCGTCCTGCTCCCGCTGCCGATCCAGCAGCAGAAGGAGCAGGAGATCCAGGAGCGGAAGGCGGCCAGGGCCCGCAAGAAGGCGGCGGCCGCCCCGTCCTCGTCCCCGCGCGTCGAGCAGGTCACCCTGCTCAGCGGCCAGGACTACCAGCTCCCGTCGATGGACCTGCTCGCCCAGGGCGCGCCGCTCAAGGCCCGCTCCAAGGTGAACGACGCGGTCGTCGAGTCGCTGACCGGGGTCTTCGCGCAGTTCTCTGTGGACGCCAAGGTCACCGGCTTCACCCGGGGCCCGACGGTGACCCGCTACGAGGTCGAACTCGGCCAGGCGGTCAAGGTGGAGCGCATCACGGCCCTGTCGAAGAACATCGCCTACGCGGTGGCCTCGGCGGACGTGCGCATCCTCTCGCCGATCCCCGGCAAGAGCGCGATCGGCATCGAGATCCCGAACACCGACCGCGAGATGGTCTCACTCGGCGACATCCTGCGCGCGGACGAGGCGGTGGCCGACAGCCACCCCATGCTCGTCGGCCTGGGCAAGGACGTCGAGGGCCAGAACGTCTCCGCGAACCTGACGAAGATGCCGCACATCCTCGTCGCCGGGGCCACCGGCGCCGGTAAGAGCACCTGCATCAACACGCTGATTACCTCGATCCTGATGCGCGCCACGCCCGAGCAGGTGCAGCTGATCCTCGTCGATCCCAAGCGCGTCGAGCTGACGGCCTACGACGGCGTGCCGCACCTGGTCACGAAGATCATCACGTCGCCGAAGAAGGCGGCCGAGGCGCTGCAATGGGTCGTGCGCGAGATGGAGCAGCGCTACGACGTGCTCGCGGAGACCGGCTTCCGCCACCTCGACGACTACAACAAGGCGTTCGAGGCCGGCAAGGTCAAGCCCCCGCTCGGCGCCGACTACGAGTACCGCAGGTACCCGTACCTGCTGGTCATCGTCGACGAGCTGGCCGACCTCATGATGGTCGCGCCGAGGGACGTCGAGGACTCCATCGTCCGCATCACCCAGCTGGCGCGCGCGGCCGGCATCCACCTGGTCCTCGCCACCCAGCGCCCCAGCGTCGACGTCGTCACCGGCCTGATCAAGGCCAACGTCCCGTCAAGGCTGGCGTTCGGCACCTCCTCCCTCGCCGACTCCCGCGTCATCCTCGACCAGCCCGGCGCCGAGAAGCTCGTCGGCAGGGGCGACGCCCTCTTCCTGCCCATGGGCGCCTCCAAGCCCGTCCGCCTCCAGGGCGCCTATCTCTCCGACGAAGAGATCGCCGCCATCGTCGAGCACTGCAAGTCCCAGCTGCAGGCCGAGTACCGCAGCGACGTCACCGAGGGCCAGGCCGCCGCCAGGAAGCCCGAAGAGGAGATCGGCGAGGACCTCGAACTGCTGGTCCAAGCGGCCGAGCTCATCGTCTCCAGCCAGTTCGGCTCCACCTCCATGCTCCAGCGCAAGCTGCGCGTGGGCTTCGCCAAGGCCGGCCGCCTCATGGACCTCCTCGAACAGCGCGGCGTGGTCGGCCCCAGCGAAGGCGCCAAGGCCCGCGAAGTCCTCGTCCGCCCCGACGACCTGCAGCAGGTCGTGGACGGCCTGAACGCGGAGGGGTAGGGACGGCGTCGGCGGCGCTGTCGCTGATGGCGACGCCTCACCCGCGCCATGCGCTCCGCTTCCGACATCCGGGTTCCCCGCCGCCTTCGGCGGTGCGGATTTCGGCACGTCGCTGACCGTGACCTTTCCAGCTGACGGTGCGTTAGCCGGTCGGACGCGCGCCCGCCAATCGGGGGAATCCACGGCTCGGGAGGGGACGGGCGCCCCGGAACCGGGCAGGTGCATCCGGTAAGGCAAGCAGATAAACGGGTCGCGCGTAGAGCACAGCACCGGAGGCGGGAAATGGCACAGCAGGACGGGGAGGACCGGGTCCGCAGGGCCCAGCAGCACGGCGACCGGGGTGCGGCGGCGGACGGCAGGGCCGCGGGATCCGGGCCACGCTCCGGAACCGGCTCGGGCTCCCGCGCCGGCTCAGGCTCCCGCACCGGCCCGGGTGGCCCCGCGGCCTCGGCCTCGGGCTCAGGCCAGGGAGCCGGCTCCGGGCCCGGATCCGGGCACCGGGAGATCGGCGAACTGCTGCTGCAGGCGCGGATCGACCGGGGCCTGACCGCGCGCGAGGTCAGTGAGCTGACCCGGATCACGCCGGAGACGCTGCGGCGGGTGGAGGCCGGGCAGTTCGAGCACTGCGGAGGCGACGTGTACGCGCGCGGGCACATCCGCGCGTACGCGCAGGCGGTCGGGATGGACCCGGAGCCGCTGCTGCTGATGTACGGCGCGGTCCATCTGCCGCCGCTGACGAAGCGGGACCTGCGCAAGCCGCGCACCGCCCATCCGTCCAGCGTGCCGCGGTCGGACAAGCCGCTGGGCTCCGCCCGCAAGGACGCGCGGCAGGCGGCGACGAACCGGGCCCGCGCGGTGCTGCCGACGATCGTTCCGGGCGCCGTCCCCTCTCTGGTGCCGATGGTCGGCGCGGCCCCGCCGCCGGATCTGCCCGCGCTCAAGCAGCCGCGCCGGGACGACTTCACCGACGCCGACTCCGGCTCGGCCGCGCGGCTGGTCGATCCGCTCGTCTCGGACGGGGCCGCGGTCAACGAGGCGCCGGCGGCGTTCCTCGGGGGCGCGAAGGGCGCGGCGCCGCGGCCGGGGCCGAACTGGTCGCTCGCGCTGCTCGGGGCGATCGGCGCGGTCGGGCTCGTCGCCGCGGTCCAGCTCTGGCCGCACGGCTCGCCCGCCGCGACCGCCCCGACCGGGGCCGCCGGCGCGGCCGTCTCCAAGAAGCACGCCACGCCCGCCCCCAAGGCCTCGAGCCCCAAGCCGACGCCGTCCCCGGCCGTCGCCGCGCCGAAGGCGCCGGTCGACCTCAAGATCAGCACGAAGACCGAGCCGGTCTGGATCGGCGTGGTCAACTCGGCCGGGCAGCAGCTGTTCTGGAACATCCTGGCTCCCGGCACGACCAAGGAGTTCACCGACACGGCAAGGCTGGACGTGACGCTGGGCAACGCGGCGGGGGTGGCGCTGCAGCTCAACGGCAAGGTCGTGGCCAGCGAGGGCACCGACGGACAGGTCGTCAGCACCAGCTTCGGCCCGCAGGGTCAGCTGTAGGCGCAACCGGGAATGCCAGGCCGAGCGTACGGGCCGGATACCCTGGTTGCATGCCGAGCTCCGCCATGCCCGAATCCACGCTGCCCGAAGACGCACGCGCGACCCACAAGGTCGCGCTGATCACCCTCGGCTGCGCCCGCAACGACGTGGACTCCGAGGAGCTCGCCGGGCGCCTCGCCGCCGACGGCTTCGAGCTCGTCGACGAGGCCGAGGACGCGGAGATCGCGGTGGTCAACACCTGCGGCTTCGTGGACGCGGCGAAGAAGGACTCGATCGACACCCTGCTGGCCGCCTCCGACCTCAAGGGCCAGGGCCGGACCAAGGCCGTGGTCGCGGTCGGGTGCCTGGCCGAGCGCTACGGCAAGCAGCTGGCGGACGAGCTGCCCGAGGCGGACGCCGTCCTCGGCTTCGACTCCTACCAGGACATCGGCGACCGGCTGCGCACCATCCTCGGCGGCGGGCACGTCGAGGCGCACACCCCCTCGGACCGCCGCCTGCTGCTCCCGCTGACCCCGGTCGAGCGCCAGGCGGGTGGCTCGTCCGTCCCCGGCCATGGGCACGGCCGGGACGCCGCCCCGAAGATCTCCGACCTGCCGGACGGGCTCGCCCCCGCCTCGGGACCGCGCACGCTGCGCCGCCGCCTCGGCGACGGGCCCTCGGCCCCGCTGAAGCTGGCCTCCGGCTGCGACCGGCGCTGCTCCTTCTGCGCGATCCCGTCCTTCCGCGGAGCGTTCCTCTCCCGCCGCCCCTCGGACATCCTCGCCGAGGCCCGCTGGCTGGCCGAGCAGGGCGTTCGCGAGGTCGTCCTGGTCAGCGAGAACTCCACGTCCTACGGCAAGGACCTGGGCGACCTGCGGCTGCTCGAGACGCTGCTGCCCGAGCTGTCCGCGATCGACGGCCTCGACTGGATCCGGGTGTCCTACCTGCAGCCCGCCGAGCTGCGGCCCAGCCTGGTGACCGCGCTGGCCACCACGCCCAAGGTGGTGCCGTACTTCGACCTCTCCTTCCAGCACAGCGCGCCCGGCGTGCTGCGCCGGATGCGGCGCTTCGGCGACACGGACCGCTTCCTGGAGCTGCTGGCCTCGATCCGCGAGCTGGTGCCGCAGGCCGGCGCCCGGTCCAACTTCATCGTCGGGTTCCCCGGCGAGACCGACGAGGACTACGCCGAGCTGGAGCGCTTCCTGACCGAGGCCCGGCTGGACGCCATCGGCGTGTTCGGCTACTCGGACGAGGACGGCACCGAGGCCGCGGGCTTCGCCGACAAGCTGGACCAGGACCTGATCGACGAACGCGCCGCCGCTCTCGCCGACCTGGCCGAGGACCTGGTGGCCCAGCGGGCCGCCGAGCGGATCGGCGAGAAGGTCCGGGTGCTGGTCGAGGAGGTCTCCGAGGATTACGCCGAGGGCCGCGCAGCGCACCAGGGTCCCGAGGTGGACGGCTCGGTCCGGCTGACCGGCGCCCTCGCCGGGATCCGGGTCGGCGACCTGGTCGACGCGGTCGTGCTGGACAGCGAGGGTGTGGACCTGGTCGCGGAGCCCGTGGCCGCGCAAGCCGCGGAGCTCGGGTGAGCACCCCGGCCGACGGGCGGATAGACGTGGCGCCGGACCCGTCGGCGTCCCGGGAGCCCGTCTCCAACTGGAACATCGCGAACATGCTCACGATGCTCCGGATCCTGCTGGTCCCGCTGTTCGTGGCGCTCTTCGTGCACGACGGCGGCCAGGACACGCGGTGGCGGCTGGCCGCGGCGGCCGTGTTCTTCCTGGCCTCGGCGACCGACCGCCTCGACGGGGAGCTGGCCCGCCGCAGGCACCTGATCACCGACTTCGGCAAGATCGCCGACCCGATCGCGGACAAGGCGCTGATCGGCGCCGCGCTGATCTGCCTGAGCCTGCAGCACGAGCTGTGGTGGTGGGTGACCGTCGTCATCCTGGTCCGCGAGATCGGCATCACGCTGATGCGGTTCTGGGTGATCAGGTACGGCGTGATCGCGGCGAGCCCGGGCGGCAAGCTCAAGACCGTGCTCCAGTCCCTGGCGATCTTCCTCTACGTGCTGCCGCTGCAGAGCGTGGCCTGGCTGGAGTGGACCGCGACCGTGGTGATGGCCGCGGCGCTGGTGCTGACCGTGGCGACCGGAGCGGACTACATCGTGCGCGCCGTGCGGCTGCGCGCCGGGCGGTGAGACGATGGCTGACATGAGCTCGAACCCGCAGGCAGGCCGGGACGGGGCGGCGCGGGACGCGGGAGCGGCCGAGGAGGTAGACCCGGCGCTGCGGCTGTTCACGCTGGCGCTGCGCTCCCGGCTCACGGTGGCCGTGGCCGAGTCGCTGACCGGCGGCCGGGTGGCCGCGGCGGTGACGGCCGTGCCGGGCGCCTCGGCGGTGCTGCGCGGCTCGGTGACCGCCTATGCCACGGACCTCAAGGCCCGGGTGCTCGGCGTGGACGCGGGGCTGCTGGACCGGGTCGGCGCCGTGGACGGCGAGGTGGCCCGGCAGATGGCCGAGGGTGTGCGCAAGCTGTGCGGGGCCGATGTGGGCATCGCCACCACCGGCGTCGCGGGCCCGAGCGAGCAGGACGGCAAGGCGGTCGGCACCGTGTACGTCGCGGTGGTCGGGCCGGACCCGGAGGACGCCGAGGTGGCGTACGAGCGCTTCGCCGGGGACCGCGGCGAGATCCAGCGCGCGGCGACCCGGCTGGCGCTGGCCAGCGCGGTGGCACATCTCACATCGTGGGCCGCGGGGTAAGCGTCCGATAAAAGTTTCCCGGTCGGAAGCATGAACCGGCACTGTCGGTGGCACGTCTTAGAGTGAGTGGTGTCGCAGACGCCGCAGTTGAACGCTCCGTGGAAAGCACGGTGCGGACGAGGGAATTTAGTTCGACGCACGGCCGTTGCACGGTACGGTGGCCCCTCCCGGCGAAGGGAAGGCGCCGCCGGCGCCAGGCGCCATCGCCGGTCCGGACGGGAAGAAAATTCCGGCCGACCCGGTGAATACCGGACCCGGAGCGGGTACGGTGGCCGGAAGCCGCTCCCCGAAGGTGGGGCGGCGCAGCGCGAACGGGCGCCGCCCGGGCGCTCGGCTCCCAGCCGAGCGCGGCCGAGGTCGGAACCCGCGGCCGAAGACCGACTACGAGTTCACGAGAGGGAGGGAGCGACGCCATGATCCTGATCCGTCGCCTGCTCGGCGATGTGCTGCGGCGCAAGCGCCAGGACGAAGGGCGTACCCTGCGGCAGCTCGCCGCAGCGGCGAGAATCTCGCCCGGGTACCTCTCCGAGATCGAGCGCGGCCAGAAAGAGCCGAGTTCGGAGCTGCTCGCCGCCATCTGCGACGCTCTCGACGCCCGGTTGTCCGACGTGCTCCGCGAAGTGTCCATCGAGCTCGCCGCGGCCGAACTCGCCGCCCAGCTCGAGTCCGAGCGCATCTCCGCGCCGGTACCCCCGGCCCGCGTGGGTTCCGGGGACAAGACCCCCGTCAAGAGCATGCCGCTGGCCAAGCCGGTGGCGCGCGGCGCGGTGCGTCCCGGGGCCCGTCCCGCGGCGCGTCCGGTCACCCGGCGCACCCCGGCCGCGGTCGGCGCCGTCAACGGCGGCCAGAACCTCGCGGTCGGACCGGCCCCCGCGGTGACCGCCGCCGCGCTCGCCCCGTCCGGCACGCCGGGCCAGGTGGGCGGCCACGGCATCGGCGCCCCGCACCTCGCGATGGGCTCGCCGAACCTGCTCGCCTACCCGGTCATCCTGCCCGGCGCGGGCTCGGTGCCGCAGCTGGCGCTCCGATAAGGGCGAAGAAGACCACGACGCAGACTCTGAGAAACCCCGAGCAGCCCCCGTCCCGCGACCGCGGGGCGGGGCTTTCGGCATGGGGCGGGGAAGGCCGGCGGAAAATCCGCATGCCGATCTCCGCCGACCCGTGCGACCATCGAATCATCACCACCGATCGCGAAAGGCACAGATGACCAACTCCCGTTATGAAGTCGATTCCGAGTACGAGGCCCGGGACGATCTGGAGCTGGGGAACGACTACGACGGCGAGCAGTTCGACCGAGCCGATCGGGCCTCGCTCCGCCGCGTGGCAGGGCTCTCGACCGAGCTCCAGGACGTCACCGAGGTCGAATACCGGCAGTTGCGCCTGGAACGCGTCGTCCTGGTGGGCGTCTGGACCTCCGGCACCGCCGCGGACGCGGAGGCCTCGCTGCGCGAGCTCGCGGCGCTGGCCGAGACGGCCGGCTCCCAGGTGCTCGAGGGCGTGACCCAGCGCCGCGACCAGCCAGACGCCGCCACCTACATCGGCTCCGGCAAGGCCAAGGAGCTGCGCGACATCGTCGCCGAGACCGGCGCCGACACGGTGATCTGCGACGGGGAGCTGACCCCGGCCCAGCTGATCCACCTGGAGGACGTGGTCAAGGTCAAGGTGGTCGACCGCACCGCGCTGATCCTGGACATCTTCGCCCAGCACGCCAAGTCCCGCGAGGGCAAGGCGCAGGTCGCGCTCGCGCAGATGCAGTACATGCTGCCGAGGCTGCGCGGCTGGGGCCAGTCGCTCTCCCGCCAGATGGGCGGCGGCGGCACGGCCGGGGGCGGCGGCATCGCCACCCGCGGTCCCGGTGAGACGAAGATCGAGCTGGACCGGCGGCGGATCCGCGAGAAGATGGCGAAGATGCGCCGGGAGATCGCGGAGCTCGGCAAGGGCCGCGACGCCAAGCGGCACGAGCGGCGGCGCAACGCCGTCCCGTCCGTGGCGATCGCCGGCTACACCAACGCCGGCAAGTCCTCGCTGCTCAACCGGGTCACCGGCGCCGGAGTGCTGGTGGAGGACGCGCTGTTCGCCACCCTGGACCCGACCGTGCGGCGCACCGAGACCGCGGGCGGCCGCGGCTACACCGTCGCGGACACCGTCGGCTTCGTCCGGCACCTGCCGCACCTGCTCGTCGAGGCCTTCCGGTCCACGCTCGAAGAGGTCGTGGACGCGGACCTGATCCTGCACGTGGTCGACGCCTCGGACCCCGACCCCGAGGGCCAGCTCGCCGCGGTGCGCGAGGTGCTGCACGAGATCGGCGCGGCCAAGGTCCCGGAGATCGTGGTCTTCAACAAGGCCGACGCCGCCGATCCGGACGTGATCGCCCGGCTGCTGCGCCGCGAGCCGCACTCCGTGGTCGTCTCGGCGCGCACCGGCGCGGGCATCGACAAGCTGCTCGCGGCGATCGAGGAGGACCTGCCGCGCCCCGCCTTCGAGGTGGACGCGGTGATCCCGTACGGCCGCGGCGACCTGATCTCGCGGATCCACGAGCACGGCGAGCTGCTCAGCGAGACGCACCTGGAGACCGGCACCCGCGTGCTGGCCCGGGTGGACGCCCCGCTGCACGCCGCGCTCGGCGAATTCCTGAGCTGACGCCGTACGGCCAACCGCCGGGTCCTGGTTCCAGGGCCCGGCGGTTCGCTTATCCTACATGTCACTCACAGTAGTGAAACGGTTTGACGCGGTCACCGAGCCTGGGTAAGGCTTGCCTCACAACGATCTTCTGATGATGCGTCAGTGAGGGCGGAACGTGGGCGTCGACGAGCTTCACGACCCGGAGGGCCTGCTCGCGAGGCAGGCCGCCCGGGAATCGTCGGCGCGCAGCTATGCCCGGCACCTGCCGGTCGTCCCCGTCCGGGCCGAGGGGATGCTCGTCCACGGCGCGGACGGCCGCACGTACCTGGACTGCCTCTCCGGCGCCGGCTCACTCGCGCTGGGCCACAACCACCCCGTCGTCGTCGAGGCCGTGCGCAAGGTCCTCGACGCGGGCGCTCCGATGCACGTGCTCGACCTCGCGACCCCGATCAAGGACGAGTTCACCGAGACCCTGCTCGGCCTGCTGCCCGGCGAGCTGGCCCGGGACGCGCGCATGCACTTCTGCGGCCCGTCCGGCGCCGACGCCGTCGAGGCCGCGATCAAGCTGGCCCGCATCGCCACCGGCCGCTCGGGCCTCGTCGCGTTCACCGGCGCATACCACGGCATGACGGCGGCGGCGCTGGCGGCGACCGGCAACGTGTCCGCGCGCACTCCGGCCCGGGTGCCGGACGCGGGCGTGACCCGGCTGCCCTTCCCGCAGGACTACCGCTGCCCCTACGGCATCGGCGGCATCGCGGGGGAGCGGATCGCCGTCGAGCACGTGCGCAGGCTGTTCGACGATCCCGGCAGCGGCATGACCCCGCCCGCCGCCGTGATCGTCGAACCCGTCCAGGGCGAGGGCGGCGTGATCCCGGCGCCGGACGGCTGGCTGCGGTCGCTGTCCGCACTGGCGGCCGCGTACGACATGCCGATGATCGCCGACGAGGTGCAGACCGGCCTCGGGCGCACCGGCGAGCTCTGGGGCGTGGACCACGCCGGAGTCGTGCCGGACATGATGGTGCTCTCGAAGGCGATCGGCGGCGGCCTGCCGCTGGCCGTGATCGTCTACCGCGCGAAGTACGACGTCTGGCAGGAGGGCGCGCACACCGGCACCTTCCGCGGGCACCAGCTCGCGATGGCCGCAGGCACCGCGACCATGCGGTTCGTCGCCGAGCACAGCCTCGCCGAGCAGTCCCGCAAGCTCGGGGACAAGCTGCGCTCCGAGTTCGAAGAGGCGATGGCCGAGCTGCCCGCCATCGGCGATGTGCGCGGCCGCGGGCTGATGATCGGCCTCGACCTGGTCGACGCAGGCTCGGCCGCCGACGTCCTCGGCGCCCGGCCCGCCGCGCCCGGCCTGGCCCGGCGCGTGCGCGCGGAGGCGCTGCGGCGCGGCCTGATCGTGGAGCTCGGCGGCCGGCACGGCGCGGTGCTTCGCCTGCTGCCGCCCCTGACCATGACAGAGCTCGAAGCCGAGCAGGTGCGCGACCTGGTGCTCGACTCGATCGCGGCCGCGAGCGCCGGTTGGCGGTCATGAGCGGTGGGCCCCTTCCGGCAGGGGGCCCCGCAGCGCTCGAAGCCGAGGTGCGGGCCGCGTTCACGCCGGTCCTGCCGCCGATGGGCCTCGGCGCGTGGTCGCTCGACGTCCTGATCGGGTATCTGCCCACGCACACGGTCCGCCCGGCGCATCCGTACGCCGCCGCCCACCTGCACTGTCCACCGGATCCCGTCGCCGTCGAGGCGGACCAACTCGTCGCCGCGCTCAATCCCTCGCAGGACTCGTGGGATCAGAGCGCGGCCGCTTCCGTCATCGAGGCCTGCGTCATCGAGGAGTACAGCGCGCTCGCGTTCGGGGCGCCGGGCTCCGGTTCGATCACCTCGGGCGGCACCGAGTCCAACCATTTCGCGTTGCTGCTGGCCCGCGATGCCGCGCTGGCCCGGGCGTACGCGGTCGATCCGGCCGAGACGGGAATCCCGGCGGCCGCCGCCGGGCGTCTGCGCATCCTGACCTCGGAGGTCGCGCACTTCTCCGTCGCCCGGGCCGCCGCGCAGCTCGGCCTCGGCGAACGCGCCGTCATCCCGGTTCCGGTGCAGGAGGATCACCGGCTCGATGCCGCCGCATTGTCGCAGGCGGCGAAGCGCATCGCCGCCGACGGGGACACGCTCGTCGCCGTCGTGGCCACGGCCGGAACCACCGACGCGGGCGCCATCGACCCGCTCACCGAGTGCGCATCCGTGGCCCGCAAGCACGATGCCTGGTTCCACGTGGACGCCGCTTACGGCGGCGGGCTGCTGCTCTCGAACGTCCGCCGATCGATGCTCGCGGGCATCGAGCTCGCCGACTCCGCAACCGTCGACCTGCACAAATTCGGCTGGCAGCCCATCCCGGCCGGCCTGCTGCTCACCCGCGATCCGCAGGCGCTGGCGCCGATCTCACGCCGCGTCGCCTACCTCTCCGACCTCGACGACGAGGCCGCCGGCTACCCGAACCTGCTCGGCCGCTCGCTGCGCACCACGCGCCGCCCCGACGCCGTGAAGATCCTCGCCGCGGGCCGGCACCACGGCCTCGACGGCTTCACGCAGATGATCGAGAGCTGCTTCGCCCAGACCGCGCACGTCGCCGCCGCGATCGAGGCCCGGCCCGAGTTCGAGCTCGCGCTGCGGCCCGCGCTGACCACCGTGCTCTTCCGCTACCGCGCCCGCAACGGCGACCCGGACCGGGTGAACGCCGAGGCCAGACGCGCGCTGCTGGCCGCCGGCAGCGCCGTCGTCGGCCGCACCGCGCTGCCCGGCGGCGGCCCCGGTTCGCTGCGGCTGAAGTTCACGCTGCTGCGGCCCGAGACGACCAATGCCGAACTCGACGCCCTGCTCGACCTCGTCGCCGCGGCCGCGCACGCCTGCGACGTGCCGAGCAGCTGAACCCTCCGTCCGAATCCAGCCCGAGGAACCGCCCGTGACCACAGCCGTGCAGCCGCAGCCGACGCCCGCCGCCGAGATCTCGGACGCCGCCGCCCGACTCGCCGTCGAGAGCCTGCTGCGGTGCTGGGTCCGCGAGCACCGGGTGCCGCGCCCGGCCGCCGCCGACCTGGTCCTGGAGATCGGCCCGGCCACCGTCACCGTGCCCGTCCGCTACTGGTCCGCGACCGGCTGGCACCGCTTCGGCCAGGCGCTGTCCGACGAGGGGCCGATCACCCCCGGCGAGCTGGCCATGATGATGGGCGAGGCGACGGGCGAACGGCCGGCCGCCGAGGAGCTGGCCGGCCGGGCCGGCGAGTCGGCCGAGCGGATCGCCGTGCACCTCGCGGATCGCGCCGCCAACCCGGCGTTCCCCGACCCGGAGTCCACCGGGATCTTGACCACGCCGTTCCTCGCCGCCGAGCAGGCGCTGCTCGCCGGGCACCCGCTGCACCCGACCCCGAAGAGCCGGGACGGCCTGACCGAGACCGCGTACAGTCCCGAGCTGCGCGGCGGCTTCCAGCTCGACTGGTTCAGCGTCGACGAGTCGCTGATCGCCGAGGAGAGCGAACTCGGCCCGACCGCTCACGACCTGTGCACCTTCCTCAGCGGGATGCTCCCGGACGACGGCATGCTCGTCCCCGCGCACCCCTGGCAGGCCGCGGAGCTGCTGCGCCGCCCGGCCGTGCGCGATCTGATCGACGCCGGGAAGCTGCGGCACCGCGGCGGATCCGGGGCACGCTGGTTCGCCACGTCGTCGCTGCGCACGGTCTACCGGCCCGACGTGCCCGTGATGCTCAAGCTCTCGCTCGGTCTGAACATCACCAACTCCAAGCGCGAGAACCTGCGCACGGAGCTGCAGCGGGGCGTCGAGGCGCACCGGCTGTTCGCGGGCGAGGCCGGAAACAGGCTGCTCGCCGCGCACCCGAACTTCCGCATGCTCACGGACGCTGGCTACCTGGCCGTCGACGGCGTGCAGGGCCTCGACGTCTCGCTGCGCCACTCGCCGTTCCGGCCGATCGACTACGTCTACTGCGTCGCCGCGCTCACCGACCTCGGCCGCGGCGCGATCTCCTCGGACGGCGCCGCGAACGAGCTGGCCGCGCACATCAAGGGACTGGCCGCCGCGACCGGGCGCCCGGCCCGCGCCGTCGCCACCGACTGGTTCGGCCGCTACGTGACCCACCTGATCCTGCCGATGCTGTGGCTGGACGCCGAACTCGGCGTCACGCTCGAAGGCCACCAGCAGAACACGCTCATCCAGCTCGACGAGCAGGGCTATCCCGGCGCCGGCTGGTACCGGGACAACCAGGGCTTCTACTACCGCGAGTCGCGGATCGCGCAGCTGGCGAAGACGGCCGGCGATCCGGAGCTCGGCAAGGCCAGCTCGACGATCGTGCCGGACGACGTCGTGACCGAGCGGCTCGTCTACTACGTCGGCATCAACAACCTGTTCGGCGTGGTCGGCGCGCTCGGCTGCGCGGGGCTCGCCGAGGAGCGCGACCTGCTCGCGGTCGCCCGCGAACAGCTCTCCGGCCTGCGCGGACACCAGCCGACCGACATGCTGCTGAACGCGGGCACCCTGCGCTGCAAGGCGAACCTGCTCACCCGCGCGGCGGGCCTGGACGAGCTGGTGGGCGAGCTGGCGACGCAGTCGGTGTACGTCGAGATCCCCAATCCCTGCCTCGGAACCGGAGGATCCTGATGACCGCCCTGCTGTGGTTCGATCTGCGCACGTCGGCCGGGCGTCTCACGCTGTCCCCGGTGAAGGTCGAGCGCGACCTGCCGCTCATCCAGAGCTGGATGAACGACCCGGACGTCGCGCGCTACTGGGAGCTCGACGGCCCGCTCGAGCGCACCACCGAGCACGTGCTCGCGCAGATCGACCTGCCGCACACGCAGCCGCTGCTGGCCCGGCTCGCCGGCCGCGCGATCGGCTACTGGGAGCTGTACCGGGCGGCCGACGACCCGCTGGCCGAGTACTACGCCGCGCAGCCCGACGACCTGGGCGTGCACCTGCTGATCGGGGAGAGCGACTGCCGCGGGATCGGCCTCGGCGGCGTGCTGCTGCGCGCGCTCGCCGACGCCGTGCAGCAGGAGAAGGCCCGCCGGGTCGTCGCGGAACCCGATGAGCGCAACATCGCCTCCGTCCGCGCGTTCACCGCCGCCGGATTCGCGCCCGCGGCCACGCTGGACCTGCCGGACAAGCGCGCGACCCTGATGATCAGGGAGACGAGTTGAGCCGGGAAGCCTACGAACTCGTCGGCATCGGGCTGGGGCCGTTCAACCTGGCACTCGCCGCGCTCGCCGAACCGTACGAGCCGCTGACCTGCCTCTTCCTCGACGAGAACGTGGAATTCAGCTGGCATCCCGGCATGATGGTCGACGGCGCCACGCTCCAGGTCCCGTTCCTCGCCGACCTCGTCAGCCTCGTCGACCCGACCAGCCGGAACAGCTATCTGGCCTGGCTGCGCGACCAGGACCGGCTGTTCGGGTTCTACTTCGGCGAGGCCTGGCACGTCCCGCGCGCCGAATACGAGGCCTACTGCCGGTCGGTCGCCGAGCGGCTCGCGTCCTGCCGCTTCGGCTGCCGGGTCACCGCGGTCCGCCGCACCGCCCTCGCCGACGGCCGCGACGGATTCGCCGTCTGCTACGACTCGCCGGACGGCCTGCGCACCGCGCTCGCGGCGAACGTCGTCCTCGGCATCGGCACCGAGCCGGTCGTTCCCGGCTCGCTGCGCGCGGTGTGCGAGGCGGGCGGCGCGCTGGTCTCGCACAGCGCGCACTACCTGAACCGCACCGACTGGATCCGCGCGGCCGACGACGTGACCGTGCTCGGCTCCGGCCAGTCCGGCGCCGAGATCGTCCTCGACCTGCTGCGCGGCTGGCACCAGCCGGGCCGCCGGCTGCGCTGGCTCACCAGGTCGGCCGCGTTCGAGCCGATGGAGTACTCGAAGATCGGGCTCGAGCACTTCACGCCCGACTACGCGGACTACTTCCACGCGCTGCCTGAGGCCGTCCGCGACCAGCTGCTCGCGACGCAGGGCAGGCTCTACAAGGCCGTGTCCTGCGACACCCTCGCCGAGATCCGCACCGAGCTGGACCGACGCGCCTTCCCGCACGGACCCGCGTCCACCGGCGTCACGCTGCTGCCCGGCATGGAGGCGGTCGGCGGCCGCCTGGTCGAAGTGCCGGACGGCGAGGAGGTCGAGCTCGAATTCGTGCACGCCCGCACGAGCACCGCGTGCGTCGTCCGCACCCAGCGCCTTGTGCTCGCGACCGGTTACGCGCAGCGTCAGCCCAGGCTGCTCGGCCCGATCGACGCGCAGGTCCGGCGCGATGCGCGCGGCAGGCCGCTGATCCGGCGCGACCACCGCGTCGTGCTGGACGGAACGGACGCCGGGCTCTACGTCCAGAACGCCGAACTGCACACGCACGGCGTCGGCACGCCCGACCTGGGCCTCGCCGCGTACCGCGCGGCGTCGATCATCAACGCCGTCGCCGGCCGCGAGGTCTACCGGCTGCCCGAGCGCACCGCGCACACCAGTTTCTCGCCGGCCGCCGCCGCCACCGCCGACCCGGCGATCACCCGGGTGACCGCGCTGCCCGCCCAGATCGGACGGGCCAGGCACGCCCAGCGAACCGTCGACGAGCAACGCCAGATCCCGAGCCAGCCGGAGGAACGCCGTGACCGACGCCCCAGCTCAGCCCATTTCCGCGCCGGATCAGCTGCCGCAGCAGGTGGAGATCCCGATCGCCTCGCCGGCCCCGCAGCCGCCGTCGCAGGCGGAGACCCAGAGCCCCCGCCCGCGGGAGTCGATGACCCCGCCGCCGCGCCCGAGGGCCTCGACTGAGGCGGACCCCGCGCTGCTCTGGCGCGCGGCCGGACGGCGGCTGCTGGCGAAGACGATCGGCGAGTTCGCGTACGAGGAGCTGCTGGAGCCGCAGCCGGTGCACGAGCAGGACGGCTGGTACCGGCTGACGGTGCGCGCCGCGGCGCCGGACACGCCCGCGCCCGTCATCGAGAGCATGTACGGCCCGGCCGCGCGCAAGCCCGACGGCGGCGAGACGGAGTACGCGTTCCGGGCGCGGCGCGGCGCGTACGACTGCTGGTTCGTCGAGCCCGGCTCCATCCGCCGCGACGGGCACCAGGCCGCGGACCCGCTCGTCTTCCTGGCCGACGCGCAGGGCACCCTCGGCCTGGCCGGGGACACCGCCGGCCACCTCGTGCGCGAGTTCGCCGCCACCCTCGCCGCCGACGTGCGCATCGCCACCCGGGCCCAGGCCACCGCCGCCGAGCTGGCGGACCTCGGATACGCGGAGCTCGAGGGGCACCAGACCGGCCACCCGTGGATCGCGTTCAACAAGGGACGGCTGGGCTTCTCGGTCTCGGACACCGCGCGCTACGCCCCGGAGAGCCGCGAGCCCGGCCGCCTGGCCTGGATCGCCGTGCGCGACGACCTCGCCGAGTACCGCGCCGTGGCCGGGCTGACGGCCCGTCGGCTGTACACCGAGGAGCTCTCGCCCGCTGAGCGCGTCCGCTTCGGCGCCGAGCTGATCCGCCGCGGCTGCAACCCCGCGCGCTACTGGTGGCTGCCGGTGCACCCGTGGCAGTGGGACGAGATGATCCAGACGCTGTACGGCGCGGAGATCGCCGACGCGCGGATGGTCTACCTCGGCGAGTGCGACGACACATACCTGCCGCAGCAATCGATCCGCACCTTCAGTAACGTGGACCACCCGGAGCGGCGGCACGTGAAACTGCCGCTGTCCATCCTGAACACGATGGTCTGGCGCGGCCTGCCGACCGACCGGACCGTCGCGGCTCCGGCCGTCACCAGCTGGCTGAAGGGCATCACGGGCGCCGACGCGTTCCTGACGGGGGAGTGCCGCGTCGTGCTGCTCGGCGAGATCGCCTCCGTGACCGTGCGGCACGACGTGCTGGACCGCATGCCGCGCATCCCGTACCAGTACCGCGAACTGCTCGGCGCGATCTGGCGCGAATCCCTGCCCGCGGCGCTAGAGCCAGGCGAACGCGCCCGCACCCTCGCGGCGCTGCTCTCCCTCGGCGCCGACGACAGGCCGCTGATCGCCGAACTCATCGCGCGCTCCGGCCTGAGGCCGGAGGAATGGCTCGGCAAGCTGCTCGCGGCGGTCCTGCCTCCGCTGCTGCACTACCTCTACGCCTACGGCACCGCCTTCTCGCCGCATGGCGAGAACGCGGTAGTGATCTTTGACGAGCACGACGTCCCCGTCCGCCTGGCCGTCAAGGACTTCGTCGACGACGTCAACGTCGCCGACGCCGACATCCCCGCGCTCGCCGAGATGCCGGAGGAGGCCGCCGCGGTGCTGCTGCGCGAGCACCCGGAGTACCTGTGCCAATTCCTGCACGGCGCCCTGTTCGTCGGCCACTTCCGCTACCTCGCGGACCTGCTGGAGCAGCGCCTCGACCTGCCCGCGGACCGCTTCTGGGAGCAGGTGCGCGCCGAGATCGCCGCCTACCAGGCCCGCTTCCCGGACCTCGCCGACCGCTTCGAGCTGTTCGACCTGGCCACCCCCCGCATCGACCGCCTCTGCCTCAACCGCAACCGCCTGCTGCTCGACGGCTACCGCGACCGCGCCACCCGCCCCCACGTGGAACCGCACGGCACCGTCCCCAACCC